>NZ_CP019936.1:1302575-2000150 GCF_002009425.1 Thiosocius teredinicola
GTGCCGGCGTCAGCGCCTACGTGGTCGACGGCATCAGCCAGAAGCGCGTGCGTCCGATCCTCGATGCCGCCATCGAACGCTTTCAGCAGTTCCATACCCTTTCGCAAGAGCTCGAAAAAACCCGCGCGCAACTGGCGGAGCGCAAGGTGGTCGACAAGGCCAAGGGCATCCTGATGAAACAGCGCGGCATGAGCGAAGACGAGGCCTACAAGGCGATGCGCAAACTCGCGATGAGCACCAACAAGCGCCTCGTCGACATTGCCGAAGCCATCGTCAATGCCGCCGACCTGCTGATCTGAAAACGCACCAACATGATCTCTGAATAACACCGGGATTCGGTTTCTCGCACGCTGTTGGTGCGGTCTTGGTCGGTGTACTAATAGGCGGTGAGGGGCTTGGCTGCGATCACCAACGTCGCCCGGCTTCAGCTGGCTACGTTAGAAGTCTCTAAATTACAGCGACTTAACAACTTGGCCAGGAGCTTAAGCGGCAGCGCGACAAAATCACAAGGCTAATTGGCACAAGCGTTGCTCTAGGGTTTCTCAACTTTGTCATGTCTGCAATCAAGTCGACCCAACGGCGGGCTGACCGGCAGATGTGACCGACAAGGCCAAAGTAGGCCAACCACGACAATGGCGTCCTGTCCGAACGGAGAAGTTCTCGTTCGATGCAGTGCGCCTTTTTTGTTGCCTGAAATTTTTGGAAGTGACGAGGTCCCGATTGATGAAAAAACAACTCGACTCCATGACCCGCCGAGGGTTCTTGAAGCGCACGGTTCTGGCCACCGGTTTGGCCATGGTGATCGGTGCGTTCGGCGGCACCGCAAGTGCAGCGGTGGGTGAGCCGGAAAAGGAAGACCTGAAGTTCGGTTTCATCAAGCTGACCGACATGGCGCCCTTGGCGATTGCCTATGAGAAGGGCTACTTCGAAGACGAAGGCCTGTATGTAACGCTCGAAGCACAGGCCAACTGGAAGGTGCTGTTGGACGGCGTTATCGACGGCCAACTCGACGGTGCGCACATGCTGGCCGGTCAACCGCTGGCCGCGACCATCGGCTTCGGTACCAAGGCTCACATCGTCACGCCATTTTCGATGGACCTCAACGGCAACGGCATCACCGTGTCGAACGAGGTATGGGAACAGATGAAACCGCATGTGCCGAAGCAGGCCGACGGCAAGCCGCAGCACCCGATCAAGGCCGACTACCTCAAGCCGGTGGTCGATGACTACAAGGCCAAGGGCAAGCCGTTCAAGATGGGTATGGTGTTCCCGGTGTCGACGCACAACTACGAGCTGCGTTACTGGCTGGCGGCCGGCGGCATCCACCCCGGATATTACGCACCGCACAAGGGTGACATCACCGGCACGTTGCAGGCCGATGCGCTGTTGTCGGTAACGCCGCCGCCGCAAATGCCGGCCACGCTCGAAGCTGGCACCATTTATGGATACTGCGTAGGTGAGCCCTGGAACCAGCAGGCTGTGTTCAAAGGGATCGGCGTACCGGTGATCACCGACTACGAGATCTGGAAGGACAACCCGGAAAAAGTCTTTGGTATGAACAAAGAATTTACCGAGAAGTATCCGAACACCACGGTACGTGTCGTCAAGGCCTTGCTGCGCGCAGCCAAGTGGCTGGATGCGAATGACAACGGCAATCGCCCTGAAGCAGTGAAGATCCTGTCGCAGTCGAACTATGTTGGTGCAGATTATGAAGTCATCGCCAACTCGATGACCGGTACCTTCGAATACGAAAAGGGCGACAAGCGCGCAGTGCCGGACTTCAACGTGTTCTTCCGCTACAACGCAACTTATCCCTATTACTCGGATGCGGTCTGGTACCTGACCCAGATGCGTCGCTGGGGCCAGATTGCCGAGCCGAAAGCCGATAGCTGGTACGACGAAGTTGCCAAGTCGGTCTACCGCCCGGACATCTACAAGCAGGCAGCCATGGAGCTGATTGCCGAAGGCCACATGACGGCGGATGAGTTTCCGAACTTCGATGGCGAAACTGGCTACCGCGCACCGCAGACCGAGTTCATCGACGGCGTGACCTTCGATGGCACCAAGCCGAACGACTATCTGAAGGCGTTCGAGATCGGCCTGAAGGGCGACGAAGTCCTGTAAGACTGAAGCGGGGCAGGCAATCGCCTGCCCCGCCATGAATACGCGAACATAGTTTTTAGGAGCACATGATGATCAGTGCTATTCGCAACCGTAAAACCTTCGAGTTCGGCCCGCTTAGCCGATTCCTCGATTTCCTCGCCGGCGACAGCCTATCGAAGGCGACCGGTGGCATTGCGCGCAATGTCCTGGTGCCAATGGCGGCGATCCTGGTATTCCTGGTGCTGTGGACCGCAGGCGCCAAGCAGGTGCAGACCTCGTTGGGTGAACTGCCTGGGCCGGGCAAGGTTTGGGAGCAGAGTGTCGCACTGTATGACGAGCACAGCGCCGAGCGCGTGCGCGAAGGCGAGTTTTATGACCGCATGCAGGCGCGTATCGACAAAGCGGTCGCCGCCGGCAAACCGGCAGAACGCATCGAAAAGATGAAGGCGCGTCAGTACACCGGCAAGGCCACGTTCATCGATCAGATCTTCACCAGCCTGTGGACGGTAATGGCTGGCTTCATCATCGCCTCGTTGATCGCTATCCCGGTGGGGATCGTCATCGGCATGAGCCAGACGCTGTACCAGGCATTCAATCCGATCATTCAGATCTTCAAGCCGGTATCGCCGCTGGCCTGGTTGCCGTTGGTCACGATGGTCGTGTCCGCGGTGTATGTCAGCCAGGATCCGATGTTCTCCAAGTCGTTTGTGAATTCGGCAATTACGGTAACCCTGTGCTGCCTGTGGCCGACCATCATCAACACCGCCGTCGGTGTGTCGGGCGTCAGCAAGGACCTGATCAACGTCAGCCGGGTGCTGCGCCTGAACTGGTGGACCAAGACCGTGAAGATCGTACTGCCGTCGGCCATTCCGATGATGTTCACCGGCCTGCGTCTGTCGCTCGGTATCGGTTGGATGGTGCTGATCGCGGCCGAGATGCTGGCGCAAAACCCGGGACTGGGCAAGTTTGTCTGGGACGAGTTCCAGAACGGCAGCTCCAACTCGCTGGCGCGCATCATGGTGGCGGTGATCGTCATCGGTTTTATCGGATTCCTGCTCGATCGCGGCATGCTGGCTCTGCAGCGTGCATTCAGCTGGGATAAATCTGCGGTATTGCGCTGAGCGCGGCCCGAGGAGTAATTGATGAATACCTATCTCAACATCGATCACGTGGGCATCACCTTTCCGACCGACAATGGCCCGCTGAACGTACTCAATGACGTCAACCTGAAGGTCGAGAAGGGTGAGTTCATCTCGCTGATCGGTCATTCGGGTTGCGGTAAATCGACCGTGCTGAACATCGTCGCCGGTCTGTTGCGCGCCAGCAAAGGTGGCGTGTTGCTCGAGAATCGCGAGGTCGGTGAACCCGGACCGGATCGGGCCGTGGTGTTCCAGAACCACTCGCTGCTGCCGTGGTTGACGGTTTATGACAACGTCCGCCTGGCGGTCGACCAGGTCTTTAAGAAAACCAAGAGCAGGGCCGAACGCGATGAGTGGACGCGGCACAACCTTGAGCTGGTGCACATGTCGCATGCGCTCGATCGCAAGCCCGATGAGATCTCCGGCGGTATGAAACAGCGCGTGGGTATCGCGCGTGCCTTGTCGATGGAGCCGAAGGTGCTGTTGATGGACGAGCCGTTCGGCGCACTGGACTCGCTGACACGCACGCACATGCAGGACTCGCTGATGGAGATCCAGGCGCGCCTGAACAATACCGTCGTCATGATCACCCATGACGTCGACGAGGCGGTGCTGTTGTCCGACCGCATCATCATGATGACCAACGGCCCGTCGGCCACGGTCGGCGAGATCTTGCACATCGATATCGAACGTCCGCGCGATCGCCTCGCGTTGGCCGAGGACCCCTCGTACAACCACTACCGCGCCGAGGTCGTGCGCTTCCTGCACGAGCGTCATGTGACGCAAGGCGCTGAGGAAGCCAAACCGACCGTTCAGAAAGCGGATGACGACAGTAGCGATGACGACGATGCGTCAAAGCTTCGCCTTGCGGGTTGAACGGTAAAACGATGAATGACAATTCGCTACCAGCGGGTTTCGACCCCTTGACGCTGGAGAAACCGAACCTGGCCTTGGGCTTTGTCGCGCTCAGCGATTGCGCGCCGCTGATCGTCGCCCAGGAGAAGGGCATCTTTGGCAAATATGGCCTGGACGTCACGCTGTCGAAAGAGACCTCGTGGGCCAATGTGCGCGACAAGGTGGCAGTGGGCATCCTGGATGCAGCGCAGATGCTTGCGACCATGCCGCTTGCGTCCACCTTGGGTTTGGGGCCGATCGAAAAGCCGATGATCACGGCGCTGAGCCTGGATCTCAACGGCAATGCGATCACGGTGTCGGAGGCCCTTTACCAGCGGCTGCTGGAGGCCGACCGCGACGCTATGAAGCGCTCACCGGTCACCGCCACGGCCTTGAAAAAGCTGGTCGATGCCGACAAGCAGGCCGGCCGCAAGCCGTTGACGTTTGCCGTAGTCTTTCCGACCTCGACGCATACCTATGAGTTGCGTTACTGGATGGCCTCCGCCGGCATTGACCCGGATCGCGACATCAAGCTGGTGGTTGTGCCGCCGCCGCAGATGGTTGATGCCTTGCGCTCCGGCCAGATCGACGGTTGCTGCGTCGGTGAACCCTGGAACCAACTCGCGGTGCGCGAAGGTCTGGGCCGCGTTCTGATCACGAAGTACGAGCTGTGGAACAACAGCCCGGAGAAGGTGCTGGGTGTCAGCGAAGAGTGGGCGCTGCAGCATCCGAATACCCACCAGGCACTGTTGATGGCCCTGATGGAGGCCGCAAAGTGGGTCGACCTTCCGGAGAACCGCATGGAGGTCGTCGACATGATCGCGCGGCCACGTTATGTCAACGCGCCGGTGGATGTCGTGCGCATGTCGATGCTCGGTACTTTCCAATACGCGCGCACCGAGTTTTCGCGCAGCCTGTCCGACTTCAACGTGTTTCACCGCTATGCGGCCAATTTCCCGTGGCGCTCACACGCCGTGTGGTTTCTGACGCAGATGATTCGCTGGGGACAGGTGGATACGGCGATCGATATCCGCGCCACCGCCGAACGCGTCTATCGCAGCGATCTGTATCGGCAGGCTGCGAAGGCCCTGGGCATGGAGGCGCCTGCGTCTGACTACAAAACCGAGGGGACGCACGCGGCCAATTGGCGCGCGGGTGGCATCGAACTGGGCGCAGACCGCTTTTTCGATGGCGGCAGATTCGACCCCGACGATCCAATAACTTATCTGACGGCATTCGACGTGGTCGATCGTGCCGCTTTATCACCTGAATTGGCCGCGGCCAATCCGGTCCACACCCCGGCGTCCACGACGGCCGCCGGCTAGTGCAGAACGACATCTGAGGTATGACGATGGCGAAAGAAAAACTCATTCTCGTCGGCAACGGCATGGCCGGTGTACGCACGCTCGAAGAGCTCCTGAAGCTGGCGCCCGAGCACTACGAGATCACGGTGTTCGGTGCTGAGCCGCATCCGAACTACAACCGCATCATGCTGTCGCCGGTGTTGGCCGGTGAGAAGACGATCGACGATATCGTTCTGAACAGCCGCGAATGGTATGCAGAGAACGGCATCGAGCTGATCACGGGCGATCCGGTCGTCGAGATCGATCGCGTCAAGTGCAAAGTGGTCACCGAAAGCGGCATGAGCGCCGACTACGATCGCCTGTTGATCACCACCGGTTCGAACCCGTTCATCATTCCGGTGCCGGGTCACGACAAGCAGGGTGTGATCGGTTTCCGCGACATTGCCGACGTCGACGCCATGCTGGATGCAGCAAAGAACTATAAGAATGCTGTCGTGATCGGTGGCGGTCTGCTTGGTCTGGAGGCGGCGAACGGACTGATGAAGCAGGGTATGGACGTCACCGTCGTCCACCTGCTCGACAGCCTGATGGAGCGCCAGCTGGACAAGCCGGCTTCTGCCTTGCTGAAGGCTTCGCTCGAACAGCGGGGCATGAAGTTTTTGATGGAGGCACAGACGGCCGAGCTGCTCGGCGACGGTCGTGTCAGCGGTGTGCGTTTTGCCGACGGTTCCGAGGTGCCCGCCGACCTGGTCGTGATGGCTGTAGGCATCCGGCCGAACATGGCGTTGGCGCAGAAGGCGGGCCTGCACTGCGAACGCGGTATCGTGGTCGACGATACGATGCAGACCTACGACCCGAAGATCTATGCGCTCGGCGAATGCGTGCAGCACCGCGGTAATTGCTACGGCTTGGTTGCGCCGTTGTTCGAGCAGGCCAAGGTGGCGGCGAACCATCTGGCACAGATGGGGATCGCGCGCTATGAAGGCTCTGTGACGTCGACCAAGCTGAAGGTCACCGGGATCGATCTGTTTTCGGCCGGCGAATTCAACGAAGGCGAGGGCGACGAGACCCTGGTGCTGCAGGACCCGTCGCAGGGTGTTTATAAAAAGCTCGTCATCCGCGACAACAAGGTAAAGGGCGCGGTGTTGTACGGCGATACGCTCGATGGCACTTGGTACTTCACCCTGTTGCGCGAAGGCACGGACATCTCGGCGTTTCGCAGCACCATTCTGTTCGGTCAACATGACCTGGGCGATGCCGGGCATGGTGACACCTCCGCTGCGGTGATGGCCTTGCCGGACAGTGCCGAGATCTGTGGTTGCAACGGCGTCTGCAAGGGCGACATCGTCGATGCAATCACCAAAAAGGGGCTGTTCACACTCGAGGATGTACGCGCGCATACCAAGGCATCCGGCTCCTGCGGTTCGTGCACCGGCCTGGTCGAGTCGATTCTGGCCAGCACCATGGGCGAGGGTTACGACAAGGCGCCGAGTAAGAAGGGCATGTGCGGTTGCACCGAGCACAGCCACGACGACGTGATCACTGCGATTAAGAAGCAGAAACTGAAATCAATGCCGGCGGTTCGCGAGGCACTGGGTTGGAAAACACCCGACGGTTGTGCAAGTTGCCGTCCGGCTCTGAACTACTACCTGCTGGCCAATTGGCCTGCCGAGTACGAAGACGACGCACAGTCGCGTTTCATCAACGAGCGCGCTCACGGCAATATCCAGAAGGACGGTACCTACTCGGTCGTGCCGCGCATGTTCGGCGGTCTGTGCACCGCCAATGACCTGCGCGCGATCGCCGATGTGTCGGACAAGTACAAGGTACCGGAGATGAAGGTGACCGGCGGTCAGCGCATCGACCTGTTCGGCGTCAAGAAAGAAGACCTGCCGGCGATGTGGAAAGACCTGTCGGATGCCGGCTTTGTCAGTGGTCATGCGTATGGCAAGGCGCTGCGTACGGTTAAGACCTGTGCCGGCAAGAACTGGTGCCGCTTCGGTACGCAGGATTCAACCGGCCTGGGCGTCAAGCTCGAAGAACTCACCTGGGGTTCGTGGATGCCGCACAAGTTCAAGCTGGCGGTATCGGGATGCCCGCGCAACTGCGCCGAGGCAACCATCAAGGACTTCGGCGTGGTGTGTGTCGACTCCGGCTACGAGTTGCATGTGGGCGGCAACGGCGGCATCAAGGTGCGTATCACCGACCTGTTGTGTCGTGTCGAGACCGAAGAAGAGGTCATGGAGTACTGCGGCGCATTCGTTCAGTTGTACCGCGAAGAGGCTCACTACCTTGAGCGCACGGCGCCCTGGGTCGAGCGCGTCGGGCTCAACCATGTGAAGCAGAAGGTGTTGGAAGACGCCGACAATCGCAAGGCACTGTACGAGCGTTTCAAATTCAGTCAGCAGTTTGCCCAGATTGATCCGTGGAAGGCGCGCGCCGAAGGCGAGGCCGGCCATGAATTCAAGAAGATCGAGATCTCTGCGGCCTAGCGCAAACGGGCCGGCTGACGCGATCGTGCGCAGCGGTGTTGGACGTAAACCCGCCCCAAGGGCGGTACTAAGATGGGTAGAACAATGAGCAATTGGCTTGAAGTTGTGGCGCTGGACGAGATCCCTCGCCTGGGTAGTCGTGTCATCAAAACCGATACGATGGATGTTGCCGTGTTTCGCACCAGCGACGACCAGGTGTTCGCCTTGCGCGATGCCTGCCCGCATCGCGGCGGTCCCTTGTCGCAAGGCATCGTGCATGGCACCTCGGTAACCTGCCCGCTGCATAATTGGAAGATCGATTTGGCCTCCGGCGAGGCACTCGGCCCGGACGAGGGTTGCACCAATGTGTTCGCCACCAAGATCGAAAACGGCAAGGTCTATCTCGCGCTGAAAGCCGGCGAGGCAGCGGCGTGAGTTCGGGAGCGGGCGGCGCCATGGCCGATGACGTCTATGCGATTGAAGCCGATGGACGGGTGATTGCCACCGACCTGCTCGGCTATCTGCTGGATCCTTCAGAGTGGAATCCGACGGTTGGTGTGGCGCTTGCGCAACGCGAAGGCATCACGCTCGGTCCCGATCATTGGACGATGATCGAGTTCGTGCGCGATTGGTACGAAGACCGCCAGGCCGTGCCGGAGGCGCGTTGGCTGCTGAAGGGCATGAAGCAGCAGCTGGGAGAAGACAAGGGAACGCGAAAGTACCTGCACAAGCTGTTCCCGCACGGCTACGGCCCCGAGTTGTGCAAGATCGCCGGTATGACCATGCCCCGCAAGGTCATGCTGGACGTCTGATTGCTGTCGCCTTGGCGCATGGTGTCAGGGCCGCAAACGGTACCACCCGCGTGCTTGTCCGGGTAACCGCCGGTGAAGGATATGTCTGAAATGAGCGTGCCGATGACGGTCGATTCAAACCCGCAGAACAGCCAACAGGCGCAAAACAAGGTGCGCACGACCTGTCCGTACTGCGGTGTCGGCTGTGGCGTGGTGGTTACCCTGGAGGATCAGGGGCGCATCGATGTGAAGGGTGACCGCGAACATCCGGCGAACTTCGGCCGTATGTGTTCGAAGGGCACGGCGCTTGGCGAAACCATCGATCTCGACGGTCGCCTGCTGCATCCGATGGTAGATGGTCAGCAGACGGACTGGACGTCGGCCTTGGATACGGTCGCCGAGAGGTTCAGTCGAATCATCGATCGGCACGGACCGGATGCGGTCGCGTTTTACGTCTCGGGTCAGTTGCTGACGGAAGATTACTATGTAGCCAACAAACTGATGAAGGGCTTCATCGGTTCGGCGAATATCGATACCAACTCGCGCCTGTGCATGTCGTCGGCGGTTGCCGCCTACAAGCGTGCGTTCGGCAGCGATACGGTGCCCAACTGCTACGATGATCTGGAACTCGCCGACCTTGTGGTGCTGGTCGGTTCCAATCTGGCTTGGTGTCACCCGGTGCTCTATCAGCGCCTGCTCGGCGCGCGTAAGACGCGTCCCGACATGCGCCTGGTTGTCATCGACCCACGGCGCACGGCGACCTGCGATGCTGCCGATCTCCACCTGCCGATTCGACCGGGCTCGGATGCGGTTCTGTTCAGTGGGCTGCTCAACTGGTTGCAGCAAAACGGCTATGCGGATGATGCCTTTCTCGGTGAGCACACCGAAGGCCTGGATGAGGCATTGCGCCAGGCCGCATGGTATGCGTCATCGATCGATTCAATCGCAGCGCAGTGCGGTCTCGAAGAACAGCGCGTTCTTGAGTTCTTTCACCTGTTTGCATCCACCGACAAGACGGTAACGATGTTCTCCCAGGGGGTTAATCAGTCGACCAGCGGAACCGACAAGGGCAACGCGATCATCAACTGCCACCTGTTGACCGGCCGCATAGGCAAACTCGGTGCCGGCCCTTTTTCAATCACCGGCCAGCCCAATGCGATGGGCGGACGGGAAGTGGGCGGGCTGGCGAACCAGCTGGCGGCGCACATGGATATCGACAATCCGGGACATCGCGATCTGGTGGGGCGTTTCTGGCGCAGCGACAGGGTGGCATCGACAGCCGGGTTGAAAGCGGTCGATTTGTTTCGCGCGATGGAGAATGGCGACGTCAAAGCCGTATGGATCATGGCGACCAATCCTGCAGTGAGCCTGCCAGACACCGCTCAGGTGCGTCGGGCATTGGCGAAATGCGATTGCGTGGTAGTTTCCGATTGCATGGCGTTGACGGATACGCAGTCGTTCGCCGACATCCGGCTGCCGGCACAGGCATGGGGAGAGAAAGACGGCACGGTGACCAATTCGGAGCGCCGTATCTCGCGCCAACGTGCCTTCTTGCCTTCGCCGGGCGAGGCTAAGCCGGACTGGTGGATACTGGGCGAAGTCGCCAAGCGCCTGGGCTATGAGGGGTTCGACTATAGCTCGCCGAAAGATATCTTCATCGAACACGCGCAGCTGAGCGGCTTTGAGAACGATGGCAGCCGCGACTTCGATATTTCCGGGTTGGCGGGTCTTGACGCTACCGGGTATGAACAACTCGAGCCGGTGCAATGGCCATGTTCCGGCAGCGGTTCGCCGCGTGCCCGGATGTTTGATGAAGGCCGCTTCTACACCGACAACCGAAAGGCGAAGTTTGTCGCCGTGATTCCGCGACCGCCGGCGAATGTGGTCGATGCGGACTATCCATTGATCATGAACACCGGGCGGGTGCGCGATCATTGGCACACGATGACGCGCACCGGTAAGTCGCCGCGCCTTTCGGGTCACATCGGCGAGCCTTTCGTAGCGATTCATCCCGTCGATGCATTGCGATTCGGTATCGCCAACAAAGGTCTTGCGGCCGTCAGCAGTCGATGGGGACGTGCAGTGTTGCGTGCCGAGGTGACCGAGGCACAGCAGCCGGGCCAGGTTTTCTCACCGATCCACTGGAATGATCAGTTCGCCTCACAGGCGTGCATCGGCGGCGTGGTCAATCCGGCCGTCGACCCGGTTTCCGGGCAACCCGAGTTCAAGCATACCCCGGTCAAGGTGGAGGCCTGTCGCGCGAAGTGGTACGGCTTTCTGTTGTCGCGCCGCAACTTGAATCCGCAGCAGGCAACCTATTGGTCGAAAGCCCGACGCAAAAGCGTATGGCATATCGAGATGGCGGGTGACGATACGCCCGAACAATGGGCGTCATTCGCGCGGCAGCTGTTGTGTGTCGAAGGCGAGCAACCCGATTGGCGTGAGCTGCACGACTCAACTCAGGCCAATTACCGTGCGGCACGCATTGTCGACGGACGGTTGGATGCCGTATTGATCGTCGGCCCTGTCGAGCATCTGCCGCCGCGTGACTGGCTGGCGGCACTCTTCGAGAAGGAGTCGCTCGATGTAACCGAGAGGGCCCGGTTGCTGCGTGGCACGCCGCCGTCGGGCGCACACGATGCCGGTCCGGTCGTCTGCGCCTGTTTCAGTGTGGGCCTGAACACACTGACCGAAGCGATTCGCAAGCAGGGCCTGGATACCCCCGAGGCGATAGGGCGAGCCTTGAGCGCCGGCACAAATTGCGGTTCGTGTGTGCCCGAAATCAAACGCTTGATTGCCGACTGCAAAGCCAAGTCGAACTGATCCCGTATTCGTCTTTGTCACTGATCGACTTGGCGAACGGTGTGTTTCCGTGTTAACAACAGGTTCGACAAACGGTTTCCCAAAGGCGAAAAGGTATCGCTGCCCGGCTCGGGACGCGATGCTTCAGAATAATGAACACAAGCGCTTTGCAGATCCCGGTGCTGGGTTTTGTTGCCTATTCCGGCACGGGTAAAACCACCTTGTTGACGAAAGTCGTTCCGCTGTTGCGCGATCAAGGCCTACGGCTCGCCGTCATCAAACATTCGCACCATGACTTCGAGATAGACAAACCCGGCAAGGACTCGCACCGCTTGCGCGAAGCGGGGGCGCAGCAGGTGCTGCTGGCTTCGCCTTACCGCACCTTCTGGGTAACCGAAGGGGATGGGGCGAGCGAGCCGGTATTGGCGGATCTGGTTGCGAGGTTGGATCTGAGTATCCTGGATCTCGTGTTGGTCGAAGGATTCCGGCAAGAGGCGATCGCCAAGATCGAGGTGCATCGTCCGAGCCTTGCCACTCCGCTGCTGTGCACGGACGACGAACGGGTGATTGCGGTCGCGAGCGATAGTCCCTTGTCTCAGGAAATATCGATTCCCTGCCTGCCGTTGAATGAGCCTGAAAAGGTCGCGACGTTTGTCGGCGATTGGCTGCGATCGGTTAGCTGACAGCGATTGCCCGCCGGGTCAGAGATTGGTGTTGAGCGTGCTTTTTCCGGGTTGCCCCGCTTTGACGGGTCGGCCCGCGGCACTGGCGTCGAGCAGGTCGGCCAGTTCCACTGCAGGCAACGGGTGACCAAAGAAGTAACCCTGCAGTTCGTCGCAGCCATGCTGGCCGAGAAAGTCCGCCTGTGACTCGGTTTCGACACCCTCGGCGATGACCTCGAGGCGCAGCTTCTTTGCCATCGTGATGATGGTCAATGTGATCTCCCGAACGTTCGGGTTGTTGTTGATCTCGCGCGTGAACGACTGGTCGATCTTGATGCGGTCGAGTGGGAAGTGTTGCAGATTGCTCAGCGACGAGTAGCCAGTGCCGAAGTCGTCGATCGCCAGTTTCACGCCTTCCTCTTTCAGCAGGCGCATGGCCTCGGTTGCCAGCTCCATGTTCTGCATCAGCGCGCTCTCGGTGATCTCCAGTTCAAGGCTGCGTGGGTCGAGTCCGCTTTCGGTCAAGGCCGAGCGCACCTCGGCCACGATATTGCCGTCGGCGAACTGCAGCGGCGAAAGGTTGACCGCAAGTCGCAGCGGACCGAGCCCCTGTTCGTTCCAGCGCTGCACCTGCATGCAGGCAGTTCGCAGTACCCAACCGCCAATGGCCTGGATCAAGCCGTTGTGTTCGGCGACGGGAATGAAGGTGCCGGGATACACCAGCCCGAGTTCGGGATTCTGCCAGCGCAATAGCGCCTCGACACCGACGATGCGTCCGGACTGAGTGACCACCTGGGGTTGGTAATAGACCTCGAACTCGCCGCGTTCCATCGCCGAGACCAGCGCCTGTTCGAGCTGCGAGTGCGCCTGCACCTCTTCGGCAATCGCTTCGGAATAGACGCAGGTCATCCCGGATTGCTCGACGCGCGCGCGGTACATCGCGATGTAGGCATTGCGTAGCAGGGTGTTGCCGTCCTGGCCGTCGCGCGGCCACAGGCTCAGTCCCATGCGCGGCGACAGGAAGATCTGTTTGTTATCGACCTCGACCGGTTGCTGCAAGGCGGTCATCAGGTTGTGAGCGATGCGCAGCGCACTGTCGGGATCGGTCAGATTCTGTATCAGCACGGCGAAGTCGTCGCCGTTGAGATGCGCCACCAGGTCGTCCGTGCGGACCGCGTCGCTGAGCCTGCGGGCAACGGCGCGCAACAAGCGGTCGCCGGATGAATGGCCGACCAGATTATTGATGCCGCCCGGCCACTTGGTATGGACGATCATCAGCGCGGCGACTGGGTCGCCGTCGGCCGTGCCGGAACTCAGCTTGCGCAGGCGTTCTTCCAACACATACTGATTGGGCAGGTCGGTCGTCGAGTGATGCAGCGCCTGGTGCTGCATGCGGTCGGTCAGCGAGCGGTTGATCTGTTTTTCGGCCAACAGTGACCAGGCGCCCCATACCGGCAGGCCGATCACCAGCGGCGCGATCGCCGCTGCCGGGGGAAACCACTGGTGGCCGACGAACAGCCACAGCGCGGTGAATGCCAGGATGCCGGCGACGCTGGTAACGAAGCTCAACATGGCGACCGGGAAGCTGACCGAGACCATCCACAGTGCGGCCAGGCCGACCAGGATGACTGTCAGCACCCTGTACGTCAGGCCATCCATCTGGCGGACGAGCTGTTCCTGCAGCAAACCGCTCAAGATGTGCGCGGTCAGCTCTACGCCGGGCATTCGCTGGTGATTCGTCGATACCGGTGTCGAGATCACATCGCCCAGGCCGGTAGCGGTCGAACCGACGATAACGAATTTGTCTTTGATGCGTGCCGCGACGGCGTCGTCGTTCAGAACCTTGTGATAGGGGATGACCTCGAGCGCGTCGTCGCTCGGATCGAACGGTACGAAGTACCGGCCCGAGCGAGTCCAGCCGAGACTCGGCCCGCGCGCATCGATCAATTTGGGATCGTAGTCGGGCGTGACGTTCTCGCCGCCGACGCGCAACAGCGCCAACGCGAACGACGGCCAATGCGGTTCACCGAGACCGGCGAACAGGTAGAAGCTGCGGCACACGCCATCGGTATCCACCTCGATATCGACGTGGCCGATACCGGCTGCCTCCGCCGCAAAGATCGGCAGCGGCATGACTTCGGTGATCGCAGAGTTCGGCAGCGGGTTGCTTGGCGCGACCGCCATGATGGTCTTGCCGTTGCGTGCCATGGCCTCGGCGAATTGCCAATCGGCTTCGGGGTCGCTCGATTGGGATTCGGAGAACAGGATGTCGAAGCCGACTGCGCGGGCCTGCATGGCGGTCAGACGGTCGAGCAATTGCGCGTGGCGTGCGCGCGACCAGGGCCATCGGCCGAGCCGCTTCAGGCTGCTGTCATCGACGGCGACGATGACGATGCGTTCATCGGCGTGGTACTGCTGTGCACTGAGAAAATGATCGTAGATCAGGTGATCTACGCGTTCCAATGCCTCGCCGCCGGCGAGCAGGTAGCCGCAGACAGTCAGCACGGCGACCATCAACAACCCGCTTTCGCGGGACCGGCTTGTCAATGCCTCAAACATTCCGTTACAGCAGAATCAGCCCCAATACGCCGAGTGCGGGGATGAGCCAGGCGGTCGGGTCGGGTGCGGGATCGACGCGTTGCACGGTGCCCCAAGGGCCCTGGTAACCGTCAGGCTCGATGACGCGGACGCGCAGGTAACGAACCTGTCCGCCGATCTGCTCGAAGGCGATCTTCGGTTCCTCCGTAACACGGTCGATTTCCATTTCCTTAAAACTTCGATCATACGCCAACTGCACGTGGTACCGCCGACCCGGTCCGGCGTCGTTCCACGAGGCGGTCAGCGAATCTTCGTCGGCCTCGAGCGCGGGCTCGACCTTCTCGGGTTCGGGTTTGAGTTCCCATTTGCGCGCGGCCCCGGGTGGGCCGATCTCGCCGTCGGCAGCGATGCTCGTCAGCCGCCAGTGGTAGGTGCCCGGCTCGGTGATTTCGTCTACCGTGTAACGTGTCGTGTCCAGGTCTTTCTGTTCGACCAACAGGTTGCTGAATGCCGCGTCCGACGCGATTTCGAGTACGTAGCGTGCAGCTTCTTCCGAAGCGGTCCATTGCAGCTCGGCTGGTTTGCCGCGCAACACCCGTCCGTCGGGCGGGTTGAGAGCGACCGGCGGCTGCGGGTGTGCGTCCAGGACAATCGGGGCGACCGCGTCCTGGCCCTCGAGCCCGAGGTCGTCGATGCCACGTACGCGCACGAAGTAGCTGCCGTCGGGCAGGTCGGGCAACGCAGACTTGGCGTACTGCGATTTCTGTTCCCAAAGCAACAGCTTGAAGTCGCGCGTTGCGCTGATCTCCATCCGATAGGTCTTGGCGCCGGGCAGGGCTCCCCAGCCGAGCGTCCATTGCAACTGACGTATCGGTTGAGGGATGTCGTCGAAGGCGGGTGCGGCCAACAGCTTGCGTGGTTTGATCGGCGGTTTACCGGCGGCGACCTGTGTACCGAAGCCCGATGGCACCAGACGTCGTTTGCTGGAGCCGGATACCTGCACCTTGCCTTCGAGCACCTCGACATTGGAAATACCACCGCCGTCGGTTACCGCAGCCCGATATACGGTGCCGCGTACCGCGCTGATCGCTGAAGGTGTTTCGATCTCGAACCGCGACCCCGGTCCGACAGCAGGAGTGACCTTGGTATCCAGGCGGCCGTCTATCAGGTGCAGCCGCGAATCGACCATCCCGGTCTCGCCGTGTGCGCTGAGGTGATTGAAGCGCATCTCGCCGTTGCTGTAGAGCGTCAGCAGGGTGCTGTCGGCGAACTTGACGGCGACCGTGCTGTCAGCGCCGGTTTTGATCGTGTCGCCGAGCTGTAGCAAGGTGCCTGGCGTGGCGGCGACCGGTGGCGAGCCATCCGCGCGAATGATGTTGGCCTGGCCCTGCACCGCTTCGATTTTGGCCGGTACCGGGTTGTTGCGGATCCAGGCCATCGGCACGCGCAGACGCGTGCCCGGTTTCATCCGCTTGGGAAATTGAACGTTGTTGAGCCGGCGAAGCTTTTCGTAACGTAGGGGGCTGTCCAGATACTTTTGGCTGAAGTCCCAGAGGTTGTCGCCATCGACGACCGAATAAATCCATTCATCTGCGACCGCGGCGCCGGACAACAAGCAAATCGACGTCAGCAACAAAAACGAACGCATCAGACGATGCTTTAGCTTGGACACTGTGCTCTCCATTAACGAAAGTCGCGGTGACGCCCTTGTTGTCGTTTTTGGCCGGCCGGGCGCCGTATGTCGCAATGGGTTTGCATCGACCTGGACGACTGGTTGATCGAACCCGCTTTCGTTCAGGCGGTTGGCCGCCGTTATACTTTCTTCGTCAGGGGGAATGGCGTTCGCGATCGATTGAAGACTGTCATGGCGTCCGTATCATCCCACCGGGCTATCCTAGGTCACGTCATCTTCGTGACCATAACTTTTTTTAGCATATGTTTAAACAGGAGGCCTGATGGCGCAGCAGATTCGCCGAGTTCTGGTCTGGAGTGGCTGGCTGCGGTTTACCCATGGCATCGTGGTCTTCGCCGTGCTGCTGATGCTCGCGACCGGTTGGTTGATCGGGCATTCGCCGACGGTCGCCGAAGATGCGCTCGAAGTTCACTACCTGGGTGCGAGCCTGTTGTTGTTCGCGATCGCGGTTCGCGGGTTTCTCGGTTTCTTCGGCAAAGGGGCCGAGCGCTTTGAACATATGTTGCCGCGTGCCGCCGAGCTGCCGGCAATTCGCGCCAGCCTGCTGTTCTATCTTTCACTGGGCAAAGCGCCATTGCCCAACTGGTTCTCGCACAATCCGTTGTGGAAAGCGCTCTATCTCTTGCTGTGGCTTGCGCTGCTGGCGCTGGCTTTCACCGGCTGGCTGATGTCGGGGAGGCCGATCCTGTTCGGCATCTATCTGCCGCATTTTCATGGAGGGCTGGCAACGCTGGTTGCCGTGTGGGTCGCAGCGCATGTCTACTGCGTCATTCTGCAGGACGTGAAAGGCGACAATGCCGACGTATCGGCGATGTTGAACGGCAATCGCTATTTCACCATCGACAAGGCCGGGCTGGTTAAACCCGACGTGCCGCAGGTGTCGATCAAGCTCGACGATATCGATCCATCAAAACGTCGGTAACGATGGCCACGGCGTTTTGGCCTTGGCGACCGCGAGCATATAGCCGAAGCACGCGATGGCGAGCAGGAAAGCGACGATGCGCGTGCGCAGGGTGCGCCCGTGACGCAGCGCGATGAAGCCGAGTGCGATATACGCCAGCAGGGCGATGATCTTGGCTAGCAACCAGTGACTATAGAGCGGATTGAGGTGCAGGTTGACGGCCATCCATACGCCGGTCACCAGCAATACCGTGTCGATAAAGTGCGGCCAGGTGCGCATCCAGGGTTTGCGCAACAGTTTGGGCGAGACAATCATCATGCCGCCGCGCAACACGAAACCGGCGATGGACAACAGCACGGTGGCGTAGTGGATGAGTTTCAGCGTGGCGTGATCGGGCATGGTGGTACAGCGAAGCCTACGGCGTTAGTTGGGTAAGGGGACTGGATCAGGACTTTAACGCATTACGCAACGCCTTGGTGACGATCTCCAGCACCTGAATACGGGCAAACCGTTTGTCGTTGCCGGCGATCAGGTTCCACGGCGCATGCTTGGCGCTGGTGCGCGCCAGCATCTCGTTGACCGCCGAGCGGTAATCGTCCCACTTCTCGCGGTTGCGCCAGTCCTCGTCGGTGATCTTGTAGGCCTTGTAGGGCGTGTTGGCCCGGGCTTCGAAGCGCGCGAGTTGTTCTTCCTTGCTGATCTGCAACCAGAACTTCTGCACGATAACGCCGGCGCTTGTCAGCTGCGCCTCGAAGTCGTTGATCTCGAGATAGGCCCGCGCCCAGTTGGCGTGGCTGGTAAAGCCTTCGACCCGTTCGACCAACACCCGGCCATACCACGAGCGATCGAAGACGGTCATGCGCCCGGCCCGCGGCACATGCCGCCAGAAACGCCACAGATAATGATGTGCCGCCTCCTCGTCGGTAGGCGCCGCCACCGGGATGACTTCGCGCAAGCGTGAATCGACCGCCTGGGTCACACGGCGAATGGCACCACCTTTGCCGGCGGCATCGACACCTTCGAAGACCAGGACGGTCGAGATCTTGCGGGTGTAGGCCTCCCAGGCAAGATCGTTCAGTTCGGTCTGCAGTTCGTCGAGCCGCCTGCGGTAGTGATCGCGGTCGATCGTCTGCGCGAGATCGACGCGGTCGAGCAGGGTGATGCGGGCCTCTGGCGCCTCAGGCAGTAGCTCGCCATTGAGTTTGGGTGGCGAGTCGTCGACGCGGCGATCGACGACGGATGGCTGGCCGAGCGCCTCCTGCATCGCGCGCAGCAGGATGCGGCCGGTGGTCATGTCGCGGTAGCGGTGGTCGGTAGCCTCGATGATGTGCCAAGGCGCGCGGCCGATATCGGTGCTGCGCACGACGCGGTCGGCGACGTCTTCGAAGCGTTGGTATTGCTGGCTGAACTTGGACTTCTTCGGCAGCATCTTCCAGCGGCTGCGGTCGCTGCGCGCCAGTGACTTCAGACGGTTGCGCTGCACCTTTTCGGAAAAGTGGTACCAGCATTTGACGATGACGGCGCCGTCGTTGATCAGCATACGTTCCATCTCGCGAATGCTGCGCAGACATTGATCCAGATCGGCATCGTCCCAACGCTTTGCATATCGTTGTTCGAGTGGGTGCAGATACCAGCCACCGAAGAAGATGCCGATCTCGCCGCGTCGCGGCATTGCGCGCCAGAAGCGCCATGCACGCGGGCGCAGGCGTTCTTCGTCGGTCTCTTCCCAGAAGGCGTAGACATTCACGCCACGCGCATCCAGCCATTCGTCGAGTCGGTTGACCACCTCGCCTTTGCCGGCACCCTCGATACCGGCAATGATCACGTACACCGGCACTTGCTGTTCGCGCAACGCCAGCTGGGCTTCGAGCAACTGTGTGCGCAGTTCCTCGACCTCGGCCTTATAGGCCGACTTGCTAAGGCTTCTTCCAATCTTGGCGGTTGCGAACATGCGTCCAGGTCCTTTTTATACTGTGTGTTGCACAGCCGCGGCGTGCCTGCTTGCCGATTGCGCTGCAATGCGAGTTACTCGGTGTCGCTGCGGGCATATCGGCCATCGCGGCATCGTGCCCAGCGTGGTGCCCATGAGCCCAGGGCAGGTCGACAACCTAATAAGTTTAGCCTTTGGGCAGCGCACCGCTGATGTTGTGCTCGGCGGCGAAGTCGAGCATGCGCTGAATCGACCTGACCGCCTTGCGGCGTATCTCCGGTTCGATCGTGATCGTGTTGCTGCCGTCGATCAGCACCTGTTCGAGATTCTGCAGCGAGTTCATCGCCATCCACGGGCAGTGCGCGCAGGATTCACAGGTCGCGCCGGCACCCGCCGTGGGTGCCGATATCAGTTTTTTACCTGGCGCCAGTTGGTGCATCTTCCAGAAGATGCCGTCGTCGGTGGCAACGATGAACTCGTCGTTCGGCATCTGCTTGACGGCCTTGATCAAGGTGGTCGTCGAACCGACCACGTCGGCATATTGCAGCACATCTTCCGGCGACTCGGGGTGCACCAGCACGGCGGCCTCCGGGTGCAGGCGCTTCAGGCGCTCGAGGGCGAATCCCTTGAATTCTTCGTGCACCACGCAGCTGCCGTCCCACAACAGGATGTCGGCGCCGGTCTTTTGCTGTACGTAATGCCCCAAGTGCTTGTCGGGCGCCCACAGGATCTTCTGTCCCTGCGCATGCAGGTGTTCGACGATCGGCAGCGCGATACCCGAGGTCACCATCCAGTCGGCGCGCGCCTTCACGGCCGCACTGGTGTTGGCATAGACGACCACGGTGCGATCCGGGTGGGCATCGCAGAAGTCGCTGAACACGTCGGCCGGGCAGCCTTCGTCGAGCGAACAGGTGGCGCCCAGTTCCGGCATCAGCACGCGCTTTTCCGGATTGAGGATCTTCGCCGTCTCGCCCATGAAGCGCACGCCGCAGACCACCAGCGTGTCGGCGTCGGTGGTAGTGCCGTAACGCGCCATCTCCAACGAATCGGCGACGCAGCCGCCGGTTTCTTCGGCCAGTGCCTGCAGTTCACCGTCGACATAGTAGTGCGCGACCAACACGGCGTTCTGTTCACGCAGCAGGGCTTTGATGCGCGTCTTCAACGCATCCTTTTCAGCGTTGCTCAGTGGCGGCGTCTTCGGGTGCGGCGGCACCTTTACCCGCGGCAGGATCGGCTGTACTGGAACGGCATGTGTACTCATTTGATGATCTCCACCCGTCGGGGGTGTTTGACCCGGTATTCACGCGCGGGTCGGTGTTTGCCAGTGCGGCGTAACTTGCCGGTCTCGTCGATCATGTCGAGAGACAGGATACGTTTGCGGAAATTGCGTTTGTCCAGGGTTTGGTTGAGCAGGGTTTCGTAGACGCCCTGCAGTTCACTGAGGGTGAACGCCTCGGGCATGAACTGAAACGCGATCGTCGAATACTCGAGCTTGGCGACCAGGCGTTGGTGCGCCATCTTGATGATCTGCGCGTGATCGAATGCGAGTTTTGGCAGCCGGTCGAACGCATGCCAGCCGACATCGGCGGCATCGCTGGCCGCACGCGGCGTGGTCAGGGTGTGCTGCGGAACCAGCGCATAGTAGGTCACGCTGATCACGCGCTCGCGCGGGTCGCGGTGGGTTGCGCCGAAGGTATACAGCTGTTCGAGATAGACGCCGCTGACGCCGGTTTCTTCTTCGAGCTCGCGCGCGGCGCAGGTATCCAGATCTTCGTCGATATCGAGAAACCCGCCGGGCAGGGCCCAGTCGCCTTTGAACGGCGGATTCGCGCGCTTCACCAGCAACAGCTTCAGGCGGCCGTCGAGCAGGGTGAAAATCACCACGTCAGTGGTCACCGCCGGATGCGGGTAGCGATAGCTGAATGTCTCTTGAGGTGCTCGCATTGGGATACTAAGTGTCGGTAGTACACCAGCAAGATAGTGTTATTTTTACACCTTGTCAAATGCCTGTCGCGAAGCTGCACTACACTTGAAACATACGCCTGGACGATGTGAAGCAGCTCGCGGACGAACCACGAAAACCTCCACAGCGCTCGGTGAGCCACAATTGAGGAAGTAGATTCAGGTGTCAGTTTTCGAGCGTGCCCCGTGAACTCGGACGACCCGTTCTACAACGAACTGATCGCCGTGGAGTCGATACCCCCGTTGCCGGGTGCCGCGGCCGAGCTGCTCGCGCTTGCCACCGATCCCGATGTCGATATCGCCAAGCTCGCCGAGGTCATCGAGCGTGATCCGCCGCTGACCGCCCGCCTGATCGGTATCGCCAACTCGGCGTTCTACGCGCCGCGCCAGCCGGTGGTTACGGTCAAGAACGCCATCGTCAGTGTGCTGGGGCTCGATATGGTGCGCAACATGTCGCTGGGCATGGCATTGGCCGGCGGCTTTTCCACCACCGGCTGCCCGAGTTTCGACCTTACCGAGTACTGGATCATGGCCCTGGGTACCGCCGATCTGGCCAGTGGCTTGGCGCGTGCTGCAACTGTCGCCGATGCTCCCGATCCCGATGTGACCTATCTGGTCGGCCTGTTGCACAACCTGGGATTGTTGTTGCTGGTGCATGTCCGTCCCAAGGATATGGAACGGGCGCTGAAACTAGCCGGTGACAACCCCGGTACGCGGCTCATCGAACACGAACGCGACTTGATTGGTACGGATCATTGGGCGGCGGGTGCCTTTTTATGTCGCCACTGGCAATTGCCTGCCGTTGTCGCTGACTGTATCGAGCAGTTGGATGACACGGTGCTGGTAGACCGACACGCGAGGCTGGTCGAACTGTTACGTTCGACTCGACGCTGGCTGTTGACCGTTATCGCAGGCCGGCCCGACGTTTTGCGGGCGACCAGCGTGGACGATGTGTACACGGATTATCGATCGCAACAGTTTCTCGATCGCTACGATGCACTGAAGATGCTGGCGCGTTTTCTCGGCGGAGAAGGCGCGAAGGGCTGACTTGTTCATGCGCTTCGATTTTGCTGCACGTGTGTCGCGGGCGGCGTTTCAATCCGTCTCGTCACAATGCCAAAGCCAGGCGGCGCCACGCACGCCGCTGCTGTCGCCGTGGGCAGCAGCCAAGAGCTTGGTGTTAACAACATCGGAAAAGACAAAGCGTTGCCACAGTCGTGGCACGGTCTCGTACAGTCGTTCGACATTCGACAGGCCACCGCCGAGCACGATCACGTCCGGATCGAGGATGTTGATGACAGCGGCGAGGGCGCGCGCCATGCGGTCTTCGTAGCGCGCCAGGCAGGCCGACGCTTCACTGTCGCCGCGCATTGCCGCCGCCACGATCTGCTGTGCGGTGATCTCGCGGTCGTCGCCAAAGTCATGGGCCATCCCCGGCCCGGATAAAAAGGTCTCGATGCAGCCGTGCTTGCCGCAATAGCAAGCCGGGCCGGGACGTTCCTGGTCGGTCGGCCAGGGCAGGGGGTTATGGCCCCATTCGCCGGCGATGGCGTTTGGGCCGTGCAGCAGTTTTCCATCGACCGCAATGCCGCCGCCGGTGCCGGTGCCGACGATCACACCGAACACACAGCGCGCACCAGCAGCCGCTCCGTCGACGGCCTCCGACAAGGTCAGGCAGTCGGCGTCGTTGGCAATGCGGACCTCGCGTTGCAATAGCGAAGCCAAGTCGCGATCCAGCGGGCGACCGTTAAGACAGGTTGAATTGGCGTTACGCAACTTGCCGTTGGCCGGCGACAGCGCGCCCGGGGTGCCGACGCCGACCGTGCAGGTGGCAGCGCAGCGCTGTTCGAGCGAATCGACCAGGTCGCCGATGGCTTGCAGCGTGCCTGTGTAATCGCCTGCGGGCGTGGGGATCCGCTGACGCGCGATGATGTCGCCGCGGCGATCAAGAACGACGCCCTCGATCTTGGTGCCGCCGAGATCGATGCCGATACGCGGCATGTGTGGGCGTTAGCTACCCTGGTTGGCGGTCAACGCTGCCGGCGGCTGCTCGAATGCGCTGTCGTCGCCCACGTTCATCGCCTTTTCGACTTCGATCGCCGGTGTTCCCGAGGGGTTGGTGAAGCGATCGTTCAGATCCTGTACGTAGCGATCGGCATCTTCCAAGGCGCGCTGAATACGCTTGCGACTGCGCCGCGTCCAGCCGGCCGGATTGCGGCTGAAGATGCTGCGCCAGGGTTTGGTATTCGTCAGGAAGGCTGCGCTGAGGTTGCCGCGGATACCCAGGCGCTGACCGATCTTGTCTGCCGTGTGCTTGAGCGACTTGGCCGCGAGGTGACGATTGCCGTAGTGGATCGCCAGCCAGACGATGAACGTGACCAGTGCGGTCAGGTAGATGCTGATCGGCGTTGCGGTAATGGTGTTCCACCATTCGGCATTGAGTTTGAAACCATCCCATTGTCCCAGGCGCGTCGTGATACCGATGAATCCGCCGATCAGCAGCAGGGCTGCGATGGCGTCGCCGATCAGCGTGCGTTTGCGCCAGCGCGTATTCAGATCGGTCACGGCAGGAACTACTTTCTCTTCGAAGGCGCGTGCGGCTTTCTCCAGCGATCCGACGATGCGATAGGCACGTTCGATCTCGACCTGTTCCATACGCTCGTGGATCTCTGCCAGGTCGACGTCGCGTTTGCTCTCGAAGCGCCGGCGCAGTGCCTCATCGGGTATCGGGTTGGCCGCTTCGTCGTTGTAGATGGTAAAGAAACGTCCGGCGGTCAGACCGCGTTCTCCCAGCGCGCGCTGCCACGCGGCGACGACCTCTTCGGGGTTGTCTTCGCGCGCGGTGGTGTCGATCTGGTTCAGGATGTAGAGGAACTTGCCCGAGTCCTGGCGCGTAATGGTTTTCGAGACGAGGTGGTCAAGCGTGTCGCGCATTGCGCCCGGTTCCGGGTGGCGGGCATCGAAGAACACCAGCACCAGGTCGGACAAACCGATGATGTGGTCGGTGATTTTCAGCGTCGATGTGCGTTGTGCGTCGGCGTCGAACCCGGGTGAGTCGATCAGTATCTTGCCTTTGAGTGCCGGGCTGGTGCTGGTCTTGAGCTGCAGGTAGGCGTCGATGCGCGAACCTTCGCCGACCGCGACCTTTTCGATCTCGCCGCTGACCTTGTAGAACGGGAAGCGAGGGTCGGAATCGAGCGCGATGCCCGGTAGGGCATGACTGGTCGACTGGTTGCTGTAGCACAGCACGGTGAACTTGTCGTCGACCGCCTGGTTGCCACAGCGCTGCAACTTGACGCCCAGATACTGATTGATAAACGACGACTTGCCGGCAGAAAACGTCCCCAGTATCGAGACCAGCGGCCACCACGGAATCTGCGTCGCAAACGACTGTTCTGCATCGAACAACCCCATCTTGTAGGCCACGGTGTCGAGTTCGCGGAAACTCTGCACGGTCGTCAACAACACCGGGTTTTCTTGCTCGAGATGGGCTTCGAGTTGTTTGAGACGGGTCTCGATGACCGGGCCTGCGCCACGCATAGGAAGGCACTCCTCGTGTTCGGAACGTGTTGATGGCCGCATGGTAACCCGACGTCGTACGACGCGTGTAGCCGCAGTGCGATGGAGCGGTGCAGTTAGGCAAATCAAATAGATGCGAAAATACTGATGTAGATCGTTGTTTTTTGGAAAAACGCCGTTGGCGGGGTAAAGCTTTATTGCAATGCGGACCCCGGATATCGGATAATTGCGCGACTCAAATATGCTCGAAACCGGGTTCGTAGACTGTTACAAGTCGCTGTGCCAGAGCATATTTCGCGCTCGGTCGGAGGTGAGAGCAGTGGTTGATTACTTCACCTGTAGCAGACCGGAAAAGTCGTATCGCGCGTCTGGGGGAGGGTGCCCGGAAGACCTGTATGGTCCGCTGTTTCTGTGTCCTCGTCCCGAAATCTCGCATAAGCTACTGAAAGTCCCGGCGGATCTGTGCGTTGTATTCGCCAAGCTTTCAGGCTGCCTGACGCAACAACAGGTTTTATAGAACAGAATGCAAAGAACATTGATTGCCACGGTGACCGCAGCAGCGCTCGCGTTAGCCGTACCGGTGTTTGGCGCCGACACCCCCCCCAGCACAGGCAATAGCGAAGATATCTTTGTCGTAAAAGAGTCTTCGGAGACGCCGACGATCGTGGTCAGTGGCAGCGTCGTGCCATTTAAAGAAGTGACGCTGGCCGCGCAGTTGCCCGGGCGGGTCAAATACATGTCCGGCATCGAGGGCGACAAATTCGACGCCGGAACGACGCTGGTGGCGCTGGATGAAACGGAACTGCTGGCCAAGCGCAGCGCCGCTTATGCGCAGCTGGCAGCGGCAGACGCTGAGATGCGCAATGCCAACGTGCAGTACTCGCGCGAGTTGTGGTCGCCGCAGTCGAAAAACGCACCCGGTGGAATGGGAATCCCCAATCTGTTCGATCAGATGTTCACCCGTCCGGCCGAAGATATGTTC
The DNA here is from genome assembly GCF_002009425.1 of Thiosocius teredinicola. Lineage (NCBI taxonomy): Bacteria > Pseudomonadati > Pseudomonadota > Gammaproteobacteria > Chromatiales > Sedimenticolaceae > Thiosocius > Thiosocius teredinicola. The sequence goes on from NZ_CP019936.1 coordinate 1,328,267, forward strand.
GGCGGGCGCGACCGCACCGCTGAGCGCAGTGCCGATCTCTACGCCTCCAGCACCCGCATGGAACAGGCACGCAGTTCGATCCTGCGCGCCCAGTCGGAGATTCGCGCAATCGATGCGAAATTGCGCGACGCCAAGAGTCTTGCGCCCTTCGACGGGGTGATCGTCGAGAAGTTTGTCGAAGAAGGCGACACGGTTCAGCCTGGTCTGCCGATGCTGAAGTTCGCCGACGTGACCTGGCTGCAGATCGAAATGGATGTACCGGCACGTCTCGCCCAAGGGCTCGAGCCGATGGAAGTCCTCGAGAAGGCCGCAACGTTCGATGATCATCGCGAGCCGGTCGACGTGCGTGTCGCCCAGGTGTTTCCGATGGCCGATGTGCAGCGCCACACCATCAGGGTGAAGTTCGACATCCCGCAGGGTGTTTCCAAGCCGGGCATGTACGCACGGATTCAGATTCCGGATCGCACCGGCCCGGTCAAGAGCCAGTTGCCGGTCATTCCCAGCACGGCAATCCGTTACCGCGGCAGTCTGCCGGTGGTGTATATCCAGAACGACGAAGGACGCCCCGAACTGCGAATGATTCGCCAGGGAAAACGCCTGGGTAACGGGATGACGATGGTACTGTCGGGTGTCGCACCCGGCGACCGCGTATACCCGAATCCAGGCCCCGACATGATGAGTCGAAGCCGCGGCGAATAAGTTTGCCGCCTTTCCGGGTGCCGCTCGTGCACGGCACCCGCCAAGCACAACGGATTAGAAAACTGGCATGAGCGAGAACGACACGCGCCCCTCCGAATCGCCGGAACCGGTCGATAGTCCGAACCTCGGGCTCGCCGGCAGCATGGCGCGCTTTTTCATCAAATCCCCGTTGTCGCCGCTGTTGTATCTGGCGATGTTGTTGCTCGGTATCCTCGGGCTGTTCGCCACGCCGCGACAGGAAGACCCGCAGATATCGGTGCCGATGGTCGACCTGATTGTTCAGTACCCCGGTGCCGAACCTGAGCAGGTTGCCTCGCTGGCGGTGCAGCCGCTCGAGCGCATCATGTACGAGATCGAGGGTGTCGATCACGTCTACTCGGCGAGCCAGCGCGGCATGGGCATCGTGACCGTGCAGTTCGATGTCGGCGAGGAGATGGAGAACTCGCTGGTCAAGGTCAACGACAAGCTCGAATCAAACATGGATCGCATCCCACCGGGTGTGATGCCGCCGTTGGTTAAAGCCAAGGGTATCGACGACGTGCCGGTGGTGACGCTGACCTTCTGGTCGGAGAAAGACTATAACAGCGACGGTATCCCCGACGTCGACGATTCGCAGTTGCGTCGCCTGGCGCAATCGGTGCTGCAGCATATCAAGGAGATTCCGGACACCGGTGACAGCTTCGTCGTCGGTGGGCGTGCCGAACAGGTCACGATCGAGGTCTATCCGGAACGCTTGGCCGGTTATGGGTTGAGCCTCGGGCAGGTTGCCGACGCCATTCAGAAGTCCAATGTCGAGATGCAGATGGGCGGGGTCGAGTCCGGCGGCACCCACATGATGGTGGTGTCCGGTGCCTTCCTCGAAACGGTCGAGGACATCAATCGTCTGCAGGTGGGGGTGCATAACGGCGCGCCGGTTTACGTGCACGATGTCGCCGATGTGCGCCAGGGGCCCGAAGACGCCAACCAGACGGTGGCCTATTACACGGGTGCTGCTGCCGAGAATCCCGACCTGGCGATCAGTGTGCCGGCGGTCACTATCGCTGTCGCCAAGAAAAAAGGTACTAACGGCGTCAGCGTCGCCGAGGCGATTCTCAAGCGTGTAGAGAGCCTGCGCGGCCAACTCATTCCGAACGATGTGCACGTCAGCACGACGCGTAACTACGGCAAGACGGCGGAGCAGAAGGTCAATGACCTGATCTTCAAACTGTTCATCGCGACCTTGTTCGTGTTCGTGCTGGTATGGATAGCGTTCCGTGCATTGAAGCCGGCGTTCGTCGTGTTGTTCGTTGTGCCGGTCGTGCTGCTGTTCACGATCCTGTGCGCCATGTTGCTCGACTTTACGATCGACCGCGTGTCGTTGTTCGCGTTGATTTTCTCGATCGGTATCCTGGTCGACGATGCGATCGTGGTCGTTGAGAACATCTACCGGCGATGGCTCGAACAGGGGCAGACCGATGAGGACACCGCGGTGGACGCGGTGCGCGAGGTCGGCAACCCGACGATACTGGCCACGCTGACGGTTATCGGCGCGCTGCTGCCGATGGGCGCGGTTACCGGCATGATGGGGCCGTATATGTTGCCGATCCCGGTGCTGGGCTCGGTCGCGATGGGTATCTCATTGTTCGCCGCGTTCGTGTTTACACCGTGGTTCGCGATCCATGGTCTGTTCCGGCCGACGATGCACTATCTGGAGAGCGCCGAGAAACGCGAGCATCGTGAGGCGGAGTGGCTGGAAGGCCTGTATCGCAGGGTGCTGATGCCGCTGATCTCCGATCGGCGCAAAGCGCGCCTGTTCAAGCTCGCGATGTGGGGAACGCTGCTGCTCGCCTGCTCCTTCTTCTATTTCAAATGGGTGGCGGTGAAGATGCTGCCGCTCGACAACAAGCCGGAGTTCTCGGTGGTGTTGGATATGCCGGAAGGCACGCCGCTGCCCGAGACCGGCAACATGGCGCACATCATTGCCGAGCGCCTGCGTCGTATGCCCGAAGTGACGGCGGCGCAGATCTATGTCGGCACTGCGCGGCCATTCGATTTCAACGGCATGGTCCGCCATTACTATCTGCGTCAGTCGCCGTGGCAGGCCGAAGTGCAATTGCAACTGCTCGACAAGACCGAGCGTTCCCGTTCAAGCCACGAGATTGCCGTCGACGCACGCGAACAGGTGAAGGCGCTGGTTGCGGGCAGTGGAGCAAGGTTCTCCGTGGTCGAGATGCCACCCGGCCCACCGGTGTTGCAGTCGGTCGTTGCAGAGGTGCATGGGCCGGATCCGAAGACGCGGCGCGAGGTCGCGCGTTATCTCACCGACATCTTCGGCCAGACGGAGAGCTTGCGCGATGTCGACAACTACATGCGCGAACCGTACGACTACTGGCACTTCGAGGTCGATAACGAAAAAGCCCAGCGACGCGGAATCTCGGTTGACGCGATAAACGGCGAACTGCGGATGGCTCTGGGGGGATTCGTGCTCGGTGACGTCAAGCAACGCGCCGGCCATGAGCCGATCAATATCGTGATCCAGGTGCCGCTTGCCGAGCGTTCGCAGATCAACCGACTCGGCGACATCCTTGTGCAGTCACCGTTGTCAGGTGTCGGTGTGCCATTGCGCGAACTTGGCGACTTCCAGCGTCGTACCGAGGCCGACATCATTTACAACAAGGATCTGCGGCCCGTCGAGTACGTGGTGGCCGACGTCGGCGGTCGCCTGGCGGCGCCGATCTACGGCATGTTGCAGGTTGAGGACAAGCTGGCTGAATTGGGCTGCGAGACTCCGGACAAGGTCTCGTTGTGCGAGAACATCCATTACACCGGGCCGCCGCCGAACGACAATGTTTCCTCGATCGAGTGGGCCGGTGAATGGACAGTGACATATGAAACGTTCCGCGATATGGGTATCGCGTTCGGCGCCGCGCTGATTCTGATCTACATCCTGGTTGTCTGGGAGTTCGGCAACTTCCGCATTCCTGCGTTGATCATGGCGCCGATCCCATTGACCCTGCTTGGCATCATTCCGGCGCACATGCTGTTCTTCCAGATGGGGTGGGGCGGCGAGTTCACCGCGACGTCGATGATCGGGTGGATCGCATTGGCCGGCATCATCGTGCGCAACTCGATTCTGCTGGTCGACTTTTCCGTACACCGGATCCAGGAGGGTGATTCGGTTGTCGATGCCGTCATCAGCGCCTGTAAGACACGGACACGGCCGATCCTGATTACCGCATTTGCCCTGGTGTGCGGCTCGTCGGTGATCTTCTTCGATCCGATCTTCCAGGGCATGGCCATTTCGTTGGCCTCGGGTGTGTTGGTGTCGACCATTCTGACCCTGGTTGTAATTCCGCTGGGATGCGTTGCTGCCGCCGATTCGCTGTGCGCCGTTGCCGGTGGTACGGCGTGCCGCAAGTTCTCGGACGGTGACGAACCCGAGCCCGGTCCCGATGGCCCTGCCGGTGGGCCGCGCGTCGGTGATCCCCTGTGGGTGCGCGCCTGGAGTGGTTTTGCCGGTGTCCTGTTTACTGTGGTCGGCGCCGTATCCGGTGCGGTCGGTTGGCTCATTGGTCTGTTCAAGAGCAAACGCGAGCAATCCCCGCGACCCAGTTACGCGACCCCTACACCTGCACCTGCAACGAATGTGGCCGCACCATCGACCGCCGCCACTGTGCAACCCGTACGCACTGCGCCGGTGCCGGCGGGACCTGAAAAGCCGAATGTTGATGCGGTGAGCGACAAGCCACCCGCGTCGGCGAGCGAAGAAGCAAAGCCCGCAGCGCCCGTTACGCCGCCGGTTACGGCCAAACGCGAAACCAGCGTTGCTCAGAGTGCGAAAACGACGCCTGCCAAGGCGGCGGTCAAACCGAAGGTCACAGCCAAGCGGGCCGAGACGGCGGGCAAAACGCAGGCGACCGAAACGGCCAAGGTCGAAGACGCGCCGGCGACTGCCGAGAAGGCGCCCGACGTCGCTAATCGCGCTGAGCCGGCCAAGAAGGTTGCTGCCGAGAAGGCGGATACCAAGGCGCGCAAGCCGGCCAAGAAACGCGTCGTGGTCAAGAAAGTCGAGCCCGAAGAAGCCAAAGCCAAGACCGACGACAGCGCGAGCACAGTCGGCAAGCGCACGGTCACGCGCAAGACGGCCAAGAAGAAGACCTCTGCTGCCAAGTCGAACGGCACCAAGAAGACAGCCGCTAAAAAGCCGAAACCACCGGTCGTCGGCGCGCGTAAGAAGGCTTCAGGAAGGAGAGGCATTCAATTGAAAACCCTCGGAAAGCCGGGCGGCGACGGTCTAAACTGACGGATAGAGCAGGCGGTCGCAGAACCGCTTCGCCGATGCTTACCGCGCGGCGCAGTCGGTCGCCGTACATAAAGAGGGTTTTGAAGTTTGATCAGCCGGACATTCCCCTTAGGCGTGGCGTTGAGGCTGCTGGCTTCAGCGTCTCTGGGGCTATGCCTGTCTGGTTTTGCCAATGCCGACCATCCGGCAGGTTTTGCTGCCGCGCACTATCAGTACCTGCCTGCCAACTCATTCCGAGGGGCGAAATCGGCGCCTTCGATGCGCTGGCGACCGCACGCCGCCGCCGGGCATTCGCGGCCGTCGCCTTCGATCAAGAGAGACAATCGCCAGGAACACCCTTCGGCGTTTCGCGGTTCGTATTCTCAGCTTCCCGATCGTGCAGGCGCGCGCAAAGCGGTACCGATTACGCGTGGTCAGGGTCAGGGGCAACGATTCCGTCCTGACGACAGGTATGATCTGGGTGAACGGATCGAACCGCGTGCCGAACCCGGCGACGATGCCGCCGCTGCGCGCTTGCAGTCGCAGTTTCGTCCACCGCGTTCCAACGATCGTCCAAGCTACGAAGAGTTGCAGCGCGGAACTGATCTGCAGGGCCCCTACGGCGCGCCGCTGCCGCCCTATCCAATGACGCCGGGCTTTCCAGGTTATGGTGGTTATGTCCCACCCTGGTGAGGTATCGTTGCCAGCATTCAGCCATCCAGTGCCGCGCATTCCCAAGATGTGACGCGACAAGCTAATCGGCGCGACATGGCAAACAGCAGTTTTTCGAGGAGCAGTATGAAGTATCAAATACGAGCGGCCACGATGGTGGGTCTAGTGTTGTTGGGCGTTGGCGTTATCGCCAGCGGCCAGGCGATCGCCTATGGTCCGCAATGGCGTCCGATCGACCCGCCACCGAATGCTATGCAGCAGCCGGCCGCGGCGGCAGCGAACGCGGTCCCTGGCGGGCCGGTGTTTCGTCCGGCGAGCATGCCGCGCAATCCGTTTTCTTATGCCAACCCCTACACGTATTCGGCCTATGGACCGGCAGCCTATGCGCCAGCCTATCCGTATCGTGGCCGTTCCGACTGGCGCAGTCGTGCGCCGGCAGTGAACATGCCGATGGCCGGTATGCAGTATCAGCCGGGAGCCTATCAACCGCCGGCGTTTACCCAGCAATACGGCTGGCGCGCTGCACCACAGCCCTGGATCGCCGATCGTGCGATGTATCCCGGGCAGATGTTCCACACGCCGTTCGATGCCTACCAGCAGATGTATCCTGCGTCATTCGCTTGGGCCAATCCGTTTACCGGCCCACAGCCGGTTGCCTACGGCGGTAGTCAATGGCCGGGACACTCAACGTTCGCAGGCTACTATCCTGATCCGCGCTGGTTGGCAAACGGATACGCGGCAGCAATGTCACGCTATCCGTCGGCTTGGTCGAATGCTTATGGTTGGGGAGCGCCCGGTGGGCAGTGGCCGATGCCGCAAATGGCCATGGCCAATCCGTGGTCGCCGTCGCGTGCAGCGCCGCAAGGTTACGGTTATCGGGGTATGCCCCAGCCGCAACCGTGGTTGGGCAGGATGGCATTCAGGCCACCGGTTTATGGCACGGAGTCGCGCGCTGCTTACACGGCAGAGACATCACGCAACGAAGAGCAGTTTACTCGCGACAATCTCCCGGGTTGGGTGACAACCTATCAGGAGAGCGAGCAGTTGGACTATTGTGCGTGGTGTGGTGGGAGTTAAATAAAAACCCAGAAAAGGGGATTTGATGGTCACCGTAATCGGGAGTCTGAAAGGCGGGTCGGGAAAGAGCACCGTAACGTTCAACCTAGCGATCTGGTTGGCAATGGCCGAACAGAATGTCGCTGTCGTCGACGCCGATCCGCAGGCGACACTGACGGACGTGCTCGAGGTTCGCCGCGAAGAGGGTTTTCAGCCAGACGTCGAACGCTTAGGCGCCGCGATACTCACCAACCACGATGAACTGAAGCAGCATGGCGAGGTGTTGATCGACGTCGGCACTGCGTCGATGGACAACCTGAAAGCCGCGATCGCGGTCGCCGACCGAATTATCGTCCCCGTTCCCCCCAGTCAAGCCGATATCTGGTCGACACAACGCTTCCTGCGTTTCGTCGATGCCCAGGTGGGCGATCGTCAGCCCGAGATTGTCGGGTTCATCAATCGGGGCGACACGCACCGTGCGGTGCGCGAATCCGATGAAGCAGCTGCGGCGCTGGTGTCGTTGCCGGGGATCCGTTTTCTCAAACCGCGGCTGTCGCAACGCACGGTGTATCGCCGCTCGTTCAGTGAGGGCTTGGCGGTCTTCGAACAGGAACCGCGCGGCAAGGGCGCGGCCGAATGGAATGCCCTGGCCGCAGTGCTCTACGCCGACGTACTGAGCTGAGCACCAGATGCCCGGCAACCTGATACTGGCGTTCGTCCGCTGGCTGGCTACACATCTCGTTGTGATCACATTTGCAGGCTTTGCGGTTACCGGGCTGTGGGTGTTCGGACTCGTGGATCTCGAGGACCTTGCCGCGACCTTGCGCGGTCAGCCGCGACCTTCGGCAACGGCCGCCGTCGACAGTACCGGCCAGCCGCTTAAGAGCGCTGCGCCAACAGGGCCGAGCGCGCCGCTCGAAGACCCCGCGGGGGTGCAGAAATCTGCACCGGATGGTGATACAGCGGGAGGCGAGGGTGCGCCCAAGCCTGATCACCGGCCGGATCTGGACGAATCCCCCATCTCGCTCCCCGACGAGCCACCGCAGCCGAAGATGATCGGTGGCAGTATCCCGGTGTTCAAGGAGCACGCCGAACAACCGCCATCGTCGACTGCAACACCGGCAGAAAGCGAGACCGATCCCGCGGTTTCGACCTTTCGTCCGCCCGAGGTCGTCGCCGACGAGGTGCCGGTGCAGCCGAGTCGGGCCGACATGTTGCAGCAGGCGCGCCGTGCTTTCTGGAACGGCGACTACGAGGCCGCCGAAGCCGCCTACATGGCGCTGATTTCGGAGTATCCGGGCGATGCGGACGGGTTTGGCGAGTTGGGGAACCTCTACCGGAAAACGGGGCGTAACGCCCGCTCCCTGGACGCCTACTACGAGGCGGGCCGTCGCCTGAAAGCGATGGGCGAGGGTGAAAAATTGCAACGGATCATTGATTTGCTGGTCGAAGCAGGGGACGATCGAGCAGATAGGCTAAAGCAATAGATGAACGACACGAGGGTACGACGTATGACGGGCATGGGGTTACTTGACCTAACTCAGAATTAAATGCCGGTTGCATCGTATATAATTACATTAGAAAATTCGGATACACCGAATTAAAGGGGCGGCCTGTGAGTAACAATAACGATGCCACTGACGTTGTAGCGGACGCGAACGCAGGGTATGCGCGACTCTCAGAAGTTTTTGAGTCGAGTGCCAAGCGATGGGAACTGATTGTTTATCCATCGCTTTTTGCCTTCATCATCCTGGCTGCCTACGGCTTTTACCTGATCTACAACCTCGCCAAGGATGTTCACTACCTGGCGATCAGTGTCGACACCAATATGCAGCTTGTGGCCGGCAACATGCAGAGCGTTTCGAACAATATGAGTCAGTTGACGGCGAACGTACGCGCAATGACCGTCACAATGGATTCGATCGACAACCGTGTGGCCATACTCGAGCCGATGCTCTCCAATCTCGACTCGATGGATAACGCCATCCAGTCCATGACCTACGCAACGCACACGATGGGGCAGGCAACCCAGTACATGCAGACGGATATGTCGCGCCTGAACCACAACATCGGTCGGCCGATGTCGTTCATGAACGCCTTCATGCCGTGGTGATTACCCGCTAGGAAAAGCTGGCGCGTCAGACTGCGCCGAGTACGTGCCCATCTTCGCCACTTCGGCGACTGATTTCAGATCGAGCAATTGAATCCCCGAGCGTTCCGCCCGGGGCTTGGTTTTGCGGCTTACTGCTGGTGTTCTTCGTCGAACGAGATCGTGCTCGACGGTTCCTGCAGGAAGTAACCCTGGATGTAGTTGATCCCGGTATTCCACAAGATGGCCAGGCTGTTGGCGTCTTCGACGCCGCTGGCGATGGTCTTGTAGCCATCTGCCTGTAGCTTCTGATTCACCGCGTTCATCTTGTCCTGCTGTCCGGATTGCGTCGCGAGGTCGCGCATGTATTCCGGTGCCAGCTTGACGACATCGATCGTAAACTGCTTGATCAGCGCCTGATTGGCCTCGTTGTCGACGTAGTTGTTGATCGCGATGTTGCAGTTGATCTTCTTCAGGCCGTCGATCAACTCACGCGCGGGTTGAATCGCGCTGCGCAGATCGGTCTCGCGGAACTGGAACACCAGCCAGGCGCCCTTGGCGCGGAATTCACGCAGGCAATCACAGATCCACAACAGCATCGAGTCGTCTTCGATGCCGGCGCGTGACAGGATCACGTAGAAAATCACCTTCTTGCCGTTGCGCCGGTGGCTGGCTAATTCGCGGATGGCGTTGCGGACCACCCAACGATCGATCTCGGCGAGCCGGTTGGCGTCGTGTGCCTGCGACAGGAAGGTTTCGGGTTCGAGTTCTTTGCCGTCTTCGCCAACCATGCGCAGGTAAACGGAGTAGTTCTCGCGCGTATCTCCCTGCAGACTGACGATCGGCTGGTACTTCAAGCGGAAGCCGTCGTTGGCCAGCGACTGGTCGATCTGCTTGACCATGGCCGCATCGGTCTCGGCCATGTGCGTGGTGTCGCCGGGGATCTGGTCGCTGTAGAAAACGACGCGATTCTCGCCTTCGGTGCGGGCGATACCGGTAGCGCGGCACGAGCGGTTGATCAGTTCATGCGCCGTGATATCCATGCCTTTCTCGGCACGCGTTACGCCGACCGAATAGATCGGGGTAACCGGGGAATCCTTGATGCTGTTGAACGCGTGGCTGCGCAGACTTTGCAGACAGCGTTCGGCGACCTGCAGCGCCGGTTCTTCCTCGCTGCTGACGATCATGAAGTCGTGGTCACCAAAGCGAGCGATCGTATAGGCCTGCGGTACGGTCGACGACAACACGCCGGCGACCTCGCCGAGCATCTCTTCGGCGCAATCGAAGCCGCAGTTTTCGCGCATGTCGGCGTAGTTGGTGATGGACAGTTGGATCAACGAATGGTCGGAATCGCTGTCTTCCGAGCCGGAGACCAGGCCTTCGAGGCGCTCCATGAACGCCTGACGGTTGAGGAAACCGGTCTGTGCGTCTTTGCTGGTCAGTTCTTCGATGCGTTTTTGCAGTTCGAGACTCTGGCTCTGGTCATAAACCACGACCTGCGTGCATTGCTCGTCGTCGATACTGGCCGGCGAGAATTCCATGCGGGCACTGAACGTCTCGCCGTCGCCTGTTACGCAGTGGAAGTCCTCACTGTGTTTGCCCGTCTCGGTGAGCTTGCGCAGGGCGTCCTTGAACTCGGTCCGCGACTCGGCGTCGATCATGTCCATGATCGGCAAACCATCGATCTCGTCGAACGAGTCGTAGCCGAACAGTTCCAGGTAGGCCTGGTTGACTTTCAGGTACATGCCTTCGTGGATGTAGGCAATGGCGTCGCGCGAGCTTTCGACCAGCAGGTTGTTGGTTTCTTCAGCCTCATTCAGCATGCGGCTGAGACGCTCGACGTCGCGTCGCAACGTCAGCGTTTGGTGTTCACGCTGAATGGCAAGCGCAAGGTGTTCGACGTCTTCGATGTTGACCAGGTCTTGCAGGCGATGCTCGATCGCCATCTTCTTGTGCGACAGCGGATCGGCGGCGACCAGCACGATGCTCGACGTTGGCAGCAAAGCGCGGATCTTGCCGATTGCCTGGATGCACGGCGGCGAGTCGGCATCGGCGTTGATAACGACGATCTCGCAAGGATCGGTTGCCATCTGCTGATCGAGCGAGTCGAGACTGTCAGCGATCTTTACGTGGGCTGCCTGTCCCTGGTTGCGCAGGGCATTGGCGTAACTGTCGGCGGTCGCCAGCGGGCAACCGACAACCAGCATCTCTACCGGGTTGTCGCCAAGCTCTGGATTCTGCATTGCCAATTCAGCGTATGCGGCCATAACTACGTGTTTCCTCGCGCTTCAAAGCTGGCGATAACGTGAATGCTGAATCCCTTGAGTTGCGAACACAACATTTAAAGATTACCCCACAGATCACTGAATTCATCACCGGGGCGTTCGTCTTCATCGTTGGTTGGTTTTTCTTCCGTTTCGACGAAGACGAAATGATAACGCGCAAACGCGCTATTGAATTCCACCAATTTGGTCAATCGGACGAGTTGGTCCTTGTTGTCGATGGTCAACCACAGATCGACGCCGGTCTGCAGGCTCATCGTGCCCATCACCAGGCTGGCGGTTGCATTGCTCGCCGGATCGGTGTCGTTGATCACCAGGCACTTGAATGACGGTGCGCGCTTGCGCTTCGAATCCGAGGCGGCTTCGCGCACATCGGCCGCGCCGCAACGCGTCGCGATCACCTCAAGACCAAGGTCTAGGCTATGGTCGTCGAGCTGTTTCATCCAGCGGATCACACCCAGACCGTATTTTCGCCGATCCGACGGTGACTCGATACCGATCAATTCACCGATTTTGACGCGTGGAATATGCAATCCATGCCAACGGATGCAATAACCGCCCGCGCTCTCGTTGATCGTGGTAACCGTGTGCGACGCCGTCTCGTTGGGCAGTGGCTCGCGTGGCTTTTCTTCAACCGCCGGTTGCGGTTGTGCCGGCGGATCCACCGGCGTCAGCAGGGTGCTGTCGATCAGGATCGAATCCGACGTCAACTCGCTGTCGAGCGGCGCCAGTGAAACCTGTTCCAGGCTGCCGGCGCTCCACTGCGGTTTGCGGCGGCGCGGATTCGGTTCGGTTTCCTGGAGTGTGAACAGCGGCGCACGCGTTGTACTGTAGGGACGCTCGTCCATTGCCAGCAGGTTGCCGTGCACGGCATGCAGGCCGGCGACCACGTGCAGATCGAAATTGAGCTTGGTGCGCACAAAGCGCCGATCCGGCGGCCGACTCCACGCCATGATCAGCAGGCGCAGCAGCGGACGGGTCACGACCGGTTTGCCGGATTGCACGCCGGCGTTGGTTTCCCACGGCGCCTGTTCGAAATCGCTGCGCAGCTTCTTCAACAGCTCGCGTACGTCGAGTATGGCGACGCGTCGCCCGACCACCGGGGTGCGCAGTGAATTGTGCATCGGCGGCAAATCGCTCCACAGGTCGACATTGAAGCGACCCAGGCTGGTTCCGCCGTCGTCTTTGGCCAGAATCTCGGTGTAATGCGACCACTCGAGCAGACGCGAGTACAGCAAGCGCACATGGCTCTGGCGCAAGCGGTGCGGCGTCGCGCTGGCAAACAGCATCAGCGAGCGGAAGGTGTCCTCGATGGTCGACAGGGCGCCGGCTTCTTTGCTGTCGTCCGGCTTGACCGGCACCTGGTGAACGTTGTTTTGCGAGGCATAGGCATAGATGTTGTTGATCTCGCGCCAGATGCCTTCCGGCCAAGCGACGTAGATCAAGGCGCACTGCATCAGGGTTTCGCCGAGATAGTGCAGGGCGCGATGCAGGGCGATGACCAGCAGGCGGCGATCGAAGTGCTCGCTCTTACCGGCGACCATGCGCTCGATAATGATCTTGTAGGAGTTCGCCAGTTCCTTGAGTAACTCACGCGCCAGCGAGGCGGTCTTCCAGCCCTTGGGCGACAACGGTAGGCCGACGTCGACGTAGTGCCGCTGCAGGTTGATGATGATGTATTCGACCGGCGGGCGGAATTTTTCGATGATCTTGGCGCGCAGCAGGTCGGGGACTTCGATGCGGTTGAACTCGACCAGCATGCCGAATACCCGGCGCGCGGTCTCGCCGATGTTGGCCATCGGTAGCGTCTCGAACCAAGCTTCGGTCTCCTTGAGATCCAACAGCATGCTGTCGGCACTGGGTGGCGACTGCTTTGGGATCTTCAGGCCGAGCAGGGGAAGCTGAGAGGCGTCGTTGCCGTTGGACGAATGATTCACATCCGAATTGTTGCTTGAATCGTTCAATTTAGCCGCCAAATCGAGGGTTTTACTTTTTCTAAACCGGTCTCCGCACGTCCCGGGAGGTTATGTGACCCAGTTGAGCAAATCGACATAACCCCTTGTCCCCCGGACATTCTAGCCTTAGACATACAACAAGTGCAGTCTCCCGTCGAGTCCGCCTAGAGCCGCGTTATCGGCATTTTGTAGGGTTTTCCCGGCAGTTCACGCACCATTCGCGGCACCAGATACCCTGGCAGCCGTTCGCGCAGCGCATCCAGCAGAGACTTCGCGCGTTCCAGAGGGACGTCGAAATGCGCTGCACCGGCCACCGGGTCGAGCAGATGCAGGTAATACGGCATCACCCCGATTCCGAGTAGCGAGTCACTGAGCTTCGCAAGGGTATCGGCATCATCGTTGATGGACTTGAGTAATACCGATTGGTTCAGCAGGTGTATGCCGGCAGTGCGCAGCGGTTCGAGCGCCTGGGCCAGGGTGTCGCTGACCTCGTTCGGATGGTTGATGTGGAGCACGATCACGGTTTGAAGTCGGCTATCGGCCAATCGTCCGACGAGCCCGGCGGTGATCCGTGACGGCAGCACGACCGGCGTTCGCGTGTGCACCCGCAGGCGGCGGACATGCGCGAGCCCTTCCAGCCGGCTGACGATATCGGCGAATCGTTCGTCGGACAGGCTCAGTGGGTCGCCGCCGCTCAGAATCACCTCGTCGATATCGGGGCGTTGTGCCAGATGATCGATCGCCGCCTGCGATTGCTGCCGTCCGGTCAGGTCCACGTAGGGAAAATGCCGGCGGAAACAGTAGCGGCAGTGCACCGCGCAGGCCCCGGTGGTGACCAGCAGCGCGCGCCGCGCGTATTTCTGCAACAGGCCATCCTGTTGCGCGGCGTCGAGATCGCCGACCGGGTCGCTGACGTAGCCTTCGCTGGTTTCGGTTTCCTGTACCCGGGGCAGCACCTGCAGCAGCAGCGGATCATCCGGATCGCCGCGGCGCATCAGTTCGATGAAATAGCGCGGCACGCGCAGCGTGAAATCGTTGCCCAGCAGCTGGGTGTCGGGCCGATCGGCGGGCGACAGCCCGATCAGGCGCAACAGCTCGGCTGGATCGGTCACGGCCTGGGCCAGCTCGCGTTGCCATGCTGCCGATTCCAAGCGTGAGGGGGAACAGGTTATCATTGCGCGCTTCGGTTGCTCAGTGAATTGATGAGGATTGGATGGCGACGTACAGCACAAACGAATTCAAGGGTGGACTCAAGATTCTGCTCGACGGTGATCCATGCACCATTATTGAAAACGAATTCGTCAAACCCGGCAAAGGCCAGGCGTTCAACCGGGTCAAGATTCGCAATCTCAAGACCGGCCGCGTGCTGGAGAAAACCTTCCGCTCCGGTGAATCGGTCGAAGCAGCCGACGTCGTCGATCGTGATCTGCAATACCTGTACAACGATGGCGAGTTTTACCACTTCATGGATCCCGATTCGTTCGAGCAGACGCAGGCCGATGCGAATGCGATGGGCGAGGCGATCAAGTGGATCAAGGAGCAGGACGTCTGCATGGTAACCCTGTGGAACGGTTCGCCGATCGCCGTTGAGGCACCGAATTTCGTCCACCTCGAGATCACCGAGACCGACCCGGGCCTCAAGGGCGACACCTCGGGCGGCGGCGGCAAGCCGGCAACGCTCGAAACCGGTGCTGTGGTGCGCGTTCCGCTGTTCATCCAGACCGGTGAGAAGATCCGGGTCGACACTCGCACCGGCGAATACGTCAGCCGCGTCAAAGACGAATGACATCGCGCCGATGAGCACGGAGTGGCAGCCGGGGGCCGACCTCGACGTGCTCCGCGCCCGGGCAGCGATGCTGGCGGACATCCGCCGGTATTTTGCCGACCGGGATGTGCTCGAGGTTGAAACCCCTCTCGCCTGTCTGAGCGCCGGCACCGATCCCGCGCTGAGCGTCATGCGCGCACGCTACACCGGCCCGGTGTTTGCGCACGGCGTGGATCTGTACCTGCAGACCTCGCCGGAATTCGCAATGAAACGCCTGCTGGCCGACGGCAGCGGCGCCATCTATCAGATCTGCAAGGCGTTCCGTGATGGCGAAGCCGGGCGACTGCATAATCCCGAGTTCACGATACTGGAGTGGTACCGACCGGGCTTCGATGTCGACCGGCTGATCGATGAGGTCGCCAATGTCGCGCGCCTCGCTTTGCTGCGGAGCGAACTCGCGGCCGAGCAAATCACCTACGCGAGCCTGTTCGACATGCGCTTGGGTATCGACATCTTCGGTGCCGACACGCAGTCATTGCGCGAGCGTGCGCTGGCGCAAAACATCATCGGCGCCGAACAACTCGAGCTCGACAAAGACGCCTGGCTCGATCTGTTGTTGAGTCACCTGATCCAGCCACAGCTCGGCAAGGATACCCTGTGCTTCGTCACCGATTACCCGGTGAGTCAGGCTGCATTGGCGCGTACCAACCCGGACGGCACGACGGCGGCGCGCTTTGAGCTGTTCCATCAGGGTATCGAGCTGGCGAACGGCTTCCACGAGTTGATCGATGCCGGCGAACAGGCGGCCCGTTTCGAGGCGGACAACTGCAAGCGCCGCGGACAGCGACAACCGCCGGTCCGTGTCGATCGCCGTCTGTTGGCGGCGATGGAAAGTGGCCTGCCTGATTGCGCCGGCGTAGCGGTGGGTCTCGATCGGATGTTGATGTTGCGACTCGGAGTCGACGATATCGACGACGTACTGGCGTTTTCCCTGCAGCGCTGTTGATCGCAGTCGGCCGATTGTCGAATCGCAATGCATGCCAAATGCGTTCGGCGGCAATCTATCCTAATGATTCGCTACCTCTGCTTGGTGCTTGCCGTGTTGCTGACCGGCTGCGACCGTGCCGACAAGGCTGACACGGCGCCCGACGTGCTGCACAGCCTTGCCGAGCAGGGCGATACGCAGGGCCTGATGCAGGCCATCGTATCGCCGGCGCAGGTCGATCAACGTGATGTCTGCTACCGCACCCCGCTGATGCTGGCCGCACAATTCGGCCACCGCGATACCGTGCGGCAGTTGTTGGCGGCGGGCGCACAGGTCGACCTGCATGAAAAAGGCTACTACACCGCGTTGATGCTGGCCGCCGGCAATGGCCACGCCGAGGTCGTGTCCGACCTCGCGGATGCGGGTGCGAACGTCAACGAAGTCGAGATCAGCCGCGGCTGGACCGCGTTGATCTGGGCGGCCAAACGCGGTCATCGTGAGACCGTGGCGGTGTTGCTGGATCGCGGCGCGGATCGTTCACATCGCGACGACCAGGGGCGCACCGCGCGCGACTGGGCGTTGTCGCAGAAACACCGTCAGATCGCCGACCTGATCGGTTCGTAGCGGGGCGTCTAGCGGCCGATCAGCGGCGTTGCGAGCGCCTGGCCCATACGCACGCTGCTGCCCGCGGTCACGTCGGTCGACCAGCTTGCGGCGCCGGCCGGCAACAGCACGATGACCGTCGAGCCCATATTGAACCGGCCGATCTCGTCGCCGGCGGCGAACACGGCTTGTTGCTCGCCCTGGTAGGTCCACTTGGTCGGCTGACCGCGAGCGGCGCGCACCTCACCGTGCCACACGGTTTCCATGCTGCCGACGAAGATTGCGCCGACCAGGATGACGGCCATCGGGCCGAGCTCGGTGTCGAAGTGGCAGATCACGCGCTCGTTACGCGCGAACAGGTTGGGGACCAGCTGCGTGGTTGCCTCGCTCACACTGAACAGGTCGCCCGGCACGAACACCATCGAGGTCAGTGTGCCGCCGTAGGGAATGTGCACCCGGTGGTAATCCTTGGGAGACAGATACACGGTGGCGAACAGACCGTTCTCGAACAGGTGGGCCGCCTGCTTGTCACCGCCGAGCAACGCCGTCAGGTCGAAGCTGTGCCCTTTTGCCTGCAGCAGGTTTTCGCCATCGATCGCGCCGATCTGGCTTACCTTGCCGTCGGCTGGCGACAGGATCGCATTGTCGGCCAGCGGTCGCGCGTCTTCCTTCAGCTCACGGGTGAAGAAGGCGTTGAAGCTCGGGTAGGCGTCGAGATCCGGGTTGGCTGCTTCGCCCATGTCGACGCCGTACCGCCGACTGATCTTTTCGATCAGCAGCCGCTTCACCCAGGGTGTTTCGGCTCGCGCGAGCCGATGCATGCCGGCCGCCAGCAGATGCTGGGGCAGGATTCGCAACAGGTTTGTCGAAAGACGGTCGAGCAGCGAGGGGGCTGCGGGCGTCGACATGCGTTGATTCACTCCACAAAATCGATAATGCCAATTAGAGTGCGCGCCATGATATCGGGTTCCCCGTGCGGAAGCAGCGCCCACTGGGTGTTATCCGGTCCGACGAGTGCCGCAGCGTCGTTGCCGAGTGAGCACCATGCGATGCCACTCGTTGACAGACCGAGTTGCGAGGCCACGCTGTCCATCGCGTCGGGGTCGCCGATAAGCAGCTCGGCCCAGGTCACACCACCGGTGAAAGTGGACTGCTGGGCCAGGTCCGGGCGATCGTAGGCGAGTACTACTACTTTGAGTTTCGATTGCAGGTTGGGGCGTACCGCCAAGTGGTTGAACATCAGCGCATAGTCGCGCAGCAATCCGCGGCAGGCGTCGGTCGTTGTATCGGCGGTGATGAACAGCCGCCATGTCGGCGATTGCTCGTCGCCGGGCGAGGCCAGTCGCTCGGGAATCTGCAAACGCCTCTTTCCGTCGTAGACCTCGGCCGGCAGCTCAGACAGGGGTTGGCGTTGCCAATACTGGCCGAGGTAATAGCCGACAACCAGTGTCGCGATGGCGATGCTGATCAGGATGAATCGCCGGACGGGGCGCTGCCGGCGACGCTGCACAACCACGGGCGATCAGGCGGCGGCGAGGACTTTTTCCGCCGCCGGCAGAGCAACTCCGTGCTCGACCGGGGCGCCGAGATCGGCCAGCACGCCATCCAGTGCGGCCAGGCAACGCGTGATGTTCTCGATGCGGCTGCTGTAACCCATCAGGCCGATGCGCCAGACCTTGCCGGCCAGATCGCCGAGACCCGCACCGATCTCAAGGTGGTGCTCCTGCAGCAGGCGCGTGCGCACGGCCGCGTCGTCCACGCCTTCGGGAATGGCGATGGCATTGAGCTGCGGCAGGCGATGTGCCTCGTCGACGATAAAGCGGATGCCCATCGCATCCAGGCCGGCCTTGAGTGCCTCGTGGTTGCGGCGGTGACGCGCCCAGGCGTTTTCCAGGCCCTCTTCGTGCAGCATCAGCAGCGATTCGTGCAAGGCGTACATCGCGTTGACCGGTGCGGTGTGGTGGTAGGCGCGGCGCGCACCCGAGCCCCAGTAACCCATGATCAGGTTCATATCGAGGAACCAGCTCTGCACCTTGTGCGTGCGGTTGCTGATGCGATGTTGTGCGCGTTCACTGAAGCTGACCGGCGCGATGCCCGGTACGCACGACAGGCACTTCTGGGTGCCTGAGTACAACGCATCGATCTGCCATTCG
The DNA here is from genome assembly GCF_002009425.1 of Thiosocius teredinicola. Lineage (NCBI taxonomy): Bacteria > Pseudomonadati > Pseudomonadota > Gammaproteobacteria > Chromatiales > Sedimenticolaceae > Thiosocius > Thiosocius teredinicola. Next base: position 1,346,787 of record NZ_CP019936.1, read on the forward strand.
TCGACCTTCAGCGGGCTGCCGGCGAGCGAGGTGACCGCGTCGACAATCGTCAGGCAGTCGTGCTTGTGGGCGAGTTCAACCAGGGTCTTGGCATCGGACTCGGCGCCGGTCGAGGTTTCGGCATGCACGAACGCCACGACCTTGGCGTCGGGGTTCGCGATCAAGGCATCTTCGAGTTTCTGCGGATCGACGGCCGTGCCCCAGGCGTCATGCACCATGACCGCTTCGCCGCCACAGCGCTCGACGTTTTCCTTCATGCGCCCACCGAACACGCCGTTCTGGCAGACGATCACCTTGTCGCCCGGTTCGACCAGATTGACGAAACAGGCCTCCATCCCCGCCGAACCCGGCGCTGAAATCGGCATGGTCAGGGCGTTCTCGGTCTGCATGGCGTACTGCAGCAGCGCCTTGACCTCGTCCATCAATTCAACGAACGTCGGATCCAGGTGACCGATGGTCGGCCGGCCCAACGCTTCCAGTATCCGCGGCGGCACGTCTGACGGTCCTGGTCCCATAAGCGTGCGAATTGGCGGGTGAAAAGCGTTGAAAGTCATATCAAAATCCGATGGCGAGTATTGATTCAGGCCCGCGAGTATAGTGACGGGTTGAAATCGCGATCAAGCGCAACAAAAAAGGGTTTGACGCGGTCCGACAGGCGAGGATGACGAGAAAAATGGCCGATAAGATCAAAAAAAGCGAGCAGGCATGGCGCGAAACGCTGACCGACGAGCAGTTTCACGTGTGCCGCGAGAAGGGCACCGAACGGGCGTTCAGCGGTGCCTACTGGGATACCAAAACCGCAGGTGTCTACAAGTGTTCGGCGTGTGGTGAGCCGTTGTTCAGCTCGCAGACCAAGTTCGATTCGGGCACCGGCTGGCCGAGTTTTTGGAAGCCGATGTCACCGGAGGCGGTCGAAACCGAGACCGACAGCTCTTACGGTATGACGCGCACCGAGGTGCACTGCCGCCGCTGCGGTTCCCATCTCGGCCATGTATTTCCCGACGGGCCACAGCCGACCGGGATGCGCTATTGCATCAATTCGCTTTCGTTGGATCTGCAGGCGGACGAAGCGGCCGAAGCCGGCGAGAAGTGAGGCGAACCCGAATAGACCGGGGCGTTGCGCTCAGTATTGAAAGTTCACCAGGTCGTCGACCTTTTTCTTTGACCACAGGCCGCCGCCGGGTGCCGGACGCTTGGCGTCGTTCCACAGCTGGGCTGCCTGCTCGGCGGTAATGCGCTGCAGGCGGAATTCGACGGCTTCGCGCCGCAGGCACTCGAGATAGGGTTGTTCGCCGGCAAGCTGGATGAGCTGCAGCATACCCATATCCGCCTTGTGCTCTTCGCGCAGCACATCCAGTACATCCTCAGGCGGCATGGCGTCGAGCAACTCGATGGCGATCGCCTGCAGGTCCGGGCGGTTGTAGCCGACCGGCATCTTCAGTTCCATGTCTTTCAAGCGCTCGCGCACGAGAGGCACGACACTGCGCGTATCGGCACTCGACAGGTGGGGAAACTGGTTGTTGAAGCGGTCGATGGCGTCCGCGACGACGTTCGCCGTCTCCAGTTTGTTCCAGACTTCGTGGGCAGGCAGCCACTCGCCGCCGAAACGGATCATCGGTTGTTCGAACTGTTCGTTCTCTTTGTCTTCCGACATGACTCTGTTGGCGTTGCTGGTTATCAGTCAGTCGTAGCGGCGGCGGGCCGCGCAACTTGAGCGAAACGGTTCATAAAAGGGGTGGAATCCGCTTCGTACTCAGGCCGGTATGGCGATCCGGATGCAGGCCCCGCCGAGGTCGGCACGAACGATATTCAGTTCGCCGCCGTATTGCTTGACGACCTCGTTGACCACCGATAAACCGATGCCTTCGCCCGGGTGCCGCTGGTCGGCGCGCTCGCCACGTTGCAGCAGGCGTTGGATGTCCTGATCGGCGATGCCGTCGCCATCGTCTTGGATACGGATCCGCACCTGGGCGGAATCCCGTTCCGCCTGGACCTCGACACGTGAGCGGCAGTGCTTGTAGGCGTTCTCCAGCAGGTTGCCGAACAGTTCGAACATGTCGCCCTCGTCAGCACGCAACCGCAGCCCGTCGTCGATCGACATGCTGCACTTCGGATGTTTGTCGCGATAGACCTTGTCGAGGCTGGCGCACAGCCGCTTGACGATCGGCGCCAACTCGATGGGCCGGGTCACGCTGCTCGAACCGGCGACGGCGGCGCGCTGGCGCTGGTAGGTGACGATTTCATTGATGCGTTGCGTCTGTTCGTGGATCAGCTGGCGAACGCCGGAGTCGGATTCGCTGTCCGCCGCACCGCGCAGCACGGCCAGCGGCGTCTTCATGCTGTGCGCCAGGTCGGCAAGGCTGTTGCGCACCCGTTCCTGGCGGGTTTGGTTCTGCGTGATCAGCGAGTTCAGGTTGTCGGCCAGGCCGGTGAGCTCGCGCGGCACCCGGCCTTCGATCTGTGCACTCTCTCCCTGTTCGACACGACGTACGGCGTCGGTCATCTCGCGCAGCGGGCGCAGCCCCCAGCTCACCAGCAAGAGTTGCGACAGCAGGAGTAACACACCGACACCACCGAGCCACAACCACAGCGTATTGCGAAATCCTTCGAGTTCATCGCGGAATGGCGTGATATCGGCCGCCACGGTGATCGAGTAATCAATCGGATTGCCGCGGTCGTCTTCCCACAAGATGCCCTGGTCGATCACGGCGAATTCGCCGGAGAAGCGAAAACGCGTCTGCCCCGGGGCCTGTGGCGTCATGGTCGGTGCCTTGCGCCCGAGCAGTGAGCGCGAGCGCCATCGGTAGTTGCCGTTCTCGCCGGTGATCTTGGCGTACAGCCCCGAGTCGGGTTGGTTGAAATCGGGCGCGGCGAGAATCCCCGGCAGCCGCATGCGGCCCTGATCGTCCTCTTTGGCCGAGGTCAGCAGGGTGTAGACGTGCGCCTGCAGCCGGTCGCGCGCGGCGCTTTCGGCGCTGCTGCGGAATGCGCGGTCGAGCGCCGCGGCGGCGATGCCGAGAAACGCCACCAGAATCACCAGGCTGCTGATCAGCAATCGGCGCGCGATCGAGCGCCTCACGCGGCCTCACCCTCCTTGACCAGCCGGTAGCCTCGGCCGCGCAGGGTTTCGATGGGTTTGCGGCTGCCGTCGGGGTCGATCTTCTTGCGGATACGCCCGACCAACACCTCGACCACGTTGCTGTCGCGGTCGAAATCTTGATCATAAATGTGTTCGGTAAGCTCGGTCTTGGAGACGACCTTGCCAGCATGCACGATCAGGTATTCGAGAATGCGGTACTCATGACCGGTCAGCGAGATCTGCTCGCCGTCGCGATACACGGTTTGCTCGGCGGTGTTCACTTCTACGCCGGCCGCACTGAGCAGCGGCGAGCTATGCCCCGCCGCGCGACGCAGCAGGGCATTGATGCGCGCCAGCAGCTCTTCGGTGTGAAACGGTTTGGTCAGGTAATCGTCGGCGCCGCTTTCCAGCCCCTCGACCTTGTCCTGCCAGGCGTCGCGCGCGGTCAGGATCAGGATCGGGAAGTCGCGTTGCAGCTTGCGCAGTTCGCGGATCAATTCGATGCCCGACATCCCGGGCAGCCCCAGGTCGATGACCGCCAGGTCCATCGGATATTCGCGTCCGAGAAACAGGCCGTTCTCGCCGTCTTCTGCAGCATCGACTGAATAGCCCTTGCTTTCGAGCTGGGTGCGCAGCTGTTCACGCAAGGTGGGTTCATCTTCGACAACCAGGATACGCATGGTCGTGGTTCCTCAAGCCATCGCTGCGCGTTTCAGCAGCGTGTGTCGGATATCTCGGTGGGATTGCGGGGGCGGCAAAAAAGCCGCGAACGGCACCTGCTCAACGCTTGCTGCGACGTTCGAATCGACCGGATTCGGCGTCCACGTTGAGACGTTTCACCCGACCGTCATTGGTCAGGATGCGAATCTTGTGCGACTCGCGCCCGCCGCGGTTCTTGGTTTCCGCCGACAACACTCTGCCGGGGTAGCGATCGCGTGCCTCTTCAACCGCCTGGTCGAGAGACTTGCGTCGATCGCCGGCCAGACTGGGTGCGCTCAATAGAATGGCGATCAGTGCGATCAACAGCGTTTTTGTGTAGTACCACCGCTTCATCTTCTGCTTCCACGACCTCAGAACACCATCGGGCGCAGGCCGGTTTCAATGCGGATGACCCGACCCGGTTTCTGGTCGGTGTGTGTCCGGTAGGTGCGCCCCTGGTATTGATACTCTACATTGTAACCGACCAACGCTTCGCGGTTTTCCCAACGCTCGACCGATTCACAGCGGCGTACCACGCCTTGTTCGGCAAGGTCGCGTTGTGCGTCGTCGGCCGAGTTCGGCGCACGCTTTTTCCAACAGCGCTGTTCGGCCACTGCGGTCGGTACGGTGGCATAGACAGGGCTGACATCGATGACCTTGGCGAGCGCGCCATTGCCGTCGTATTTGACTTGGCCGAATGTGGGGCTGGCGGCCGCAGATACCATGCCGGCAAGAGCGCAGGCGGCTAGGGCGCCCGTGCCGACCATCAGGATTCTTCCGATTGGGTTTCTCATTCGTCTGCCTCGCCCTATCCAGGGTAGGTTGCCCGTTTTGCAGCAACTCTACGCGAGCCATCCTGAACGTTTGCTGAACGATAGGGTGTCAGTGACGCGGTCGTATCTGGGCCAGCAGGAACAGCCCGACTGCCGCGGTGACGATCGACGGACCAGCCGGGGTGTCGAACCACAACGCGGCCGACAGTCCCGCGGCAACGGCGATGGCGCCGGCCAGGGTTGCCAGCAGTCCCATCTGCTCCGGGCTGTTGCTGAAACGTTGGGCGGTGGCCGCCGGAATGATCAGCAGCGCCGTGATCAGCAGCACACCGACGATCTTCATCGCCGCGGCGATCACCAGGGCGACCAGCAGCATGAAAACCAGCTTGATGCGTGCCACAGGCACGCCGTCGACGGCGGCCAGGTCGGCATGCACCGTCAGGTTCAACAGTGGACGCCAGATCAGCGTCAGCACTACCAGACAAGACACCGCACCCGCCCAGATCCAGATCAGGTCGGTGACGCCGACGGCCAGGATGTCGCCGAACAGATAGGCCTGCAGGTCTACCCGGAGATCTTCGCGAAAGCTGATCGCGACCAGGCCGATCGCCAGTGAACCGTGCGCCAGTATTCCCAACAGCGTATCGGTCGCCAGGTCGCTGCGACGTTGCAGGGTCAGCAGGGCGATCGCGATCAGTACGGCCAGCACTAGCACGCTGAACTGCAGGCTGACCTGGAACAACAGGCCGAGCGCGATGCCGAGCAGTGCCGAATGCGCCAGCGTGTCGCCGAAGTAGGCCATGCGCTGCCACACGACGAACACGCCGAGCGGGCCGCTGACCAGCGTCAGCCCCAGCCCCGCGGCGAGCGCACGCAACATGAAGTCATCCATGGTCGTGCCGGTCCTCGTCGCACACCACGTCGCCATGCAGGTTGTGCGTGTGGTCGTGATGGTGGGTGTAGACCGCGAGCGTGTCGGCCGCCGCGGTGCCGAACAGGTCGAGGTAGGCCGGATGCTGGCTGACCGTGTCGGGATGACCGGAGCAGCACACATGCTGGTTGATGCACAGCACCTCGTCGGTCGAGGCCATGACCAGGTGCAGGTCGTGCGACACCATCATCACCGCGCATCCGCGCTGGTCGCGCAGGCGCATGATCAATGCATACAGCTCGGTCTGGCCATTGACGTCGATGCCCTGTACCGGTTCGTCGAGCACCAGCAGGTTGGGGTCGCCGAGCAGGGCGCGGGCCAACAGCACGCGCTGGGTTTCGCCGCCCGACAGGGCCTGCATGGGGCGATCCAGCAGATGCGTTATGCCCACGTCGGCCGCACCGGCCGCCACCTTGTCGGCGTTGTGTTCGCTCAGGGTGAGAAAACGTTCAACGCTCAGTGGCATGCTGTCGGGCAGGCTGAGCTTCTGCGGCATGTAGCCGACCTTCAGGTTGCGCGCTTTTTCGACATGTCCGCGGGTTGGGCGCAACAGCCCCAGGGCGATGCGCACCAGGGTCGTCTTGCCGGCACCGTTCGGACCGATGACGGTCAGGATGCGTCCTCGGTCCAGCTCGAACGACACATGGTCGAGCAGCTGACGGCCCTTGACCGTCATGCACAGATTGGTGCCGACCAGCAGCTGTTCAGGTTTCAGCATGGTCTGCCACGCACTGCGGACACAGCCCGGTAATCTCGACCGTCTGTTCGTGAATCTCGAATTCCAACTCGTCGGCGTTGCGCCGGATACGCTGGTTCAATGACGCGTCGGCCTGTTCCACGGCCATGCCGCAGGCCTCGCAGATAAATATCTGCGCCATGTGCTCGTCGCCCGGGGCAGAGCAGCCGACATAGGCGTTGCGCGACGTGATGCGGTGGATGAGTCCGTGCAGCAGCAGGAACTCCAGCGCCCGGTAGACGGTCGGCGGCGATGGCTTGTGACCGTCGGCAGTAATCTGCTCGAGCAGTTCATAGGCGCCGCTGGGGCGATGGCTGCGCCAGATCAGTTCGAGCACGCGGCGGCGGATCGGCGTCAGGCGCAGGCCGCGCGCTTTGCAGATGAGTTCGGCGTCGTTCAACGCGCTGCGGATGCACGCGCGATGATCGTGATCGCCGTGCGGAAAGGTGGCGTGCGGTGTCGTCATCGATCGGCCTCCGTCAGGCATTCGTGCATGGTTCGACCCATCTGCCGCAGGGTCTCGAAGTACGCCTCGGGTCCCGGTTCGATGCTCGCACCCAAGGGATCGAGCACGGCGTGGCGGATCGGCAGGCCCTCGCTCAACATGTCGACCAGGCGGTCGTCGAACTGCGGCTCCGAGAACAGGCAACGGACCTGCTCGTCACGTAGCGCCTTGCGCAGCCAGCGCAGGTGGCCGGCACCCGGTCGGCGCTCGGGGTGGGTGGTTATCCCGCTCACGGGATGCAGGCCGTAGCGCCGTTCGAAGTACTGGTAGGCGTTGTGAAAAACCGTGTAGCGGGCCTCGAGCCCGTGCAGCTGCGCGCGCAGTTCATCGTCGAGGTCGGCCAGCCGCTGATTGAGCGCGTCGGCATTGCGGCGATAGAGGTCCGTACCATCGGGATCGGCCGTGATCAGGGCATCGGCGATGGCGTCGACCATGCGTTGCGCATTGCCCGGCGACAGCCAGATGTGCGGGTCGATGGAAGACAGCGAACTTTTGTGCGTCTTATCTGCCTGAACGTGTTCCGCGTGGTCGTGTACGCCCTTTTGGGCGAGCAGTTCCAGGCCGGGAAGCGACAGCATGCTGATCGAGCGCTTCGCCGACAGCGTCGGCAGAATCCGCTCGAGCGGTTGCTCCAGTTCGGGGCCGATCCAGATGACAAGATCGGCATTGTTGATGGCACGTGCATCGGAGGGTCGCAGACTGAAGGTATGTGGCGATTCCGACCCGCTCAACAACAGCAACGGCTCGCCGCGCCCGCTCATGACCGCCGCGACCAGCGAATGCAGCGGTGCGATGCTGGCGACAACGCGCGGTGGGTGCGAGGCGGCGCCGACGTTGAACGCGACGGCGATGAACAACAGGGCCAGGGCCGTCCTGACTGGGTTTACGGTCACTGCGGATTCCGGGTGGATTTGGGTGTAATAGAATAACATTACAATCCGGTCACATGGGTCATCCCGGAAGTTGTCAATTGGAGAAAATTTTTGGGGTTGTGGTGTATTCGGCGCTATGGTTGACACACTCCTTGAAGTTCCCAACGGAAACTTGAGATATCGGGGCGCGTTTGACTCGATGCGGTCTGCGCGCCTGTGCGGTCGATGGAAAAGACAGCGGTAATGAACACTAGTCAGAAAACCAGCGAGGCTTTTTTGCCCGGACCCGAACCACGCCACGAAGGCGACTCGATCCTGGGCCGTTGGATGCAGCAGATCTGGCAGCGCTACGAAAATTCGTCGTTGCCGCTCGGCTTGAAGTGGTCGGTGGCGATCGCGGCGCTGATCGTATTTGCCATGGGTGTCCTCGGTTTCTACCTGATTCAGCAGCAGGAGGCCGGGTACCGCAGCCAGGTCGACCGCTTCAGCCAGGTCATCGTCGAGCAACTGGTCGGGGTCAGTGGCGAACCGCTGATGGCCGAAGACACCTTGTCGTTGCAGATTCTTCTACAGCGCCATGCGCAGAGTTCGCTGGTGCTCGGCGCCGCATTGCACGACGCCGAAGGCAAACTGGTCGCTGAAGCCGGCGTGAGCCCGCCCGGTGCCGACCAGCGCCGCTTCGACCAGGATGGCGTGGCTCCGTGGGATTGGGAGAGCGGCGACTACAAGGCGGTTTCTTACGTCAGCCCAGTGGTGTTCCAGGATGTGACGGCAGGCTATCTGACGGTCAGCATCGACCGTTCGCCGCTGGAGAAAGATCTCCAAGAAACGCTGCGCTTCCTTATTATCTCGACGCTGCTGTTGATCCTGGTCGGCATCATTTTCGCGTCGGCGCTGGCGTACCGGATGTCGCGCCCGATTGAGCGTCTGGCGCGGGCGGGCGAGGCCCTGGGTGCGGTCATGCCGCAGGTGGTTGTCGAACGGCGCGACGAGATCGGCCAGGTGCTCAATACCTTCCAACACCTAGCAGAGGGCGTGAAGCGCAAGAACGAGGTCGAGGCCGCGTTGTCGCGTTATGTGTCGCCGCAGATCGCGCAGCAGGTACTGGCGAGTGACGCGGGCGGCGCCCTCGGTGGCGATTGCGTCGAAGGCAGCGTGCTGTTCTGCGACATCGTCGGTTTCACCGAGTTGTCGGAATCCCGCGAGCCCGGCGAGGTGGCGGCGCTGCTCAACGACTACTTCGGCTACTTTGCACTGGCTGCCGAGAGCTGTGGCGGCACGGTCGACAAGTTTATCGGCGACTGCATCATGATCGTGTTCGGTGTACCGGATGAAAACCCGCATCACGCATTGCACGCCATGACCTGCGGCATGCTGATCCAGCAGCTCACCCACCGCATCAACCGGATTCGCGAGTCGCTCAACCAGGCCACAGTGCGCCTGCGGGTGGGCATCAGTAGCGGCCCGATGCTGGCCGGCAACCTCGGCAGTTCCGAGCGCATGCAGTACACGGTGGTCGGCGACACGGTAAACGTGGCCGCTCGCCTGTGCAGCATCGCCGAGCCCGGTGGCGTGTTGGTCACCGAGTCCATGCTGTTGTGCGGTCACCCGGGCAACCTGGCGCACTACCGCCATCTGGGCGAGGCCAAGCTCAAGGGCCGCAAGAGCGGTGTCGAGGTGCGGGCGATGAACGTCGAAGCGGTTGCCCACGATATCAATGCCGATCAATTGATCGATCAGATCCTGCAGGTTGTGGATAGCTGATGATCCTACGCGTCGTTTTGCTTGCGCTGCTCGTGGCGCTTCCCGGCTGTACCAAGCTGACCAAGTCGTCTTCGAAGGAGGGTGTCGATACACCGTTGCCTGCGTCGGCGGCCGAATCGCTGACTCAGGCCCAGCAATTGGCACGCCGTGACGGCCGTTGGGCCGATGCACTCGCAATGTTGAAGGAAGCCAAGACGGCCTATCCTGAGAGTGCGGAGATCGCCAAGCTGTACGACGATCTGGCATCCGAACGCGATGTGATCGCGCGTCAGATCCGCGACCAGATCATGGTCTCTGACGCCGAAAACTTTAAGAGCAAGATCGATCTGCTCGATCAGCTCGCATTAGTCGATGCGGATTCGCTGTTTGCCACCTCGCGCCGCCTTTATTGGAAAGAGAAACTGGGCGACCAGGAAGAGTCGCTGACGGCGTGCGGGGAAGAGCACGCCAAGACCCAGCCGGTGCTGGCGAGGCGTTGCTACGCCCTGGCGGTCGAGATTGCCGGTACCCCTGAATTGAAGGACCGGCTTGCCGCCGTCAACGCGACACTGCGGGCCAGCGAGAACAACGCCGCCAAGCGTCGCATCGCGGTCGAGAAACAGGACCGACAGGCACGGGGCAAGGAGCTGCTGGAAAGCGCACGCGCCGCGATCGAGGCACGCGAGTACCGCAAGGCCCTGGACATCCTCGATAAAGTGGCGCAGCTGCAGCCGAACAACCGCGAGGTGTCCGGTTTGCAGGAGAAGGCCTGGTCGATGATCAGTCCGCAGGTCGAAGCATTGGTGAAGCTGGGTGATCACCTGTACCTCGATGAGCAGTTGAATGCCGCAGTCGCCACCTGGCAGGCGGCGCTCAGCCTGAAACCCGACGACGAGGACATCCTGGCACGCATCGAACGCGCCAAGAACGTGCTGAGCCGGCTCGACGAATTGCGCAAGCAGCAGAACTCGCCGAAGCCCTAGGTCCGTAGACCTCCAGCGACCGCGAACCCCGACCGGTCGCATTCCCGTCAAACATATCTGATCGCCGCGAAGCAGTGCGGCGCGGCACCCGCATGTCCATCGCTTTATCCCTACTTCTCGTGTGGGAACGGCGCGCCTAAAGCTGGCCGGTCAATGGCCGATAGGCAGCAGATACACGGAACGAATCTAAAGGGGAGATCGCCGATGACGGCAAAGAAGACCGTCTTGGTCGTCGACGACAGTCGCATGTCGCGCATGATGATCAGCAAGATCATCAACGCCCACTTTCCGGAGTGGGATGTCGTAGAGGCCGGCAATGGTGATGAAGCCCTTGCGGTTACCGAAGGCAAACAGATCGACATCATGACGCTCGACATGAATATGCCGGGCATGAACGGTTTCGAACTCGGTACCCGTCTGCGCGAACGATTTCCCGACGCGAAGATCTCGTTGGTAACGGCAAACATCCAACCCGCGGTCAAGGAGAAGGCCAAAGAAGCGGACATCCGGTTCGTGCCCAAACCTATCACCGAGGAGAAGATGCTTGGCTACTTCAGAGCAGCAGCAATTTGAGGTCTATAGCCTGACCGAAGACGAGCACGATGCCTTCTCCGAGGCATTCAACCTCGGGATCGGTGTGGCGGCATCGTCGCTCAGCGAAATGATCGACGCAGAGATTCAGTTGTCTGTGCCGCGCATCGAGGCCATGCGCAAGATCGACGCTGCAGCTGCCGCAGATATGGAGCATTCGCTGTCGATCCGCGGTGTGCGCGAGCGTTTCTCCGGGCCGTTCTCGGGCAGTGCACTGTTGCTGTTTCCGCAGAACCGCAGTCTCGAGTTGGTCAGGTTGCTGTTGCAGCAGCCGGATGCCGATATCGCCTTCGTAACGGAGATGGAGCAGGAGGCCTTGTCGGAGGTTGGCAACATCATTCTCAATGCCTGTCTGAGCACGATGGCGTCGATCATGGGCGACGAGATCCACAACGAAATACCCGAACCGGTCGTTGGCGAACTCAAGGATGTCATCATCGGCAACCAGGACATCGGCGACGACGATTATGTGTTGCGCCTGCGCGTTGAGTTCGCCGTCAAGCACATCAATCTGAACGGCTACATTGCCTTTCTGATGGACATCGAGTCGCTCGATATCTTTCGCCGGAAACTGGCCGAATACTTCGGATTCGCGCAATAGGTGTAACGGCGACCATGACTCCGCCAGACAGCCTGATACGCAGCGCGCTATTCGAAAGCCATGCCGGTGTCATTCTGCTCGACGAGCAACAACGCATCGTGTTCTGGAACCGCTGGATGGTGCGCCACAGCGGCACTTCGACAGAAACTGCCTGCGGTGAAACGCTGCATGCGCTGTATCCGACGGCCAATATCGCTCGACTGATACAACGCGTGGTTGCGGCTATCGACGCCGGCCAAACTTCGCTGCTCTCCAACTCGTTGAATCGCACGCCACTGCCATTGTTTGCCGATCCAAGCGACCCGACGGCATTGCCGATCGAGCAGATGATCGTGGTCAAGCCGCTGATCGCCGACGACGGCAAGCGCTACGCCTTCATCAAGATCGACGACGTCACCACTGCGACGGCGCGCGAAAGCCTGTTGAAGGATCAGAGTGAACAGCTGCGCCGGCTTGCGGAAACGCACCAGCGCGGCGAGGCGACGGCCAGGGCGGTTATCGACAATGTCAGCGATGCCTTGGTGACCATTGATCGCGACAACAACATCGTCGATCTGAACAAGGCTGCGCATCGCTTGTTCATGTACGAAGACGAAGTGATCCTCGGACAGCCTTTCAGGCTGTTGCTGGCGCCGACGGTGTCCGATGACTGCGTGGTGCGCGGCGACTGCGAAGACACCGAGGTCAACTGCGTCAATGCTGAAGGCAAGGTGTTTTCTGCCGAGGTCACGGCGTCGCGCATCGTGGGCGATGAACGCGAACACACGATCGTGTTGATCCGCGACCAGACCGAGCGAAAGCAGTACGAAGAGGCGATCTTCGAAGAGAAAGAGTTTGCGCAGGTCACCCTGCAAGCGATCAAAGAGGCGGTCATCACCACTGATCAGTCGGGTACCGTCAATGGCAGCAATGCGGCGGCTGCAGCGCTGCTCGGCGTTCCGGAAGAGCGTATGTATGGCAGCTCGCTGGCCGGTTTGCTGTTTATCGACGACAGTGAGCATTGCCAACAAGCAGAACATGCTATCGAGGCGGCATTGGTCAATGGCATCAGCACCGAACTCGAAGAAAGCTCCGAGCTGCAGTTGGATGACGGGCGCGTCATCAAGATCGCAGGCTGCGTGACGCCGATGCGCGGCAAGGATGGCTCGATCATCGGCAGCGTCACCGTACTGCAAGACGTATCGGCCGAACGGCACATGCAGGAGATTCTGTCGTATCAGGCCAGCCACGATGAGCTTACCGAGCTGATCAATCGTCGCGAGTTCGAGCGTCGCCTCGAGCAGGTTGTGAGTCATTCCGACAGCAAGCCGCGCAGCGTGCTGCTGTTCCTCGATCTCGATCAGTTCAAGTTGGTCAACGATACCTGCGGTCACCGCGCCGGCGACCAGTTGCTGCGACAGCTCACCAGCATCATGAAGCTGCAGGTGCGCCAGTCGGATACCTTCGCCCGTCTGGGCGGTGACGAGTTCGCCGTGCTGCTGCCGGGCTGCGATGTCGATGTCGGCCTACGCATTGCCAACGCCCTGCGCGACGAGGTCAAGCAGTTCCGTTTTCGCTGGAACGAAGCCAGTTATGGTGTGGGTGTATCGATCGGCCTGGTGATCATCGATGAGACCTGGACGCGCATCGGCGAAGTGATGTCGGCCGCCGATTCGGCCTGCTACATGGCCAAAGAGAATGGTCGCGACCAGGTGGTGGTGTATCAGCCGGCGGGCGACAAGGAAACGCAGCGGCGCGGCGAGATCTCGCAGGCCGCCCGCATTCGTGAGTCGCTCGAGAAGAACCTCTTCACCCTGTACTGCCAGCCAATCGTGCCGCTGAACGGCGGTGACGAGACCGGCTGCGGCATCGAGATACTGGTGCGGATGATCGACGAGGACGGACGGATGGTACCGCCAGGGGCCTTCATTCCGGCTGCCGAACGCTACGACCTGATGACCTATATCGATCGTTGGGTGGTCGAAGCCGTCTGCCGGCACTGGGAACAGGAACCCGAGATCTTCGAGCGTCTCGATCGGATCGCGATCAACCTTTCCGGTCTGTCGATCGCCAACGATGATTTCCACAGGTTCGTGATCGAGCGGATCGCTTCGGTCAATCTGCCTTGGGAAAAGGTCTGCTGGGAGATCACCGAGACAGCGGCGGTGAACAGCATCGAGAAGGCGCAGCGCCTGATCGCCGAACTCGCGGGTCGCGGTTGCCGTTTCGCCCTCGATGATTTCGGCAGCGGCCTGTCGTCGTTCGCCTACCTCAAAAACCTGCCGGTCGACTACCTGAAGATCGACGGGGCCTTCGTTCGCGACATGCTCACCGACGCTATGGACGCGGCGATGGTGCGGTCGATCGCCGACATCGGACGCGCCTTGGGTCTGCGCACGATTGCCGAGTTCGTCGAAGACAAGGCGATGATCGCCGCGCTGCGCAACGCCGGCGTGGATTTTGCCCAGGGCTACGGCATCTGCCGCCCGATGCCGTTGCACGAGCTGCGCGACTGGATGTCGGATGCGAACGAGTACCTGCTCAATAAGGTGGGCTAGGCACGACGCCTGACGGGTGCAGCGCAGATCGTTGCACGCTGCGCTGCGAACTCTGTAAGCGCGAAAGCCGAACACAACAAAGGCCCGCATGGCGGGCCTTTGCGCGTACTGAGTCAGGCTCAGGTTTGTTCTGGTACCGAGGGTCGGACTCGAACCGACAAGCTGTTGCCAGCGGGGGATTTTGAATCCCCTGTGTCTACCAATTCCACCACCCCGGCAGGGAAGCGGCGAAGTATAACGTCATCCGCGGTTGTCGCAAGTGGCTGTGTTAACATCGCGCGCCCATGCAGCTCAGCGATTTTCATTACGACCTGCCCGAGGCGCTGATCGCCCAGCAGCCGACACCGCAGCGCGGCCAGAGCCGGCTGCTGCATCTTCAACGTGGCGGCGGGATTGTCGATCGACAGTTCCGTGAGTTCGATCGCCTGCTGCAAGCAGGTGACCTTCTTGTTTTCAACGATACGCGCGTTATCCCGGCGCGCCTGTACGGCAGCAAGCAGACGGGTGGGCAGGTCGAGATACTGATCGAGCGTCTATTGGCATCTGATCTTGCGGCCGCCCATGTGCGCGCCAGCAGGTCGCCGAAACCGGGCAGCCGGATTGTGGTCGGTGATCGGACGTTGCTGATGGAGCGGCGTGACGATGAGTTGTTCATTCTGCGCAGCGAGGCGGGCAACTTCGCCGAGTTGATGCAGCAGCATGGTCATATGCCTTTGCCGCCCTATATCCAGCGGCCGGATACGCAAGCCGATCAGGAGCGTTACCAGACGGTATTCGCCGACCGCCCCGGTGCCGTAGCTGCACCGACCGCCGGTCTGCATTTCGATGATGCGATGCTCGAGCGACTGGCAGCCAAAGGCATCGAGTCGGCGCGGGTCACGCTGCATGTCGGCGCCGGCACCTTTCAGCCGGTACGCGTGCAGAATCTCGACGAGCACAAGATGCACAGCGAATGGCTCGAGGTAAGCGCGGCGACGGTCGACGCGATCAGACGCACCCGCGAACGCGGGGGCAGGGTGGTAGCGGTGGGAACCACCAGCGTGCGCAGCCTCGAGACGGCCGCAGCCGGCGGCGAACTGGCGCCGTATACGGGCGACACCCGGTTGTTCATCCGACCCGGTTACCCGTTCAACGTGGTGGATGCCTTGTTGACCAACTTCCATCTGCCCGAGTCGACACTGTTGATGTTGGTTTGCGCCTTTGCAGGCTATGAGCCGACCATGGCCGCTTATCGCCACGCGGTCGAGGCCGAGTACCGGTTTTTTAGCTACGGCGATGCCATGTTTCTGGAACGGCAGGCGTAAAAAAGGCGCGGCAGGGGGTGCCGCGCCAAGTTCCACCAAAGGAGGATGGAGGAATGTACTGATTCAATCAGTACATAATTATTCTCTAATATAAGATCCGAATGGTCAATTATTAATAGAATTTATCGAGGTGTCAGTTGAGATTTGAGCGTCTGGGTCAGGATGGCGATGCGCGCCGTAGCCGCCTGCATTTTGGCCGCGGGACCATCGAGACCCCCGCATTCATGCCGGTCGGCACCTACGGCACCGTCAAGGCCATGACGCCGGAAGAGCTGGAGGGCCTGGGCGCCGAGATCATTCTCGGCAACACCTTCCACCTGTGGTTGAGACCCGGCACCGAGGTCATTCGAGCGCATGGCGATCTGCACGATTTCATGCACTGGGAGCGGCCGATTCTGACCGATTCGGGCGGTTTCCAGGTGTATTCGCTCGGCCAGATGCGCAAGATCACCGAGCAGGGCGTGCATTTTCGCTCGCCGGTCGATGGCGCCAAGGTGTTCATGGGGCCGGAAGAGTCGATGCAGATCCAGCGTGAGCTGGGCTCCGATGTCGTCATGATCTTCGACGAGTGCACACCCTATCCGGCGACCGAGCAGGAGGCGCGCGACTCGATGGAGCTGTCGTTGCGCTGGGCGCAGCGCAGCAAGGCGGCTCACGCGGGCAACCCCAATGCGCTGTTCGGGATCGTTCAGGGCGGAGTGTTCACCGCGCTGCGCGAGCGATCGCTGCAGGGGCTCGCGGAGATCGGCTTCGACGGCTATGCGGTCGGCGGTCTGTCGGTCGGCGAACCGGCGGACGACCGCTGGCGCGTGCTCGATTACCTCGCAGACCGCCTGCCGGCGGATCATCCTCACTATTTAATGGGTGTCGGCACGCCGGAAGACATTGTCGAGGCGGTGCGCCGTGGCATCGATATGTTCGATTGCGTGATGCCGACGCGTAATGCCCGCAACGGCCACCTGTTCACCCACGACGGGGTGGTGCGCATCCGCAATGCGGTGCACGAGAGCGATACGCGGCCGCTCGACGAGGCCTGCGACTGCTACACCTGCCGCAACTACAGCCGTGCCTACCTGCGCCACCTGTTCCGCTGCAACGAGATCCTCGGCTCACGCTTGAACACGATCCACAACCTGGCCTATTACCAGGCCTTGATGCGCCAGATACGCGCGGCAATCGAGAACGGAACCTATTCCAGCTTCCGCGATGATTTCTACGCACAGCGCGGTTTGCCCGTCCCCGTCTGAGCTATGGCATAATCTTGCGCCTTTGTTAAGCGCGGCCGCCAGGTCGCCAGATTCGACGGGAGCGCACGATGAGCTTTTTTATATCCGACGCAATGGCTCAGGCTCCGGCACCGGGTGCCGGCGGCGATGGGGGCATGTCGATCATCTTCCTGATCGGGATGTTCGTCATCATGTACTTCTTCCTGATCCGTCCGCAGGTCAAACGCCAAAAAGAACACAAAGCCATGGTCGGTGGCTTGAAAAAGGGCGATGAGATCCAAACTATGGGTGGTCTGATGGGCAAGATCACCGAACTCGGCGAGAACTTCATGAAAGTCGAGGTCGCCGACAATGTCGTCGTCACGGTACGCAAGTCGGCCGTCGAGGCGGTAATGCCCAAAGGCAGCCTAAAAGAACTTTAAACGCCCGCATGGCCTGCCCTGCGCAGGCCAACTCTCACACGAGTTTCACGGAAACCCATGCTGAACCAATACCCCTTGTGGAAGAACCTGCTGGTCGCCTTTGTGCTGCTGGTGGGGCTCCTGTACGCCTTGCCGAATGTCTTTTCACAGGATCCCGTCATCGAGGTATCCGCTGCGCGCGGCGAGAAGGTCAGCGAGACGACCAAGATGGCCGTGGTCAACGCCTTGCAGCGCGCCGACGTGCCGATCAAGGCCGACAAGATGCTCGACGATGGCCGCTTGCAGATCCGGTTCAGTGATTCCGAAGACCAGCTCAAGGCACGCACTGTCGTCGCCAAGGCCCTGCCGCCGGATTACACCTCGGCCTTGTCGATCTCACCCGATCTGCCGGGCTGGATGAGCGCGATCGGTGGTCGGCCGATGAACCTCGGCCTCGACCTGCGCGGCGGTATCCACGTGCTTATCGACGTTGACATGGAGGCGGCGATCGAGACCGCGGTGGAGCGCTACTCGGGTAGCGTTAAGACCGCACTGCGTGGCGAGACGATTCGCTACGTCAGCGTCAAGGAATCCGGCACCTCGATCGAGGTGCGCTTCAAAGACGCCCAGACGCGCGACCGCGCCGAAGAAGTGCTTGGCGAAGAACTGCGCGATCTCGATATGTCTTCCGCCGACGAAGGCGGCAGCTATTTCATTCGCTTGGTGATGTCTCCCGACCGCGAGCGCGAAGTGCGCAAGCTGGCGCTGTCACAGAACATCACCACGCTGCGCAACCGCGTCAACGCACTCGGCGTGTCCGAGCCGATCATTCAGCAGCAGGGTGATCGTCGTATCGTCGTCGAACTGCCCGGCGTGCAGGATCCGGCGCAGGTCAAGGGCCTGTTGGAAGCGACTGCGACGTTGGAATATCGCCTGGTGCACGCCGGTCCGGCCGAGGCGATCGAAGCGAAGGCCTCGGGTCGTGCGCCGGCCGGCTCGAAGCTGTATGCCGAGCGTGACGGCACACCGATCCTGCTGAAACGCCAGGTGATCGTGACCGGTGACCAGATGACCGGCGCGTCGTCCGGCTTTGATCAGCAGTCCGGTCAGCCGGCGGTCATCGTCAATCTCGACAGCAACGGTGCGCGCCGCATGCGCGATACCACCACCGACAATGTCGGCAAGCCGATGGCAGTCGTCTTCAAGGAAAAGCGCACCGTAAGCCGTGATGCCGAAGGCAAGCCGGTAAGGCAGTGGGTCGAAGAGGTCATCAATGTCGCGACGATCCGTGAGCCGTTCGGCGCACGTTTCCAGACGACCGGCCTGGACAGCCCGCAGGAGGCACACGAACTCGCGCTGCTGTTGCGTGCCGGTGCGTTGGCCGCGCCGATCGAGATCGTCGAAGAACGCACGATCGGCCCGACCCTCGGTCAGGACAACATCGACCAGGGCATGATCTCGGTCGCGGTCGGCCTGCTCGCCGTCATGATTGTCATGGCGATCTATTACAAGGCTTTCGGACTGGTGGCAAACCTGGCGCTGGTCGCCAACCTCGTGTTGATCGTTGCGGTCATGTCCATCCTGCAGGCCACGCTGACCGTGCCCGGTATCGCCGGTATCGTGTTGACCGTCGGTATGGCGGTGGACGCCAACGTGCTCATCTACGAGCGCATTCGAGAGGAACTCGGGGTGGGGTCGACACCACAGGCGAGTATCCATTCGGGTTATGAGCGGGCCTTCAGCTCGATCCTCGACGCCAACGTCACCACGCTCATTGCGGCGGTCGTACTGTTCTCGGTCGGTAGCGGGCCCGTGCGTGGTTTCGCAGTAACGCTTGCGGTCGGCATCCTGACCTCGATGTTTACTGCGCTGCTCGGCACCCGGGCCGTCGTGAACCTGATCTACGGCGGTCGGCGTGTGCAGAAACTGGCGATCTAGGCGCGGAGAAGTCTGATGGAAATCGTAAGCAAGAATCTCAACATCGACTTCATGCGCGTACGCCGCGCGGCGGTCATCTTGTCGATCCTCTGGTTGATCGCCGCGGCGGCGGCCATCGCGATCCGCGGTCTGAATTTCGGCATCGACTTCACCGGCGGTACGTTGATCGAGGTCGGTTACCAGCAGGACGTACAACTCGACTCCGTTCGCCAGGCGCTGGCCGACGGTGGTTTCGATGGTGCTACCGTGCAGCGTTTCGGTACCCCGCGCGATGTGCTGATCCGTGTCGCGCCGGATGCCGCGAGCGAGGAGAAGAACAGTGCCGAGGTCAGTGACCGGGTGTTGCGCGCGCTCAGCGCCGCGGCCGATGGCGAAGTCGACATGCGTCGCGTCGAGTTCGTCGGGCCGCAGGTCGGCGATGAACTCACCGAAGACGGTGCGCTGGCGGTGCTGGTCGCCTTGATCGCCATCCTGATGTACGTCGCCATGCGCTTCGAGTGGCGCTTCGCCGTCGGTGCGGTGGCTGCGCTGGCACACGACGTGTTGTTCACGGTCGGTTTGTTCGCGCTGTTGCAGATCGAATTCGATCTACAGGTGCTGGCGGCGGTGCTGGCGGTAATCGGTTACTCGCTGAACGACACCATTGTCATCTTCGACCGGGTGCGTGAGAACTTTCGCAAGATGCGCAAGGGCACGCCGGCATCGATCGTCAACGCCTCGATCAACCAAACGATGGCGCGAACCATTATGACCTCGGGTACGACCCTGGTGGTGTTGCTGGCGCTGTTCTTCCTTGGTGGCGAGAACGTCTACGGCTTCTCGCTGGCATTGATCGTCGGTGTCTTGGTCGGTACCTACTCGACCATCTATGTCGCCTCGGCGGTTGCCTTGTGGCTCGGCGTCAGCAAGGCCGACCTGATGCCGGTGAAGAAAGAAGACGTGGTGGACGATCGCCCCTGAATGCACACAACGGGCGGCAGCCGTTGTGCCGCCCTGATCGAGTCATCGGCAGCACTGAGCACTGTAGGCTGACATGCGTATTCTCTACCATCACCGCACCCAGGCCGGCGACGCTCAAGGTATCCATATCCGCGAGATCATCGGCAGCCTGCGGGATAGCGGCCACGAGGTGAACGAGGTCGCGTTGGTGCTCAGTGATGCACCCAAACCGGCGACCGGTGACGCCGATGCCAAGCCTTCGATGCTGAGTCGCTTGAAGGATAATCTGCCCGACCTGTTCCGCGAGTTGGCCGAGATCGGCTACAACCTGGTGGGTTTCTTCAAGCTGCTTTCGGCGGCGCGGCGCATCAAGCCCGATTTCATCTACGAACGTTACGCGCTGTTCAATTTCTCCGGCGTGCTGGTTGCGCGTGTGTTGAAGATCCCGGTCATCCTCGAAGTGAACAGCCCGCTGGCGATGGAGCAGGCGGACCTCGGTCAGCAGAAGCTCGGCGGACTGGCGCGCCGCGCCGAGCGTTGGATCTGCAATCACGCGACGGTCGTTATTACGGTCTCGACTCCGTTGAAACAGATCCTGGTCGACATGGGTGTCGAGGCCGAGCGAATCGTGGTGATGAGTAACGGCGTCGATCCGGAGCGTTTCCACGGTCGGCGCGATGCCGGTGACGCGGTGCGTGCGCGTTTTGGTCTGGACGGTAAACGCGTTGTCGGATTTGTCGGCTGGGTGCGCGAATGGCACGGCATCGAAGATCTGGTGCGCGGCATGCCCGACTGGCCGGCCGATCTCGGCGACGTACACCTGCTGGTGATCGGCGATGGTCCCGCGCGTGCCGACATCGAAGCGGCCGCCCGAGCGGTCGGCGTCGCCGAGCGTGTGCATGTGACCGGCGCAGTCGAACACGCGCAGATCGTTGAGTATCTCGCCGCGATCGATGTGGCGCTGCAGCCGGCTGCAACTACCTACGCCTCACCGATGAAGATCTTCGAATACCTGGCAATGGCCAAGCCGGTGGTTTCGGTCGACCAGGGCAACACGCGCGAAATCCTGACCGAAGGCGAGAATGCGCTGTTCTTTCCGCCCGGCGATCGCCCCGCGTTCGTCGATGCCGTCAAGGACATGTTCTCCGATCAGCAGCGGCTCGAGCGCATGAGCGAAGCGGCGCGCAACACGATCTTCAATCGTGAGTACCTGTGGCGGCGTAACGCCGAGAAGGTCGTCGACCTGGCCGCAGCGCATCGTCCGCACGATTGACCGCCGTTATGAAGATACTGACGTTCAGCACGCTGTATCCGAATTCGCGCCAGGCATCACACGGCATCTTCGTCGAGAACCGTCTGCGACAGTTGCTCGGCTATGCGCCCGAAGTCGAGGCCCGGGTGATCGCGCCGGTGCCCTGGTTTCCGTTTAAACACCCGCTGTTCGGCGAATATGCCAAGTTCGCCGGCGTCGAAAAAACAGAGACGCGCCACGGCATTGACGTGGTTCACCCGCGCTACCTCGTCATCCCGAAGATCGGCATGGGGTGGACGCCGGGTCTGCTCTATCGCGCCGTCCGGCCCTATGTGCAGGCGGTGCGCGACCAGGGTTTCGATTTTGACCTGATCGATGCGCACTATTTCTATCCTGACGGTATAGCGGCGATGCGGCTGGCACAGGAGTTCGGCCGACCGTTCACCGTGACCGGAAGGGGTACCGACCTCAATCTGATTCCACAATATGCCGGGCCGCGCGAACAGATCCTCGAGGTCACGCGCGAGGCCGCGCACATGATGACCGTTGCCGGCGCGCTCAAAGATTATCTGCGTGAAATGGGGGTAGCCGATGATCGTGCGACGGTGTTGCGCAACGGTGTCGATCTAAACTTCTTTCAGCCGCCGAGCGATCGCAGCACATTGCGCGAGGCCGTGGCCTACACGCAGCGACCGACCCTGCTGTCGGTCGGTCATCTGATCGAACGCAAAGGGCATCACCTGGTCATCGAGGCGATGCAGCAACTGCCGGAGTTCGATCTCGTGATCGCCGGCGATGGCCCGGAGGCGGCGGCGCTGAAGCAGCTGGTTGAACGCATGGGTGTGCAATCGCAGGTGACGTTCGCCGGGCGGCTGGGGCAGGAGGCTTTGCGACAGCACTACCAGGCGGCCGATGCGCTGGTCCTTGCGTCCAGCCGCGAGGGTTGGGCGAACGTACTGCTCGAAGCCATGGCCTGTGGCACGCCGGTGGTCGCGACGCCGGTCGATGGAACGCCCGAGGTCGTCGCGGCGCCCGCGGCGGGGCGCCTGACGCCGGACCGCAGTGCAGCCGGTGTTGCGGCATCGGTCAAGGCGCTGTTCGCCGATCTGCCCGAACGCGCAGCCACGCGCGCCTACGCCGAAGGTTTCAGTTGGGACGAAACGTCGCAAGGGCAGCTCGATATCTTTCGCCGGGCGATCGCCGCCGGCGTGTGACACGTTCGGCGCGATTTTCCAAGCCGCGCCTGGCGATTGCCGTTATCATCCCTGATCAACCGATACGCAGGTCGGTTCGCGCCCCACGCGGCGCAACACAATAAGATCCGGAGGAACCCTGATGAAACTCGAGACGCTGGCGCTCCATGCCGGTTATGAAAGCGAACCCACCACCAAGGCGGCGACCACGCCGATCTACCAGACCACGTCTTATACTTTCGACGACACCCAGCACGGTGCCGACCTGTTCGACCTGAAGGTCCAGGGCAACATCTACACGCGCATCATGAATCCGACCCAGGCCGTGCTCGAGCAGCGCCTGGCGGAAATGGAAGGGGGTGTCGCAGCCCTGTGTCTGGCCTCGGGCATGGCGGCGGTGACTTATTCGATCCAGTGTATCGCGGATGTCGGCTGCAACATCGTCAGCACCAGCCAGCTCTACGGTGGTACCTACAACCTGTTTGCACATACCTTCCCGCGCCAGGGCATCGAGGTGCGCTTCGCCTCGCATGACGACTACGACGGGCTCGAGGCGCTGATCGATGACAACACCCGCGCGGTGTTTTGCGAGTCGATCGGCAACCCGGCCGGCAATGTCGTCGATATTGCGAAACTGGGCGAGATCGCGCATCGCCATGGTGTACCGCTGATCGTCGACAATACCGTGCCCACGCCGTTTCTGTGCCGGCCGTTCGAGCTCGGTGCGGATATCGTCGTGCATGCACTGACCAAGTACATCGGCGGGCACGGCACGAGTATCGGCGGCGCCATCGTCGATTCAGGCAAGTTCGATTGGGCCGGCAATGCGGCACGTTTTCCGATGTTGAACGAGCCCGATCCGTCATATCACGGTGTGGTCTACACCGAAGCCCTGGGGCCGGCGGCCTACATCGGCCGCTGCCGCGTCGTACCGTTGCGCAATACCGGCGCGGCGATTTCGCCGATGAATGCGTTTCTGATCATGCAGGGGCTGGAAACGCTCGGTCTGCGCATGGAACGGCATTGCGAGAATGCGATGAAGGTTGCCGAGTACCTGCGCGGTCACGATCAGGTGAACTGGGTGAGCTATGCGGGGCTGCCCGACAGTCCGTACCACGAAGTCTGTCAGAAGATCACCGGCGGCAAGGCATCGGGCATTCTCAGTTTCGGTATCCAGGGTGGCAAAGAGGCCGGCGCCAAGTTCATCGATGCGCTGAAGATGATCCTACGCCTGGTGAATATCGGCGATGCAAAATCGCTGGCCTGCCATCCAGCGACGACGACCCACCGCCAGCTTGGCCCCAATGAACTGGCATCTGCCGGCGTCAGCGAAGACATGGTGCGCCTGTCGATCGGTATCGAGCATATCGACGACATTATCGCCGACATCGAGCAGGCCCTCGTAGCAGCAGGCTGACAAAAACCTCGATTCCGCCCTCAAAGCCCCCGTAACCGTTTGGTTGCGGGGGCTTTTTTGTTTCGTTCCCGATTCGGCGGAGAAAACAAACTTACTTAAAGTTTGCCCGCGGCGGTGCCGCTATGACTGCAAATTAGTGACGTATTCCGCCGAATGAAGCCAGACATCAAGCCCGTAGCGCGCGAACGCGAGATGCGCGAAGAGGATTTCATCGTCTCCAAGACCGACGTGAAAGGTCGCATCGTGTACGCCAATCGCGTCTTCATGGACTTTGCGGGATATCCCGAGGAGAAGCTGCTCGGTATTCAGCACAACATCGTGCGCCACCCCGACATGCCGCGCGCCGTATTCAAGATGATGTGGGAGGTGCTGCAGTCCGACCGCGAGTTCTTCGGCTACGTCAAGAACCTGGCGAGCGATGGGTCGTTCTATTGGACGTTCGCCAACGTGACGCCCACGCACGACGAGCGCGGTAACCTCATCGGTTACTACTCGGTGCGGCGCAAGCCGCGCAAAGACGCCATTCGTTACATCGAACCAATCTATGCGCAGATGCTGGCCAAGGAGCAACAGGCAGGCAGCAAAACGGGAATGGACGTGTCCCGCAAAGTGATCGAAGCCTGTTTTGCCGACGACGGTGTGAGCTATGAACAGTTTGTCCTGGCGTTGTAGTCGCCAGTGCGTGATCGGTGCGGGCGTGCTGCTGTTTGTCGCAGCCGCCGTGTACACCAGTATCGTTTATACGGTCGATCCGGTTGTCTGGGGTCTGACCTTGTCTTTCGCGGTTGTCGCCTTCCTCGGCTGGCGTGGCCTGCAGTCGGAACGCTGGCTGCATGCACAGATCGAACAGCTGGGTGTCGCCAACAAACAGGGCGATATCAACTTCCGCATCACCCACATCGACCCGGCCCATCCCTTGAGCAACGCGCTGTGGGGTATCAACGAAGGCCGTGATCAGATCGAGGCGTTCTTCCGCGAGGTCGACACGGCCTTCTGCTACATCGAGCGAGAGCAATACTTCCGTCGCGCCCTGCCGATGGGACTGCGTGGTCGGTATCGGTCGATCATGGAACGCATCAATACGTCGATCGACGCGATTGCCGAGGCCAAGCAACGTCGGGAGTTCGATATGTTCTCGGCCAAGTTGGGCGAACTCAACACCAGCAACCTGCTCGATAATCTGATGCGTGCGCAGAAGGACCTGGCGCAGATCACGCAGCAGATGAAACAGGTGGCGGGCAATACATCGTCATCGGTCGATGTAGCGACGCGCGGACGTAAATCGATCGGCAAGGTCATCGAGACGCTGCACCAGATGGCCGCCAAGATGCAGGGCGTGCACGAAACCGCGTCCGACCTGGGAACGCACAGCGCCGAGGTCGGCGAGATCGTCGAGATGATTACCGGTATCGCTGACCAGACCAACCTGCTGGCATTGAACGCCGCTATCGAGGCCGCGCGCGCGGGCGAGCATGGCCGCGGTTTTGCGGTGGTTGCCGACGAGGTCAAAAAGCTTGCCGAGCGCACCAAGGAGGCGACCGCCAACGTCCACAAGGTGATGCAGCGTTTCTCGGTATCTGCCAACCAGGTTACCGAAGAGGCGGCAGCGATGTCGGGTATGGCGACCGAGTCGCAGGCGACGATTCAGCAGTTCGAAGTGGATTTCTCGACCTTCTACCAGCACGCCATCGATACCCACAGCTCGGTCACTTTCACTCAGACCGTCAGCGAATCTTCGTTGAGCAAGGTCGACCACATGATCTACATCCAGAACGCCTATCGTGCGATCGATCTGGGCGAGTCGTCGGAATCCTGGGGCAAGTGTGCGGTCTCGCCGGATCATTGCCGCTTCGGCAAGTGGTACAGCCAGGGCGAGGGCGCCACCAACTTTGCCTACCTGCCGTCGTACGGCGAGATGGACGCACCGCACCGCGCAGTGCACAACAACGTGCATGCTGCACTGCACCTGGTTTCAGGCAACTGGCGCGAGTCGAGCGAGACGCAACAGAACATCCTGGAACTGTTCCAGCGTGTTGAAGATGAAAGCGATAAGCTGATGATGTTGCTCAGCGGCCTGGCCGACGAGAAGCAGCGTTTCGAGCGACCGAGCGTCGGCGGCAACAGTGACGTCGATCTGTTCTGAGGTGAGCGCTACGCCGCGCGACTAAGGCGGCGACTCGCTGAGCCGCCGTACCAGCCAGCCGCGAAAGAACGGGTTGCCGGTGTCGGCGAACAATTGCACCTCGGTCAGCCAGTCGCGCAATTGCTCGGGATTGTCGGCGGGCTTGCCATGGTGCGCAAAATAGCAGTCGAGGTAGAACTCTCCCTGCAGTGCCTGCCATGCCTCTTCATCGATCGCATCGCGAAACCGGTTGGGAAACGGCAGCACATTGTCGTCCGACATGTCGTGTCCTTGTTTGACTGAAGGGCCAGTCTGACACGATCACCGTGCGAATTCGACCGGGCATGCCGTGCGGGATTGCGCTGCAATGTCCGCACGAGCCAAACCCAACTGCTCAGCGTTGCTGACGCCACCAGCGCTTGACGATACCACCCACGTCGAGGTCATCCGGGCCGGATTGCCACGACTCGACCACCGGAGCATCGCTGCTGTCGGGTGCCGGATCGGGCTTGTATAGATTGAAACGGGTCGGCAGCGGGATCGCTTCGCCGACCGCCAGTGCCTCACCGCGACGCAGCGTGGTCAACACGTCGGCCAGGTCCTGCTCGCCCTCGGGCATCAGGTTGCGTACGTAGGCCTGGTCTTGCGGGTTGGTGGTGCGCAGTACCAGGAAGTTGTTGCACTGGGACAACACGGTCTCCGACAATTCCGTCGGTCGCTGGCTGACCACGCATAGGCCGACGCCGTACTTACGGCCTTCTTTGGCGATGCGTTCCATCTCGCGCCGGCTGCCGCTGTGACGGCTGGTCGACTCGCGCGGGATGTATTGGTGGGCCTCTTCGCACACCAGCAGGATCGGGAACTCGCGGCGGCGCGGGTTCCAGTAGTTGAACTCGAAGGCCAGGCGGCCGATCTGCGCCGACACGGTCGGGCGCACGTCGTGCGGCACCGGGCTCAGGTCGATGACCGTGATCTGCCGTTTCGGTTCGCCCAGGCCGATGAAATCGCGCAGCAGCCCTTCGAGGTCGGTCGACTTGGCGCGCGCACGCGGGCGGAACAGAAAGTCGTAGCGCGAGTCGTTGAACATCGACTGGAAACGCACCAGGAACTCGTCGAACGAACCGAACAGCGGGCCCTTGGTCTTGCCGAAGTCGAACTGCTGTTCGTTGGCCTGTTTGAAGTGCATGTACAGCTCTTTGAGCGAGAAGTACACGGGGGAGTCGACCGACAGACGGTCGATGCCCAGATCCTTGTTGCTCTTCTTGCGCAGCGAATGCAGCACTTCGCGCATGAACGAGATCTGCAGCGAGGCATTCGGATCGGTGCGATCGATCAACAGGTCGACCAGCTCTGCATAGGTCAGCAACCAGTAGGGCATTTCGAGCTCGCGCGCATCGACGTGCCGTACCATCTCGCTGGGGAAGGCGCTGTGTAGCTTGCCCTGTTCATCGCGCCAACCGTATTCGCCGTGCAGGTCGAGAACGACGATATGCGCCTTGGGCATCAGCGCGACGGTGCGTTGCAATACGCTGCTGACGGCCCAGGATTTGCCCGCACCCGACTGTCCGAGTATCGCGAGGTGACGGTTGAACAGCAGGTTCGGATCGGCATACACGCGCAGCTCGTTGCGCTGACTCAACCGCCCCAGGTGCAGGCCGTAGCGCCGCACGCTGTCGAACATGGCATCGAGCTGATTGGTTTCGGCGAGGAAGACGGGCGTCGACAGCGGCGGGTAGCGTCCGGTGCCGCGAATGAATTCACCGTCGGACGTGATCTCGCCTAGGGGCAACAGGCGGACCAGGCGCACACGCCCATCGCCGCGCGGCTCTTCCCACGCGCGCACGATCTGACACAAGACCTGTTCGCGGTGACCGCGCGCGATGACATAGGAACCGATCTGCCCGACGGCGATCTGCTCCATGCCCATTTGTCGGTAAGGTTGAAATTCTTCGTTGTTATCTACGAGTTGGGCGATGAAGTACGCTGCGGATACATCTGTCAGCGTACCGAGGAAGCCCGGATCCGAGTCCGCCATCAAAATACCGTCAAATACTCAAAGGTCTCGAAAGCATAGCGGTAGCGCGGCCGATTCCCAAATCATTTCCACGCAATCGGTGTCTGACATCGGCGGTTGCCCGCCTTAGAATAGGCAACTGTCCCTGACACCCGAGGAGTGGTCCACATGCCGCGTGTTACCGTCATCGGCGCCGGATTTGCCGCCCTGACCGCCGTGCGAAAGCTGCGGGCAGCCGACGCCAGCCTGACGATCGACCTGATCGCCCCCAAGCCCGAGTTCGTGTTCTACCCCGGTACGATCTGGGTACCGACGGGGCTGCGCCAACCGGAAGACCTTGTCGTACCGCTCGAACCGTTCTTCAAGCGCATGAACGTCAACTACCGGCAGGCCTCCGCACAGGGAATGGGTGAAGCGGGGCGCGTGGTGAGCACCGACAAAGGCGATGTCCGGAACGATGGCCTGATCATCGCCTGCGGCGGACGCTTCATCCGCAAGCTGCCGGGTATCGAACATTCATTGTTGCCCTGTGGCGGCGTCGATGTGGTCACGCAGATTCGCGATCGCCTGCGCGCGCTCGAAGGCGGCACGTTGGCGTTCGGCTTTGCCGGCAACCCGAAAGAACCCTCGGCGATGCGTGGCGGGCCGGTGTTCGAGTTCCTGTTCGGCATCGATACCTGGCTGCGCCAGCAGGGCAAGCGCGACAAGTTCAAGCTGGTGTTTTTCACGCCGGCGGAAAAGCCCGGCCAGCGCCTTGGGCCGAAGGCCGTCGAAGGCATCATGCGTGAGATGGCCAAGCGCAATATCGAGACCCATCTCGGGCATAAGATGAAGGCGTTCGAGGCGAACAAGGTCATAACCGAGGGTGGCGAGTTTGCCGCCGACATGATCCTGTTCATGCCCGGCATGACCGGCAATCAATGGTTCGACAATACCGAACTGCCGCGCTCGGAAGGCGGCATGATCAAGGCCGACCAATTCTGCCAGGTCGAGGGCTGGGACAAAGTCTACGTGGCCGGCGATTCCGGTAGCTTCCCCGGACCGGACTGGCTGCCCAAACAGGCGCATATGGCCGATCTGCAGGCCGAAGCGGCGGTCGCCAACCTGATGGACAACTTCTCCGGCAAGGCGGCAAGTCATACCTTCAAGGCCGAGCTGGTTTGTATCGTCGACAGCTTCAGCAGCGGCATGTTGGTGGCGCGCACGCCGAGCAAGAATCTCGTCCTGCCGTCGTTCGTCGGATTCCACTGGGCCAAGCGCGCCTTCGAATGGGCGTACCTGCGCAAGTACCGCTAGCCGCCGATACCGCTCAGTCGCCGAGCAGCAGCTTGATCGAGATGGCCAGCGACACGATCACCAACAAGGGCCGGATCAGCCGCGTGCCGTGACTTATCACCAGGTGTGAGCCGACCCAGGCGCCGGCTATCTGTGCCATGCCCATCGCCAACCCGACGTGCCACACCACGTGTCCACCGGCGGCGAAGAACAGCAGGGATGCAACATTGCTGGTGAAGTTCAAAATCTTGGTGCCGGCCGTGGCACGCCGCAGGTTGTAGCCGAGCAGCATGACGAAGGCCACGGCGAAGAAGCTGCCGGTGCCCGGGCCGAAGAAGCCGTCATAGAATCCCACGCTGAAACCGATCAGCAGGCCGAACATCGGATGGCTGATGCGGTGGTGGGCATCCTGATCGCCGATCCTCGGCGAAAACAGAAAGTACAGCGCAAACGCGATCAACAAGACCGGGACGATATCTTCGAGCAGTTCCGAGCCGAGGCGTTGTACCGCGAGCGTACCGGCTGCCGATCCGATGAAGGTCATCAGGATCGGTATGCGCATCTTGGCGAGCGTAATCTCGCCACGTCGCAGAAAATGAAACGAAGCGGTCATGGTGCCGAAGGTGCCCTGCAGCTTGTTGGTTGCGAGCGCCTGCACCGGCGGCAGGCCGGCCCACAGCAGGGCAGGCAGGGCCAACAGCCCACCGCCGCCGGCGATGGCATCGATCATGCCCGCGAGCGCGGCAACGGCGACCAGTATCGCCAGTGTATCGAGTGCGATGGTTTCCAACGTAACTGCTTTATCGCGTGCTCAGCTGCTCGACCATTCCGCCAGCAGGTCGATCGCGGTGGTAACCCGGTTGCAGTGTGTCTTGACGAACGCGGTGTCGATCGTCTCGGTCTGCGCATGCTTCAGTGCCTGCTCGCCGTCGAAGTCAACGATCGCGATGCGTGCGGATAGCTCGCGCGATGGACGGCCGAAGCAGTTGCCGGGCAGCAGGGCAACGCCCGTTTCCTGCAACAGGCGCTCAGCGAACTGTGCACCGTCTTCGATACCGCGTGCGGCGAGCTTGTCGCGATGCTGTTCGAACTGCGGGAACAGGTAAAAGCCGCCGGACGCGGGGTTGAGCACCGAGCCCGAGGCGGCGAGGGTGCGATAGGCATAGTCGGCCAGGTTGGCGAGTATCTGTCGACTGTGCGACAGGTATTGTTCCATGCCCGGATGCTCCTGCATGGCGGCGACCGCGGCGTATTGGATCGGTGCGCTGGTGGCGGTGAAGGTCTCACTGGCTACGGCGGCCATCGCATCGGCCAACCAGCCGAGGCTCTCGGGAAAGACGAAAAAGCCCAGCCGCCAGCCGCCGGCGCCGCACCACTTGCTGACGCCGTTGCTGATGATGGTGCCTTCGGGATAGTAGCGCGCCAACGACACGTGACCGTTCTCGTAGTGCGTGCCGCTGTAGATCTCGTCCGACAGTGCCAGCACGCGGTACTTGCGCAGTACCTCGGCGAGGCGCTCGAGCTGTTGCTCGCTGTAGCACAGGCCGGTCGGGTTGCTTGGCGAGTTCAGTATCAACAGCCGTGGGCGGCCCGGGTCGCTCTCGCACAGTTCTTCGAGGATCTCGGGTTCGACGCCGAGGCCGTTCTTCGGGTTGGTGCGCAGCCACTGGATCTGCCGCCCGATGATGCGCGCCTGTGGCGCATACGAAACCCACGACGGCGACGGAATGACCAGGTCGCCGTAGTACACCAGCTGCACCAGGAACATCAATTCTTTGGTGCCGGGACCGACCAGCACGTTCTGCGGCAGATAGTCGAGACCTTCGGTGCGTTTCACCCAGTCGACGATTGCCTCACGCAGCGGCATCAGGCCCTTGACCGCGAGATAGTCCTTCTGGTGCGCGTTGGCGGCAAGCGCATCGCGTACATGGTCGGGTACCGGGAAAGGCGATTGCCCGAGCCCGAGCTTGTACACCTGGCGACCTTCGCGCACGAGCTGCTGTGAACGTTCGTTGATCGCCAGCGTCGCGGATGCCCCCATACCGCGTACATTCAGATTGAGGTACACCTCTGGAGAGCGGGGCTGGTTGATCGCCATCTTTTGTTCCTTGTGGTCGCGAATCGGGTTTGCATCGACGCTGTTGACTTTCTACCCTGAACAGCGATCGAAGAAAAACCCTTTTTGCGCAATCCCGGCAAATTATGTCGAGGGTCGCATTCATCTGACGACGACAGAGGGCAGACCACGGTGCAGCACGCAACCAACGAGGAGCGATATCGCATCGTATGGCGTCCGGACCCGGATCGGGCAGCGCACAGCCAGATGGCTGCGTTCGCGCAGCTGGCCGGCGAGCGGCACGATCTGGACCTTGGCGACTATGCCGACCTGTGGCAGTGGGCGGTCGATCACCCTGACCAATTCTGGTCGGACCTGCTCGATGCCGCCGACATCTGCTTCGACGGCGATCGCCAACCGGCCATGGTCGAAGGCGACACAATGCGCGCGACGCGCTGGTTTCCGAATGTACGCCTGAACTACGCCGAGAATCTGCTGCGCTTCCGCGATGGCCATGAAGCCTTAGTGTTCCGCGGCGAGGACGGTAGCGACATGCGCCTGAGCTACGCCGAACTGTATGCGCAGGCTGCGGCTATGGCCGCTGCTTTGCAGCAACTCGGCGTCTCAGCCGGCGACCGCGTGGCAGCCATCGTGCCTAACATCCCCGAGGCGGTCGTCGCGATGCTGGCGACCACCTGGCTGGGCGGCGTCTGGTCATCCTGTTCACCCGACTTCGGCGCGCAGGGCATCCTCGATCGTTTCGGTCAGATCGAACCGAAGGTCCTGATCGCGGTTGACGGTTATCGCTTCAAGGGACGTATGATCGATATCCGCGAAAAGGTGCGCGAGGTCGGCAATGAATTGCATGGCTGCGAGTACCACATTCAGATCAGCTGGCAGGGTCTCGACAGTGACGCGACGTTGCGAGATTGGTTGCAGCTGATCGACAACAGTTTGCCCGCGCCGCCGTTTGCCATGCTGCCGTTCGACCATCCGCTGTACATCCTGTATTCGTCGGGCACGACGGGTAAGCCCAAGTGCATTGTGCACGGTGCCGGCGGCACGCTGCTGCAGCATGTCAAAGAGCATCGCCTGCATACCGACCTGACGCGTGAAGATAGCCTGTTCTTCTTCACCACCTGTGGCTGGATGATGTGGAACTGGCTGGTGTCCGGCCTGGCGACCGGCTGCCGCATGGTGCTGTACGACGGCAATCCGTTTCACCCGTCGGCAGACAACCTGTGGCGCATGGCCGATGAACTCGGGGTGTCGGTGTTCGGCACCAGCGCGAAATACCTGTCGGCACAGGAGAAGGCCGGGGTCGACGTGCGCGGTGACCTTGGGCTCGATGCCCTGCGTGTCGTTCTCTCGACCGGCTCGCCGCTGGCACCGGCGTCGTACGATTACCTGCATCGCGCGATCAAACCCGGCATCCAGATCAGCTCGATCTCCGGCGGCACCGATATCGTGTCGTGCTTCGCCCTCGGCAACCCGCTGCTGCCGGTGCGCCGCGGTCAGCTGCAATGTCGCGGCCTGGGGATGGCGGTCGATGTGTTCGACAGCGAGGGTCACAAGGTACGAAACGAACCGGGAGAGATGGTGTGCACGCGCGCCTTTCCGTGCATGCCGGTCGGTTTCTGGAACGACCCGAACGGTGAGCGTTACCACGCCGCCTACTTCGAGCGTTTTCCCGGCGTCTGGACGCACGGCGATTGGACCGTGCTGACCGACGAGGGCGGGCTGATCATCGAGGGTCGTTCGGATGCGGTGCTGAACCCGGGCGGCGTGCGTATCGGTACCGCCGAGATCTACCGCCAGGTCGAACGCCTGTCGCAGATCCAGGAGAGTGTCTGTGTCGGCCAGCAGTGGGACGACGATGTGCGCGTCGTATTGTTCGTGGTGCTGGCCGCCGGCGCCGAACTGGATGCGGCGCTCGAGGCGGACATCCGTTCGAAGCTGCGCGAACGCGCCAGCCCGCGGCATGTGCCGGCCAAGATTCTCGCGGTAAGCGACATCCCGCGCACGCGTAGCGGCAAGATCTCCGAGCTCGCCGTGCGCGACGTCGTCGAGGGGCGCGCGGTAAAGAACACCGAGGCCCTGCTGAACCCCGAATCGCTCGCGCAATACCGCGACCGCCCCGAGTTGCGCGAGGCGTGAGCCGTTCAAGGGTAAGGGCTTGGTCGCCGGGTCCATCACCTTGCAGATCGTGGGGCTGGTTTGGTCGTACTCGATTGATGCGGGTGGTTTAGAATGAACGGCTCACCCACGAATTGAGTCGGTTTCATGAAGGCTTTGGTGCTGCAAGACCTGCGCAAGACCTATAAGAACGGTCACGAGGCGCTGTGCGGCATCGATCTGGAGGTCGACGAGGGCGACTTCTTCGCCTTGCTCGGTCCGAACGGCGCGGGCAAGTCGACCGCGATCGGCATCATCAGCTCGCTGGTCAACAAGAGCGCCGGTAAGGTCAGCGTGTTCGACCACGATCTGGACAGCGAGCCGACGAAGGTCAAGTCGAGCATCGGCCTGGTGCCGCAGGAATTCAACTTCAACGTGTTCGAACCGGTTGTCGAGATCGTCGTCAACCAGGCGGGTTACTACGGCATCCCGCGGCGCGAGGCCTACCAGCGCGCCGAGCGCACACTGAAGCAACTCGATCTTTGGGGCAAACGCGATGCACAGGCGCGCGACCTGTCGGGCGGCATGAAGCGTCGCCTGATGATTGCCCGCGCCCTGGTGCACAAGCCGCGCCTGCTGATACTCGATGAGCCGACCGCGGGCGTCGATATCGAGATTCGCCACACGATGTGGGAGTTCCTGCGCGAGATCAACAAGGCCGGCACCACCATCATCCTGACCACGCACTACCTCGAAGAAGCCGAAAGCCTGTGTCGGCATATCGCGATCATCAACCGTGGCGTGATCGCCGAACGCGCGGCCATGGGTGAGCTGCTGCGTCGCCTGCATACCGAGACCTTCGTCCTCGATGTGCGCGAACCGCTGGAACATATCGATCAGATCCCCGGCTTCGTCATCAACCCGCTCGACAGCACCACCTTGGAGGTGTCGGTCACGCGCGACCTCGGCTTGAACTCCCTGTTCGAGGCGTTCAACGCGCGTGGCATCGAGGTGGTCAGCATGCGCAACAAGCAGAACCGGTTGGAGCAGCTGTTCATCGACCTGGTGCGCAGCGGCGTCGAGCTGCGGGGAGACGCATCGTGAACAACGCGTCGGTGTACTGGGTTGCGTTCAAGACCATCCTGACCAAGGAGATCCTGCGCTTCAGCCGCATCTGGGTGCAGACGGTGTTGCCGCCGGCGATCACCACGGCGCTGTACTTCGTGATCTTCGGTAAGCTGATCGGATCGCAGATCGGCGATATGGACGGCTTTCGCTACATCGACTTCATCGTGCCGGGCCTGATCCTGATGTCGGTGATCACCAACAGTTACGCCAACGTGGTGTCGAGCTTCTACAGCAGCAAGTTTCAGCACAACATCGAAGAGCTGCTGATCGCACCGCTGCCGAACGTCATTATCCTCGCCGGCTATGTCGGCGGGGGTGTAGCGCGTGGCGTGGTCGTCGGTACCGTGGTCACGATCATCTCGTTGCTGTTTACCGATCTGAGCATCCACAGCTACGGCGTGACGCTGGCGGTGTTTGTGCTGACGTCGGTGTTGTTCGCTACGGCAGGGTTTATCAACGCGGTCTACGCCAACAGCTTCGACGATATCTCGATCATTCCGACGTTCGTGTTGACGCCGCTGACCTACCTCGGCGGCGTGTTCTACTCGATCAGTATGCTGCCCGAGTTCTGGCAGAAGGCCTCGCTGGCCAACCCGGTGTTGTACATGGTGAACGCCTTCCGCTACGGCCTGCTCGGTGTCAGTGACATCCCGATGTGGCCCGCCTTCGCCATCATCATCGGCTTCATCATTGCCTTGGGCTCGTTCGCCATGTGGCTGCTGGCCCGTGGTGTCGGCATCAAGAGCTGATGGCCGACACGCTCCCGGCCGGTCGTCGTTCGCAGTGGTCGTGGGCCTTGTACGACTGGGCCAACTCCGCGTTCGCGACGACCGTGATGGCCGGTTTCTTTCCCGTGTTCTTCAAATCCTACTGGTCGGCGGATGTGTCGGTGACCGAGAGTACCGCTCGCCTGGGCACTGCCAACGCGATCGCCTCGTTACTCGTCATGCTGCTGGCGCCATTGCTGGGTGTCATCGCCGATCGAAGTGGACGCAAGAAGGGCCTGCTGTTGATGCTGACGACCCTCGGGGTGTTGATGAGCGCCGGCCTGTTCCTGGTCGCCGAGGGTTATTGGCTGGTCGCCGCGGGCCTGTATGTGTTCGGCGTGGTCGGCTTCGCCGGCGCCAATGTCACCTACGACGCGATGTTGCTCGACGTGGCGGCGAAAGACGAGGTCGAGAGGGTCTCGGCGCTCGGCTATGCCCTGGGTTACCTCGGGGGCGGGCTGCTGTTCACGGTCAATGTGCTGATGGTGTTGTATCCGCAAAGCTTTGGCCTGGCCGATAAGGCCGAGTCGGTACGCCTGGCCTTTCTGATGGTGGCGATCTGGTGGGCGGTGTTCTCCCTGCCTGTCATGTTGTATGTCCATGAGCAGGGTCATGCTACGACACGCGACGGCAGGGGATTGCGCCAGGCCTGGGCAGAGTTGGTCGCGACCTGGCGATTGCTGCGTAGCCTGCCGATGGCGTTCACCTTCCTGCTGGCCTATTGGTGCTATATCGATGGCGTCGACACGATTGTGCGCATGGCAGTCGATTACGGCATGTCGCTGGGCTTCGCCGCCGAGGGCCTGCTGACCGCGCTGTTGATCACGCAATTCGTCGGTTTTCCCGCGGCGCTGGTTTTTGGGCGCATCGGTGACCGCATCGGCGCCAAGCATGCGATCTGGCTGGCTCTGGTGGTCTATGTGATCGTCGTGTTCTGGGCATCGCAGATGCGCGCCGAGTGGGAGTTCTACGGCCTGGCCGTGGTCATCGGCCTGGTGCAGGGCGGTATCCAGGCGATGAGCCGGGCACTGTACGCGCGCCTAATCCCTACGGAACATGCCGGGCGTTTGTTCGGTCTGTACAACATGATGGGTAAGTTCGCTGCGGTGGTCGGCCCGCTGCTGGTCGGTTGGGTCGCCGTGCTGAGCGACAGCGCCCGCATGGGTATATTGAGCGTGCTGTTGCTGTTCGTGGCAGGCGGCTGGCTGTTGGGCCGGGTGGATGTCCGGGCAGGCCAACGTGCGGCGGCCGAATGGGAAGGTTGAATGGGAAGGTTGAATGGTCTATCTGCTGATCATCGTCGCAGTTGTTGCCATGGTCTATCTACCGCAGTTCTGGGTGCAGCGGGTCATGGCGCGTTACCACCGTGAGCCGGAGAGCAACTTTCCCGGCACCGGCGGCGAGTTCGCGCGCCATCTGCTCGCACGACTCGGTCTCGACGGGGTAGACGTCGAACGCACCGACGCCGGCGATCACTACGATCCGCAGGCCAGATGCGTACGCCTTACCCCAGACAAGTTCGACGGCAAGACGTTGACCTCGATCACGGTTGCCGCGCACGAGTGCGGTCATGCGATGCAGCACGCCGCCGATGAGCCGATGTTTCAATTGCGTTCGCGCCTGGCGATGGCCTCCATCTGGGCGACCCGGCTTGGCTCGATGATGTTGTTTGCCGCCCCCTTGCTCGGCCTGGCGACAAGGGCGCCTTCGCCGGTGCTGATTTCGCTGGCCGGCGGGTTCCTGGTGTTGGGTTTCGGTGTGCTGGTGCAGTTCGTGACCCTGCCGGTGGAGATCGATGCCTCGTTCGGCAAGGCGATGCCGATTCTCGAGGCCGGCTATCTGCACCCCGACCAGGTGCCGGCCGCACGCGACATCCTGCGTGCCGCCGCTTGGACCTACGTCGCCGCCTCGCTCGCCAGCCTGCTCAATTTCTGGCGCTGGCTCGCCGTTCTGCGGCGCTGAGCCGCCCCGCGCCGACATCGGCATCCCCACCGTCCCGTCGGTAACCCCGATGCCTCGATCGGCGGCCCGCCGGCTGCCAATTTTTTAGCCCGTGCAATCCCCGCTGATTCGTCAAATGCCTGACGTTCAATCAAGTGCAAATTTTAAGTAATTGAAAAATAGGGATAAAAAATTCGCGTTGGCAGTGGCACAGCGTTTGCAGTCCTCCGCTGCAAACGGTTCTGTGCGTCAACAATCGCTATCGAGGACGGATTCGCACCCATGGCAGACGAAAAAGATATCGCCGGTGAAGAGCAGGCCCCCGGCGGCAAAAAGAAGCTGATCATCATCATCGCCGCGGTCGTCGTACTGCTGCTCGTCGGTGGTGGTGCAGCGTTCTTTCTGCTGGGCGGCGAAGAAGAGGGCGAGGAGACCGCCGCTACCGAGGAGGCAGGGGAGGCGCCGGCCGCTGAAGAGGGTCCGGCCCTGTACCACAAGCTCGATCCGCCGTTCATCGTCAATCTGCCGTCGGGCGGTCATGCCGGCATGTTGCAGGTCGCGATCGAGATTCGAACCCATCACCAGAGCGTGGTCGACACCCTGACCACCAACGACCCGATGATCCGCCACAACCTGCTCAACCTGCTCGAGGAACAGCAGGCCGACGTCTTGCTGACACCCGAAGGTGTCACGGCGTTGCAGGAAGCGGTTCAGACGAATCTCGGCGAACAGCTCAAAGAACTGAACGAGCCCGGCGAGATCAAGGGCGTGTACTTCACCCGTTTCGTGATGCAGTAATCATGGCTGGCTCAGATCTTCTTTCACAAGACGAAATCGATGCGCTGTTACACGGCGTCGATAGCGGCGGCGTCGAAACCGGCACGGACGAGGGCCTGGAGCCGGGCGAGGCGCGGGGTTATGACTTCGCCAGCCAGGACCGCATCGTTCGCGGTCGTCTGCCGACGCTGGAGATGATCAACGAACGTTTCGCGCGCTATTTCAGAACCAGCCTGTTCAACATGTTGCGTCGCAGTGCGGATATCTCGGTATCCGGCGTGCAGATGCTGAAGTTCTCCGAATTCGTGCACAGTCTGTTCGTACCGACCAGCCTGAACGTAACGAAGGTATCGCCACTGCGCGGCAAGTCGCTGTTCGTGCTCGACCCCAAGCTGGTGTTCAGCGTGGTTGACAGCTTCTTCGGCGGCACCGGGCGTTTTCATACCAAGATCGAGGGTCGTGATTTCACCCCGACCGAATTGCGCGTGGTGCAGATCCTGCTGGGCATGGCCTATGGCGATCTGAAACTGGCGTGGCAGCCGGTGCTCGATATCACCTTCGAGTACGTCAATTCCGAGGTCAATCCGCAGTTCGCCAACATCGTGTCGCCGTCGGAGGTTGTTGTGGTGACCACCTTCAACGTCGACCTCGAATCGGGCGGCGGTGATTTCTATATCTGCCTGCCGTACTCGATGCTCGAACCGATCCGCGACCTGCTCGATGCGGGCGTGCAGAGTGACCGTGGCGAGACCGACGAACGTTGGGAGCTGGCGATGCGCGAAGAGGTCATGAACGCCAGCATCGAGATCGCCAGTGTGTTCGGCGAAGCGACCCTGGCGCTGCGCGATATCGCCGCGCTGGAAGTCGGCGACATCATTCCTCTCGACGTGCCCGATCTACACGAAGTAACCGCCGAGAGCCTGCCGATATTCCGCGGCTCGCTCGGCGTACACAACAACAGTTACTCGATAAAGATCGCCGAATGGATCGAACGCAGCAGCTCGCGCAAGTTGCACGAGTTGCTGAGCCAGACAAAGAAACAGGAAGGCACCCAGTTGGTGCCCAGTGAACAAGCTTAACTAGGCGGAAAACGCGATGAGCGACGACAAGAGTGCAGACGAAGCCCTGGCAGATGAATGGGCAGCGGCGCTGGAAGAGCAGGACCACACCGAAGCGGCGGAGGCAGCGCATTTCGAACAGCTGCAACCGGAGGCCTCGGCCAGCCTGTCCGGCGACGTCAAGATCGACGCAATCCTCGATGTGCCGATCACTATCTCGATGGAGATCGGGCGTACGCGCATCAACATCCGCAACCTGCTGCAACTCAACCAGGGTTCGGTCGTTGAGCTCGACCGACTGGCCGGCGAGCCGATGGACGTGCTGGTCAACGGCACCTTGATCGCGCAAGGCGAGGTCGTGGTGGTCAACGAGAAGTTCGGTATCCGTCTGACCGATATCGTCAGCCCGGCCGACCGGGTCAAGAAACTGACTGCCTGATAGCCATGTCGATGCCCGATATCACAGCCGTAAACGGAACACATACGCGGTAGCCGCAATGACAAGCAAGTTTCTACTGACTGCGCCCCTGCTTCTGATGGCCGAGGCTGTTGGGGCAGCGCAGGGCGAGGCTTCTGCTCGCCTGGGCGAATCGCCGCTGAGCACGTCCAACCTGATCGATACCGCGGTCGGGTTGGTCGTCGTGTTGGCGATCATGCTGGCCCTGGCATGGGTGGTTAAGCGCTTCGTACAGACGCCGGGCATCAACAAGGGGCAGGTCCAGGTACTGGGCGGGGTATCGCTCGGCGCGCGTGAAAAGGCGGTGTTGTTGTCGGTGGAAGGCCGCCGTCTGCTGGTCGGCATCGCGCCCGGACGGGTGCAGACGTTGATGGTGCTCGACGAGTCGGCAAGCGGCACGACCGATTTCGCGCAGCAACTGGAGCGGGCGGCGGCCACTCCGGCAGAGCAGCCGGTCGACGCTCAAGCTGTCGACACCCACAAGGAAGATGCGCCATGAAAGCACTGTTTGTGTTCACCCTGTGCTTGATCGCACCCAGCGTGTTTGCCGCGCCTGGGGTCGAGGCACTGACCGTGACGCCGGGCGAGGGCGGCGAGCAAACCTATACGTTGTCGATTCAGGTGCTGCTGCTCATGACGGCGCTCAGCATGTTGCCGGCAGCGTTGATCCTGATGACCTCGTTCACCCGCATCATCATCGTGCTGTCGATCCTGCGCCAGGCGCTGGGCACGGCACAGACACCGTCGAATCAGGTGCTGCTCGGCCTGGCCCTGTTCCTGACGTTCTTCATCATGAGCCCGGTGTTGTCCGAGGTCTACGAGACCGCCCTGCGCCCGTACCTGGCGGACGAGATGACCGCACAGGCCGCACTCGATGCGGCGCAGATTCCGTTGCGCGAGTTCATGCTGGCGCAGACGCGCGACGATGACCTGGCCTTGTTTGCGCGCATCTCGGGCCAGGAAGAGTTCCAGGGCGAGGCCGACGTGCCCTTTACCTTGCTGATGCCGGCCTTTGCCACCAGCGAGTTGAAGACGGCGTTTCAGATAGGCTTCCTGTTGTTCATTCCGTTCCTGGTCATCGACCTGGTCGTGGCGAGCGTGTTGATGTCGATGGGCATGATGATGCTGTCGCCGCTGATCATCTCGCTGCCGTTCAAGATCATGCTGTTCGTGCTGGTGGATGGCTGGGCGCTGGTGCTCGGTACGCTGGCGACGAGTTTTTACGTTTAGGAGACCGCGATGGATGCAGATACCGTAGTGACTGTAGGTCGTCAGGCGATGGAAGTGACCATTCTGCTGGCCGCACCGATCCTGTTGGCGTCGCTCGGCGTCGGCCTGATCATCGCGATGTTCCAGGCGGCGACGCAGATCAACGAGATGACGCTGAGCTTCGTGCCGAAATTGATCGTGGTCGCGATCGTGTTGATGTCGGCCGGGCCCTGGATGCTGCGCCAGATCGTCGGTTTTACCCAGCGCCTCGTTGAGAACGTGCCGTACATCATCGGCTGACGTGACGTATGAACTTCACCGAGGCGCAACTCGCCCAGTGGCTGGCCGATTTCTTCTGGCCGCTGGTGCGCATCACCGCGATGATGATGGCGGCGCCGATCTTCAGCGTGCGCCAGATCCCGGTGCAATTGCGTTTGATCCTGTCGGTGCTGATCACGTTGCTCGTGCAGCCGGTGCTCCCGAGTTCGCCGGTTGTCTCGGTATTCAGCCCGGAAGCGGTGATCATCCTGGTGCAGGAGATCGGCGTCGGCGTCGCACTCGGCCTGCTGATGCAGATGGTGTTCGCCGCATTGATCTTCGGCGGGCAGATCATGGCGTTCAGCATGGGCCTGGGTTTTGCCAACATGATGGACCCGACCAACGGCGTACAGGTGCCGGTGATTGCGCAGTTCTGGCTGATCCTGGCAATGCTCGCCTTTCTGATGATGAACGGTCACCTGGTGCTGATCTCGGCGATCGTCGACACCTTCACCGTGATTCCGGTGGCTACCGACGGCATCAGCCGCGCCGGCATCTACGAATTGTTGAAATGGGCGTCGCGCATGTTTGCCGCCGGCATCCTGATGGCGATGCCGGTGATCATCTCGCTGTTGTTGATCAACATCGGCATGGGCGTGGTATCGCGCGCCGCGCCGCAGCTCAACATCATCGCAATCGGCTTCCCGGTAACCCTGTTGATGGGTTTCATTCTGATCTGGGTCACGCTACCGCAGGTCATGACCAACTTCGGCAACCTGGTACTCGAGGCATTCGACCAGGCGCCCGCCATCCTTACAACGAGGTGACGTGGCATGGCTGAAAACCAAGACGGTCAGGAAAAATCCCAAGACCCCACAGGCAAACGTATCGCCGATGCGCGTGAAAAAGGGCAGGTGCCGCGTTCGCGTGAGCTCAATACCGCGGCGATGACTCTGATGGGTCTGGCTACGGTGATGATGCTCGGGCCGTACTTCACCGAGAACTTCCATACGCTGTTCAACGAGCAGTTCGCACTGAAGCGCGAAGACATCTTCGATCCGAACGCGATGTTGGCCCACCTGACCAAGGCGATCGGCGATGCGCTGTTCATGCTGCTGCCGTATTTCGGCGTGATGATCGTGGTCGCGGTGGCATCGTCGATCGCGCTCGGCGGCTTCAACGTGAGTACCCAGGCGCTGCAGCCGAAGTTCAGCAAGCTCGACCCGATCAAAGGCATGGCGAAACTGTTTTCGGTACGCGGCCTGGTCGAACTGGTCAAATCGCTGGCCAAGTTCGTACTGGTCGCGGCGGCCACCGTCGCGCTGCTGTATGCCTGGTCGAACGACATCATCCGTCTGGGCGATCTCAACGTCGAACAATCGCTGATGCAGGCGATGAAGATGGTCGGTGGTGCATCGCTGTTGTTGTCGTCCACGCTGATCCTGATGGCGCTGATCGACGTGCCGTTCCAGATGCGTCAATACGTCAAAGACCTGAAGATGACGCAGCAGGAAGTGCGCGAAGAACTCAAGCAGACCGAGGGCAAACCCGAGGTCAAGAGCCGTATCCGTCGCCTGCAGATGGAGATGGCGGTACGCCGCATGATGCAGGAAGTACCCAACGCCGATGTCATCGTTACCAACCCGACGCACTATGCCGTCGCCTTGCGTTATGACCCGGACAAGATGCGCGCGCCGATCGTCATCGCCAAAGGCAAGGAGCTGATCGCGGCCAATATTCGTGAGGTCGGTCAGGCCAACCGGGTGCCGCTGGTCGAGGCGCCGATGCTGGCACGTGCGATCTACTTCAGCACCGAACTTCAACATCCGATACCCGGCCCCTTGTTCCTCGCGGTCGCACAGTTGCTGGCCTACGTATTTCAGTTGCGTGCCTACCGTGAGCAGGGCGGCGATATCCCGACACCGCCGCAGTCGTACCCGGTGCCGGAGGAATACCAGCATGATTGATCGCAGCTTTATCGCAACTCTGATGCCCGGCGTTGTGCCGGCGATGCGCACCCACGGAGGGCCGGCATGATGGACCAGGTCATGGGTGTCTTCCGCCAGGTCGGTGCACGCGGTATGGGTGCGCCGCTGGTCATCCTCATGCTGCTGGCGATGATCGTGCTGCCGTTGCCGGCGTTCCTGCTCGATCTGTTCTTCACCTTCAACATCGCGCTGTCGCTGGTGGTGTTGCTGGTCACCGTGTATGCCTTGCGGCCGCTCGATTTTGCGATGTTCCCGTCGATGCTGCTGGTCGCCACGCTGTTGCGCCTGGCGTTGAACGTGGCGTCGACGCGTATCGTGTTGCTCGAAGGGCATAACGGCGGCGACGCGGCGGGTAAGGTCATCGAGGCCTTCGGTGAGTTCGTCATCGGTGGCAACTATGCCGTCGGCCTGGTGGTGTTCGCGATTCTGGTGATCATCAACTTCGTCGTGGTCACCAAGGGCGCGGGGCGCGTATCCGAGGTTTCCGCGCGCTTCACCTTGGACGCCATGCCCGGTAAACAGATGGCGATCGACGCCGATCTGAACTCCGGTCTGATCGACCAGGAAGAGGCGCGCACGCGGCGCGAAGAGATCTCCAGCGAGGCCGACTTTTACGGCGCGATGGACGGTGCCTCGAAGTTCGTCCGCGGCGATGCGATTGCCGGCATCCTGATCCTGGTGATCAATATCATCGGCGGCCTGGCCATCGGCATGGGCCAGCACGATCTCGATTTCGGTACGGCCGTGCGCAACTACGCCCTGCTGACCATTGGTGACGGCCTGGTCGCCCAGTTGCCGTCGCTGTTGCTGTCGACCTCGGCGGCGATCATCGTCACCCGCGTGTCGAGCGCCGAAGACCTCGGCAGCCAGGTATCCACCCAGCTGCTCGACAATCCGCGCGCGCTGGCGATCACCGCCGCGATCCTGGTCATGCTCGGCCTGATCCCCGGCATGCCGAACCTGGTGTTCCTGCTGCTCGGCGGCGGCATCGCCGGACTGGCCTACATGATCGCCAAGCGCAAGCAGGAAGGTCAGGCCGAGCCGGCACTGGCCGGCGCTGTTGCTGCCACCGCCACCGCAACTGCGGCCGGCGCCCCCGGCCACGACCTGGTGCCGGCCGATGACTCGGGCGAGATGCGTGAACTGACCTGGCAGGATGTGCAGCCGGTCGACGTGATCGGCCTGGAGGTCGGCTATCGCCTGATCCCGCTGGTCGATCGTGACCAGGGCGGGCAGTTGATGAACCGCATCAAGGGTGTGCGCAAGAAGCTGTCTCAGGAACTCGGCTTCCTGGTGCAGTCGGTGCACATCCGCGACAACCTCGATCTGTCGCCCAATGCCTACCGCATCACGCTCAACGGTGTGCCGGTCGGCGAGGCAGAAGTGTTCGTCGATCGCGATATGGCGATCAACCCCGGTCGCGTGTTCGGCGAGCTCAAGGGCACGCCGACCACCGATCCGGCGTTCGGTCTCGACGCGGTGTGGATCGATGCCGCGCAGCGCGATCAGGCACAGACCATGGGCTATACGGTGGTCGATGCCAGCACCGTGGTCGCCACCCATATGAGCGAGCTGTTGCACTCGCATGCGCATGAACTGCTCGGTCACGACGAGGTGCAGCAGCTGCTCGACAACCTGGCCGAATCGGCGCCGAAGCTGGTCGAGGACCTGGTGCCCAAGCTGTTGCCGTTGGCGGTGGTGTTGCGCGTGCTGCAGAACCTGCTTCAGGAAGGTGTGCCGATCCGCGACATGCGCACGATTGCCGAAACGCTGG
This sequence comes from Thiosocius teredinicola, assembly GCF_002009425.1. Classification (NCBI taxonomy): domain Bacteria; kingdom Pseudomonadati; phylum Pseudomonadota; class Gammaproteobacteria; order Chromatiales; family Sedimenticolaceae; genus Thiosocius; species Thiosocius teredinicola. The sequence continues at coordinate 1,391,446 of NZ_CP019936.1, forward strand.
CGGAGCAGGCGACGAAAAGTCAAGATGCCGGCACTTTGACGGCTTCCGTCAGGGTCGCCCTGTCACGTTCCATCGTTCAGCAAGTCATTGGTCCTATTGGAGAAATTCCGGTAATCGTTCTCGAGCCCGGATTGGAACGCCTCTTGCAACAGACCCTCGCGAACGCAGGAGAGGATGGTGCCGGTGTCGAGCCGGGAATGCTCGAACAGCTGCAGACGGCGATGCAGGAGACAGCTCGCCAGCAGGAGATCAGCGGACAGGAAAGTGTCTTGTTGGTCGCCGCAGCGATACGCCCCTGGATGGCCAAGTTTGCCCGCCACAGCGTACCGGGATTACGCGTCCTCTCTTACAACGAGATACCCGATAACCGGCAGATAAAAGTGATCAGCACGATCGGCCGGAATTCGAAAGAGCCCTGAGGGCCGCCACGGCGGTCCCGGCCAAACGAGGACCGCCGGACATGAAAATCAAGCGCTTTGTTGCCCAGGATATGCGCCAAGCCCTTCGCATGGTTCGCGATGCGCTCGGCGAGGACGCCGTGATCCTGTCGAACAAATCGGTCGAGGGTGGCGTCGAACTGACCGCCGCGGTCGACCTGGTCGAGCATGACGTCGAAGAAACCGCCGATCAGCGCATTCCTACCCAGCAACACAAGCCGGCGCGCAACGAAAGCCAGGTCTCCGAGTCCTTGTACGCCAACCACGATGACTCGGCTGCGCTCGACGAGATGCGTCGCGAGATGCAGAACCTGCGTCGTTGGATGCAGGCCGAACTGAGCGGCATGAGCTGGTACGACCTCGGTCAGCGTGCGCCGCACTCTCAAGAACTTCTCGCTCGCCTGATGTCGCTCGGACTGAGCGCTGACCTTGCACGCAGCCTGTCGGAGCGGGTGCGCGATATCGAGGTGGTCGACCAGGCGTGGCGCAAGGCGCTGTACCTGCTGGCCAGTGACCTGCGGGTGCACGACACCGATGTACTCGACCGCGGCGGCATCGTCGCCCTGGTTGGCCCGACCGGCGTCGGCAAGACCACCACGATTGCCAAGATGGCGGCACGTTTCGCCTTGCGTTACGGCCACCGCAGCGTTGCATTGATCACCACCGACAGCTATCGCATCGGCGCACGCGATCAACTGCAGACCTATGCGCGCATCCTCAACGTGCCGGTACGCACCGCGACCACGCCTGAAGAGATGGAAGAGGCGTTGAATATGTTGGGCGATCGTCGCCTGATCCTGATCGATACCGCCGGCATGTCGGCGGCGCACGAGCGCATCATCGATCAGCGCGAAACCCTGATGGCTGCCGGCCATCATTTGACGACTTTGTTGGCCCTTTCGGCGACCACCGAGGCGGCGGCCGTGCAACGTGCACTGCGCCTGTTCGCCGACTTCCGTCCGGACGCCTGTGTGCTGACCAAACTCGACGAGGCCGCCAGCCTGGGCAGCCTGATGTCGGCACTGATCCAGGCCGACCTGCCGATGGCGTTCGTGACCGACGGCCAGCGTGTGCCGGAAGACCTGCAGACCGCCAAGGCGCATCCGCTGGTGACTCGCGCAGCCGAGCTGTTGAACGAAAACCCGAACGATATCGACGCCGGCTATGCGGCTCTGGCTCTGGGAGGAGTGCATTCACATGCTAACGCCTGAAACCCATGTTGATCAGGCTACCGGTCTGCGCCAGATGGTAAACCCACGTCCGGTGCGCGCAATTGCCGTTACCGGTGGCAAGGGCGGCGTCGGCAAGACCAACGTCTCCGTGAATCTCGGCGTTGCGGCGGCAGAGATCGGCAAGAAGGTGATGCTGCTCGATGCCGATCTGGGCCTGGCGAATATCGACGTTGTGCTCGGTCTGCACCCGCAGCACGACCTGTCGCACGTGATGCGCGGCGAGTGCAGCCTGGAAGACGTGCTGGTCGAAGGCCCGAACGGCATGAAGGTGATTCCGGGTGCCTCGGGCGTGCAGTCGTTGGCCGAGTTGAGCCCGGCCGAGCATACCGGCCTGATTCGCGCGTTCAGCGAACTGGCGGCCGACACCGAGCTGCTGATCGTGGATACCGCGGCCGGCATCTCGGATACGGTGTTGAGCTTCTCGCGCGCGTCGCACGAGATTGTGGTTGTGGTGTGTGACGAACCGGCGTCGATCACGGATGCGTACGCCATTATCAAGTTGTTGAACCGTGACTATGGCCATCAGCGTTTCCGGATCCTGGCCAACATGATCCGCAGCGCGCAGGAAGGCCGCGAGTTGTATACCAAGATGTGCCGGGTCACCGACCGGTACCTCGACGTCACCCTGAGCTTCATGGGTGCGATTCCTTTCGATGAGAGTGTGCGCAAAGCCGTACGGGCGCAAAAGCCGGTAGTACAGGCGTTCCCTCGCAGCAAGGCTGCGCAGGTGTTTCGCAGCCTGGCCAAAAAAATAGAAACATGGCCGCAGCCGAGCGGTGCAAATGGCCAGGTGCAGTTCTTCGTCGAGCGTCTTATCAAATATTCCAGTGACTATGGGGAGATGGTGCTGTGAGCAATCTTGCAACTTATGATGCAGTTAAAGACCAAAGTTTTGATGACCTGGTGACCCGGCATGCGCCGCTGGTAAAACGCATCGCCTACCACCTGATGAACCGTCTGCCGCCGTCGGTGCAGGCCGAAGATCTCATTCAGGCGGGCATGATTGGTTTGATCGAGGCCAGCCGCAACTACGATGCGAGCCAGGGTGCGAGCTTCGAAACCTACGCCGGCATCCGTATTCGCGGCGCGATGCTCGACGAGATCCGCCGTTCCGACTGGACGCCGCGTTCGGTACACCGCAAGGCGCGCATGGTCGCCGATGCGATGCGTGAGATCGAGAACACCGAAGGGCGTGACGCACGTGATGTCGAGGTTGCCGAATCGCTCGGCATGTCGATCGAGGAATACCACCAGGTTCTGCAGGACGCGTCGGGTGCGCGCATCTTCAGCTACGAAGAACTGAGTGAAGTGGGCGAGGTTGTGCCGCACGAAGGCGGCGCCACGGCCGCACGCACGCGTAACTCGCTCGAAGACGGTCCCGACCGCGGCCTGGAAAAGAGCCGTTTCCGCGAAGCCCTCGGCGATGCCATCGCCAGCCTGCCGGAACGCGAGCGCCTCGTAATTGCCCTGTATTACGACGAAGAGCTGAACCTGCGCGAGATCGGCCAGGTGCTCGGCGTGAGCGAATCACGCGTCTGCCAGATACACAGTCAGGCCGCATTGCGTTTGCGTTCGCGTCTGGGCGAGTGGCTGCCCGAAGACGGGCTCAAATAAGCTTTTTCAAGAAAAAAATCCCTACGGTTTTTCGGCGTAGTGCCGATACGCCGGATGAATCAATTAATCGGGCCTTTTCGTCGGGGCCACATTGTCTGATGTGCGGAGGTTGCTTTGGACAAGAACATGAAGATCCTTGTTGTGGACGACTTCTCCACGATGCGCCGGATTATCAAAAACCTGCTGCGGGATCTTGGCTTCACCAATACACAGGAAGCTGACGATGGCATGACCGCGCTACCGCTGCTGCAGAGTGGAAATTTCGACTTTCTGATCACCGACTGGAACATGCCCGGTATGCAGGGTATCGACCTGCTCAAGGCCGTGCGCGCCGACGAAAAACTCAAGTCCCTGCCGGTACTGATGGTTACTGCCGAGTCGAAGCGCGAACAGATCGTCGAAGCTGCCCAGGCGGGCGTCAACGGTTACGTTGTCAAGCCGTTCACTGCCGGCACGCTGGAAGAAAAGATCAACAAGATCTTTGAGCGCGTCGCGGCCTGATCAGCACTATGGAAACCCTAATGGCACAGAATCCCGAGCAAGTAAGCGAAAAACTGGAGCTGGCCAAAACGTTGGTCGATCACTTGGAATCCGGCAGCGAGGATGCAGCGATTTCGGTTATCGCACAGCTTGCAGGTTTCCGTGACAGCATGTTGTTTCAGGAAGTGGGCCGGCTGACCCGTGAGCTGCATGATTCGATCAATGGCTTTGTGATGGACGCCCAGTTGGCGAACATCGCCGAGACTGAGATGCCGAACGCGGCGGAACGACTGGAATACGTTATTCAGACTACCGAACAGGCGGCCAACACCACGCTCGGCGCGGTTGAGGACAGCCTGCCGCTGGCCGATACCCTGCGCAACGATGCGCACCACCTGTCGGAACAGTGGGACAAATTCAATTCGCGCCAGATGACGGTCGACGACTTCCGTGATCTGAGCACAGAGATCAGCAAGTTTCTCGGTGCCACGCAGGCCAATTCAGAGGCACTGCACAGCAAGCTGTCGGAAGTGCTGATGGCCCAGGGTTATCAGGATCTGACCGGCCAGGTGATCCGCAAGGTGATCAAGCTGGTCAACGATGTGGAAGGCAAGCTGGTCGAGCTGGTTCGCTTGTCGGGTGCCAAAGCGAAGCCGAAAGATGAAGAACAGCCTAGCGGCCCGGATATCACGGCGGAAGGGCCGGCAGTACCGGGTGTCGACAAAGGCGATGTGGTTAGCGGTCAAGACGACGTCGATGACCTGCTCTCAAGTTTGGGGTTCTAAACGATGAGTCTCGATGCAGACGACGAAATCCTCCAGGACTTTTTGGTAGAGGCCAACGAGATCCTCGAGCAGTTGGGTGAACAGCTGGTCGATCTCGAGCAGAGTCCGCAAGACATGGATCTGCTGAACGCGATCTTCCGCGGTTTCCATACCGTCAAGGGCGGTGCCGGATTCCTCGCGATTACACCGCTGGTAGAGACCTGCCACCGTGCCGAAGACTTGTTGAACGTTTTGCGCCAGGGGCAGCGCGCGGTCACGCCGCACGTCATGGATACCATCCTGCAGTCGCTGGACGTTGTTAATGAAATGATGGAGCGCCTGGTCGAAGGCGAAATGCCGGAGCCGGCCGACCCGGATCTGCTGGCGCGCCTCGAAGTGCTGACCCAGCCCGATGACGGCAGTGGCGACGAGGCCGAGGCGGTCGCCGAAGCGCCTGCGGCCGAACCTGAAGTTCAAGCCGAACCTGAACCGGTGGCGGAACCCGAGCCGGTGGCCGAGGCAGCGCCTGCGCCTGCAGCCGATGATGCGGCCGGTGTTGCACCGGGCGGCGACGATATTACCGAAGAAGAGTTCGAGGCACTGCTCGACCAGTTGCATGGCAAGGGCAAGTTCGGCGGCGCGGCAGAAGGCGAGACCGAAGCCGCCCCCGCAGCAGCAGCCGCGGCCCCGACCCCGACCAGCGACGAGATCACCGAAGACGAGTTTGAAGCCCTGCTCGATGAGCTGCATGGCAAGGGCAAGTTCAGTAGCGCGCCGGCAGATGACGCCGCGGCGAGCAAACCCGCTGCGCCCGCAGCTGCTCCGGCCGCGCCCAAACCGGCAGCCGCCGCGAAGCCGGCCGCTGCCGAGGCACCCGCGCCACAGGCAAAGAAAGCCGAGCCGGCAGCACCGAAGAAGGTCGAGAAACCGGCTCCGGCCAAGGCCGCTGCGCCGGCCAAGGCAGCACCGGCGAAGGCAGCCGACAAAGCGGCCGGTCCGGGCAAAGGCGCGGCACCGGAAACCACGGTGCGTGTCGATACGCAGCGCCTTGACGACATCATGAACATGGTTGGCGAACTGGTACTGGTGCGCAACCGCCTGGCGACCCTCAAGTCGACAATGGCCGACGAAGAACTGGCCAATGCGGTCGGCAACCTGGACGTGGTCACCGCCGATCTGCAGCTGTCGGTCATGAAGACCCGCATGCAGCCGGTCAAAAAGATCTTTGGTCGCTTCCCGCGCGTGGTGCGCGATCTGGCGCGCAACCTGAAGAAGGAAGTCGACCTGGTGTTGAACGGTGAAGACACCGACCTCGACAAGAACCTGGTCGAGGCGCTGGCCGACCCGCTGGTTCACCTGGTGCGCAATGCCGTCGACCACGGCATCGAGTCGCCGGATGAGCGCGAGATGGCAGGCAAGCCGCGTCGCGGCACCGTGATCCTGTCGGCCGCGCAGGAAGGCGATCACATCCTGTTGTCGATCGAAGACGACGGCAAGGGTATGGATGCCGATGTGCTGCGCGGGAAAGCGGTCGAGAAGGGCATGATGGATGAAGACGCAGCCGCACGCCTGGAAGACAAAGATTGCTACAACCTGATCTTCCAACCCGGTTTCTCGACCAAGACCGAGATCTCGGATGTGTCCGGCCGCGGCGTCGGCATGGATGTGGTGAAGACGCGTATTGCGCAGATGAATGGCTCGGTCGAGATCGATTCGGTCCACGGCCGGGGCAGCAAGATCATCGTCAAGCTGCCGCTGACACTGGCGATCCTGCCGACCTTGATGGTGATTCTCGGCCGTCAACCGTTCGCGCTGCCGTTGGCCAGCGTGGTCGAGATTTTCAACCTCGACCTGACGCGCACCAATACGGTCGACGGTCAGTTGACCATCCGTGTGCGTGATCGTGCCTTGCCGCTGTTCTATCTGCGCAACTGGTTGGTTACCGATCACAGCATGGCCGACACGCGCCAGGAAGGGCATCACGGACATGTGGTCGTGGTCAATGTCGGCGGTGTGCAGGTCGGTCTCGTGGTCGATTTTCTGGTCGGCCAGGAAGAGGTTGTTATCAAACCGCTCGGCGCCCTGCTGCAAGGTCTCGACGGCATGGCCGGCGCGACCATCACGGGCGACGGCAAAATCGCATTGATCCTCGATGTACCCGGGTTGATGCGCAAATACGCACGTCGGTACTGATCGTTTGCGAAGGAGAGGCAGGACGAAATTGGCGTAGTCCTGGATAACACATGGTGGGAAAAGTCCGGGTACTCGTCGTCGATGATTCGTCTTTCTTCCGCAAACGAATCAAGCAGGAGCTGGAACGGCACGGCGATATCGTCGTCGTCGGCGAAGCCAGCAATGGGCGCGAAGCCGTCGAGATGGCCTCGCGTCTGCACCCCGATCTGATCACTATGGATGTCGCGATGCCGTTGATGGACGGCATTGCCGCCGTGCGCGAGATCATGCGCACGCACCCAACCAATATCATCATGTTCTCTGCACTGACCCGCGACGGCGCCAAGTCGACGTTGGAGGCGCTGGAAGCCGGCGCCGTCGACTTTCTTGCCAAGCAGGGCGGTATCGGTGTCGGCAACGGCAATGCCAGCAGCACCCTGGCCGAGCGCGTTATCAGCATCGCACGCAGCAACCGGTCGCGGCACCACATGGCGGTCGCCACCAACGTTGCACCGGTTCCGACGCGCCCGCTGCCCGCCGCGCCGCCGCCGAGAAACGTCGAGCGCCGACGTGCCGCTGTTCGCCTGGTGGTGATCGGCGCATCGACCGGCGGTCCGGTTGCGATTCAGCAGGTGCTCAACGAGCTGCCTGCCAATTATCCCTATCCGGTGCTGGTCGCCGTGCACATGCCCGCGGAGTTTTCGGCAACCTTTGCCGAGCGTCTCGATCACGTCTGCCGCATCGGCATTGCGCAGGCATCAAACGGCGATGAGTTGTCGCCCGGCCGCGTGCTGATCGCGCCCGGTGGCATGCAGACCACCGTCGATGCGCAAGGCGGACGCCTGCGCGTTCGCGTCTCGCCGGGTGGTGAACATCTCTACAAGCCGAGTGTCGACATCATGTTCGATTCGGCGGCGCGCGCATTGAACAAAGGTGTGCAGGCTGTGGTGTTGACCGGTATGGGTTCCGACGGCACCGAAGGTGCGCGAGCCCTGAAGGGGGCCGGCGCCACGGTATGGAGCCAGGACCAGGCGACATCGGTGGTGTACGGCATGCCTTATTCCGTCGCCAAGGCCGGTTTGACCGACCGCGTGCTGCCACTCGAGCAGATTGGCAGCGCTTTGGCAGGGTTGGCGTAGCACGATGGATATCCTGAGTTTCATCGGCGTCGTCATTGCCTTTGCCGCGATCCTCGGCGGCAACTGGCTGGAGGGCGGTCACATCGACACGCTCGCCAATGGCCCGGCGATGATCATCGTGCTCGGCGGCACCATAGGTGCCGTGCTGTTACAGACCCCGATGCAGGTGTTTCTGCGCAGCATGCGCATGATGGGCACGGTGTTTATGCCGCCCAAACACGGCCTGCCGGAAACGATCGAGAAACTCGTCGAGTGGAGCAAGATCGCGCGCAAGGATGGCCTGCTCGGGCTGGAGGCGGCCGTCGAGTTCGAGAGCGACGTGTTCATTCGCAAGGGTATGCAACTGGTGGTCGACGGCAACGAGCCGGACGACATCCGGCGCACCCTCGAGGTGGAGCTGGACAGTCGTGAACGTTTCGACCTGGCGGCCTGCAAGGTGCTTGAGGCGATGGGCGGTTATTCGCCGACCATCGGCATCATCGGCGCCGTCATGGGCCTGATCCACGTAATGCAGAATCTCAGCGATCCCTCCAAGCTCGGCAGCGGTATCGCCACCGCGTTCGTCGCGACCATCTACGGGGTCGGCCTGGCCAACCTCTTCATGTTGCCGATGGCGGCCAAGATGAAGGCCTATGTGCAGCAACAGAGCCACTATCGCGAGCTGGTCATCGAGGGCCTGGCTGCGATCTCCGAAGGTGAGAACCCACGTCAGATCGAGACCCGCCTGCAGGGTTTCCTGCGTTGAGGTAACGCATGGCGCGGCGGCGACAACACCATGAAGAACACGAGAACCACGAACGTTGGTTGGTTTCGTATGCCGATTTCATCACCTTGCTGTTTGCGTTTTTCGTCGTGATGTACTCGATTTCGTCAGTCAACGAAGGCAAGTATCGCGTGTTGTCCGAGACCTTGAGTTCGGTGTTCAAGGTCGAACCGCGCAGCAACGATCCGATCCAGATCGGTGAGCGCCCGCGTTCGATGAACGCAATGCCGGTAGGGCCGCTCGCGCCGAAGCAGATGGACGCCAACAACGCCGGCGAGATCGGCGGCAAAGGCAATGGCGAGGAACAGGCGGCGGCTGCGACCGAGGGCGAAGGCAAGGGCAAAGACGCCGACCCGAGCGAGGGCAACAGTGTTCTCGACGAACGTTTCAAGGAAGACGGCACTGCCATGCGTATCGCCGATGAACTGCAGATCTCACTGCAGGAATACATCGACAACGATCTGCTGCGGATCACGCGCGAAGGCGAACGTATCGAGATCGAGATGAAGGAGAAGATGCTGTTTCCATCCGGTGAGGCGCGCCTGTCGCGCGATGCCTTGCGCGCGTTGCGCGAAATGGCCAAGACCCTGGCGCGCATCCCGAGCAAGTTGCAGGTGGAAGGGCACACCGACAACGTACCGATTGCGACCTCGGCGTTTCCGTCCAACTGGGAATTGTCGGCCGCACGCGCAGCGAGCGTCGTGCATTTCATGGCGCGCAGCGGCGTCGATCCACTGCGCATGTCGGCCGTCGGCATGGGCGAGCACCGACCGATCGCCGACAATGCGAACGACAAAGGCCGCGCTGCGAACCGCCGCGTGACCGTGGTCGTACTCGCCGATCCCAACGACAATGCACCGGCCAGCGGCGACGATGTGCCGTGGGCCGAAGGGCCGGCGGTGAACCTGCAATGAAGGTCTGGTCGATCGCCAATCAGAAAGGTGGTGTGGGCAAGACCACCACGACCGTGGCGTTGGGCGGCCTGCTGGCGGCCTGGGGATTCCGCACCCTGATGATCGATATCGATCCGCACGGTTCGCTGACCAGCTATTTCGGTCACGACCCGGATTCGCTCACGCGCAGCAGCTACAGCCTGTTCGAGGCGGTCGCCGAGAAACGTACAGTCGATCCGTTCTCGCTCGTTGTGGACACGCAGACCGAAGGGCTCAGCCTGATTCCGGCCGCCGTCGCACTGGCAACGCTGGATCGCCAGTCGGGCCGACTCGAAGGCATGGGATTGGTGCTGACGCGCGCCGTCGCCCAGCTTCGCGAGCGTTTCGATTACATCCTCATCGATTGTCCGCCGGTATTGGGCGTGCTGGTGATCAATGCCTTGGCGGCCTGCGAGCGCCTGGTGGTGCCGGTGCAGACCGAGTTTCTCGCCCTCAAGGGCCTCGAACGTCTGCAGCACACGCTGAAGATGGTGACCAAGGCACGGCCGCAACCACTGGATGTGGTGGTGGTGCCGACCTTCTATGACAAGCGCACGCGCGCCTCGCACGACAGCCTCGCGGCGTTGCGCCGCGATCACGCCGAGTATCTGTGGAACGGCGTGATCCCGATCGACACCCGTTTCCGCGAGGCTAGCCGAGAGGGACTGCCGCCGGCCATATTCGATCCGCGCGCGCGCGGCGTACGCGCCTATGCCCGCTTGCTCGAAGAACTGGTGCAGGGCCAGGGCGGCGAAACACGCGAGGCGGTCTGATGACGTTGATGCGACCACCAGCGACGCCGACCGTCGAACAGGACGCCGCACTCAGCAACCTGCTCGAATCGCTGCTCGCGGAAGTGCCCCCGGCGAATGCGGACGTGCCCGCGCCGCCGGCAGCACAGCCGCGCGTGGCGCCTCCGGTCGTCGAAACACCGCCTGTCGATGCGCCGGCGCCGACACTAAACGAACCGACCGAACAGCCGCTAACCAAGGAAACGCAAGCTGAGCCACCGGCCGACAGTGAGATTCCGGCTTGGGTCGGTGGCGGGTTTCGCACGCTGCTGTTTCGCATCGGCGAGTTCCGGTTTGGCGTGCCGCTGGTGTTGATGCATAGCGTGTGCCCCTATCCGGACGACGTTACCCGGGTGCCGGGCCAGCCACATTGGCACCGCGGCGTGTTCCGCTATCGCGATGCGTCCACCGTGGTGGCCGATCTGGGCGGGGTGATCGGCGTTGCGGCCGCGGCGGATGATCCGAAGTACCTGCTGGTGCTCGGCGAGGGCCGCAAGGCGATCGCAATCGACGCGATCGTCGACACGCTGGTGCTGCACGCCGACCAGGTGCGTTGGCACAAGGCAGCGGGGCGCGAGTGGTTGTTGGGCCTGTTGCCGGACCAGATGTGCGGGCTGTTGGACGCCAACGCGCTGAGCAGCGGCATTAGGCACAGATAGTGCAGTAAATAAATTCAGGCGCTGCCCGAAGACGAACTTTTGACGTTCGGGCAACAATAACGGAGACGAAACGATGAGCAATACGGCGGTAGAGACCTCCTCCGGCGATGCAGTAATCCAGCTGGTGACCTTCCGGCTGAAAGACGAAACCTATGGCATCAACGTGATGCAGGTGCAGGAGGTGCTGCGGGTGACCGAGATCGCGCCGGTCCCGGGCGCGCCGAGCTATGTATTGGGCATCGTCAATCTGCGCGGCAACGTCGTCACCGTTATCGATACGCGTACCCGCTTCGGGCTGCCGACCACCGAGGTCGACGATTCGAGCCGGATCGTGATCATCGAATCCGAGCAGCAGGTCGTCGGTATCCTGGTGGACAGCGTCGCCGAGGTCGTCGAGCTGCGCCAGTCGGAGATCGATACCGCGCCGAACGTCGGCACCGAAGAGAGCTCGCGCTATATTCAGGGTGTGGCCAGCCGCGACAGCGACCTGTTGATCGTGGTTGACCTGAACAAGCTGCTGACCGAAGAAGAATGGTCTGAGATGTCGATGTTCTGATGTCGAATGGCCGATGAGATCAAACAGCCTGGGAATGTGCCACCGGTAGCACCGCCGAATCGATCGCGCAACGCCGGTACACGCAAAAAGCCGCCCAAGGCGCCGGATCGCTCAAGAAACGAACGAAGACGGCCGTCGAACGACGATGGCCGGCCCCATATCGATGAATATGCCTGACAACAACCTGGTCGTACTGATAGCGCTGGCGTTTGCCGCGTTCGCATTGCTGCTCGCGGTTGTTGCCTGGGTATCGGCGGTGCGTTCGTCGAAACGCCTGCAGCACAGTGAGGCGCGTGCCGCCGATCTGCAGACCCAGCTCGAACTGGTTCGCCAGAGCATCACCGGGCTCACCGCCGGCGCAGTCGGCATGGACCGTAAGCTGCAACAGCTTGCGGCACGCGAGCGGGTGCTCTCCGAGCGCCAGGAAACCTACGAGAACCAGCAGGTCGATGACCAACCCTACAGCCATGCGATTCGGCTGGTGCAGCAGGGGGCATCGGTGTCGCGTCTGGTAGAAGAACTCGAACTCAGCGAAAGCGAAGCCGAACTGATCGTGCGCCTGCACGGTCACCGCGATTCGGCCTGATCCCAACGCTCAACCTTTCGAACCGCGGCGCGCCCCCGGCGTCGCACGCTGCTTCTTGTGCATCGATAAGACCGCTTTGCGGCAAGTCACTTGGTTTGCGGCGCAGAAACATGTTAACAATGCAGGTTACTCCTCTTTCTCTCGGAGCGCCCTGCAATGAAACGGACAAGAATGGCGACGGTATGTGTGCTGGCGGGTCTTCTGGCTGCCGCAACCGCACACGCGGGTCTGGATGATCTCTTCAAATCGGCCGAGGGTCTGCTCAAAGAGGGCAGCTCGAGCGGCAGCACTTCGTCGCTGAGCAATTCGAAGATCAGCGACGGCCTGAAAGAGGCCTTGGGCGTTGGTGCCGAGCGGGCAATCGAGATACTCGGCAAGCAAGGCGGCTTCCTCAACGACAAGAGCGTGCGCATACCGCTGCCCGGTGTGCTCGGTAAGGCGGCCAAGGCGTTGCGCGCAGCAGGCCAAGGCAAATACGTCGACGATTTCGAAACCACCGTCAACCGTGCCGCCGAGCAGGCGATTCCGAAGACGCTCGATATCGTGAAAGAAACGGTCAGTAACATGACCCTCGATGACGTACGCGGCATCCTCAACGGACCGGACGATGCGGCTACGCAGTTCCTGCGCAAGCGGGCAGGTGGTTCGCTGCACGAAGCGGTATTGCCGATCGTCTCCGAAGCTACCGACAACGCAGGTGCAACGTCGGCCTACAAGTCGATGAAATCGCAGGCCGACGGCATGCTCGGTGGCCTCGGCGGATTGGTCGACACCGGTTCGCTCGATCTCGACAACTATGTGACCGACAAGGCGCTGGATGGGTTGTTTCTCAAGTTGGCGATCGAAGAAAAGAAGATTCGTGAGAATCCGGTGGCACGCACGACCGAGTTGCTGAAGGAAGTTTTCGGCAACTAACGGCGTTGCGGCGGTCGGACGATATTGAGATGCAGGGGAGAGATTGATGGAAAACGCTGAGCAGATTCTTGCGCAGGTTCAGGAATTGCTGGCCGTTTACGGACTGAAGATTCTCGCGGCACTCGCGATCCTGTTGATTGGTCGGATCGCGGCGAAGTGGATCAAGTCGATCGTCGAACGCACGATGACGCGCGGCAAGACCGATCCGATGATCATCGGTTTTGTCGGCAGCATCGTGTTTGTCGGCGTGATGGTGTTCGTGGTGTTGGCGGCTTTGAGCCAGCTCGGCATCCAGACGACCAGTTTCATCGCGGTGCTGGGTGCCGCCGGCCTGGCGATCGGCCTGGCGTTGCAAGGGTCGCTGTCGAACTTTGCGGCCGGTTTTCTGCTGATCATCTTCCGCCCGTTCAAAGTGGGCGATTTCATCGAAGGTGGCGGCACCTCGGGCATCGTCGAGAATATTCAGATCTTTACCACGACGTTACGCACCGGTGACAACAAGACGGTGATCGTGCCGAATGCCAAGCTGCTCGACGACAACATCGTCAACTACTCGACCAAACCGACGCGACGCGTCGATCTCACCGTCGGCGTTGCCTACGATGCGGATCTCGCTGAGGTCAAAAAGATCCTTGCCGATATCGCCGCCAAGGACGGCAGGGTCAAGGCCGATCCGGCGCCATTGATCGCGGTATCCGAGCTCGCCGATAACAGTGTGAACCTGGTGATGCGGATGTGGGCGGATACCTCCGACTATTGGGGTGTGTACTTCGATACGACCGAGGCGGTGAAACTCAGGCTGGACGAAGCCGGTATCGGTATCCCGTATCCGCAGCGCGATGTACATCTGTACGAACACAAGGTTGCGTAAAAAATTTGAACTGACGCCGCGATATTCGATTGTGGCGATGTCTAAGAACGCGGACCGGAGAGTCCGCCGACCAGAGGGTTAAGGTATGCGTTCCCTGCTCAAGGTGTTATTCGGGCTGATCCTGGTGATCGTCGTGCTGGCCGTCGGTGTGGTTGTTTATCTGACGACCGTGTTCGATCCGAACGAGCATAAACCGCGGATCGTTGAACAGGCCAAGAAGGAACTCGGGCGCGATATCGCGATCGAGCAGGACCTAAGCGTGACCTACTCTCCGTGGCTGGGCCTGCGAACCGGCGGGGTGAGAGTCGGCAACGCCGCGGGTTTCAAGGCCAAGAACATGGCCGAGATCGATGAACTCGACATCCGCGTGAAGCTTTGGCCGCTGCTGAGCCAGCGTGTCGAAGTCGATACCCTGGTACTCAAGGGCCTGCGCCTGAACCTCGAAAAAGACGCGCAAGGCAAAACGAACTGGGCGGACCTGACGGAAAAAGCCGCGGCCGATGCCGAACAAAAGCCGGCTGAAAAAGAGCAGCCCTCAGACGGGGGTTCCGCCGTGCAGTTCAGCGTGCAGGGTATCCAGATCGAACAGGGCCGGGTCTCCTGGGACGACCGCCAGGCCGGCAAGCAGTATGTGCTCGACGGTGTTCGCCTGGTGACCGGTGCACTCGAACCGGGCGCGTCGGTGCCGGTAGAGGCCGGGGTGCTGTTCACCAGCAACGCGCCGGCGATGAAGCTCGATGCCTCGCTGGAGGTAACGCTGTCGAGCGATGACGACCTCGCGGTGTTCAAGGCCGATGGCCTGACGCTGCTACTGGACGCCGAGGGCGAAGGGCTGCCGTCGGGTGGCGCCAAGTTGTCGCTGAAGGCGAACATGGTGGCCGACACCCGGGCCGACACGCTGTCGCTCGATCAACTCGAGATCACCGGGCCGGCGATGAAGGCGACCGGCAATGTTGCGGTCAGCGGCATGAAGACCAACCCCCAGGCCAAGGGCAAGCTCAAGATTGCCGAAACCAATCTGAAGACGTTGGCATCGATGTTCGCGACCCCGATCGAGACGACCGATCCAAACGCAATGACCAAGGCCGGTGGCGAACTGAGCTTCGACTACGCCAACGGCGCGGTCAAACTCGATCCCTTCAAGATCACGCTCGATGATTCCGAACTCGACGGCTTCGTACACGTGTTGAAGACCGACGGGCCGGTCGTCAGGACCAAGATGACGTTGAATGAAATCGACCTGGATCGCTACATGCCACCGGCAGCAGCCGGCAGCCAAGCGGGTGCGGCAAAGTCGGACGGCGATGCGGCGAAGAATGGTGGCAAGACGGCGTCGGCCGATCCCTTTGGCGGTTTGCGCACGCTGGATTTCGAGGGTGACTTCAAGATCGGCAAGCTCAAGGTCAACAATGCGCGCATGAGCAATGTGACGGCCAAAGTGGTATCGAAAGGCGGCGTGCTCAAGGTCGATCCGATGGCGGCGGATCTCTACCAGGGAAAGTTCAACGGTAGCACCACGTTCGACGCCCGCGGGAAGCAACCGAAGCTGGCGCTGAACAATTCACTGACCGGCATCCAGGTTGGCCCGCTGCTGAAAGATGTTGCCGGCGAGGATCGCTTGACGGGTAACGGTGAACTGCACGCGAACGTCAGCATGGTCGGGCTCAGTGAGGCTGATATAAAACGCAGCTTGAACGGCACGTCGCGCTTTGCCTTCACCGATGGCGCGCTGAAAGGCGTCAATATCGCCGAAACCGTGCGCAAGGCGAGCGCCGCGCTCGGGATCGAGAGCAAATCGATGGAAACCGGCACGCCGGGTCAGACCGATTTCTCGGAGCTCAGCGGTTCACTGCAGATGACAAACGGTATCGTGCGCAACGACGACCTGCAGGCCAAGTCACCGCTGTTGCGCATCGAGGGCAAGGGCAAGGTGGATCTGCCGAACAACTCGATCGACTACCTCGTGATCACCGAGTTGGTGAAATCGTTGGCGGGGCAGGGTGGCAAGAGCCGTGACGAGCTGTCGGGTGTGCCGATACCGGTGCGCGTGACCGGTCCGCTGGACAACCCGAGCTACCGTCCTGATCTGCAGGCGGCAATCAACGCCAAGGCGAAGGCCAAGATCGACGAGAAGAAGGAAGAACTCAAGCAGAAGGCCGAAGAGAAGGTGAAGGAAAAACTCGACGATGCCCTGAAAGGGTTGTTCCGCTAGCCTCGCAAGGCATCGCGAGAAGAGAAAAAGCGCGGCAAACACCGCGCTTTTTTTATTTTTCGGCGGTCAGATAGGCGATCCAGCCGGCATCGGCGTCGGCGCGTTTTGCGGGCTTGAAATCGCCGTCGGGCTCGCCGTCCTTGTCCCAGCCCTGCCAATACACGGTCACCCGGCTAAAGCCGCACTCTTCGAGCAGTTCGCGCACCTCGGGCAGCGACCACAGGCGCCACTCGTAGCTGAACGCCTTGTTCATCTCCGAACCGTCGGGGAAGGCGAACGAGATCGTGCAGTGCAGTTCGTGGTCTATCGGGTTGAACGAAGTTTGTTCCCAGATGTAGGTGAAGCCATCGCCGTCGTCGTCGATTTCGCGCTCTTCGACGATCTCTTTGTGGCTGTCGTAGCCGCCGTAACAATCGAGGAAGAAGATGCCATCGTCCTGCAATGACGAATGCACGCTCTTAAAGTATTGCTTGAGGTTCTGCCGTTCCTTCAGCAGCCAATAGCTGAAGTTCATCGCCGAGATGATATCGGGCTTGGCCGTCTTGACGTTCAAGACGTTTTTTTCAAGCAGCGTGATACGTTGGCGCTGCTTTTTCGTGAGTTTCGACAGGTTGTTCTTACGTCCCCAGTCGAGCACTTCGGGATCGAGGTCGACACCGATGGCCTCGCGTTTGTCGCCGCGCTTCACCCATTCGCAGCAGACGTTGGCCGTGCCGCAGAAGTCTTCGCGCAGCAGCTTGGCGCGCCGTTTTTTCAGCTTGCGGAAGGTCTCGTCGACAAAATCGATCTCGGCCTCGGCGCACTGCACAGAGAGTTCATAGAGATGGTGGCGGTCGGCGGTGGAGGCAATGGAAGGGGTAGATTTGCTACGGCGTTTGCCTTTCTTCTTCATCCTGCTGTCGGGTTCCGTTGTTGCTCAGAACTGTGACTATACTTCAAATCTAGCGGTCTGCCCCGCGAGGCTTCGTTTTCGCGGCAGGGTTGGTCTCCCTGTAATCGGGCAGCTCGCGGGCGGGGTGAAATACCCGGGTGAAAATTTGTTGGGAGGAATTCGTGATGGGTGTTGCAACGACACTCCGGGAGTATCTGGAGAGCCGTGGCATTGCTTACGAAATCGTCGAGCATCCACATACCGACTCTGCCATGCGTGCCGCCGAAGCGGCGCATGTGCCGGGTGATCAAGTGGCCAAGCCAGTTCTACTTGGCGACGACCACAGTTATCTTCTCGCCGTGATACCGGCAACCCACCGACTGGAACTGGATCGCCTGAACCAGATGATGGCGCGCAATCTCGAAATGCTGCCCGAGGACGAAATCGAGGCGACATTTTCGGATTGCGAGCGAGGCGCGATTCCGGCGTTGGGCGAACCCTACGGTGTCGACGTGCTGATCGACCCGGCGCTGATCCATCAAGCGGACGTGTATTTCGAATCGGGCGACCATGAGCACCTGATTCATCTGCACGGCGAGGTGTTCCGCAACCTGATGGAACACGTCCCCCGGGCACACGTCAGCCATCACCTCTGAACCGACGCGGCGAGGGCGCCGACGTTGCGCCCGACGCCGGTCTGGTTTAATCTTGCGCGCCTTGTTTTCATGGCGCGGCGCTTCTCTGCACCCCGCCTGAACAGTTCCAGGAGAGGTGTCTGAGTGGTCGAAAGAGCACGCCTGGAAAGTGTGTGTACGTTAATAGCGTACCGAGGGTTCGAATCCCTCCCTCTCCGCCAATAAAGCAAAAGGCCCCCGCGTGGGGCCTTTTGCTTTATTCGACTACGAGCGATCGATTCGGACCCTCGGAATCAAAATGGTGGTTCGACAGCCATCACGTAGTGATGGCGCAGACGCCGGCTGTGCCGGCGCCCCGAAGGGGTGAGCTGCGTAGCAGCGAATCAATCCCTCCCTCTCCGCCAATAAAACAAAAGGCCCCCTCAAGGGGGCCTTTTTTCGTTTGTGGCTCCGAGCGAGTCATTCGAAGCCTCGGCGTCAGAAAGGCGGCTCGATAGCCGGCGTCGTGCTGGAGTCACGATCAGGGCATTCATGGATTCGAGAGGCGGCTTGCCCCGATGACTTGCCGATGTCGAGTTCGCTTCTTTAGGATATCGACTTGTAAAGAATCGTTCGGCCCATTCGCAGAAGTGAATCGGGTCGACAGGCGCCGCCCTGCTTGGGCGGACGCGGCGGAGCCGAGCGACGGCAAACGTGTTCTTACCCTTGTCCGATCCCTCGGTGTTCGATCGTATCCCGGTCATATCAATGTCGTGAGATTGGATGGACCTTGTGCAATACCCGGTCGAGAGGTCCCGACCGAAATGAATTGACGACCAGATAATGAACTCACCGTACCCACGCGCCGAAGCCAGACGATCGAAACTGGCGTGCTTCGACTTCGACGGTACGCTGACGTCGAGCAACATCATTCATCAGATCATCGTTATCAAATTCGCCTATTACGCGGGCCTCAAGCGTTACCTGTGGCTCTTTGGGTTCGTGTTGTCGTTGCCGGTGTACTTCTATTGGTATAAGCGCGACGCGGTGGAGTTCAACCGGCGTATCTACCGACAGTTTCGTGGGCTGGAACGGCGCAGGCTCGAGCAGATCGTCGACGAGCGGGTGGTACCGTTTGTTCTCCTGAAGGTGTTTGCCGACGCGCACCTGCGCATCGCTGACTACCGGCAGCGCGGCTATGAACTGATGGTCATTTCGGCGTCCTGGCATGTGGTCGTGTCGGCTGTCGCTGCTCGCCTGGGTATTCGCCATTGTCAGGCAACCACGCTCGAAGAAGTCGACGGCGTGTTGACCGGTGAGATCGTCCGGCTGGTGGATGGCGAGGAAAAGTCACTCGCTCTGACGCAGTTCTGTCGAGACTATGGCGACCGTCCTGGGCATATCGAGGTCTTCGGCAACTCCTCGTGGGACATACCGATGCTCGAGCAGGCAGGGCGCGCCCACGTCGTGAACCCCGGTCGGGCGTTGACTGCCTGGGCAAACGCAAACGATGCCGAGTCGCATCGCTGGAAGCATCCCAGGCTGCACTGGTCGGTATTCGTGTTCTATCCGCTGGCGTACCTGATCGTTTCGCGCTGCGAGGGTTTGGAAGAGATTCCGAAGACAGGCGGCGCCCTGATCATCGCCAATCACACCAGCTATTTGGACCATTTCGTGCTCTACAGCCTGGTGGCCAGGCACGTACGCAGGCAGGCCAAGTTTGTCGCCAAGGTCGAGCATTTCAAGAATCCGATGGTGAGTCGAATCATCACCTCTCTCGGTGCTTTCCCGATCGATCGGCAGCGCGGTGGGCGAACCGCATTGTCGAGAACGGTGGAGATGGTCAACCGGGGTGAACTGGTGGTGATCTATCCGGAAGGCACGCGCAGTCGGGACGGAGAATTGAAGGCCTTCAAAGCGGGGATCGTTTTCGTGCAGGACAAGACGGGTTGTCCGATTGTGCCCGCGGCGATCCATGGCGCCTACGCGATGTGGCCCGCCCGAAATCGCATTCCCCGGCCGGGCCGCATTCACGTGAAATTCGGCAGCAAAATCGACCAGTGGGATCCGTCCGATCTGGCCAGCCTGTCGCCGCTGGGTGTCCAGAAGAAGAAACTCGACACTCTGCATGCGAAGGTGCAGGCATTGTTCAATGCCATACAGTAGCGCCCTTGGACCGTGTCTGAAACGGTGTTGTCAATTATCGCTGTTTGATACTTAATGAGGCGGTAATGCTCCGCATGCCGATGAGATGGTTATGGCAGATCAAAACCTGCTGAAGGAAACACGCGTCTACGCGAAAGAAGATCGACGCAAGAGCTGGCGCTTCGTCGTCACAACGATGGCGCTGTTGGTGGCGAGCATGGTGCTGGCGGTCGTCGTCGACAACGCCGTCGCCAGACTGTTGCTGTCGATACTCATCGGTCTGTTGATGGTGCGAGCATTCATTCTGTTTCACGATTTCTACCATCACGCGATCCTGCGGGATTCGCCCATAGCGAAAGGTTTGTTCTGGACCTATGGCATGCTGACCCTGAGTCCGCCGAGCATTTGGAAGGAGACACACAACTTCCATCACGCGCATACCTCGGTCATCGAGTTCTCGAACATCGGCTCGTTTCGCATCATGACGGTCGAGGAGTGGCGGCGTTCCTCACCTCTGAGCCGCTGGCTTTATCGAGCGCAACGACACCCCTTGACGATCGTGTTCGGGTATTTCACGGTATTTCTGTACGGCATGTGCATACAGGGCTTTTTGCGCAAGCCACGCAAGAACTGGGAAGGGTTGTTGGCGGTCGCGATCGCGGTATTGATCTTCGCCGGCTTCCTTCTCGCTGATGCCTTGGCGCTGTACTTTTTTGTATGGCTGCTACCTTCGATGATCGGTGCGGCGCTCGGCGCTTACCTGTTCTACGCGCAGCACAACTTTCCCGGTATGGAACTCAAAGAGCGCAATGACTGGACGTATACCTACGCGGCATTGCATTCAACGTCATTTATCGACATGCCGAAGATCATGCATTGGTTCACCGGCAATATCGGGTATCACCACATACACCACATCAATCACCGGGTACCGTTCTACCGTCTCCCGGAAGCCATGCAGGGGATTCCTGCACTGCAGGTGCCGCATGTCACCACGCTGAATCCCAAAGAGGTGTGGCGATGCCTGAAATTGATGTTGTGGGATAGCCAGGCAAACCGAATGATTACAACAGAAGAAATCGCGTGAGGAAGTATTGGTGAGTGAATCTACAGAACAAAAAGTAATCGAGCTGGTCGCAAAGCATTCGGAAACCGATGTTGCGCAGATCTCTGCCGACACCAACCTGACGGATACCGGTATTGAGTCCGTCGGTGTCGCCGAGTTGATCTTCGATCTGGAGGAATACTTCGATATCACGATTGAAGATACCGACGATATTCAGAACCGTTTCAACCTCGGGACCATCGCCGACATCGTCAAACTGATTGAGAAACTGCGGGCCTGAACACGGTGGATCAACGTATCGTTGTTACCGGTTTCGGTGCGATTTCCGCATTGGGCAACAATCGCGAAGCATTTGCTCACAACCTGTTCGCGGGATTCGATGGCGTCGATGAAATCAGCCGCTTCGACCCGGAGTCGGTGCAATGCCGCCGGGCGGCCGAGGTTCGCGGCTTCGTTCCGGCCGAACATATCAACGAGAAGGACTTGTCGTTCTACGACCCTTTCTCCCAGTTTGCCGTGGTCGCAGCGCGCGAAGCGGTCGCCCATGCCGGCATCACAATCGATACCGAGCTTGCCGAACGGTGCGTCGTGTTGTTCGGTACCGGTGTCGGTGGGCAACAAACACAGGAAGACGGCTATCGTCGACTGCTCATAGAAGGCGCGAAACGCCTGCATCCGTTTACCGTACCGAAGCTCATACCCAGCTCGGCGGCGAGCCTGATCAGCATGGACCTGGGCGTTACCGGGCCGACCTTGGGGATCACCAGTGCCTGTTCGTCGTCGGGGCATGCTATCGCTCAGGGCATGCTGATGCTGCGCAGTGGCATGGCTGACGTCGTGATCGCGGGTGGTGCAGAAGCCCCGGTGGTGTACGGCTGCGTGAAGGCCTGGGAGAGCATGCGGGTGTTGGCCAAGGATTGTTGCCGGCCGTTCTCGGCCAATCGTGGCGGTACGATTCTGGGTGAAGGTGCAGCGGCCCTGATACTTGAAACCCTGGACCACGCGCAGGCTAGGGGTGCTGATATTCACGCCGAGATCGTAGGCTTCGGCATGAGTTCAGATGCGCACCATATCGTGCAGCCGACGGTCGATGGCCCGGCACGTGCGATGTCGAATGCTGTGCAATCGGCGGGCATCGATATTCAACAGATCGACTACCTCAACGCGCACGGCAGTGGTACCGGGCAGAACGATCCGATTGAGACGAAGGCGATCCGTAAGGTATTCGGCGAGCATGCGGACAGGCTTGGTGTATCGTCGACGAAATCGATGCACGGCCATACGCTCGGTGCCGCCAGTGCGCTGGAGGCTGTCGCCACAATCCTCGCGTTACGCAAACAGCGCATGCCGCCGACGATCAATTACCTTGGGGCTGACCCGGATTGTGATCTTGACTATGTGACCAACGAGGCGCGCGACAAGCCAATGCGCTACGCGATGTCGAACTCGTTTGCCTTCGGTGGATTGAACGTATCGCTTGTATTAGGGCCGGTACACGATGCTGATGTCTGAACGGGTCTCGATCGCCTGATCACGGCTATTATCCGCCAACCGGCAAAAGGTCGGTTGAACGTCCCATCAACTTGCTACGCCCGCGGCTTCAGCGTTTGGCGCTCTCGTGTGAGGGCGCATGCCTTCAAATCGACCAAGCGACATGTCTAAGACGGTCGAAAATTAACACATGATATCGAACGTGCTTTCCGAAGAGTGGACGATTTCGGCCAATCCAACTTTCTCGGAAGTCAACGTTACCCATGACCCACGTCGATCGATTCCCGATCGTCGGTATCGGTGCGTCGGCCGGTGGTCTCGAAGCACTTGGAGACATGCTGTGCCAAGCGTCCGATGCCGATCCGATGGCCTATGTCATCGTGCAGCACCTGGACCCGAACCATCAAAGCCTGATGGCGGAGTTGCTCGGGCGCAAAACGCATGTTCCGGTCAAGCAGGTCGACAGTGGCGAGCCGGTTGAACCGGGTTGCGTTTATGTTATTCCACCCGGCAAGAACCTGGGCATCGAGAACGATCGCCTGGTGCTCCGCGATTTTGCTCAGCCGCGCGGTCTGCGCCGACCAATAGACGACTTCTTCGTCAGCCTCGCTGAACACCATGGCGCTGACGCTGCGTGCGTCATCCTGTCAGGAACCGGGGCGGACGGCACGATCGGTCTGCGCAGCATCAAGGAACATGGCGGTGTCGGTCTGGTGCAGGCGCCGGAGACCGCCGGTTACGACGGTATGCCTTCGTCTGCGGTGGCCACCGGCCTGGTCGATTTCATCTGCGACGCGCCGGATATCATTTCCACCCTCAAACGCTATTTCGAACGCCGCGACGACCCGGACGGCACGGGTCAGGCTACCTCGGTTGCGGGGTGCATCGGCGAACTGTGCAAGAGCCTGTCGGCTACGACCGGGCATGATTTCGCTGGCTACAAGAAAACCACCGTGTCACGGCGGATCGAGCGCCGAATGCAGATTCTGAATATCGGCGACGCCGGCGAGTATGTTGAACGCGTCAGGTCGGATGCCAATGAAGTCGACCTGTTGTTTCGAGACTTGTTGATCAACGTCACCCGCTTTTTCCGCGATCCCGAATACTTCGACGTGCTCGATCAGACGGTGATCCGTCCGTTGGTAGAGGAAGCGGACGACGAGGTTCGTATCTGGGTGCCAGGCTGTTCAAGTGGCGAAGAGGCTTACTCCATTGCCATGTTGGTTGCCAACGCGCTCGACAGTCTGTCGTGCGACGCCAAGGTCCATATATTCGCCACCGACATCGACAGCGCCATGCTGGCGGTGGCGCGCGAAGGTCGC
Source organism: Thiosocius teredinicola (assembly GCF_002009425.1). NCBI lineage: Bacteria > Pseudomonadati > Pseudomonadota > Gammaproteobacteria > Chromatiales > Sedimenticolaceae > Thiosocius > Thiosocius teredinicola. The sequence goes on from NZ_CP019936.1 coordinate 1,415,078, forward strand.
TATCCGCCGGCAAGCTTCGCCGACATCCCGGAAAAGATGAGATCGAGATACACCATCGGTGACAGCACCGGTTTTCGAATCGTCCCGCGAATTCGCGACATGATCCGGTTTTCCGAACACAGCTTGGTCAAGGACGCACCGTTCTCGCGGATAGACCTGATTTCGTGCCGCAATCTGCTCATCTACTTCGAGACCAAGCTGCAGCAGGTGGTGTTACCGCTGTTTCACTATGCCCTGAATGCCGGTGGTTACCTGTTTCTCGGGTCGTCCGAAAGCGTAGGCCGGTTCGACGACTTGTTCGACCCGCTGGATCGAAGAGCACGCATCTTCACCCGACGCGACGGCAATACCAAGTACCTGACCTACTTGCCGCTGAATAGCACCGCCAGTCGTCACCGGTCGTCACGCATGCCGGCCGGTACGAAAGCTGCGTCGCCGGCTGCGTGGGAAGAAAGCATAGCGACGCGGCGTGTGCTTGATTCCTATGCGCCTGCATCGATGGTGGTTGGCGCGGACGGAGAGATACTGGTTACCAATGGCCAGCTGGGGAAGTTTTTCGAGTTTCGTGCCGGGCGGTTTGCTTCGCAGCTGGCACCGGCCTTGGCGCGAGCTGGGCTGCGGGAAGTGTTGTCGCCTCTGCTTCAACAAGCCTCGCAATCGCGTAAGCGAATGATTGCGCGCGACGTCGAAGTACGCGCCGAGTTCGGTGTGCAGCAGGTCGATGTGGTTGTCGACCCCTTGCCCGATGACACGATGCTGCTGATCTTCAAGTCGGTTGCGCCGTTCAAGGCTTTCTCGCAAGACGATTTCATCGATTTTCAACCGGGCGGCAGTCAGGTCGAGTTACTGGAAGACGAACTACGGCTCACGCGCTACCGCCTGCGCGGCACCGTGGAAGAGCTTGAAACGGCAAACGAAGAGCTCAAGAGTTCCAACGAAGAAATGATGTCGATGAACGAAGAGCTGCAATCCACCAACGAGGAACTCAGTACAGTCAACGATGAATTGAAGGACAAGGTTGATCAGCTGACTGTGGCCAATGCCGATTTGCGCAACTTCTTCGAAGCGACCCAGATGGCCGTGGTTGTCCTCGATCGTGACCTGAGGATCAGAAGCTTTACCGATTCGGCGCTGTCTGTGTTTTCGATAACCCCTGCGGATAAAGGCCGCAGGATTACGCATGTGTCGAGTGTTCTCAGTGATGTCGACTACCTCAAAGACATCAAGAAGGTCGTGGCCGGCGGTGATATTGCAGTCCGCAATGTCTCCACCAGTGACGGCAGCAAAACCTGGGTGATGAGGATCGCACCTTACCGTACCAGCGATGGCTGTGTAGAGGGGGCAACGATGACCTTGAACGATGTGACTGCCGATCTGGCTATCCAATCCGAGCTCGACACGCAGAGCAGGCGCCTGCAACTTGCGTTGTCGGTTGCGGGCATCGGGGTATGGGAATATCTCGTGGAGTCCGGCGAGACCAAGCTGGACGAGAACGAACGCCTGTTGCTCGGTGTCGGCCCCACCGAATCGATCGACGTGGACGCGATCATCGCCAGGATCCATCCCGAAGACCGACCAGCCGTCGAGTCGAGCCTGCGTCGGGCGATCTCGGGCGAGACCGACTATCAAGCCATGTTCCGCGTCAAAGGCCTGTCAGGCGAGTTGCGTTATCTGCGCGGCCTGGGGAGCCTGGTGGAAGGCGAAGTGCCGAAGCGGCTGGTCGGCGTCAACTTCGATGTCACGGCGGAACAATTGCTGAAGCAGGCGCGCGAGACCATGCTGAGCGAGCTCAACCATCGCGTTAAAAATCTTTTCGCAGTCATAAACGGTTTGGTCGCTATCGCATCTCAACATACCGACAGCGTGGATGAACTGGTGAGTGACGTCCGGGAAAGGATCGGCGCATTGGGGCGTGCCCATTCGCTTACCCAGGTTACCGAAGACAACGGCCCGGTGTTCCTGAAAAGTCTGGTCGAGACTTCGCTCAGCCCCTACCTGGGTCACCACACCATCACGCTGAGAGGTGACGACGTCTTGATTGGGTACCAACAAATCACCTCGCTCGCGCTGATTTTTCACGAGTGGGCGACCAATGCGACCAAACATGGCGCGCTGCGTAATGGGAGCGGGCAACTCGACGTCGACTGGCGGCTCAATGAAGAAGACTCATTTCGACTGCGTTGGACCGAATCCGTGCCGCCCAAGAACGGCTCCTCGGTACGCAAAACCGGCTTTGGGTCCAAGCTCATTGAACTGTCGGTACAACAACTGCGGGGATCGCTGGACATCGAAACCACGGGAAGCCGCAGACAAATGGAGTTGACCGTACCGTTGGGTAGCCAGTAGCCGGCATCGTTGGCGTGCCGCCGAGCCATCAATGTCGGCTCTCGCCATTCGTCGCGCGCCCGTCGCCGGGTCGTTTGTGCATCTTTGGTCGTGGTGCGAGATCATGCCGGGTAGCGTGGTCGCCATCGCTCGCCTGTCGCCAAGCGCGAGGGCGAACGCATTCCCGCGACGTCGGGCGTCGTGATCACTTCTGCCTGTCTGCCGCGTGGGGCGTCTCTATCCGATGGGTTCGAGGGACGCATTCATCGATTGATCCGAAGCTTTCGAGGGCGTCGTATAGATGACCTTATATCTGACGTTCTACGCGCGGCACGCGCAACTGATCGCTCGTTTTGCTTGGCGCGACAAAATCGTTCTGCTGAATGACGCCGGCAGCGGCGACCGTCATTGCCTCGACGGTAATTTCCTTAAGCTATCGATAAGAATGTTCACTCAAAAAATGTCGCTGCAAGCCGACAGCATGGTGTAGGCGGTAAATCCGTCGGCAATCGCCATTTCCGTTCACCAGGAGACTGCTGCATGACAAACGGCACGGCCGGATGGCGCGTCCTGTGCGCAGCGACAATCGCGGTGTTTTTCGCAGGCGGGCCCGCTTACGCGGCGTCTCCCACGATCAAGATATTGACGCTCGATTGGACCAGTCAGATCGTCGTGTCGCACATTGCCGGCGAACTCCTGTCTGCACAGAAGTATTCCGTCTCCTACCTCAGCGAAGCAGCCGACAGTCAATGGTTTCTGCTCAGCAGCGGGCAGGCTGACCTTCAGATCGAGGTCTGGGAAGGCAGCATGGCCAAAGAGATGTCTGACCTCACCCGGCGCGGCTTGATTGTCGATGCCGGTGACCACGAGGCGGTGACGCGCGAAGAGTGGTGGTACCCAGCTTACGTGAAAGCCCAGTGCCCCGGCCTGCCGGACTGGCGAGCGCTGCGTGAGTGTGCGCCGCTGTTCGCGACTGCCGGCGGCACGCGCGGCACCTATTACAGCGGGCCGTGGGAGAAGCCGGACCGTGCACGTATCCGCGCCCTGGGTCTCCCGTTCGATGTCGTGCAGCTGAAGGATGGCGACGAACTGAGAAGCGTGCTGGAAGAGGCGGTTGCACAACAGCGCCCGATCGTGTTGTTCAACTGGACACCGAACTGGGTCGAATCGATATACGAAGGTGAGTTTGTCGAGTTCCCCGTTTACGCGCAGGCTTGCGAAACTGAGCCTGAGTGGGGGATCAACGAGCAACTCACCTGGGACTGCGGCAATCCGAAAGACGGTTGGCTGAAGAAGGCGGTTTCGCGCCGCTTTCCGACCATCTGGCCTTGCGCGTATGCACTGATACAACGCATCAGCCTGTCCAATGCCGATATCTCGCAAGCGGCCGCGTTGGTCGATGTGCGCGGTTTCAGCCATCAGGATGCGGCCAGGCACTGGTTGGCCGAAAACGAACCCAAATGGCGTGCTTGGTTGCAGGACGCGGGATGCGTCGCAGAAGGCAGCGGGTGAGCGATAGCGTGAAGGCTCCGGAGCAACCACCGGCAAACAAAGAATCGGGCAGCGGCTGGCAATGGCTGGTATCGCGGAGGTTCGCCTTCACCAGTCTCAACGTGCGCTTGTTGCGCAGAATCTTGGTGGTGAGCGCACTGCTTACCGTGATAGCGACCGGCGTAGAGTTGTATGCCGACTACCGAAAAGACATCGAACGCCTCGACGATCGCATAGCCAGTATCAAGAGCAGCCACTTGCCGGCGCTGGCGCTGAGTGTCTGGCAGGTCGATCCACAGTTGATAGAGACTCAACTGCAGAGCATTCGGTCGCTACCCGACGTTCACGCGGTCGAACTCAAGACCGCTTATGGCGGCTTTTATCGGGCTGGCGCGGAACAGCCGGCGCAGGATCCGCGCAGCTACGACGTCGCACTCATCTTCGAGCGCGGGCGCCGGATAGCCCTTGGTTCGCTGCGGGTCAGCGTAGACCTCGGATCGATCAACGATCGCACCATGCGTCGTTTGTTGGTGATGCTGGCCGCCGAAGGTGTTCGCATCTTCTTCGTCTCGTTCGGTATCTTGCTGATCGTGCAATTCACCGTGTCCAGGCACCTCGGCGACATTGCCGCCTATCTGCGTCATTTCAGAACCGACAGCCTCGATGAGCCGTTGTCGCTGAAACGCGGCAGGCAAAAAACCCGGGATGAACTCGATGTATTCGTCGCAGCCTTCAACGGCATGCGTGAAAACCTCAGGGCCGAGATTGAGCAGTTGGAGGACGTCAAGAAGAGCCTGCAGGTCAGCGAAGAAACTCACAGGCTGGCTCTCGACGCTGCGCATGATGGGCTTTGGGACTGGGATATCAAGGAGGGCACGGTCACCTACAGTCCCGCGTGGTGCAGGATTCTCGGAGAGCAGGAGGTCGCGCCCGAATACGAAACCTGGGCGTCGCGTATCCATCCGGACGACCGCGACGCCACATTGGCGAGTCTGCAGGAACACCTCGCAGGGCGCTCGGATACATGGGGCGCCGAACACAGGCTGAAGACCCACGACGGCAGCTGGATCTGGGTGCTTGGCCGGGGGCGCGTGGTGGCACTCGATGCAGACGGCAAGCCCAAGCGTATGGTCGGGACGATGTCCGACATCTCGCAAACCAAGGAGAAGGAAGAGATCGTTTGGCACCAGGCTAACTACGACGCGCTGACAGAACTGCCGAACCGCACCTTGTTCCACGAACTCCTCAACCGCGAGATCAGTTTTTCGGTGCGCGCGGAGAAGATGATCTGGGTGTTGTTTCTCGACCTTGATGGGTTCAAGGAGGTGAACGACGTCTTGGGTCACCAGAGCGGTGATCTGCTGCTGACCAAGGTGGCCAATAGACTGATCGACACGGTCCGGCAGTGCGACGTCGTGGCCCGATTGGGTGGCGACGAGTTTGTCGTGATGTTGGCCGGCAAGCTCTCCAGCGCGGACGTCGACCGTATCGCAGGCAAGCTCATCGAGGTGGTGAGCAAGCCCTACGATCTCGCCGGTCAGGAGGTTTTTATTACCACCAGCATCGGTATTGCCAGTTATCCGAATGACGCCAGCAACGCCGGAGACCTGATCAAATTCGCCGACCAATCGATGTACGAGGCCAAGAAGCAGGGAAAGAATCAGTTCCACTATTTCACGCCTGCCCTCGAGGTGGCGTCTGCGTTGCGCTTGCAGATGTCGTCCGATCTGCGCAAGGCGATCAGTGCCAACGAGTTCGAGCTCTACTACCAGCCCGTCATCGATCTTGCCAGCGAAAGAGCCTGCAAGGCGGAGGCATTGCTGCGCTGGAACCACCCTGAGAAAGGCGAGATCAGTCCTGCCGGGTTCGTTCCGATCGCCGAAGAAACCGGTGTGATTATCGAGATCGGTGACTGGGTATTCGAAAATGCACTGCAACAAATGGCGCAATGGTCGAAAGAGCTGTGCCGGGATTTTCAACTGAGCATCAACGTCTCGCCACTGCAACTTAAGTCGCGTGCGCAGTCGCAGAGCGATTGGCTGTCACTGTTGGCGCAATACGGCATTTCCGGAAGTGCCGTGGTGATCGAAATCACCGAAGGGATGCTCGTTGAGCAAGAGCCGGAAGTGGCCGACAAACTGGCGCGCTGCCGTCAAGCCGGGGTGCAGATTGCGATCGACGATTTCGGTACCGGTTATTCGTCGTTGGCGTACTTGAAGAAGCTCGACATCGATTTTCTCAAGATCGACAGGTCGTTCACTCGCAATCTTGGCACTTGCCGTACCGATGAATCATTGGTCGAAGCGATGATCGTCATGGCGCACAAGTTGGGCATCACGGTGATTGCCGAAGGTGTGGAAACCGAATTGCAGAAGGACCTTCTCAAGAAGATGCAATGCGACTATGCGCAGGGCCACTACTTTGCGCGCCCGATGCCGGCCGACGACTTTGAGCGTTATGTCGCGAGCGTAGGGAGTGCCGAGATGGCCATCAACCGTCGGCGTAGGGATGCCGGCGATTGACTTCCATAGTGCCGAAACCGTTAAAGAGGTGTGCGGGAGAGCTGCGGTGCCTCGTCAATGCGAGATCAGACGGCGCCCAGCGCGAAGGCGTCTACCGCCACAGACCTTTGTTGTATAGATAGCTGCGCAAGGGTTTGTGCAACGATTGGGGGATAATGCGCTTCATGGCGCCTGACAAAGAGCGGTCGGCCCACTTCGTCTTCATGTTGTAAGGTTGGTGCTCCCAACCGTCACCCAGTGGATTGAATGCTTCCTGGCCGGTACGCTGGAAGAAAGCCGTGTTCTGCACCACCTCGAGGAGTTCATACATTCCGTCCTTCTTCATGAATTGAAACATGTTGTAGATCGTCGGGATGTGTATGTCATCGATGACGAAGATCGCGCCCTCATCGAGCAGCGGATAGATGAAGTAGTATTCGAGTTCCGCAAACGGGTAGGCATGTGGGCCGTCGATCAGGGCGAACTGCAGTTTTCCTTCAAACGCGTGCTTCGGAATCGTCTGTTGGGTCGGTCCTTCGATGAATTCGACATGTTCCTTGGCCAGCAGGTGGCATTGTCTGGTGGCCGTCAGGCTGCCGCCGCCGTCAATGGCGAACACTTTGTGATTGGCGCTGACCTGCGACAATAGCAGTGTCGACTTGCCGACCCCCGTTTCAACTGATCTTTCGATGTTTTTGTCTGCACAATGTTTTGCCATCGCCCGTAGTATCTTCGGTGACATCGAGCCAGCAGCGTGCCATTCGGGTGGAAGATCGATGATCTGGTCGACGATGTTTTCGAGGTCACTGGTGTTCATCGGCAGGCTGCTTCCATGTGTAGGGCGGCTTGATTGATCGGATAAAGATCGGCTAGCTCGCGTTTGAAGCGTTGTTGTTTCGACGCAGACGCTACCGCAAAGGCACTGTGTGGCTCAACATGGTTTGGTGTGCAAGCGTGGGAGACAGATCAACGAAAGTCGATTTAGCGGCGCGCGCTCAAGATCACGATGCTGTATTTGCAGGGTGCAAGTGCGGGTCTCGAAACACACGTGCACACGGGGCGAACGAGGCCGCGGTGCCGCAATGAGTCGTGCAGCGCGGCGTGCCAGGAGCCGTCCGAACGCTGAGAGAACCAGATGCTAGTGCTGTGGTGCGTGATTGAGGCGAACGGACAGTTTTTGTGCCAGGCGTTCTATTCCTTTTTGCGTAACGACATCCTGTTGACCCTTGATCTCAACGATCAGGTCTTCGGCCACCTCGGCCGTGTGCACATTGACCAGGCGTGCCATCAGGTACGAAAACAAGAAGCTGGGTTTGTGAACGCGTCCGACAACGATCCAATCGGCGCCATACTTCTTGCCCAGCCTGGCCGCTTCCCCGGGGTGCTCGAAAAGATAGCCGAAGCCGGCGTTTGCGCGATCTGCGTCGGATGCCTCTATGCGGACGATATCGACATCGGAAACCGCCGATACCTGCTGTTCGAGCATGCCGCTCAGCGTCGCTACGTATTGTTTCTCGGCGGGGCTTTCTTCGACCGGCGTGAGGTTGTACGACTCAAAGTCGACAATCGCGATGCCGGCCGCTGCCACTGCGAACGAGGGCAGCACGAAGAACAGCGAACACAGCAGCGCACACTGCGCCGTGTGCGATAAGAACCCGTTGGCCATTCTTGGCATAATCCACCTCTGAACGGTGTCACGCGGCGGCATCAGCGCCGCTTGCGAAATGGCAGCACACCGCTCTGATCCGCGAGGGGCGAGGGCGGCGAAGCGCCGGGCTGCCCCGATTTGGGATACAGGGCGTCGAACTGTTGTCTGATCACCGTGTAGCGCGCATCGACGGCGGCCTCGATCGAGCGTTGTTCACGTGGCAGGTCGACGATGACTTCACTGACAAGGTGTGCCGGCGACGGCGACAGAAACAGAATTCGATCGGCCAGCTGCACGGCTTCGCGCAGATCGTGGGTGACGAACAACACGCTGCTGCGATGCCGCGTCCAGACGCTCAACAAGAGTTCGCGCAGCAACTCCGCCGTCGGGTTGTCGAGCGAGACGAAGGGTTCGTCCATCAACAACAACTGGGGTTGGATGACAAAGGCGCGCGCCAGCGCGACGCGTCGTTGCATACCGATGGATATCTGGCCCGGGTGGTAGTCGGCATAGCCGGTCAAGCCCATGGCGTGCAGCAGGTCGTCTACCCGCCCTGCGGCTTCTTTGGAGCCGTCGGTGACCAACAGCACGTTGTCTCGAACCGTCGACCAAGGCAGCAGGCGCGGGTTCTGAAACATGTAACCCAGGCGACGTTCACGGGTGTCTGTCCATTCGATTCTGCCGTCGAAGGCGGTGTCGAGGCCGGCGATGAGGTGCAACAGCGTACTCTTGCCGCAGCCCGACGGACCGACGACCGCGACGAACTCCTCGCGCGCCATGCTGAACTGCAGGTCGGCAATGACCGGCTTGTCGGCGTTGCGGGCGAACGACTTTTGCTGAATATCGATTGTTAGCATCGTTGTCGCACTGTTATGCCGTGCGCCATTGGTTGGTGGTCTTCTCGAGCGGCTGAAGCAAACCGTATTCGATCACCAACATAATCAGGATGAACGCCATACTGTAGGCCATGATCGCCGTTACATCGAACAGGTGAAAATACAGGTGCAGCTGAAATCCGACGCCGTTGCTGCGCCCCAGCAGTTCGACCACCAGGACAATCTTCCATATCAGTGCCAGGCCGTTGCGCGCGGCAACGGTGAAATAGGGCAGCAGTTGCGGCAGAACGATGCGCCACAGGGTTTTCCATCGACCCAGTTGGAAGCTGCGCGCCATCTCCAGATAGTCGCGCTCCAGTACGCGGGCGCCTTCACGCAACGTGACCACCACGTTGGGAATCTTGTTGGCCGCGATCGCGAGTATGGCCGTTGTCTCGACCAGGCCGAACCAGATATAGCCGAGTACGATGATGACCAGGGCAGGGATGTTGAGAAACAGCACAAGCCACGGATCGAGCAACAGATCGGCAGTGCGGAAGCGTCCCATGACGATGCCGATGACGCTACCGACCAGCATCGCGATCAAGAACGCGAGCGCCACCCGGGTAAGTGTGGCGCCGAGGTGCATCAACATATCGCCCGAGACCGTTTCGTGCCACACGACGGCGACGACGTCGATCGGCGAGGGCAGTAGCGGGTCGGCGGCGATCATCGCAGCGGCCTGCCAGGCGGCGATCAGCGTAGCGGCCGAACCCAGACGTAGCGCAAGGGCGGAAGTCGACGTCGTCATCGCCCGTCAGTCGTCTGCTACGGCCCAGAAGGTGCCGGGGCTGAGGGTCGTGGCCTGTCCTGTCAGCTCATGGCCGCCGATCTTGGACAGGGTCTGCCAGAGACGCGCCGCAGCCTGTACCTGGGCCGGCGTCATCGGCTGTGGGATGCCTTCACGATAGCCATCACGTAGCGCAACGAACTCGGCATCGTTGGCGGCGCCCATCACCGGTCTGAGTCGCTCCCAGGCCTCATCTGAGGTCTGCAGCAGGTTGCGTGCGCGCGCTATGGCCGCTTCGAACGATTCCACCAGGCGCCTGTTTTGTTCGGCCCACCCGGCGTCGAAGACGTAGCCGATCAACGGCGGCTTACCGTCTATGCCAAGCTGCTGTGCGGCCTCTCCCGCATCGAGCAGCACGCGCATGCCCTGCGCGCGCAGGCGTGCGACATACGGCCAGAAATTGATCACGGCGTCGATGCGGCCGCGCTCGAGTTGGTTGTTCAGCAGCGGTGGGGCTCCGAACACCGGGACAACGGTATCCGCCAGGTCATCCAGGCCCTGTTGCATCGCCAGGGCGCGCAGCAGCAACCAGTTCTTGTCGAGTGGGCCACCGGCGATACCGAGTCGCTTACCCTGCAGTTTCGATAGCGAATCGATGTCGGAATCTGCCGGTACGACCAGCGAGCCGGCCGCAGTCGAGTAGGGCAGGAAACTGAAATTCTTGCCGGCTGCACGTTGCCGGGATACCCAGAGCCAATCGGTCAGCGCCATGTCGACCTCCTTGCCCTGCAGCGCCACCATGGTTGCCTGTTTACCGGCCAGCGGCAGCACCTCCAGGCGGAAGCCCTGTTCGACGTCGAAGCCATTGTGTCGCAGCGTATCGAGTTCCCAGTTGGCTGTGCCGAATTTGAGCACTGCGATGCGAATGCCGGGCTCGGCGGCAAGGCTGTCACCGACGGCGGCGATGAACAGCAGCACGAACAGCCAGGGCAGCGTTCGGCTGCGGGCTGCGTCGATCGTCTTGACCACTGCGGTGGTCTGCATGGGCGTCTCCCCGGTGTCGGTGGTGGCGATTTGGCGCTTTTATTGCGTCGTAATCGAGGTGTTACGGCACATCGATTGTTCCCACTGTTAAAGCAAGTCGTGGGCCAGTAGAGCCACCGGGGAGGCGTGTTGCGCTATTTTTACCTGCCGGCAATCCTGTTCGGATTGTTTGCGACGCCTGTGTTTGCCGAGACTGGCATGCACTTTTCAGAGATCGCCCCGGGGCTCTATCTGCGGCCCGGCGTTCAGGCGGTGTCCGATGCAGACAACGAGGGCCGCATCGCCAACTTGGGATTCGTGGTCGGCGAACAGCGAGTGGCGGTGATCGACGCAGGCGGCAGCTACGCCGAGGGACTTGCCGTGCTGCAGGCAATCCGCGCAATCACGGACAAGCCGATCCAGTGGTTGATCGTCACCCATATGCACCCCGATCACAGCCTGGGTGCGGCGGCGTTCGCCGATCAGGGGATCGAGATCATCGGTCATGCCAATCTTGCTGATGCCTTGAACCGTCGCCGTGACGCCTATGTGAACCCGGTGAAAGACTACCTTGGGCCTCAGGCGGAAGGCACGAGGATCGTGCTGCCGAATACCGATGTGTCGGTCGGCCAGCCACGCCGCCTCGATCTGGGCGGCCGGGTGTTGACGTTGCAGGCGCACCCCACAGCGCACACCAACAACGACCTGACCGTTTACGACGAGCAGACCGGCGCACTGTGGCTTGCCGACCTGCTGTTCGTCGATCATATCCCGGTGGTCGACGGCAGCGTACTGGGTTGGCAGCAGGTGATGCAATCGCTGGCCGAACAGACGCCGACGATGATCGTGCCGGGGCATGGCGCGGTGCAGGCGCATTGGCAACCGGCGCTCGACAGCCAGCAGCGCTATCTACAGGCGGTGGCAGATGGTGCGCGCCGCATCATCCGTCGCGGCGGCGATATCAGCGAAGCGGTCGATGTGGTCGCCCAGGACGAGCGCCGGCACTGGCTGTTGTTCGATGATTTTCACGGGCGGAACGTCACCGCCATTTTCACCGAGCTGGAGTGGGAATAGGGCAAAGTGGGCTGAGCACGGCAATTTGGCACCGAACTTGGATTGCTACTGGGTTGGTTGGCCGAGCAACCGCAATCGTGGAGAGCGCGCATGGTGCCTGTTACAGAAGTGGGACGGAAGTCGATCAGGAAGCCTCGGCGTCGGCACACCTCGGCGTGGTGGTTGTTGCTGGTGGTGATTGCCGCCGCAGTTGCAGCCCAGGCCCAAGCGGCGCAGCAGTCCAGCGCACGTTGGACGGAGATCCAATCCGCGATACTCGGTGACACACCCGTTGCCGACGGTGACAGATTGATCGCGCTGGATACGCCGAGCCGCGCGCAGGATGCAGCAGTGGTCCCGGTCGAGATCGCCACCAAGTTCGATCAAACACCGCAACGTCATATCCGCAAGCTATTCCTGATTATCGACAACAACCCGTCACCGGTCGCCGCCATCTTCGAGTTTCCGGGTGACCGCAACTGGAAGACGATCTCGACCCGCATCCGTGTGAATGCTTATACCGATGTGCGTGTCGTAGCCGAGTTGAACGACGGCAAGACCTACATGGTGTCGAACTTCGTCAAGGCTTCGGGCGGTTGTTCGGCGCCTGCGCTGAAGGACCCGGCGGCCGCGATGGCGCAACTGGGTCGCATGAAGCTGATCGTGCCCGACGACAATGTCGACGACCTGCTGCTGGCAAAGCTGATGGTCCGTCACCCCAACAGCTCGGGGCTGCAGTTCGACCAGATCACGCGCAACTACATCCCGGCCGACTATATCCGCAGCATCGAAGTCACGTACAAGGACGAGCCGCTGTTCAAGGTGGCGACCGATATTTCGATCAGTGAGAATCCGATGATTGCGTTCGGTTTCGCTGCCGATTCGTCGGACGGCAGCATCGACGTGCAGGTCAAGGATTCGGAAGGGCGCGAGTTCGAGCAATCATTCCCGGTCGTTCCAACCAACTGACGGTAGTGGGTGGACATCGCCGGCCCGGCCCGGTGATGCACCCGTCGCATGTGCCACAACGGGTGCAGGGTGTTCAGAAACAGCGCAGCGTGGACTCCGCCTGCACCTCGCGCAGATTGGTCACGGCGGCCTTCGCCCAGTTCGATCCTTTATATACCGCGACCCGGCCCTGTCCCTGCATCTGCTGCAGTCCCAACAGGGTCTCGACGCGCTCGTATTCTTCGTAGGGTATCGACTCGGCAATGAAGTCCATGCTGCAGGAACACTTGCGCAGCAGGTCGGGCGACTTGCCGTTCGACAGCATACAACCCAGGACGTAGTCGGCAATAACCTCGGTCGGGTAACCGTTTGCGGCTGCTGATTTGGCGCACTCTTCGGCGAATGCACTCTGACAGCAGGTGGCGGCTAGCAGCGTGGCGGATGCCAGCAAGACCGGCAGTTTCATGTTATGTCTCCTGGTGTGAACCGTTGGCTTGTGTCATTGGGTCGCGTCCGAAGGGTGATAGCTGAGTTCCTCTTCCAGCGAATTGCCGTCGGGTTTGGCGACTCGTGTACGAATTCGAACGAGATCGCCCGGCACCTGCTCTGAATAGACAAACAGGTATTCCTTTTGCGTATACCCGTCGACCTCTGCCAGTACCGGGTCGTCGACAAAGGGTACGACGGTAATCTGCGTCGCGTTGATTCGGCGACCGCCGACGTCGACCGGCGCGTCTTCGATCTGCGGTTCGCGGAAGGCACGGCGGATACGACTGCGGAAGTAGGCGCTGGATTGTCCGGTCAGGCGCGACATGTCGCGGATATCGCGTTCGAGGAACTGGATGGCGATCGGGTTGCCGCGGTAGCCGTGCGCGTCAGGGAAATCGATCTGATCGTCGCCGCTGAGGAAATCGAAAGACAGATCGCGACGTGCATCGTCGCGCACCTTGGTGACCGTCATCGATACCTTATCGGCCTTGTCCGGCTGTCCCGTTTCGTGGCGCGCGAAGTCGTAGGTCAAGACCTGGCCTTGCTGTGTCTCGCGCAGATGGTCGCCCATGAAAACCAGTACCTGCGCCCGGTTGGCTTCAAGCGGCGGCTCGTCGGCGGCCGAGGTGAAACCGGGAGCCAGCAGCAAGGCAGCGGCGGCGGCGAACAATCCGACAGTTATGCGTGACACAAGTCTTCTCCAGCGGCTGGATGGTGGGTTCGGTACATCGCAATCACCCGAAAAACCGTTTCAACCAGGCAAAGAAGCCACCATCGTTTCTGGCCTCTTGGGTGGTTGCCGGCTGCTGTGGTTTGCGGGCGGGGGTGACCGCGGGTGCCGGCTTGGGTGCCGGTGCCGGCCGGGGAGCGGCGGCGCGCACCGAACCCTGAGTCATCGCCAGGCGACGTTGCTCGTAGTGTCGGCGCAACACCGAGTCGCTGGGCGGCTGGTCTGCCGCGAAGCGCTTGGCGGATTCGTAGTGGCGTCGCAGCGTCGAGTCTTGGGGATAGGTCGCTGTGTACATGGCGGCTCCTCGGTCGTTGTTGTAGGTAAAGGCGAAGCGGCTCAACCGCCACCGGCCACGAAGATGCCGAATGCCCTGGGGCCTTCGCCGGTCGCGATACGTCGAATCAAACTCAGGTCGCGGCTGTCGAGTACCAGCAACTCGTTACTGAACCAGCTGGCCACGTACACCTCGTCGCCGGATGGCGCCACGACAATCCCTTCGGGAAATTCACCCGTCTCCACTTCGGCGGTCACTGTCAGCGACTGCGCATCGATGATCGAGACACTGTTGGCGTGCTGATTTGAAACATAGACCTGCTTGCCCTGGGGGGCTATGGCGACACCGTACGGTGTGCTGCCGACAGGCACGGTCGCCAACGTTTGCAGCGTGTCGGTGGCAATCACGCTGACGTCGTTGCTGGCGACGTTGGCGACATACAGGCGCTCACCGCTCGGGTCGACCCCCAGTCCGAACGGTCGTTGCCCGGTGAGCGCGCGCCCGATGACCGCATTTTTGTGCGTGTCGATCACGCTGATCCGGTCATCGTCGCGATCGGCGACGAACACCCGTTTACCGTCGGGGCTGACTGCGACGCCGGAAGGTGCCTTGCCGACAGGGATACGCGCCAGAATATCCAGCGAGTCGGCGTCGAGCACGAACAGGCAATCGTCGAACCAGTCCGCGGCGTATACCCGGGTGCCGTCTGGGCTGAGTGCGATGCCCAGCAGACCCTTGCCGACGTCGCGTTGCGCATCGATGCGCTGCGTACGCTGGTCGATGCGGTAGATCTTGTGCGTCTTGGGGTCGCTGATAAACGCGCGCCGGCCGTCACGTGACGCCGCAACACCGGCCGGCGCTGCACCGACGGCGATGGTTTGCGTGGCCTCACGTCCGGCCAGATCGATCACCGAGACCGATTGACCATCCTGGTTGGTGACGTAGGCAAACGGCTCAGCGCACGCCATGCCGTGTAAACAGATGATCAACGCCGAGCCGATCAGCGACGATCGCAGAGCCATAGGGGCGGCGGATCGTGGTGCGTTCACGAGCCCCCTTCGGCGAGCTTCTTGACGTTGTCGAGTCCTGATTCGTAGACGCCGGTCACGGCATCGACGGCGGCCTGGTCACTCAACTCGGGCGGCGGATCGTTGTTGGGATAGCCGCGGTAGAACGCACCTTTCCAGGTCACGGTGCTGCCGCCGGGCGCTTCTTTGACGCTGACCCACGACGAATAGTTGGTGACCGGCAACACGGCCACGTCGACGTCTTCGATGCGATAGAACAGGCTGTGCTTTTCGCCGTCGTACTTTTCAAGCTTTTCGTGGATCTTGCCGCCGTTGCCCAGGGTCAGGGTACGGGTTGCGCCGGGCGCGTTGCCACCTTCACCTTCGATGCCGGCGACCGCAGGATGCCAGCTCATATCCTGAAAATTGCCGATCAGTGCCCACACGGCGTCGGGCGGGGCAGCGATATCGCGCGTGATGACCACCTTCTTGCGGGTCGGCCCGTGGGCGTAGGCTAAGCTACTGAGTACGATGAAAAAGGCTGTGGTGACAATCAGCAGTCGTTTCACGGAAGGCGTCTCCCTCTCTGGCGGCCAATGGCGGTAGAGGGGCGCAGCAAACTCTGTGCCGTTGCCCCCGATGGCCGGCCGACCGGAGGTGCGCCCGTTCTACTTGGTAAGCGGGATACGTGCGATGACGCCGGTGTGGCGTGCGATGCGTAACGCCGGTGACACGCTATGTCGCACCCGGGCCGCGATCGCGTTTCACGATCTGAAACCGTCGCGGTGGCGACGCAGTCGCGCCCGCATGCCGTGGTCTCGCCCGCGATCGGCAGTTGTGTGGTATGCGGCTTGCTACAGTTGGAAAGCATCCACGTTGAAAGGTCACCTGCGAATCGATATGCGGAAACCACTGTGCCTGGCGCTTGCGCTGATTTTCATGCCAATGATCTGTCATGCGCTGACATTCGACATCGGATTGATCAGCCGGGTACCCGTGGAAGATATCCCGCTGACCTCGCTCGAGCCGCGTATCGACGACAACGGCATCGCGGGGGCCGAACAGGGTATACGCGACAACAACACGACCGGACGATTTACCGGCCAGGAGTTCGTGCTGAGCTCGCACGTACTGGCGCAAGGTGAGACAGCGGCCGACGCATTTCGCGACATGCACGCCAAGGGGATCCGCCTGTTCCTACTCGACCTGACGGCTGAAGATCTGCTGGCCCTGGCGGATCTGTCCGAGGCGGCCGACAGCCTGCTGTTCAACATCAGCGCACAAGACAACGAACTGCGCGTGCAGGCGTGTCGCGCCAATCTGCTGCACACGGCACCGAGCAGGGCGATGCTGGCCGATGCCTTGGGCCAGTACCTGTCATGGAAGCGCTGGACCGAGTGGTTCCTGGTTGTGGGCAAGACGCCGCAGGACCGTGCCTTTGCCGCCTCGCTCGAACGTGCGGCCAAGCGCTTCGGCGGCGCCATCGGCGAACGCAAGGACTGGACCTTCGAGTCAGGTGCCGGTCGGACCGATTCGGGGCATTTCAACGAGCAACAGGCGGTCAACGCCTTCACCCAGGTGGATGACTACGACATCCTGCTGGTCGCTGATGAGGCCGATGATTTCGGTGAATTCCTTGCTTATCGCACCTTCCTGCCACGCCCGGTCGGCGGCACCCAGGGATTGCACGCGACCACCTGGAGCGGTGTGTTCGAGCAATGGGGGGCGACCCAGTTTCAGCGGCGTTTCCATGAAAAGACCGGCCGTTGGATGACGCCGCTCGACTATGCCGCATGGCTCGCGGTACGCAGCGTCGGTGAGGCCGCGACCCGGGTCAACAAGACGGAGGTGGCAGCGTTGCAGCAGCACATGTTGAGCGCCGATTTCAAGCTCGCGGCGTTCAAGGGTGTGCCGGTGACCTATCGCGACTGGAACGGCCAGATGCGGCAGCCGATATTGATCGTATCGCGGCGGATCCTGGTTTCGGTTTCGCCCCAGGAAGGATTTCTACACCAGTTTTCACCGCTCGATACGTTGGGATACGACCGCCCGGAAGTGACGTGCAAGCGCTGAACAAATAACAACTACACGAAGTTTGAGTCGACGAGGAGAATTCGAGAAATGATGCAACGAACGATAAAGGGTTCGGCGTATGCCTGTGCCATATTGATGATGGCGGGCATCGCGAGTCAGGCACAGGCCTACACGGTTTACGTATCCAGCGAGAAAGACAACACGATCTCGATTGTCGATGGCGAGAGCCTGAAGCTGCTGGAACAGGTGAAGGTCGGCGAACGACCGCGCGGCATTGCGCTGAGCAAGGACAAAAAGGTGTTGTTCGTCTGCACCAGTGACGAGGATCACATCGAAGTGCTCGATCTTGCCACGCGCAAAGTGACCCATACGCTGCCGTCGGGTCCCGACCCCGAGCTGCTGGCATTGGGGCCGGAGGGTCGCTATCTGTACGTCGCCAATGAAGACGACAACATGGTGACCGTGGTCGATGTCGAAAACCGTAGCAAGGTGGTCGAGGTGCAGGTGGGTGTCGAACCGGAAGGCATGGGTGTCAGCGCCGACGGCAAATGGTTGGTCAATACCTCCGAGACCACCAACATGGCACATTTCATTGACCTTTCGACCAACGAGGTCGTCGCCAACGTACTGGTCGATCAGCGGCCGCGCGTCGCGCAGTTCACGCCGAACAGTCGCCAGGTGTGGGTATCTTCAGAGATCGGCGGTACGGTCAGCGTGATCGATGTCGAGAGCAAGAGCATCACGAAAAAGATCGGCTTCGAGATACCGGGGATTCGTGCCGAGTCGATTCAGCCGGTCGGCATCGTGATTTCAGACGACGGCAAGCGCGCGTTCGTCGCGCTTGGACCAGCCGCGCGGGTGGCGGTGATCGATACCGAAACGTTGGAAGTCGAGAAGTACCTGCTGGTCGGGCAACGGGTGTGGAACCTGGCGTTCTCTCCGGATGGGTCGCGTCTGTTCACGACCAATGGCGTGAGCAACGATATGTCGGTGGTCGATCTCGAAAAACTGCGTGTGCGCAAGACCGTGCCGGTGGGTCGGTTGCCGTGGGGTGTGGTGGTCGCACCTTGAACGAACCGTCTGCCGAGGTCGGCCCGGCGCTCGACATCCAGGGCGTTGCGTTCGCTTACGGGCAGCGCAAGGTGCTGCAGGATGTCTCGTTCCAGGTGCCGCCGGGCCGCTTCTGCGTCCTGCTGGGCGTCAACGGTGCGGGCAAGACCACGCTGTTCTCGTTGCTGACCCGTCTGTTTTTGTACCGCCAGGGCCGCATCGAGATCCTGGGTCACGATCTGCGAACCGATGGGCGCGCGGCACTGGCGCAGTTGGGCGTTGTCTTTCAGCAGCCGACGCTCGACCTCGATCTGAGCCTGATGCAGAACCTGCGATACTTTGCGGTGCTGCAGGGCATGGCGCCGGCGCTCGCCGAACAGCGCATCGCAGCCGCGTTGAACGATATCGGCCTGGCCGACCGGGCGGGCGACAAGGTGCGTCAATTGAGCGGCGGTCAGCGCCGCCGTTTGGAGCTGGCGCGTGCTCTGGTCCATCAACCGCGTTTGTTGCTGGCCGACGAGCCGACGGTGGGGCTGGATATTCACAGTCGTCACGCGATTCTGCAGCAGGTACGTCAAGAATGTCGTGAGCGCGGCGTCGGTGTGCTGTGGGCGACGCACCTGGTCGACGAAGTCGATAGCGACGATCTGGTCGTCGTGTTGCATCAGGGCGAGGTGTTGAAACAGGCCACCGCGGAAGTCCTGCTGCGTGATACCGGCGCGGCGACTGTTGAGCAGGCCTTCAACACACTGACACGGGATCGCGCCGCGTGACCGTCGTTCAATATACGCGCTGCCTGCTGGGGATTTTCAAGCGCGAGGCGCTGCGTTTTATCCACCAGCGCGAGCGCTTCTTCGGCGCCCTGGTGCGGCCCCTGGTGTGGCTGTTCATCTTCGCCGCGGGCTTTCGCTCGATTCTCGGCGTCTCGATCATTCCACCGTACGAGACCTACATCCTCTACGAGGAATACATCACGCCCGGGCTCGCGGCGATGGTGTTGCTGTTCAGTGGTATGCAGGGCTCGTTGTCGATGGTCTATGACCGCGAGATGGGCAGCATGCGGCTGTTGATGGTCAGCCCGTTTCCACGCTGGTACCTGCTGGTGTGCAAGCTCACGGCAACCACGTTGGTCGCGATGCTGCAGGTCTACCTGTTTCTGGCGATCGCCTGGCTATGGGACGTACAACCGCCGCCCATCGGTTACCTGGCGGTCTTTCCGGCGCTGTTGTTGTCGGGTTTGATGCTGGGCGCGCTCGGTTTGTTCCTGTCGTCGATGATTCGCCAGCTCGAGAACTTCGCCGGGGTGATGAACTTCGTGATCTTCCCGATGTTTTTTGCATCCTCCGCGCTTTACCCCTTGTGGCGCATTCGCGACGCGAGCGTGCCCTTGTACCAGATCTGTCTGTACAACCCTTTCACGTCGGCTGTCGAACTGATTCGCTTCGCGCTTTATGGTCAAGTCAACTGGGAGGCCCTGGCATGGGTCGTTGGTGCACTCATCGTCTTCCTGGGGGCATCGATCTATGGCTACGATCCCGCACGCGAACTCATCAAGCGCAAACGCTGACAGACAACCCATCGAGAAAACACGCCGATGACGAAACTCAGAAGATATCGTTCGACGACACTCACCACCGGATTGCTGTTGCTGCTGACCAGTCATGTCGTCAGCGCGTCGGAGGAACGCGACTGGCCGTGTGAGCAGGTGTATGTGCCGGAGGTGTCGGCGGCCGTGGTATGGGATGGTCCCAACATCGACGGCATGCTTGACCAATGGCGCCAACAACCTGATGTCGAGGCCCTGGTCAGACAATTGACAGCCCGGCGAGCGGCGGCGGCCGATGCCGAACCGGCCATCGAGGCCTTCGCCAAGCAGCAGCCGCCAACCGAGCGCAATGGCAAGCTGACCCTGTTGTTTGCCGGTGTCTGGCAGTCACTCAATGCAGACCGGCGCAAACTGAACAACGGAATTCTCCGCTATGCACGTGATCAGCAGCAGCGGGCCGAGAAGCTCGACGCGCACTTGGTGGAGATGGTCAGGCTGGAGAACGATCCGTCGGTGCAAGCCGGCGAAAAGCTGAGTGCCTTGCGCAAGCAAGTCGACATCGAACAACGGGTGTTCGACGATCGAGAGCGCACGATACCTTTCTTGTGTACGCGGCCTCGCGTGCTCGAGCAGAAGCTCGGCGAACTCGCCCGCAGTATTGCCTACCAGCTGGAGTGACCTGATTCTGTTGGCTGGTCAGCACGCGCTGACTGCGCAGCCGTTATTTCATCGGGACAGGTGAGGCCGCGGCGAACGGTAGGTCGGCCGCTTGCCAGCCGTCGTTGCCCTCCGGAAACCACATCACGTTCTTGTAGCCGTAGGATGCAGCGCGTTGTGTTGCGTTCCATGACATCCAGCAATCTGCCTGGCAGTAAAAGATGATCGCCTGGCGGTCGTCTCCCCGGGTCAGCGTTGCCAATTGACTGCGAAAGTAGTCTTCGAGTTCATCCGAGAGACGTCCGAAGCCAACGTTCGGTAACCATACCGACCCGGGTATGTGCTGACGCGGCGGCGGCAGCCACAGGGCGGTGGGGCTGAGGTTCTTCGGCTTCGGCGGGCTGGGCATGACGTCGACCAGCAATGGCCGCCCGGTCTCCTGAGCCAGCAATTGCCTGACGGTGTCGGTGTGGATGGTCTCGCCGCCGGGAACCGTGTCGGGCACAGGTGCCCTGAAATCAGCAATGCGGTAGCCGTCGGTGGAAAAAAAAGATGTCTGCCCGTCGGCCATGGGAGCGACCGCGAAGAGCAGACATAAGGAGGAACACAGTGTGACGTCGCGATACCGGTGGAATCGCCCGCACGTCATGGGGTGCCGGATAGCTGAACATTCGGATCGGCTATCACGTGATTGTCCTGACCCAGCAACGGAACCTGGTATTCGAACAGAATGTGTTCGATCTCCGGCTTCAGCTGCTCGATCAGACTGTTGACCTGATGCTTCCATTGGCGCTCGCGGTGGCGCAGCCCCATCGAGACATTGAACGCCAGTTCGACGCCATCGACCTTGGCGGGGAGCGGGGTCACCTTCAATGGTGGTGAATGGCGTGCCGCGGCATAGGCGGCAATGGGCCCCCAAATCACGGCGACATCGATATCGCCGGAGGCCACGTCGTTGACCGCTTCACGCGCCGGTGAAAAATGTCGCGTATCGACGGTGAGTTGGTAGGGCTTGGTCTGGTCCATCAGGTCGTAACGCGTCAGCAGGGTCGCCGGCGGCGTACCGGCTACGATGCCGAGCTTTTTGTCGCGCAAGGCGGGATCGTCGAGGCCGGTAACCAGAGGTTCGTCGGCCCTTTGTACCAGGCAATACACGGAACGGTAATAGGGGTTGCTGTTCTGCACCATCTCGTTGACCGACGTCACGCCCATGACCAGATCGCAGAGGCGGGTGCGCAGCGTGTTGCGTACGAAACCGATACTCTGCGGCCACCAGCGATAGTGCAGGGGGCGGTCGAGTTTCGTCGCGATCAACTGCGCGATACGGTTTTCGAAACCTTCCATCTTGTCGTTCGAAAACGGCAGGTTGTTGGCGTCACCGCAAACCGCAAGGTATTCGGTATTGCGCCCCTCGCGGTCGGCCGGCGATGCACACACGCCCAGCCCTAAGAGTAAGAGACCCAGCCCCCATCCCAGCAGGAAGAAGGGGCCGGGCCGCGAGGTACTCTGTAATGCCTCAGCTTTCACCGGCGGTGGTCACTATTTGACCTTGGGGAACTTCGCCGGGCGGGTGGCACCGGGTATCGCACCGTCCGCGCGAGCCTTCAGATAGGCATAGATATCGTCGAGGTAGGGCAGTACGTTCATGTTGTCGGCAAAACTCGGCATGACCAGCGTGCCGTCCTGCTTGCCGCGTACCACGACGTCGACGAACTTGGCGAAGTCCATGACGTCCATCGACTTGATCAATGCCGGCGCATAAGAACTGCCGAGGCCGGCCGGCCCGTGACACACGTGGCATTCGGAATGATACCGGCGGAAACCGTTATAGGTACCGAAGTCGACCTTGCCGTCCTGAAAGAAATAAGGCGTATCGGCGTTGAAGGTGAATTCGCGATAGTCGCCGTCGGAATCTGATACGGCCAGCGAGCTGCCGGCGAACAGACTGCCACCGATGATGGCGGCAGCGGCGACATGTTTGATGCTGCTTTCAAGTCCCATGTTGTCCCTCGAATCCTGAATCTGGGTATGCGTTCTTTTGTGAATACCGCCGCCCTCGAGGGGCGGCGGTTGCGCTTTGCAGACAGGTCTTAGTCAGGCAGTTCGAACACGGTCAACTGGCCACCGAGCTGGGTGTACTCGCTCAGTGACGCGTAGGCACCGACTGCACCGAGACCGGCGGTCGGATCTTCGAGGCCAGCAGCCATGCCGATGCCGGCCCAGCCACCGAGTCCCGACAACACGGCGATGTACTGCTTGCCGTTGTGCATGTAGGTGTTGACGTTGCCGATGATGCCCGACGGGGTCTTGAACTTGTACAGTTCCTTGCCGGTGTTGGCATCGACTGCCTTGAGGTAGCCCTCGAGCGTGCCGTAGAACACGACATCGCCAGCGGTCGACAGCGCGCCGCTCCATACCGAGAACTGCTCAGGGTTGGACCACAGGATCTTGCCCTTGTCGGCGTCCCAGGCAATGAAGTTACCCAGATGGTCGCCGCCCGGTGCGGGGTACATGCTCAGCGTTGCGCCAACGTAAGGCTGGCCGGCCGTGTATGAGACCTGGAACGGCTCATAGTCCATGCAGACGTGGTTGGTCGGTACATAGAACACACCGGTTTTCGGCGAGTAGCTTGCCGGCTGCTGGTCTTTTGTACCGAGTGCCGCCGGGCAGATGCCGGTGCTGTTGACGTCTTCGCCGTTCTGGTGGGTCGAATACTTCGCGACGACCTGCGGACGGCCGGTCTCCATATCGACATGGGTAGCCCAGTTGACGGCAGGGTCGTACTTCTCGGCAACCAGCAGCTCACCGTTCTCGCGGTCCATGGTGTAGGCAAAGCCGTTACGATCGAAGTGCACGAGCGCCTTGCGCATCTTGCCGCCGATCTCTTTGTCGACCAGGATCATCTCGTTGATGCCGTCGTAGTCCCACTCATCGTGCGGCGTCATCTGGTAGACCCACTTGGCCATACCGGTGTCGGCATCACGTGCCCAGATGGTCATCGACCAGCGGTTGTCGCCCGGACGTTGTACCGGGTTCCAGGTACTCGGGTTACCGCTGCCGTAGTACACGAGGTTCAGATCCGGATCGTAAGAGTACCAACCCCAGGTTGTACCGCCGCCGATCTTCCACTGGTCGCCTTCCCAGGTTGCTGTGCCGGAGTCTTTGCCGACCGGCTTGCCGAGATGGGTGGTCTTCTGCGGATCCATCAGGGTGTCGGAGTCCGGACCCATGGAGTAACCGCGCCAGGCCTGCTTGCCGTCTTTGATGTTGTAGGCGGTCAGGTGGCCGCGTACACCGAACTCACCACCGGAGATACCGACGTACACCTTGTCTTTGACAACCATCGGAGCGCTGGTACCGGTTTCACCCTTCTTGGGATCGCCGTTGGAGACCGACCAGACTTTCTCGCCGCTCTTGGCATCGAGTGCGACCAGCGTGGCATCGGCCTGGTACAGGAAGATCTTGCCATCACCGTAAGCGACACCACGGTTTACGGTGTCACAACACATCACAGGGATGACGCTGGTGTCCTGGCGTGGTTCGTATTTCCAGAGGATCTTGCCTTCGTTTTTGAGGTCGAGGGCAAAGACGGTGTTGGGGAAGGGCGCATGGATGTACATGACATCGCCGATCACCAGCGGACCACCTTCATGGCCGCGCAGAACGCCGGTGGAGAAGGTCCAGGCCACTTTGAGGTCTTTGACGTTGTCGGCGTTGATCTGATTGAGTTTGCTGTATCGCGTGCTGGCGTAGTCGCCGTTCTGCATTACCCAGTCGTTGGGGTTCTCCTGCATCTTCAGCAACTCGGCATTCGCAAAAGCGGTGCCGGAGGAGCCGAACGCGATGGCAGCCATGGCTGCCGCCGCTGTAGTTTTAAGTCGCATCATGTTGGTCGTGCCTCTCTGGTGAATACTTTTTCTGTGGGAAATCGTATTGATGCGTACCGGCGTCACCGACACCTGTACCCGACACTTGACCGTGAAACCGATGTGCTGCTGATTTCACGCTCGGTACCGTTTTCCCCCTCCCGTAGCCCGTGCGTTTTTAATTTGCGTCGAATAAACCACCGCGTCCCGGACGGCGTATTCGGGCCACCGACAATGCAAAGGCAGCAACCGTGCCAGTTCATCGGTCGGGCGGTGGACGTCGTATTGAAAGCGGCGACCGTGTGTTCGCTCGCCGTTTGCGAATTGCGGGGCAAGCGGATAAGCCCTTAATAAAAAAAGAAAATGGAGCGATAAATCGTGTCCTCATCGACGCGTGCTGCGGTGTCGCCGTTGTTTTGACGCATTGCGCAAATCGTGCACCGACGAGCCTGTCATATAGCGGCCGCGCCAAGGCCTATGCACCTGTCACCAGGTTGTGTCACGGGGGTGACACCGGTGAATTTCGGGGATTTTTCTTTGTACTTTCCGGCAGTCGCGTTAGGGTGAGTCATGCACGAGTTGTATCCCGCTATTGACCCGTATCTCGCTGAACACATCGACGTGGGCGAGGGTCATCAGGTGTACGTCGAGCAGTGTGGCAACCCGGCTGGAGAACCGGTTGTTTTCCTGCACGGCGGCCCGGGTTCAGGCTGTAATCCGGTTCATCGCCGTTTCTTCGATCCGTCTCATTACCGCATCATCTTGCTGGATCAGCGCGGCTGCGGTCGCTCGCGGCCATTGGGAAGCACCGAGCACAACGACATTGAATCGCTGGCCGGTGATCTCGAGACGATTCGCACGCGGCTGGCGATCGCGCGGTGGCAGGTTTTCGCGGGATCATGGGGCGCAACCCTGGCCGTGTTTTATGCCCGGCGTTATCCCGAGGCGGTTGCATCGATGGTACTGCGCGGCGTCTTTCTTGCCAGGAGCGAAGACCTGGCGTGGTTCTTCGGCGACAGCGGCGCTGCGCGTTTCTTTCCCGATGCCTATGAGCAGTTCGTTGCCGATATCTCAGCGCCAACCGTTGCCGGCGTCATCGACGCCTATCACCGGCACATTCACGGTGCCGACACCGGAGTCGCATTGCATTGGGCTGTGCGTTGGGTGACGTGGGCCGATCGCCTGGTGACCTGGACGTGGGGCGAAACGGATAGCGCCGAGCCGCAGGATGAACAGCGCCTGCTGGCGAAGACACGGATCGAAACGCACTATGCGCTCAATCGCTATTTTGTCGACGCATCGCCGCTACTGGACGACATCGATTCATTGGCGGAGATGCGTATTGTGATCGTCCACGGCCGGCGCGACCTGGTGTGCCCCGTGGAAGGGGCATGGGCACTGCACCGTCGTTTGCCGGCGTCGCGCCTGAACATTGTGCCCAATGCCGGCCATTTGCAGATCGAGCCGGCGATGATCGATGCGCTGGTTCAGGAAACCGACCGCCTGCGAGCGTGACGCCTCTCGGCATCGCGCCTGTTGGCGATGCGATCAGAGCTCGCCCGAGATGATCCGTTTTGAGTTGCGCATATTGCGGAACACGATTGGCGCGACGTTGCCCTCACGGTGTTCGGCATGGATGCCCGACACACGTTGCTGCAGTTCGGCGTGATGCGGCGATTTGCTGCATACCGGATCGGCGTTGGTCGCATCGCCGGTCATCAGGTAGGCCTGGCAGCGACAGCCGCCGTAATCCTTGGCGCGCTCCGGGCAGGTGCGGCACGGTTCCTTCATCCAGTCTTCGCCGCGAAACTTGTTGAAGTCCGGCGAATCGCGCCAGATCCATTCGATCGAGTGTTCGCGCACGTTGGGAAACTCCAGGCCCGGCAGGATACCGGCGGCATGGCAGGGCAGGGCAGTGCCATCCGGAGCCACCGCGAGGAAGATGCCGCCCCAGCCGCGCATACACGGCTTGGGTCGATCTTCGTAATAGTCCGGTACGACGTACAGGATGCGCATCTTGCCGTCGAGTTTCTTCTGGTATTCATGTGCAACGGCTTCGGCCCGCTGGACCTGGTCGAGTGTGGGCAACAACTGATCGCGGTTCTTCAACGCCCAACCGTAGTACTGCGTGGTCGCCAGTTCGACATAGTCGGCTTCGAGCGAGTGTGCGAAGTTGATGATCTCTTCGATCTGGTCGGTGTTCTGCCGGTGCAGCACGAAACACAGCACCATCGGGTAGTCGTATTTCTTGACCAGACGCGCCATCGCCAGCTTGTGCTGGAACGAATCGTTGCGCGCGATGTGGTTGTTGATCTCTTCGTTGCTCGCCTGGAAGCTGATCTGTATGTGGTCGAGTCCGGCCTGCTTGAAGGCGCGGATACGCGCCTCGTCCATGCCGACACCCGACGTGATCAGGTTGGTATAAAAACCCAGTTGATGGGCCTCGGCGATCAGTTCCTCGAGGTCGTCGCGCACCAACGGTTCGCCGCCGGAGAAACCGAGCTGCACCGCGCCCATCTTGCGCGCCTCACGAAACACGCGTTTCCAGTCGTCCGTGCTCAGTTCAGAGTCGAACTTGGCGATGTCCACCGGATTCGAGCAATACGGGCATTGCAATGGACACTTGTAGGTCAGCTCGGCGAGCAGCCAGTAGGGGTTAGGCAGATTTGCGGATCCACTGGTGCTCATGAGCAGTGCCTAGAAAGTTGAAGACATCGTTGCGCAGACCATCGGCCTCGGGAAACTGTTTTTCCAGATCGTCGATCAGGCTGGCAACCGTGTGTTCGCCGTTGCAACGGCTGAGGATCTCGCCGGCGGCAGGATTGAGTTTGATCATGCCCTCCGGGTAGAGAATGACGTAGGCGTTCTGTGCATCCTCCCATTGCAGGCGGAAGGTCGGCGCCATGACCGGTACATCGCCGGGTGCAAACTCGGTGCTCATGCTGTGCCCTCGACGTTATGGTACGGCGGGCGCTTTTCGATGTAGGCCATCCACATGCAATCGAGCATGGTCCACAGGATGTCGAGTTTGAACTGCAGCACCTGCAGCATGCGTTCCTGTTGCTCGCGTGTGCGGTAGTAGTCGAGCGTGATCGACAGACCGTGCTCGACATCGCGGCGCGCCTCTTTCAGCCGCTTGCGGAAATACTGGTAGCCGCGCTCGTCGATCCACGGATAGTGCTTCGGCCAGTTGTCCAGCCGCGATTGATGGATGGTCGGCGCAAACAGCTCGGTCAGCGATGAGCTTGCCGCGACCTCCCATGGCTGTTGGCGCGCGAAGTTGAGGTAAGCGTCGATGGCGAACTTAACGCCCGGCAATAGAAAACGGTGTGACCACAGGTCTTCGCGCTTGAGGCCGACGGCCTCGCCAAGCAGTAGCCACGCCTCGATACCACCTTCATCGCCTTCGGTGCCGTCGTGATCGATGATGCGTTGCGCCCATTGCCGGCGCACGTCGCGGTCGGGGCAGTTGGTCATAATCGCGGCGTCTTTTTGTGGGATGGTCGTCTGGTAGTAGAAGCGATTGGCTACCCAGCCGCGGATGGCTTCCTCGTCGAGTTGCCCCGAGTTCATGCGCTGATGAAACTCGTGGTTGATATGGTAGTAACGCTCCTTGGCGCGAATCCGTTTTTCGAATTCCTCGCGTGTCCAGGGCGCGTCGTCGCCCGAGTTCAGCGGTGCGGTCGCATTCACAATGTTATCTCCATGCCATCCTCGGCCACTTCGATGCCGGCATCGTGCAGCAACTGCCGCTGCGCCGACTGTTCGTTCAGTATCGGATTGGTGTTGTTGATGTGGATGAGGACCTTGCGCGGCCGATCCAAACGACGCAGACGCTCGACGATGCCGCCGTCGCCGGATTGGTCCAGATGGCCCATGTCGATGCCGCGCTTGTTGCTGAAGCCGCCGCGGATCATCTCATCGTCGGTCCACAAGGTGCCGTCGACCAGTACGCAGTCGGCATCGCGCATATAGTGTTCGATGTGTTCGTCGATCTCGCCCAGGCCCGGTGCATAGAACAGGTTCTTGCCGGTCGACAGATCGCGCACCCGCACGCCGATGTTGTCGCCCGGCACGGTGTTGTGGCGGTGCGGCGAGTAGGGCGGTGCCTCGCTCTTCAGCGGTACGGCGGTGAACTCGATACCGGCAGCCTGCGGCATCGTGAACGGCGTTTCGTCGGTTGCAACCGGGTGCCAGTTCACACCGCGAAAATGCTCGAGGATGTTGAAGATCGGAAAGCCGGTGGTCAGATCTTCTTTGACGGCCGCGGTGCAATAAACATCCCAAGGCTTGGTGTGTTCGCGTAGCAGCAGCAGGCCGGTGGTGTGATCAATCTGCGCGTCGACCAACAGGATCGCGGCGATAGCGGTGTCGCGGTGAGCGCGTGCCGGCTGCAGGGCCGGAAATGATTCGATCTGGGCGCGGATATCGGGCGAGGCATTGAACAAAACCCAATCTTCGTTATTCGCGCTGATGGCAATCGAAGATTGGTTGCGTGGCTTGGCTGCGATGCTTCCTTCGCGTACGCCTCGGCAATTGTCGCAGTTGCAGTTCCATTGCGGGAAACCGCCGCCGGCGGCCGAGCCTAGTATGCGAATCCGCATGATGTGCCTGCGTTAGTCCGGCGCTGTGTGACCGATCCGCTGTTCGATTCAGCGCAATGATTCTGGAAAGTCGGGATGAATCGGCCGCTTGCTGCAACGGCTCTTGTTGTTGGCCCGTCCGGCTCCGGATAGTGACCCGGGCCGGACGGGCGCAGAATATTAACGGTTATTGATATACAGATTGATCTCGAAGCCAAGACGCAGATCTTCGAAGGTTGGGGTGCTCCACTTCATTTTCGATATCCTCGGTTGTTGATGAATGCTACCGGATACTGCATCGGCACTTTAGTTTAGACGATGTCAAAACGTCTGGGTTCCCGGTGTATTTAGCAAGCACGTCTGATGCCAACCCCTGCGGTGCCCTTGGGAGCGACATCGCCGCCGATTGCCGGCCTGTCGTTTGTCCCCGTCCGGTAGCGAAGTTGAACACTTTTGTGCCGCCCAAGTGACAATCGTCTCGCTGTCAACGCTGCAGGGAGCCCAGCCAGTCGGCGATGATGCGCATCTCGTCGTCGTTGACGTTCTGCATGATGCCCGTCATGGCCGCCGTCATGGCGTTTTTGCGGGCTTCCGACTTGATGTCCTGCAGCTGCTGATACAGGTAGTCGGCGTTCTGCCCGGCAAGCTTGGGGTACACCGGCAACACCGGCGCTCTGCCTTCTGCCCCGTGGCACGAGATACAGGTTTTTTCCTGGTAGAGTGTGGCGCCGTCTTTATCGGCCGCTGCGGTACCGCCGGCATGTACCGCAACGACTATCGCGATGGCGTAGGTGCTTCTCAAGCGCATAGGTCGAATTCTCCGTCTCTTTTCTTTATGTGACTTGCTGGTTGAGTTACGTGCGATATAGAACAGCTGGCAGCAGAAAACATGCCATCGCCATTCGCACAAATTTCGCCGGGAATATGGCGTGGCGCTGCGCAAGCGTATCGGCATGGCTGTTTGTGCCGACTGTGAGCCGGGCGACGCACAGTGCAACGCGGCGTGTCGCGCTTTGCGACGCTTGGTCTGGAAATGCCGGCGGCACGAGGTCGCCATTTATTGACCGATCAACTTGCGGCTACCG
Organism: Thiosocius teredinicola; assembly: GCF_002009425.1. Taxonomy (NCBI): domain Bacteria; kingdom Pseudomonadati; phylum Pseudomonadota; class Gammaproteobacteria; order Chromatiales; family Sedimenticolaceae; genus Thiosocius; species Thiosocius teredinicola. Next base: position 1,444,993 of record NZ_CP019936.1, read on the forward strand.
TCTCGCCGGCGTATGAACGAAAGAGTAGGTGGTGGTTTCCGATGCAAGGCGCGCGCAACGGCCGCCGCGTGTTGGGGGGCGTCGTCGGCAGACGCCGGATGGCAGTAAGCAAAGGACAACAGTGTGAAGAAACCGATCTTGGGGTTGCTGCTGGTCGCAGCATTGGGCGCTGCGGCCTGGTGGTATTTCGCCGAAAACCCGGTGGATGCGTCGAGCGACCTGGTGTTGTACGGCAACGTCGATATCCGCGAAACCGATCTGGCCTTCAACAACAACGAACACATTCACCAGGTGCTGGTGCAGGAAGGCGACCGGGTGCGTAAAGGGCAGTTGCTGGCGACCTTGCACCGGTCACGCCGTCAGGCCGAGGTGAATGCTGCCGCAGCCCGGGTCAAGGCGCGCGAGGCGGCGCTGGCGAGGCTGCTTGCCGGCAGTCGCCCGGAAGAGATCCGCCAGGCTACGGCCAATGTCGCCGCGGCCGATGCGCGCCTTGCCGACGCGCGCGCGACCTACGAACGTACGCGTGATCTTTCACGCCGGCAGGCCGCTTCGGCGCAGGCGCTCGACGATGCCCAAGCAGCGCTGAACACTGCGCGGGCCAACCTGAAAGTTGCGGAGGCGGCGCTGGCGCTGGCCGAAGAAGGGCCGCGCGCCGAAGACATCGAAGAGGCGAGGGCAATGCTGATGGCCGACAAGGCGCAACTCGAACTTGCCGAAGTGGTGCTCGCCGATACCGAGTTGCATGCCCCGGCCGACGGTGTGATCCGCAACCGGATTTTGCAGCCGGGCGACATGGTGTCGCCGCAGACGCCGGTGCTGACGCTGGCGTTGACCGATCCGGTCTGGGTGCGCGCCTATGCGCCCGAAACGGTGCTCGGCAAGCTGGTGCTCGGCACCTCGGCGGTGATCACCACCGATAGTTTCCCCGACAAGCAATACACCGGCTGGGTGGGCTATGTCTCGCCGACTGCCGAGTTCACGCCGAAGAACGTCGAGACCACCGAGTTGCGCACCCGCTTGGTGTACCAGGTGCGGGTGTTCGTGTGTAACCCGCAGGGCGAGCTGCGCCTCGGTATGCCGGCGACCGTGACGATCGCCATTGCGCAGGAGCAGACGCAGACACCGGCGCAAGACGGGCAGGCGCCGCCGGACTGCGCCCGTTCGCAGGTTGAGTGATGTGGACAGCACAGCCTTGTCGTTCGAGGGCGTCAGCAAGTCGTTTCAGGTAGACGACCGGGTGATCCCCGCGTTGCGTTCGGTGGATGTGCGCGTTGCCGCCGGCAAGGTGACCGGCCTGATCGGTCCGGACGGTGCCGGCAAGACGACCTTGATGCGTCTTGCGGTCGGCCTGCTGAAAGCCGATGAAGGTGCGATCGATGTCCTGGGAATCGACGTGACGCGCGACCCGCTCGAGGTGCAGGCGTCAGTCGGTTACATGCCGCAGCGCTTCGGCCTGTACGAAGACCTGAGCGTGCAGCAAAACCTCGATCTGTATGCCGACCTGCAAGGTGTCGAACAGGCGCTGCGGCCGGAGCGCTACGCCGAACTGATGCACATGACCGGCCTCGGTCCGTTCACCGGTCGACTGGCGGGCCGTCTTTCCGGCGGTATGAAACAGAAACTCGGGCTGGCCTGCACGCTGGTCAGGCCGCCACGCCTGCTGGTGTTGGACGAGCCGACGGTCGGTGTCGATCCGGTATCACGCCGCGAGCTGTGGAAGATCATCTACCGCCAGGTCAACGAGCAGGGCATGACGGTACTGCTCAGTACCGCCTATCTCGACGAGGCCGAGCGCTGCGACGAGGTGATCCTGATGCATGCCGGCAGGCGCCTGGGGCACGGCACCCCGCAGCACTTCAGCGAGCCGATGCGCGGTCGCACGTTTCGCGTGGCGGCGCCGAACATTAGCAAGCGCAAGTTGCAGGCGCGCCTGAGCGCCACACCGGGGATCATCGACGCGATCATCGAAGGCGACCTGGTGCGCGTCGTCACGTCGGCGGACGGTCTGCCGGACTTGTCATCGCTGGGCGAAGACGGGTACGCCCTGCAGGCCGAGGCGACGTCGCCGATCTTCGAGGATGCCTTTATCGCGACGCTGCACGACGACGCCACGCACGCTGCCGAGGGTGCGTCGATGCACGCCATGCAACTCGACGCCAACCCGGTCGACGGTGACGGGGCGATGATCGAGGTGCGCGATCTGCAACGCCGTTTTGGCGACTTCTACGCGGTGCGCAACGTGAACTTCGAGGTGCGGCGCGGCGAGATCTTCGGCCTGCTCGGTGCCAATGGGGCCGGCAAGTCGACCACGTTTCGCATGCTGTGCGGGCTGTTGCCGGTATCCGCCGGCGAGGTGCATGTGGCCGGCGTCGACCTGCGGCATACCGGTGCGCAGGCGCGTGCGCGGCTCGGTTACATGGCGCAGCGCTTCGCCTTGTACGGCGATCTCACGGTCGTGCAGAACCTGCGCTTTTTCGCTGCCGCCTATGGTTTGGGCGGCTCGCGGGCGAAACAGCGTATCGCCTGGGCGCTCGATGCCTTCGAGTTGAGCCCGCACACCGATCAGAACAGTCGCGACCTGCCGCTCGGCTTTAAGCAACGCCTGGCGATGGCCGCAGCGTTGATGCACGAACCGGATATCCTGTTTCTCGACGAACCGACCTCGGGCGTCGACCCGCTGGCGCGGCGTGAATTCTGGCAACGCATCAATGCCCTGGCCGAATCGGGCGTCACGGTGTTGGTCACCACACATTTCATGGACGAGGCGAACTACTGCGATCGCCTGGTGATCATGGCCGACGGCGAAGTGCTCGCCGAAGGCACGCCGATGGAGATGAAGGCGCGTTTCCGCAATCCGGCGCACCCCGATCCGACGATGGAGGACGCCTTCATCGGTCTGATCGAGGCACATGCCACAGCGCGAGGAGAGTCGGCGTGAACAAAGCGGCTCGCATGCGCCTGCGCGGCATGATCCGCAAGGAGAGCTGGCAGATCCTGCGTGACCCGTCGAGCATTGCGATCGCTTTTGTCATGCCAGTGGTGCTGTTGTTGCTGTTCGGCTATGGCGTGTCGCTCGATGCGCGCAGTGTGCCGCTGGCGATGGTCGTCGAACAGCCGGACGCCAGCACTGCCAGCCTGGTTGCGGCCTTCGGCCATTCCGAATACTTCGAACCGATGATGTTCAACAATGTGCAGCAGGCGCAGCGCGCGTTCGACGAACGTATCGTGCGCGGCATCGTCTGGCTGCGCGCGAACTTCAGTGAGCGCCTGCTGGCCAAGGGCGATGCGCCGATTGGCGTGATCATCGACGGGGTCGATGCCAACCAGGCGAGGATCACCGAAGGCTATATCCAGGGCGTGTGGCAGGCATGGCTGTTCAGTTATACGCGCGAGAAAGGGGTTGAGATGACCATGCCGGTCACGCTGGAACCGCGCATCTGGTTCAACGCCGCGGTACGTAGCCGCAATTTCCTGGTGCCAGGACTGATCGCGGTGATCATGACCTTGATCGGCGCGATGTTGACCTCGATGGTGGTCGCGCGCGAATGGGAACGCGGCACGATGGAGGCACTGATGGTCACGCCGATCCGCCTGGGCGAACTGGTGGTCGGCAAACTGGTGCCGTATTTTGTGCTCGGCATGGGCGGCATGCTGGTCAGCGTGGCGATGGCGCTGTGGCAGTTCGATGTGCCGCTGCGCGGATCGTTCTGGGCGCTGGCGGTATCGTCGGCGTTGTTCATGCTGGTGGCGCTGGGGCTGGGCCTGCTGATCTCGGTGGTCGCCAAGAACCAGTTCGTCGCCGGGCAGATCTCGATGATCGCCACCTTCCTGCCGGCCTTTCTGTTGTCGGGGTTCATTTTTCAGATCAGCTCGATGCCCGAGGTTGTGCAGATCATCACGCATATCGTCCCGGCGCGGTATTTCGTTGCCATTTTGCAGACGGTGTTTCTCGCCGGCGACATCTGGCCGATCATTCTCAGCAACTGTGTCGCACTGATCGTAATGGCGTTGATCTTCTTGGGGATCGCACGGCGCAAGATGCACAAGAGGTTGGATGCATGACGGCCTGGCGACGCATCTTTGCCCTGATCGTCAAAGAGCTGCTGGCGATCCTGCGCGACAAGAAGAGTCGCATCGTGTTGATCGGTCCGCCGATCGCGCAATTGTTGGTATTCGGCTACGCTGCGACCTTCGATCTCAACAATCTCGCGATCGCGGTTTACGACCAGGATCGCAGCGCGGCATCACGTGAGCTGATCGCCAAGATGACCGGATCGCCGCACTTCGAGTTGGTTGCGCAGGTCGAACATGATGCACAGATCGCGCCGCTGATCGACAACAAGGATGCGCTGATGGTCTTGCGCATCGGGCCGCGTTTCAGCGAAACACTGTTGCGTGGCGATACCGGCGCGGTGCAGGTCATCATCGACGGCCGCAACTCGAACACGGCGCTGCTTGCGTTGAGCTACGTCCGCTCGATCCTGATCGATTTCAATGTGACTTGGGCCAAGCAACATGGTCGACCGAGCCCGCCGGCCACGCTCGAGATCCGTCCGTGGTACAACGAGAACCTCGAATCGCGCTGGTTCATCGTGCCGGGCATCGTTGGCCTGATGGCGTTGATCATCACCACGGTGGTAACCAGTCTGTCGGTTGCCCGCGAACGCGAGGCCGGCACGTTCGATCAGTTGCTGGTCACGCCGCTGCGGCCGATCGAGATCCTGATCGGAAAATCGATCCCCGGGATGTTGATCGGGCTGGTCGAGGCGACCTTCATCCTGGTGCTGGTCGTGCTGTGGTTCGAGGTGCCGCTGCGCGGCAGTCTCGGTGCCTTGTATCTCGGCGTGCTGTTGTTCCTGCTGTCTGCGGTGGGCATCGGGCTGATGATCTCTTCGTTCGCCGTGACCCAGCAGCAGGGGATTCTCGGCGCCTTTCTGTTCGCTGTGCCGGCGGTGATCCTGTCGGGCTTTGCGACCCCGATCGACAACATGCCGGATATCGTTCAGCAGCTGACGCTGATCAACCCGATGCGCTACTTCATGGTGATCCTGCGCGGCGTGTTCCTGCGCGGCGATTCGTATGGCTTGTTGTTCGAGCAGTTCTGGCCGATGGCCGTAATCGGTGTCGTCTCGCTGGCCATTGCCGGCTGGTTGTTTCGCCATCGCATGTACTGAGCGCCGCGCGTTCACGGTGCGTCGGTGTCTGTTTGATGACACAAAGATTGTCTTTGTTTATGCCCACATCAGCAAAGCAAACAAGGTGCAGCGAAAGCCCTTATGTCGTTTGAAATTCACAGCGGCATTGCTCAACCCTTGATCCAGATTAATACAAGAATCCGCGTACGGTGTTTACATAAGTAGAGTCATCATACGACGCGGATGTGTCGTAAACCGCGTACCGTATCGAACGATTTTCCAGGTCGAATTGGCCCCGAGGTGGCACGCGCATGTTGATTCCAAACGCGGGGTGCACGGTGTTGAGCGAAATGCAGTTGAACCGCAGCACATGGCCTTGTTTCCCGATCTGCTGACCGCCGTCGGCTTTATGGCCGTGCTCGGTCTGCTGTTGGCCGGCATTCTTGCCGTCGCCAACCGCCGTCTCTATGTCTACGAAGATCCGCGCATCGATCAGGTCGAGGCGCTGCTGCCAAGCGCCAACTGCGGCTCCTGCGGCACAGCCGGATGCCGCGCGTTCGCCGAGAAGCTGGTCAGCGGCGAATTGCAGCCGGCGCTGTGCACCGTCAATTCGAAAGAGGGCAACCAGGTGATTGCCAATTTTCTGGGTGTCGAACTCGGCAGCCAGGAGCGGCGCGTTGCCCGGCTGGCGTGTGCCGGCGGCAGCAACGTTGCACAACGTCACGCGAGCTATGTCGGACTGGACAGCTGTCGCGCCGCGGTGATGGTCGCCGGCGGCGGTAAGGGTTGTGCCTGGGGGTGTCTCGGCCTGGGCGATTGCGCCAAGGTATGCGAGTTCAATGCACTGGCGATGAATCAAAACGATCTGCCGGTGGTGGATGTCGAGCGTTGCACGGCCTGCGGCGATTGTGTCGAGATCTGTCCTCGCGATCTGTTTTCGCTGCATGCGATCAGTCACCAGCTCTGGGTGGCCTGCAAGAACCTTGAGAAAGATGAGCAGGCCGAGGCCGAGTGCGCCGTGTTGTGCACCGCCTGTGGCCGTTGTGCCGCCGATGCGCCCGAAGGGTTGATCACGATCGACAACAACCTTGCGGTCATCGACTACGCCAAGAACGGCTTGGCCAGCAGGTTGGCGGTGGAACGTTGTCCGACCGGCGCGATTGTCTGGTTGGACGATGTCAGTGGCGCGGCGCACAAAGGCAGAGACGCCAAACGGATCGTACGCAAGGGGGCATTGCCGGTCGGCTGAAGGCCGTCTGCGGCAATCCCAGGGTTTAAGAACAGCGGCCGGCGTAGCAATGCGCTTGTCCGCACAGGCCACACGCGCTGTGTGGCGAACGCAAGGGTAGGGCGAGTCATGTTCGGAAAGAAGGAACCGCAGCAGTTCAAGTATCCAGGCAAGCGCATGGCGATGGACGGCAACACCGCCGTCATCATGTGCGAGCGTGAGTCATCCGACGCCGCCGGCGCGTATCCGATCACACCGTCGACGCAGATGGGTGAGTACTGGGCCGAGGAGACGGCCAAGGGCCACATCAACGTATCCGGCCGGGCGCTGATCTTCGTCGAGCCGGAAGGTGAGCATGCGGCAGCGGGGGTGACCGCGGGTATGTCGATGTCGGGCCTGCGTGCCAGCAACTTCTCCTCGGCGCAGGGCATCGCCTATATGCACGAGTCGCTGTACGCTGCGGTCGGCAAGCGTCTGCCCTATGTGCTCAACATGGGCTGCCGGGCGATCACCAAGTCGAGCCTGAACGTACATGCCGGACATGACGATTATCACTGTGTCGACGACACCGGCTTCGTGCAGTTGATGGCCAAGGATGCGCAGGGCGCCGCCGACCTGAACCTGATCGGCCGCAAGATCGCCGAGTTGTCGCTGACCCCGGCGATCGTCGCGCAGGACGGTTTTCTGACCACCCACCTGATCGAACCGTTGCAGGTGCCCGAGCGCGAACTGGTCGCCGAGTATCTGGGCCGCCCGGACGACATCATCGATTCACCGACGCCGGCGCAACGTATGCTGTACGGCGACAAGCGTCGCCGCATCCCGGTGCTGTGGGATGTCGATAACCCGGTGTTGGCCGGGCCGGTCGAGAACCAGGACTCGTACATGCAGTCGGTGGTCGCGCAGCGGCCGTATTTCTTCGACCACATCGAGGAGATCACCGACCAGGCGATGCAGGAGTTCTATGCGCTGACCGGTCGACGCTACCAGCGCGTCAGCGGCTACCGCATGGATGATGCCGACTACGTGATACTCGGCCAGGGCAGCATGATCGTGCAGGCGCAAGCGGTGGCGGATTACCTGCGCAAGACGCGCAACCTCAAGGTGGGTGTCGTCGACCTGACGTTGTTCCGCCCGTTCCCGGGTGATCTGCTCGGCGAGCTGTTGCACGGCCGCAAAGCGGTCGCCGTGCTGGAGCGCACCGACCAGCCATTGGCCGAAGACCTGCCGCTGATGCGCGAGGTGCGTGCGGCGCTGTTCAAGTGCGTCGAAAACCAATTGGCCGGCGACCGCAGACCGTACCCGGAGTATCCGAGCTTGGCCGCCAAGGAGATACCGCGACTGTACTCCGGCTGTTATGGCCTGGGCAGCCGCGACCTGCAGCCCGAGGCGTTGGTCGGCGCCGTCGAGAACATGTTGCCCGACGGTGCGCAGCGGCCGTTCTATTACCTGTCTGTCGATTTCGTGCATGCCGAGGCCGCCAGCCCGAAGCAGGAGATCCATCAACAGCGCCTGCTCGACGACTACCCGCACATCAAGGACCTCGCGATACGCGGCAGCGAAAACCCCGACCTGACACCGGACGGTTCGATCACGGTACGCATGCACTCGGTCGGTGGCTGGGGTGCGATCACCACCGGCAAGAACCTGGCGATGACGCTGTTCGACCTGCTCGGCTATGACATCAAGGCCAACCCCAAGTACGGTTCGGAAAAGAAAGGTCAGCCGACCACCTACTACCTGTCGGCGGCGCCCGAACCGATTCGCCTGAACTGCGAATATCACTTCGTCGATGTCGTGATGTCGCCCGATCCGAACGTGTTCAGCCATTCAAATCCACTGTACGGTCTGAACAAGGGCGGGGTGTTCATCATCCAGAGCAGTCTTGCCGGTCTTGAAGACGTGTGGGCCGGTTTTCCGCGTCAGGCGCGTCAGTTCATCATCGACAACGACATCCGCGTGTTCTGCCTCGACGGCTTCAAGATAGCGCGTGAAGAGGCAACCAATCCCGATCTGCAGTACCGCATGCAGGGCAACGCCTTTCAGGGTGCGTTCTTCGCGACATCGCCGGTCATGGCGCAGAACAATCTCGATGAGCAGGGGTTGTTCGACGCGATCGATCGCCAGTTGCGCCACAAGTTCGGCGGCAAGGGCGAACGCATCGTGCAGGACAACCTGCGCGTCGTTCAACGTGGCTTCGACGAGGTGCGCGAGATCGTCGACAAGCCGATCGATGCGGTCTCCGTCGAGCCGCATCGCAAGTCGGCCGGCATGCCGGTTATGCTCAAGCAGATGCCGGAGGCCGACGGTGGCATCACCGATGTGCATCGCTTCTGGGAGCAGACCGGCAGCTTCTACGCGGTCGGCAAGGGCGAAGAGAACCTGGCCGATCCGTACATCGGTTTGAGTCTGATCCCGGCGTCGTCGAGCGTGTTCCGCGACATGACGCAGATCCGTTTCGAGTATCCGAAATACATCGCCGAGAACTGTACCGGCTGCGGCAACTGTTTCAGCGTGTGCCCCGACAGCGCGATACCCGGGCTGGTCAACAGCGTCGCCGACGTGTTCGAGACGGCGATCCGTCGCATCGAACGCGAACAGCAGCCGACGATCTGGCTGCGTCGTGCGGTGCGCGATATCGAAAAGCGCCTGCGTGCCTTGATCGAACCGCTCGGTGATCATGCCAACGTCAACGCCTGTCTCGACCAGGCGGTGCTCGAGTCGGTGGCCGCGTCCGAACTGCACGGCGATGACAAGGCGCGTCTCGAAGAAGAGTTCGGCTGGTTCATGGCGACGATCGGCGATTTCCGTTTCGCCGTGACCAAGCCGTACTACAACAACCGCGAAAAGAAAGAGAAGAACAGCGGCGGGCTGTTCTCGGTCACGATCAATCCCTATACCTGCAAGGGCTGCATGGAGTGTGTCGATGTCTGCGGCGACGAGGCGCTGGTGCCGACACCGCAGACGGCCAAGGAGGTCGAGCGGCTGCGCAGTGAGTGGGACTTCTGGCTCGACCTGCCGACCACGCGTCCGGAATACATCCGTATCGACGACCTCGACGAACGTATCGGCGCACTCGAAACCCTGTTGCTCGACAAGCACAACTATGGCTCGCTGACCTGCGGCGACGGTTCCTGTGTCGGCTGTGGCGAGAAGTCGTCGATTCATCTGTTCACATCGGTCGTCACCGCGCTGATGCAGCCGCGCGTGAAGCGTTTCGTCGAACACGTCGACGACCTGATCAAGCGTCTCGATCAGCATGTGCGCCTGCGCCTGGCTGAGGGCATCGACCTTTCGAACGATACCGCGATCGATGAGATCGTGTCGCAGCATCACAGTAGCGACCTGAGCCTGGCGGAACTGTCGGGCGGACTGGATCGGGCGGGCGCCGGTGAACCTGTCGATGCCGAATGGCTGCAGCGCACCACACACCTGCTCAAGGACCTGCGTCAGCTCAAGTGGCTGTACACCCAGGGTCGCTTAAACCGCGGGCGCGCTGAGATGGGCATCATCAATGCGACCGGTTGTACTTCGGTGTGGGGCTCGACCTATCCCTACAACCCGTACCCGTTCCCGTGGGCCAATCATCTGTTCCAGGATTCACCGTCGGTTGCGATGGGCGTATTCCAGGGTCATATGGCCAAGATGGCCGACGGCTTCAAGACCGTGCGCCGCGCCGAGATCGAACTCGACGGCGGTTACAAGGCCGATGAGCACGACGAGCTGTTTGCGTACTTCGACTGGCGCAAGTTCAGCGATGAAGAATGGCTGCTGTGTCCGCCGGTGGTCTCCGTTGGCGGCGACGGTGCGATGTACGACATCGGATTCCAGAACCTGTCGCGCATGCTGATGTCGGGCTTTCCGATCAAGGCGCTGGTGCTCGATACCCAGGTGTACTCGAACACCGGCGGCCAGGCCTGCACTTCGGGCTTCACCGGCCAGGTGTCGGACATGGCGCAATACGGCAAGGCGCACAAGGGCAAGGAAGAGATCCGCAAGGAGATGGCCCTGATCGGTGCGGCGCACCGTACCGCTTACGTGATGCAGGGTTCGATCGCCAACATCACGCACCTGCTCGAAGGTTTTATTGCCGGACTGAACAGCCGCCGCCCGGCGCTGTTCAACATCTACGCGGCCTGTCAGCCCGAGCATGGTATCGGCGACGATGCCTCGGCGGCACAGAACAAGTTGGCCGTCGAATCGCGTGCCTACCCGCTGTTTCGTTACGACCCGGATGCCGGCACCACGTTTGAAGAGTGCGCCGACCTCGAGGGCAACCCGGCGATCGATGACGACTGGCCGACCTACACGCTGAGCTATACCGACGACTTCGGCAACCCGGCGAAGGTCGAGGTGCCGATGACGTTTGCCGACTTCGCTGTGACCGAAGGTCGCTTCCGCAAGCACTTCCGCAAGGCGCCGCCGGATTCGTGGAACGAGAACATGACACCGCTGCACGAACTGCTCGACATGGCGGCCGAGGATCGCGAAGACCTCGTGCCCTATATCCTCGGCGTCGACAGCAAGAACCGCTTGATGCGCGTGTTGGTGTCGGAAGAGATCGTGGCCTCGTGTGAAGACCGGCTGCGCTATTGGCACCAGTTGAAATCTCTGGTCGGCATGCAGCGCAGCAGCGCCGGTGTCGATGTCGACCAACTGGTGAACCAGGCGCGCGCAGACATGGCGCAAAAGCTGTCGGCGAGCCTGCTCGGGTTGGTCGGGTCGGGCGACGCAGCGGCATTGCTGGCTGAAGCGCCAGTCGCGCCGAGCAACGGCGGAGGCAACGGCAGTGCAGCACCTGCACCGGCCGGTGCTGATGCGGGCAGCGGTGGCTACGAGCCGGTATGGATAGAGACGCCCGAGTGCACCGCCTGCGATGAATGCACCAAGATCAATCCGAAGATCTTCGCCTACAACGATGACAAGAAGGCGATCGTGATCAACCCGAAAGGCGGTCCGTTCCGCGACATCGTCAAGGCAGCGGAGAAGTGCACCGCGGGTGTGATCCATCCGGGGACGCCGTTCGATCCGAAAGAGAAGGATCTGGATCGGCTGATCAAGCGCGCAGAGAAATACCAGTAGGTCATCCGACATGGGATTGCGCGATCTGTTCAGACGTCACACGTTCGAACACGGTATACATCCGCCGGACCACAAGGCGTTGACCGCGGGGCTGTCGATCCGACGCCTGCCGTTTGCGCCTTACCTGGTCATACCGCTTTCCCAGCATGCCGGTGCGCCGGCAACACCGCTGGTCAAGAAAGGGCAGGATGTCGCGCGTGGCGAACCGATTGCCGAGGCGAACGGTTTCGTTTCGGTGCCGATGCATGCACCGGCCAGCGGGGTCGTCGACGACATCAGGCTGATGCCGAGTGCGCGTGGCCCGAAGAGCCTGTCGATCGTCATTCGGGTTTACGAAGGTTCGCCGCAGCGCGTCGAGTATGAATCGCCGCGCAACGTCGACGACATGACGCCCGAGCAGATCGTCGAGGCGGTGCAGGCGACCGGCATGGTCGGGCTCGGTGGCGCGGCGTTTCCGACACACGTCAAGATGCGCCCGCCCAAAGAGCACACGGTGGATACCGTGGTCGTCAACGGTTGCGAGTGCGAACCCTACCTGACATGCGACCACCGCCTGATGCTCGAGAAACCGGACGAGCTGATCGCCGGCATCAAGATCGCGTTGCGCGCTACCGGCGCCAAGCGGGCGGTCATCGGGATCGAAGATAACAAGATGGATGCGGTCGAGGTACTCAGCGCACGTGTACGCAGCGAAGCGCTCATCGATGTACAGGCGGTGCCGACCAAGTATCCGCAGGGCGCCGAGAAAATGCTGATCGAAAGCCTGCTGCACCGTCGCATCCCACCGGGTTCGCTGCCATCGTCGGTCGGCGTCAGCGTGTTCAACGTGGGCACGCTGGTGCAGATCGGCGAGTTGTTGCCCACCGGGCGTGGCCTGATCGAACGCGTCGTGACGGTGACCGGTGCCGGTATCCGCCAGCCCGGCAACTACCTGGTGCCCGTCGGCACGCCGATCCGCTATCTGCTCGAGCACGTAGGGGCGAACGAGCCGGTGCATGAATTGATTCTCGGCGGGCCGATGATGGGGATGTCGGTCGCGGCGCTCGACGTGCCGGTGACCAAGGCGATGTCCGGCATGGTGGTGTTGCCGCCGCCGAAGCAAAGCAAACAACTGCCGGTCATGGCCTGTATCCGCTGCGCCTACTGCGTCGAGGCCTGTCCGATGCATCTCAATCCGTCGACACTCGGCCTGCTCGCGACCAAGCGCGAGTACCAGAAGATGGCGGCCGATTTTCATCTCAACGATTGTTTCGAATGCGGCTGCTGTACCTACGTCTGCCCGTCGAACATCCCGCTGGTGCAGTACTTCCGCATCGCCAAGGCGATCAATCGCGAGAGGGCGGCGTGAGATGAGCGATCAACACATCCAGGTTGAGCTGCGCAGCTCGCCGCACCTTAAGCAGACGATCAGCACCGCACAGATCATGCGCAATGTGGTCTATGCGCTGCTGCCGGTGTGTGCCTTTGCCGTGTACAACTTCGGCCTGAGCGCCTTGTTGCTGCTCGCCGTGACCACGGCCGGTTGTATGGCGACCGAGCGGCTGTTTTGTCGGCTGTCCAACAGACCATCGAGTTTGAACGACTGGAGCGTGGTGATTACCGGCCTGCTGCTCGGCCTGACGCTGCCGCCCGGTTTCCCGCTGTGGATGGCGCTGGTCGCCAGCGTGGTTGCGGTCGGCCTGGGCAAGGCGTTGTTCGGCGGTCTCGGTCACAACGTGATGAACCCGGCGTTGGTCGGACGCGCCTTCGTGCAGGCGGCATTTCCTGTCGCGATCACCACCTGGACCCCGTCACTGTTGCCGGCACGCTTCAGCGAGCTGATCCCGACGACGCTGACGGCGCCTTTCATGCAGCCGCCGGATGTCACGCAATGGATCGCCACGCGCACGGCCGATGCCTTCACCGGCGCGACGCCGCTGGCACTGCAGAAGTTCGAGCACGTCAGCACCGACAGCATGGAGCTGTTGATGGGCATGACGGCCGGTTCGGCCGGCGAGACCTCGGCGATCATCATCCTGCTTGGCGGCCTGTATCTCGCGGCGCGGCGCATGCTCGATTGGCGCATACCGATCGGCGTACTGCTCGGGGCGGCACTGACCGCGTTGCCGTTCTGGTTGATGGACTCGGCGCGCTATCCCGACCCCTTGTTCGTGGTGGCGTCGGGTGGATTGATGCTCGGTGCCTGGTTCATGGCGAGCGACATGGTCGCCTCGCCGGTCACGCCGATGGGCGTGTGGATCTATGCGCTGTTCATCGGTGCGTTGACGGTCGTGATCCGTCTGTTCGGAGGTCTGTCCGAAGGTGTGATGTACGCCATTCTGCTCGGCAATGCCATCTCGCCATTGATCGCGACCATCTCGCAGCCGCGGGTATTCGGCAGTCGACGGCGTGGGGCGCGGCCATGAGCGAAGCGACGTCTCACGCCCAACAGCCGCTGCCGACGACGCCGAGCATGGCGATGCTACGCACGCTCGGGCTGGTGGCGGCAATCTCCGGTTTCCTGGTCGTGCTGGCCTACCAGATCACGCAACCGATGATCGAAGAGAACAAGCGTCTGGCGATCGAGCGCGCCCTGTACCAGGTGGTGCCGGGAGCGGTAGCGCGCCGCGACTTCGTCCTCACGGCCGACGGCATTGCGCCACGTGACCCATCGGCAGAGCTCAACGGCGTCCTGCTGTATGCCGGTTACGATGCAGACGGCAAACTGCAAGGCATCGCGCTCGAAGCGGCTGCGCAGGGCTACCAGGACGTTATCCGGTTGCTGTATGGCTACGATCCGAAGTGCCGTTGCATTCGCGGCATCCAGGTGTTGAAGATGGCCGAGACTCCGGGCATCGGTGACCAGATCGCCAAGGATCCCGCATTCATCGAAAACTTTCGTGCGCTCGACGTGAGTCTGAACGATGCAGGCGATGCGCTGCGCAATCCGGTTGTAGCCGTCAAGCACGGCAAGAAGACCGATCCGTGGCAGATTGATGCGATCTCGGGCGCGACCATTTCATCCAACGCGGTGGCGCGTATGTTGAACGACAGTGCGCAATCGGTGCTGCCGCGCGTCCATGCCGATCTGGAGCAACTGACGAATCCGCAGAACGGAGGTGCGCCATGAGCGCAGACAGCGGTGACAAGTCGGCCGTACCGGGCCTGCTCAATCGCGAAGAAGACGTGACGCTCGATACCTTTCTGCGCGGTCTGTGGCAGGAGAACCCGGTATTCGTCATGTTGCTGGGCATGTGTCCGGTGCTGGCGGTGACGAACTCCGCGATCAATGCGTTGGCGATGGGGCTGGCCACGACCTTCGTGCTGGTGAGTTCGAACATCCTGGTTTCGTTGTTCCGCCACGCGATACCCAAGCAGGTGCGCATCGCGACCTACATCGTCATCATCGCCACCTTCGTGACGATGGTCGATTATGCGATCCAGGCGATCAGCCTCGATCTCTACAATGCGCTCGGTGCTTTCATCCAGCTGATCGTTGTGAACTGCGTGATCCTCGGCCGTGCCGAGGCCTATGCGTCCAAACAGCGCCTGTTGCCGACCGTGGTCAATGGCCTGGGGATGGGCGCCGGCTTCACCTTTGCCTTGCTGTGCCTGGGCAGCGTGCGCGAAATACTCGGTGCCGGCAGTCTGTTCGGTGTCGCACTGTTCTCCGAAGGCTTTCAGCCGTGGGTCGTGATGATTCTGCCGCCCGGCGGTTTCTTTGTGTTGGGTGGTTGGTTGCTGTTGTTCAACTGGCTCAAGCGGGTACGTGAGCGGCGTGCCGTCGAACAAACGGGGGTGACTGTCCATGGAAGCTGATTCGCTCACGTTCATCTTCTTGAACGCCGCGGTCATCAACAATTTCGTGCTGGCGATGTTCCTTGGCATCTGTCCATTTCTCGGCGTGTCGGCCAAGCGCGACACCGCGTGGAGCATGGGGCTGGCCGTGGTGTTCGTCATGCTGGTCAGCTCGGTATGCGCGTTCGGCATCAACTGGCTGCTGGTCAGGCTCGAGATCGAGTTCCTGCGTCTGATCTGCTATATCGCCGTGATCGCATCGGCGGTGCAACTGGTCGAGATGGCGATGAAGAAGCTGAGTCCGGCGCTGTTCCGCGCGCTTGGTATCTTCCTGCCGTTGATCACGACCAACTGCGCCATCCTCGGCGTCGCGTTGTTTCAGACGTTCCGTGAGTACAGCTTTCTGCAGAGCCTGGCATTCAGCCTGGGCGCCGGTTTCGGCTTCACCCTGGCGTTGATGCTGATGGCCGGATTGCGCGAACGCCTTGAGCTGTCGGCCGTGCCGGACGTGAGCAAAGGGGCTGCATTGACTCTGATGCTCGCCGGCATGCTGTCGCTGGCGTTCATGGGGTTCGCCGGGCTCGGAGGTCAGCATGCTTGATTATGTCGTCGCGGTGGTTCTGATTTTTGCCGCCTTGATCGGCTGGCTTAAGGTACAGGAGACGGCCCGCCGGTTCGCTGCGCGGCATCCGCAGTTCGGGCCGGCGCGGGAAGAAGGGGGAGGTTGTGGCAGTAGTTGCAGTTGCAGCCAGGGACAATGTTCGTCGAAACACGAGGTGGTGTTGCAGCCGCAACACCGGGAGCATGCATCATGACCAGTCTCAGTGAATACGATACCAGTGACCGCTACATGGCCAAGGTTTTGGAAACCCACCGGATAACCCCGGAGAATGCGCCGGAGGTGCGCAGCATCCTGCTCAATGTGTCGCGACCGGGATTCCATTTCGACGAGGGACAGAGCGTCGGTGTGCTGTTGCCCGGGCCGCACGAGCATGGCGAGTTGCAGCACTTTCGTCTGTACACCATCGCCAGCGCACAGGAAACGGCCAAGGTCGGCGAGGCCGATATCGAACTGTGCGTGCGGCGTTGCTTCTATATCGACGAGGTCAACGGCGAAGAGTATCCGGGGCGTTCTTCCAACTTTCTGTGCGATGCGCGACCAGGCGACACGGTGATCCTGACCGGGCCCTACGGTGATGCGTTTCGCTTACCGAACGACAACGAGGCAAACTTGTTGTTGATCGGCACCGGCACTGGCATTGCGCCGTTCCGCGCCTTCGTCCGTCACATCTACGAGAACCGCGCGGACTGGAAGGGCGATGTGCGCCTGTACTATGGCGCGCGCACCGGCATGGAAAAGCTCTATCAGAATGTCGAGCGCAACGACTTTGCCAACTATTACGATCATGCGACGTTCGAGGCGTTCGAGGGCTTGAGCAAACGCCCGTGGATGCACGGCGACGATCAGGGACTGAGCGCGTTGCTCGAACAGAATGCGCAGGATATTTGGGAGCGCATGCAGAAACCCAAGACCTACGTCTACATCGCCGGCCTGGAAAACACCCGCGAGGCCTTCAACAAGGCCATGGTGCAAGCGGCCGGTTCAGAGGCGCGCCTGCGTCTGCAGCGCGAAGAGATGATGGAGCAGGGGCGTTGGTCTGAGTTGATCTACGGCTGAACCGATCTGCCTGTATCTTGCTATTCCCCAAGCGGCGCCGGTGCCGATGGGCTGCGGCAGAGTTCTGGCGTCGCAGTCATGCAGCGGCTGCCGTCCGCGGTGCGTGATATCGAGTTTTTCTCTCTGCCTTCAACGCGCTGGTAGCCGCTTTGCGAACGCTTGAACTATCTGAAGCGTCGCTTTAATTCGACGAAATTCAAAATTTTTCCGCACATTCCGGCAGGATCGAAATTCGCTGTCTATACTCAATCTAAATCCGATAATTAGAATCAGTCTAAGTCCAAATCTAAAGCAGTACCGTCACGATTCCGGCCCGAAAGGGGCGAGGAGGAAGCGTTATGTGTCGTCTTTTGCCTGCCTGTTTGGCGTTCAGTGCGGTTGTTTCCGGTCTTTCACTCAGCGTGGTCAGCGCGGCCGAGGTGCCTCTCGGACTGCCACCGTTGCCGGTTCCTGCCAACAATCCTCAAACCGATGCCAAGGTCGAATTGGGCGACAAGTTGTTCCACGACGCCCGGTTCAGCACCACCGGCGAGGTCAGCTGCTCGACCTGTCACGACGCGAACAAGGCGTTCACCGACAATCTCAAGGTGTCGAAAGGCATCAACAATCTGACCGGCACGCGCAACGCGCCGACGGTCATCAACGCTGCGTACATGGAGACGCAGTTCTGGGACGGACGTGAGCCCGATCTTGAACGCCAGTCGACCCAACCCTTCATCAATCCGGTGGAAATGGGCCTGGCCGATCACCAGCCGATCATCGACGTCGTGCAGAAGGACCCTGAGTACCAGGCGATGTTCAAGCAGGTGTTCGGGATCGCGCCGGACAAGATCTCGATGACCGAGGTGACCCAGGCGATCGCTGCATTCGAGCGCACGCTGCTGTCGGGTAACTCGGCGTTCGATCGTTACTACTTCGGTGGTGACAAGACCGCGATGAGCGAACAGCAGGTTCGTGGTCTCGACGTGTTTATCGGTGACGGCCGCTGTGTGTCGTGCCATACGATCGAAGAGACCCAGGCGCTGTTTACCGATAGCCGATTTCATAACCTCGGTGTCGGTTTCAAGCGCATCCGCGACTCGGTCAACGAGACGGCCGCGCAGTTCGTCATGTCCAAGCAGCAGGGCGCCGATGTGGACGTAGCGGTGCTCACCAAGGCGAACATGTCGGAACTCGGGCGCTTTGCAGTCAGTGAAGACGTGACCGAGGTCGGTGCGTTCAAGACGCCGACGTTGCGCAATGTCGAACTCACTCAGCCCTATATGCACGACGGCAGTCTGGAAACGCTCGAAGACGTCGTTGACTTTTACAACAACGGCGGGCGCGAACAGCCGGACGATCCGATCGATGACTTTCAAAGCGGCGGCATACGCCCGTTGGACCTCACCGACCAGCAGAAGGCCGACCTGGTGGCGTTCTTGAAGGCGCTGACCAGTCCGGAATACACCCACTTGGCCAAGTCGCAAGACTAGGCTCGCAGGAGGACACCATGAGCAAACGCATGAACCGGCGCGAATTTCTCACGCGGGGCGGCGCGGTACTGGCTGCTTCCACCTTGCCGCTGAGCCTGGTCGAAGTAGCGTTCGGCAAGACCGACGAGCGCAATTTCACCTTCGCCTTCATATCCGATTCGCATATCACGCACATCCGCGGCAACGAGTTCGTCCGCAACTGGGACCGTGGCCTGGTGCGGGCGATAGCGGAAACCAACCTGCTCAGTCCGAAACCGGACTTCATCATGTACGGCGGTGACATTGCGCAACTCGGCAAACCGGAAGAGATCGATCACGGCCTGGAGCTGTTGTCGAAGCTGAACGGCGATGTGCACTACGTGATGGGTGAGCACGACTACTACCTCGACCTGGGCGAGTACTGGGAGAAGCAACTCGGCCCGCAGTGGTACAGCTTCGATCACAAGGGTGTGCATTTCATCGTGCTGAACAGCATCCTCACCTACGACGACTGGATGCACAAGAAATGGGACAGCGGCATGGCGCGCATGCTGCAAATGGCCCGCCTGGACAACCCGCAGGGTTCGCCGTTCATGGTCGGTGAGACGCAACGCCAATGGCTCAAAGACGATCTCGCCAAGGTGAGCCATGACACACCGGTCGTGGTGTTTTCGCATTCGCCGCTGCAGAAGATCTACAAGGGTTGGAACTTCTGGACCGAAGACGCCGACGACGTACAGGCCCTGCTCAAGCCGTTCAGCAAGGTCACGGTGTTCTATGGCCACGTACACCAAATCCAGTACAACCAGGTCGACAATATGAGCTTTCATGCCGCGATGGCGACCGCCTGGCCCTGGCCGTATCCGCAAAGCTACGCCCAGGCCAAGAGTTACATGCCGAAGCTGACCGTGCAGATGAACCGTGCCGATCCGTTCTTCGAACGCGATGCCACCGGTTGGCAGTTCATCGACATGGATACCGGCGACGCCGCGATGAAATACAACCTGTACGACAACCAGAATCGCACGGTCGCCTACAACGATGCCTCCGGCAAGCCGGAAGACCAGCGCTACCAGGCCGCCGAAAACCGCATTCCGCCACAAGACCACTATTGAGGGAGCAGACGGATGAATAGCCCAAGTCATACAGCCATCGTGGCCCTGCTGTCGCCCTGTGTAGTGGCAGGCCTGTTGTTCGTGTTTCCGACGGGGTCGGGCGCCGACGAGTTCACCGCGGGCGACCAGGCACGCTGGCAAAGCGAGTACATGAGCGTGGTCGGGGAGGGCGAGCGCCTGTTTCACGGCGGTTTCAAGTCGAAGAACACCGTGTCGTGCGATCAATGCCATCCGAACGCGACCAACACCCACCCCGAAACCTATCCGAAGTTTCAGCAGCAGCTCGGCCGGGTGGCCGAACTCTTCGAGATGATCAACTGGTGCATTCAGAATCCGTTGGAAAGCGACCCGATGGCCGCCGACGACGAACGCATGATCGCCTTGCAGGCCTATATCGCCCACGAGCGCCGTGGCGTGCCGCTGGAGCCGGGCAAGCACTGAGCGCCGTATTCGCCTGGATTCTCCCGGGCATGGAAGCCCGTCGTTCGCACTCCCTGCGACCGTCGGCAGGCACGTCGCCGCGGAGGATTCTCTGCGCTCCCACGGCTTGCCCCCGATGCTGATCAGCCGCCGTTTTCAAAGCCGAATAAGCTTCGCGATTAGTGGAGGCATAGTTCAAGAATTCGCCCCAAGTGCCGACATAAGCTCAGATAATCCGACAATTATTTTGACGTATCTGTACGTTATCAAGGGGCCCAAGGGTGTTCGCAAAGATTCGAAATTCGTCGCTGGTTTTCCAGCTATCCGTCGCGGTGTGCGTGATCACCGCCATCGTGTTTGCCGGTCTGATCTGGTTTGTGTCGGTAAGGACCGTCCACGATGCCATCGCCGAACAGGAGCATGGATTGGCTGACGAAGTCGGTTTGGTCGCAACCTCTCTCGAGTTCTTCAACGACCAATTGGTCAGTCAGACCGACAAGTTGAGCGATATCTTTTTCGGCATGTTCGCCGACGGTCAGTTCGAAGTGGACGGCAGCGCAACGGTGCAGGTCGGCAGCTTCTCGGTGCCGACCTTGCTTTACCAGGGTGAGGCCATCAACAACAACTTCGCCAAGCCGGACGCCTTCACCCGGATGACCGGTGGTTCGGCGACGATCTTCTTCCGTCACAATGACGACTTCCTGCGCATTTCGACCTCGCTGAAGAAGCAGGACGGCAGTCGCGCCTTCGGTACCATGCTCGGTCGCCAGCACCCGGGTTATGAAAGGCTGATGCGTGGCGAGACCTACGCCGGACCGGCCAAGCTGTTCGGCAAGAACTACATGACCAAGTATGTGCCTTTCAAAGACGGCAATGGCGAGGTCATGGGTATCCTGTACATCGGCTTCGATTACACCAAGCAGTTCACCGCGCTCAAAGAGCAACTGGCGAAAGTCACCTTCGGTGAAACCGGTTACGTGTATGCCGTCGATGCCAAGGCGGGTCCGCATCAAGGCGAGTTGGTGATGCATCCCTCGCTCGAGGGCAAGAACCTTTTCGAGATGCCCGATGCCGATGGCAACCAGGTGTTTCGCGGATTGCTCGACGGCGAGAAGGGAATCCTTCGTTATTTCTGGAAGACCGGCAATGCCGAGCCGCAGCACAAGATGGTCGCCTACGAGCATGTCGACGGTTGGGACTGGGTGGTCGCCGCCGGCAGCTATACCAGCGAGTTCACCAGCAATGCAATGGTATTGCGCAACACCCTGGTCGTGGTCGCGTTGATCAGCGCAGCGCTGATTGTCGCTTTGATCGTACTCGTCTTGCGGACCCAGCTGCGTCCGCTCGCTGCCATCGGCGAGCGCATGGAGAAGCTTGGCCAGGGTGATCTGTCGACCAAGTTGGCTCTCAAAGGGGTCGATACCGACGGCAAGACCAACAACGAGATCTATCGCCTGGCGCGCCAGGTACAGATGATGGTCGACTCCCTCGGCGATCTGATCACGGGTATCTCGGCATCCACGCAGGCGCTGAGCAATGCCTCGCAGCGCGTTGCCCAGGTGGCGTTCCAGACCAATGACGGGGTCAAGAACCAGCAGGTCGAGACCGACCAGGTGGCCACGGCGATCAACGAACTGGTTGCAACCGTTCAGGAGGTCGCGCGCAACGCGGCATCGGCGGCCGAAGAGACCAAGCAGGCGGATCAGAAAGCCGGCCACGGTGCGAGCGTGGTGCGCAGTGTCGCCGCTGCGATCGAATCGCTGGCCTCGGAGGTCGAGCAGTCGGCCCAGGTCATCGGGCGCGTCGAACGCGAGAGCGAGAACATCGGCACGGTACTGGAAGTCATCCGCGGTATCGCTGAGCAGACCAACCTGCTGGCGTTGAACGCGGCGATCGAAGCGGCACGCGCCGGCGAACAGGGTCGTGGCTTTGCGGTGGTGGCCGACGAGGTACGCAACCTTGCGCAGCGCACCCAGCAGTCGACGACCGAGATCGATGAGATGATCCAGCGCTTGCAGGCCAGCTCGAAAGAGGCCGTGGCTGCGATGGAGGCCGGCCGCAGCAAGGCCACCGACAGCGTGACGCGTGCCGGCGAAGCGGGCGAGAACCTGACCGAGATCGCCAAGTCGACCTCGGCGATCACCGGTGTCACAGTGCAGATCGCGTCGGCTGCCGAAGAACAGACCTCGGTGGCCGAGGAGATCAACCGCAGCGTCATTCGTATACGTGATGTGGCGAACGACACCGCCAGCGGTGCCGACGAGATGCGCGGCGCCACCGACGAACTGCAGTCGGTCGCCGAACAGTTGCAGTCGGCGGTCGGCCGCTTCCGCGTCTGATCGGTTTCAGTGGATGACAAAGGTGCGCGGCCGCTGGCTGCGCACCTTTTTTTGTTTCTCGCCTACATAGGTCCAGGTCGCCAGAGATAACGAGCGTTCATCGGCGGCGAGGGGCGGGCATTGCCACACCTTTACCCCGATTTATGACGGTACTCGCATTCGGGTAGGTTCGGTCTCGTGCGCATCGGCGGCAGACGTTAGATTTCGGCACCAGCAGCTCGCAGAGAAGGTCAAGCCGATGTCGCCGTATTTCACAGCATTTCGTTCGTTGATGTTTGTCGCCTTGGTCGCCCCATGGTTGGTGGCGTGCGGCGACGCTGACTCGCTCAGCGCCCTGTCGGCCGACGATGCCAACGAGGTGGTCGCTGAAGCCGACGGCAAACGGCTGACTGCAGGCATGCTGCACGATTTCATCGCCGTGGGTGAATTGATGGCTGGGGAAGCATTCAGTAGCGGCGAGCGCGACGATATCCACGAGCGTGAGGTCGAGGATTTTGAAGCCGCGCCGGATCGCGTCCTCGCCTATATGCAGCGCTATACACAGCAGGCCGCTGCGATGCGCTCTGCCGAGAACGAAGCGGCACGTACCGAACTCGGCAGCAAGTACTATGTTGAGCTGGTGCAGAACCTGATGTACGGCCTGGTAAGCAAGGGCGGCAGCCGTCCGCTGCCGACCGATACGGGCGGGTTCTTCGCCGTCGCCAAGCCCGAGATGGAAGCGCTGGACGATACCCTCGAAGACCTCGCCGAACGCGGTGATCTGGCCGGCGTGGTGCTGACCCACCGTGTGCCCGATGGGGAGTTGGTACAGGCGGTTATGGTCGAGATCTACCGCATGAATCTGAACCAGCGGGTGGTGATGCCGGCCTACAATGCCGCCATGAATCAAACCCGCCAGTCGTTCGAGCAGGCCGGCCGGGCGACCAACGACGCGATGGCCGAGCACGGCGCATTGAACGCCTGCGATCTCAATCCCGACTGCAAGAGCGAATACCGGCTGGAATACGACAGCAGCGGCAAGCTCGAGGAAAAGCTATACATCAACGAGACACCGGTGATCCCGGCGGATTAGGCCCTGTTTCGTCGTTGCCCGGGTCGGGGATAGGGCGGTCCGGTCGAAGCTGGGTAGACGAGCGGGGCGGGGCGCAACGCGCGTGTAATCTGATGACCGCTAGCGAGCCAGGCGGCCGCAGATGCCGGCCAGATGCATCCACGCCTTGCGCAGGCGCGACGGTCGGTAGGTAGCCAGGGCAACACTGACGTTGTCGCCGAATGTCCCGCCGCGGTGGGTTGCAACGGCTGCCAGATCGGCGGCGATATTGTGCTCGCCGGGCACCTTCAGTCGCCGTTGTGAAACCTCTCCGGCGTCGACCTGGCTCCAGAATCCATCGCTGCACAGCATGAACCAGTCGTGATCGCCGACCGCGGTCGCACCGAACTCGGGCTCGAGTTCATTCTCGCCGCCAAGGCACATGTACAGCCGGTTATCGATGGGTTGGCTCGACAGATAGTCTTCGGCGCCATCGGTTGCGTTCTTCAGAAGCTCGTTGATGGTGTGATCGTTGGTGCGCCCCAGCAGCCGTTCTTCACGAAAGTGGTAGAGGCGGCTGTCACCGACGTGTATCCAGTAGGCCTCGCTGCCTTGGATATACAAAGCGGTAAAGGTGCTGGCCGGGTTGCTGTTGCGCTGCGCGCCGACATCGCGGATAGCCTGGTCGGCCTGAAAACACAACTCGGTAAGAAAGCGCTGCGGGTTCTTGATGGCCTTTGAGTGAAACTCGGCCTGCGCGGTATCGACCACGGCTTTGGATGCGAGGGCGCCGTCCTGCTGACCGCCCATGCCGTCGGCCAGGACGACCAGGTGCTCGTTCTTGCGATTGAGTTTGCTGAAGACTTCGGCGCGATCCTGTTGATCAGCGCGCCCGCCG
Source organism: Thiosocius teredinicola (assembly GCF_002009425.1). Taxonomy (NCBI): domain Bacteria; kingdom Pseudomonadati; phylum Pseudomonadota; class Gammaproteobacteria; order Chromatiales; family Sedimenticolaceae; genus Thiosocius; species Thiosocius teredinicola. The sequence continues at coordinate 1,469,146 of NZ_CP019936.1, forward strand.
ATGTCGGTTGCAAGGTGGAATTGCCATTGCATCGTCGCGTACCGTTCGAGTCGTTGCGGCGATCAGTCGAAGATCGCTCGCCAGACGCTCTTGAAGTCCTTGACGATGTTGCCGCTGCCTTCGCGCCCGCGAACGCCTTGGTTCTGGTTTGGCACTGCGACGGGTTCAGCGACACTGATGACGGGTTCGGGCGGTTGTTGCGCAGCCGCGATGCGGGCCTCCCTAATCTCGTTTATTTCACGCCTTGCGGCCAGCAGTGCCCGGTTGCGAGGCTGCAACCGCAGACCGCGACGCAGGTAGATCTGTGCACGCCGTTCACTGCCGGCTTGCATCGCGCCCAGGGCGAGGTCGGCATAGCGGTCGATGATTGCCTGCATGCCTCGCTTGGCCGTGGTGTTCTCCGGATCGACCTCGAGGATCTGTTCGAAGTAGCTGTAGGCATTGTCTTTTGCCGGCGTCGTCAAGCGATTGCGTTCGAGCGCACGCCGCGCCAGTTGTTTCAGTTCATCGACGCGTGCTGTTTTGTCGTCTTCGGCGTTGTGCAGCGCTGCCACGTCGTCGGCAACCGGTGCTGTCGTATCGCTGACTTCGCCGTCGGCAGGTTCATCGGTCTGTGTCTGCTCGGCGAGCTCTGCCGTTTCATCGGCCGAGTCGGTCTCGGTCGCCAGGATGTCGTTCTGTGTTTTGTAGCTCTCAGGTGCGTCGGTGTCAGCCGTGAAGGTCGTACCGGGAACTGACGCTGTGTCGTCTGCCGCAGGTTCGTCGGGAGCACTGAGAGTCGCGGTATGGCTTTCACCCGATGACGTGGCTATTGCGGGCGAATCGGACTCGATAATCTGCGTTTGCGCTTCATCCGGTGTCGCGTCGCTCGTCGCGGCGGTCGACGGTGCTGCATCGATAACCGGCAAATCGACGGTTTGTGATGGCGGCTTGTCTGCCGGTGCCGAGTCCTCAAGTGCCCCGGTGTTTTCGACGACCTCGACGCGCGCTGCCGAATCACTGTCAGCCAGCGCGTCGGGCGTGTCCGGGTCGCTGCTCATCAGCAGTGCGCCACCGAGGATGACGGCGAGGATGCCGCCGGCGATGGCCGCAGACTTGGGCAATGAGAATTCACCGTTGTGGGTGAATGCGGCAGCCACGATCTCCTTGAGCCTGCTGCCCGTCTGGAAGCTGCCGTCGCGCGGCCCATGCACCGACAGCGGCTCCGGCGGCGAGCGCCGCAGTTCGCGCATCATGTACACCAGTTCCTTGGCCGAGCCGACCCGGTCTTCCGGGTTCTTGGCGATCATGCGGTCGAGCAGCGGCTGGTAGCCGGACAGTTCATGCGGCAGCAGCGGGATGGGTTGGGTCAGGTGGGCAACGATGGTCTCGATCGGCGATGCCTTGGCGAACGGCTTTTGGCCGGTGAGCATCTGGTACAGCACGATGCCGAGCGCGTAGATATCGGTACGGCCGTCGAGTGGCCGTCCTTCCGCCTGTTCGGGACTCAGGTAATAGGGGCTGCCGAGTGCGGCGCCGTCCATGGTCAGATCCTGGTCGCTGTCGAGCAGCTTGGCGATGCCGAAGTCGGTCAGCTTCGGCGTGCCGTCCGAATGGAACAGGATGTTGCCCGGCTTGATGTCGCGGTGCACGATGCCCTTGCGGTGCACGAAGCGCAGGCAACCGGCGATCTGCTCCAGAATCGACAATGCCTTGGCCGGCGGCATGCCGTTTTCGCCGATGCGGTCTTCGAGCGAACCACCTTCGAGGTACTCCATCGAGATGAAGTGGCGGTCGCCGATAACGCCGACGTCGTGAATCGTGATGATGTTGCGGTGGCCGAGCGACGCGATGATGCGCCCCTCGTGCAGGAAGCGTTCAGCCTGTTTCGGGTTGTCGAACTTGCGCATCAGCTTCAAGGCAACGCGGCGCCCGAGCGACTCCTGTACCGCGAGGTACACGGATGACATACCGCCCTTGGCGATGCGTTTTTTTACCTTGAACTTCGGTGCGCTCATACTGCGTCAAGCTGCATCCGCCGATCGATAGTAGAAGCGCAGCGGGATACCCCGCACCGACAGCGTGTCGCCGTCGTTCAGCTTTTGCTCGTCGATGATCTTTTCGTCGTTCAGCGAGACCTTTCCGCGGCGCGCCGGCACCACGTAAAAGCCATCATTGCGGCGCTGGATGCGGGCCGCGAGGCTGGGCGCGAAAAAGCCCTTGGTGTTGAGGTCGCAGGCCGGCGAACGGCCGATCGTGAAATTGACCATGTCGAGGCGGAACTGCGTGTCCTCACCTTCGCCTTTGCCGATAACGGCGAGGAAAGGCACCTTGGCGCGCTTTTTCAACTGCGCCAGGTCGCCAATGCTGGAGATGTCCAGCTCCATGGTCTTTTCCTGCTCGGTGCGCGTCTTGGCTTCCCAATCGGCCGAGCCGCTCTCTTCGCCCTTTGCGCGGGCAACGGCCATGAACTTGAGGACGAAATTGAAGATCTGAATCTCGTCCCAGTAGTTGAGTACCTGTGCCTTGACCCGCTTGCCGCCGACAAAGGTGCCATTCGAACTGCCGTTGTCGATCAGTACGTAGTTTTCGCCTTGTTTTTCGATGATGGCGTGTTGCTTCGACACGCCGCTGTTTTTCAGCACGATGTCGTTCTGTTCAGATCGTCCGATCGTCGTGCGATCCGGCTTCAGCTCCCTCTGCTCGAGAAGCTTGTCGCCGATGAATATGCGAAGGTAGGCCATGTCCCGATTGATTCCTGCGTCGTTATAAGTTTTCCGCGCGTGCACGGCAACCGGCGGATTTCATTGCGAATTTCTGCCTGGATACCGGTCGCTCACCCTGCTGTCAACCGACTCCCCCTAGTGACTAAACGGTATTCGGCAGTAGCGCGCATTTCTGAAGTTTTATGCCTACTTAGGGCTTGCCGTGGTCCCAAAACCTGAGCTGGGTATCACAATCGCGAGGCGCCGGCCTGGCGCGGGCAACGACGGCTGCAAAGCGCAGGGTTCGGCAACGCGATCTGCCGGGCGTCAACGGCGTTCGGCTGGCGAACGACCGGAACCTCGAGTATGGCTACGAGCAGGCAGGCGTGGGAATGTTATTCGTTTGTCCGGATTGTGTGGCAACGGTTGGTGGTGCGCAACCGCCGGGGGCCGCTCGGCGAGCGGCTGGGCCAGGCGCGAGCGGTCCTAAACCGGTTCGATCTCCGCCAGCTCGGCAAACGCGCTGCGCTGCGCTGTCGCGATGAAATCTTCCAGATAGGTCTGCCCCTGGTCGGCCTTGCGCGATGCGGCGTAAAGGGTGGCGGCAAGCCCCCGTTTGCCGAGCCGGCGGGACGCCACCTGGCCGGCGGCCAGCGGCGCCGCCAACACCCAACCGGGCAGCACGGAGACCCCGCGGTTGCTCTTGACCAACTCGAGCATCATCAGCGCCAGCTCGGCGGTGCGTACCGCTGCGGGTTCCACGCCGGCCGGTGTCAGGAAGCGGCTGAAGACGTCGAGACGCTCGCGCTCCACGGGGTAGGTGATCAAGGTTTCACCCGCCAGGTCGGAGGGTTTGATGTATTTCCTGCCGGCCAGCCTGTGACTGGGCGACAAGGCAAGCAGGATGTCGAAGCGGAACAAGGGCTGAAAGCGCAATCTGGGGTCGGCGATCGGATCGGAGGTGATGACCAGATCGAGCTCGCCCTGCAACAGCGCGGGCAGGGCCTCGAAACTCTGGCTGGCGTTCAAGTCGAGCTCAACGTCCGGCCAGTCTCTGCGATACACGTCCATCGCCGGCAACAGCCAGTCGAAACAACTGTGGCATTCGACCGTGATGTGCAAGCGTGCGTCCGCTCCGCTGGCGATGTGGCGTAGCGCACTCTCGGTACGACGCACGGCCGGCAGTACCGTCTTGGCGAGTTCGAACAGTGCGGCACCGGCCGGCGTCAATCGCGGTGGACGCGTTTTGCGTTCGAACAACACTACGCCGAAATGCGACTCCAGGCCTTTGATCTGGTGCGATAGCGCCGACTGGGTCAGATGCAGTTGCTCTGCCGCCCGCGCCAGCGAACCGGAGCTCATCAGGGTCTCGAGGGTGAGCAGGTGCTTGGTTTCGAGAAACATGAAAAATATTCAACTACAAATGAAAAACGATCGTTTTACGTCAAGTTAACGCTATCCCATCATGCGCCGCTCGGCAACGATTCAGGGAACAGCAAACAATGATTTCGGCACATAACCTGGGATTTCCGCGCATCGGTGGAGCACGCGAACTGAAATGGGCGCTGGAGCGCTATTGGCGTGGCGAGATTCCGTCCGCCGTGTTGCAGACGACGGCATCTGAGTTGCGCTCGCGGCATTGGCGACTGCAGGCCGACGCCGGGCTGGACAATGTGCCGGTAGGCGACTTTTCCCTGTACGACCAGGTGCTCGACCATAGCCTGATGTTCGGCGTCGTTCCGTCACGCTTTGGCGCGGCAGGCGACATGCCGACGCTCGATACCTACTTCGCGATGGCCCGCGGCATGGCGGCTAAGCCCGATGTGGGTTTCGCCAGCGAGATGACCAAGTGGTTCGACACAAACTACCACTACCTGGTGCCGGAATTCGAACCCGAGCTGCAATTCAACCTGCATGCAGATGCCTTGTTGCAGCAAGTCGGCGAGGCGCAGGCGATGGGCCTGAGCGCCAAACCGGTGGTCATTGGTCCGTTGACCTATCTGTGGCTGGGCAAGGTCAAACGCCAGGCCTGCGCAAAGCTCGATCTGCTGCCCGACCTGGTCCGCGTCTATGCGCGTCTGTTCGCACAGCTCAAGCAGGCAGGCGTCGAGTGGGTGCAGGTCGATGAGCCCATACTCGCGCTGGACCTGTCCGCCGAGTGGCGCCAGGCATTCGAGTCTGCCTATACGCAACTGGCGACACAACGGCCCAAGCTGTTGTTGACCACTTACTTCGGCGACCTGCGAGAACATCTGCGACTCGCCTGTCATCTGCCGGTCGACGGCCTGCACCTGGACTTGTGCCGGGCGCCGCAACAACTGCTGCCGGCGATGGACTGGTTGCCTTCGCACAAGGTCCTGTCGCTGGGCGTGGTCGACGGCCGCAACATCTGGCGCGGTGATCTGACCGGCCTGTTGGATACGCTCGATCCGGTTGCGCAGCAACTGGGCGACCGTTTGTGGCTGGCGCCATCCTGTTCGTTGCTGCATGTGCCGATCGATTGCAGCGCGGAGCATACGATCGATTCGGCGATTCGCGGCGGCTTGGCGTTTGCAGTTCAAAAGCTCGAAGAGGTCGGCCTGCTGAAACGCGCGCTGGCCGAGGGGCATGCGGCCGTTGAGCATGAACTGCGTGCAGCCGAACACGCGATAGCGATGCGACTGGCACATCCCGCGCGGCTCCGTCCCGTGGTGCGCGAACGCGTGGCGGGTGTGAACGATGCGATGGCGCGGCGCAATACCGGTTACGCACAGCGGCGCCAGGTGCAACGCGCGCGCCTGCAATTGCCGCTGTTTCCGACGACGACGATCGGCTCGTTCCCGCAGACGGCGGAGATCCGGAGCGCTCGTCGCAACTACAAGCATGGCGAGTTGCCGCTGGCCGGCTATGAAGATGCGATGCGCCAACACATAGCCGACACCATACGTCGCCAGGAGGCGCTGCAACTCGATGTCCTCGTGCATGGCGAGGCTGAACGCACAGACATGGTCGAGTACTTCGGCGAGCAACTCGACGGTTTTGTTTTCACCCAGCAGGGATGGGTACAGTCGTATGGCTCACGTTGTGTGAAGCCGCCGATCATTCACGGCGACGTCGCGCGACCGCGGGCGATGACGGTCGAATGGGCGCGCTATGCGCAATCGCTGACCGACCGACCGGTGAAAGGCATGTTGACCGGTCCGGTCACGATCCTGCAGTGGTCGTTCGTCAGAGACGATCAACCACGCAGTGACACCTGCCAGCAGATTGCGTTGGCCTTACGCGATGAAGTATCCGATCTCGAACGTGCCGGAATAGCGATCATCCAGATCGACGAGCCGGCACTGCGCGAGGGGTTGCCGCTGCGCACGAGCGACTGGCCGGCCTACCTGCGATGGGCGGTGCGATGCTTTCGTATCGCATCGGCCGGGGTGGACGATGCGACGCAGATCCACACCCATATGTGTTACGCGGAGTTCAACGACATCATCGATGCGATCGCTCAACTCGACGCGGATGTCATCACCATCGAAACCGCGCGCTCCGATATGGAACTGCTCGAAGCGTTCTCCGGCTTTGCCTATCCCAATGAGATCGGCCCGGGTGTCTACGATATCCATTCACCCGCGATACCGGAGACCGGACGTATGGAAGGATTGATGCGCAAGGCAGCGCAAAGCATTCCGGCGGAACGCTTATGGGTCAATCCAGACTGCGGGCTGAAGACGCGCGCTTGGGGTGAAGTTGAGCCGGCACTGCGCAACATGGTCGCTGCAGCGCGCCGTTTGAGGGAGACGGCGGTGAACTGACGACGGATGCCAGGCATCCGCCGCCGTGACTGGATCGGTCAGCGCTGTTTAGACCTTGAAGTGCGAAACCTGCTGTTGCAGCGCGTTCGACAACTGCGCCATGCGCTCGGCTGCGGAACTAGTCTGGTGGCCGCTGTTGGTCGCATGATCGGCATGGTCGCGAATCGAGACCGTGTTGCGATTGATGCTTTCGGCCACCGCACTTTGCTCTTCGGCAGCACTCGCAATCTGCGCATTCATGTCGTTGATGCGGGCTACCGCGGTGGTGATGTGCTCCAGCGACTCGCCGGCGCTGCTGGCGTGCTCGACGCTGGCGCCTGCCTTGTCGCGACCCAGCGCCATCACCTCGACCGCGCGTGCAGCGCGCGACTGCAGCGACTCGATCATCGATTGAATCTCCTGCGTCGATTCCTGGGTGCGGGACGCCAGCGTACGGACCTCATCGGCGACTACCGCGAATCCGCGGCCCTGTTCGCCGGCGCGGGCGGCCTCGATGGCGGCGTTCAACGCCAGCAGGTTCGTTTGCTCGGCGATGCTCTGGATCACGTTGAGGACGCTGCCGATGTTCGAGCTTTCATCTTTCAGTTCGCCGACGACGACACTGACGTTTTCAACCTCGCCGGCGAGATCGTGAATGGCACTGACCGTCTTCATTACGACCTTCTTACCGTCTTCGGCGGCCTTGTCGGCCTCGGTCGCGCCTTCGAACGCCGTTGTGGCGTTGCGTGAGACGTCCTGCACGGTCACGGTCATTTCATGCATGGCGGTTGCCACCTGTTCGATCTCGCGCAGTTGCTGGTCGACCGAGCTGCGGTTTTCGCTGGCAAGCTGCAGCACTTCGGAGGCAGCCCCGCTGATCTCGGACGTCGAGTTGACGATGCCGCGCACGGTCGCCTGCAGCTGACTGATGAAGCTGTTGATTTCTTCCGCCATCTGGCCGAGTTCGTCTTTGCCCTTGGATTCAATGCGAACCGTCAGGTCGCCTTCACCCTGTGCCAGTTCGTGGACATGGCCAATCATCTTCTTGATCGGACCGACAATCAGGCCCGGCAAGGCGATTGCCAGCACGAGGCACAGCGTCAGGCCGACCGCCGCGATGATGGTGGTTGTCGTGATACCGGTGTCGATCGTTGCGTTCGATGCTTCGCGTAGCTCGGCCACCTTGCCGAGCGTAGTCTCGGTGAGCTGGTCGAGGATGTCGCGCATCTTGCCGAATACGACATCGGCTTCACCGAAGCTCAGCGCGATTGCTTTGTTCTTCGAGGTTTCGTCGCCCTGGCTGTACAGGCTGACGACCTGGTTGGAGAGATTCTCCCATCGGTCGCGCAATTGCTCGTATTCGGCATAGTGTTTCTTGATGGTTGCATCGTCGTGCAGTGCGGCAAACTTGCCCACGCGCTCGGATGCCTGGGCCATATTTTCACTGTGCTGTTCGCGCAGCGAGTTGAGCGTTGCGGCGTCGATGTTGGGCAGCGACATACTGCGCTCAGCGACCAGGCTTTGATAGAGGTCGCGGTCGGCCTGCAGCAGGAAATCGATGCTCGGCAGGTACTGGTCGCCGATCGTATGTGTCTTGTCGCCGATCCCTTGCGTCGTGGTGACGGCGGTAATCGCCAATGCGACGAGTGTGGCAGAGACGATGGAAAGCGGTATCCACAGCTTCCATCGGAACGACAGGTTGTTCATCCAGTTCATCGACTGATCCCTTGTGCGTGGGTCGAGGTAGTTGCCAAGCCCGTATTTTGATGCTGGCGCGTCGCAGGCAGCTGTTTTGCCAAGTGAGGTAAACGCGACGCAAAAAGCCGGGGTTTCCCGGTACCCAGGGGTGTCGGCAAGCGGTGATGAATCTGAACCGCACAGGTGGTGCGTTTTGTGGAATGGCGTTCGGGTTTTGTCGCCCTGTTTTGATCGCCGAAGTGCTGCTCGGATCTACAGGGTCGCTCCAGGCAAGGTGCCATGCGACGGCACCGGGCATACGGCTCGCTACGACGGATATCGTATTCCGCCGCGCACGGCCAACTTGCCGGTCTGCCTCACTGCCGCCCGGCCGGCGGATGCGGCAGCTCGCCTCGAGGGAAAGGGGCGCTGCATCCGTGTGCGCCCGGCAGTTAGTTGGCGATGGTGTCAGGCCGACTGGCGTCGCGCGAGACGCTGTTGTTGGGTTACGCCGCCATAGCCCCAGGCGGCACTGTCGACGTCGTGAACGACGACATAGCTGGCTGGGTCGACATCGCCGCGCAAGGCTTCGATCTCGTTGAAGACCGCGGCAATGTAGCGCGATTTTTCGTCGTCGCTGTTCGTTCCCTGGGTCACCTTGATCTCCAGAAAGAACGTTGTTCGATGGGTGGAGGCGACCGGCTCGGCGCCGACGAACCAGTGGTCGGTCGCGGCGCCGCCCAGGCGTATCGAGGTTACGTCGGGGCGTTTACCGAGGATATCGCGGGTATGTCGCAGCAGGCCGGCGGCGATGCTTTCGGCTTCGGCTGCCGTTGGTGGAGGTGAAATCACGAAGTGCAGGTAGGGCATTTGGGTTTCCTCGAGCTGGTTGAAAAAGGCAGTACCGTAATCAGCACTCGCCGCGCGAACGTCTGCGATGCCCGAAGCCGGCCACAGCGCGACCGAGTTTGCGCCGCAGAACCTGCGCTGTGTCGACCGCGGCTTCGGCCACGTAGGCACCGCGCAAACGGCGGCAGCGGCGCTCGACCTCGGTCCAGTCGATATCCCGATCGCGGCGTTCGAGCTCGCGGTCGATTTGCCTTTGTACTGCGTCTACCAGGGGACGGTGGCGGTAGCGATCCCAGTCGACCATAGCGTTTCTCCTGTCGTTCGGCATGTTGCTTGGCTTGCCTGGGAGATTAGGGTGGTCTAACGTATTTGAATAACGAAATGTTTCGATTAAATCAATCGCAAAACGTGAACTATGGCCCTACCCAATCTTTCAACCGACTTGCTGCGCACCTTTACCGCGGTTGTCGAAACCGGCGGTTTCCTGCGCGCTGCAGAGCGCCTGCACAAGACGCAGTCGACCGTCAGTCAACAGATGCAGAAGCTCGAGGCCGAGACCGGGGCCACGCTGTTCCGGCCCGACGGCCGCAAGCGTAAGCTCACGGCGGCCGGCGAGACGTTTTATGGCTATGCCCGCCGGATGTTGGATCTGCAGGATTCTGCGCTGGCAGCGATCCGCCAGCCCGGTGTCGAGGGGCAGTTGCGACTGGGCGTTTCGAATAGCCTGTCGGATGGACCCTTTCCACAATTGATTGCGCGCTTCATACAGGCGTATCCACGCGTCACCGTCAATGTGCATGTCGGCTACAGCGCCGATCTGCAGGCTGCCTATGAGCGTGGTGAATTCGACGCGGTACTGGTGTTGGAAGAACAGGGAAAGGCGCGTAGTGGTGTGGTCATCGAAACCCACCGCCTGTTGTGGATCAGCCCTCAGGATTTCGCCTGGGACAGGGAGCAACCATTGCCGATCGCGACGTTCGATCGTCCCTGTGGATTTCACCAAGCCGCCACCGAGGCCCTCGATCGGGCCCGTATACCGTGGCGCCTGGTATATACCACCTCCGGTCTCGCCGGCTTGATGGCCGCAGTGAAAGCCGGACTGGCACTGACTGCGCGCACGCAGCACGCAGTTCAGCCCGGTACCCGCTTGGCGGACGAGCGATGGGGGCTGCCCGGACTGCCGAGTTACGATGTGGTCATGCGACGTTCGACAACCATGCTGGTGGGTGATGTTTTCGAAGAGCTGCTGCGTGGGACCGAGTTGAAAGTGGGCTGATGGTCTTGCTCGCCGGGTTGCCAACCGCGAGACGCATCAGGGGTCGCTGAATCCCCCAGACGATCGCGAAGATGATCAGCGCCCACATCGCGAGGCCGGTCAACAATACGGCGAGTCCGTCCGGGTCGATGGATTTCGAGAACGGGCGCAACACGATGTAGCCCAGGCCCTTTACCAGGATCTCACCGAAGATCTCCATCACCACGTGGACGACGAACCTGAAGATCAAGCCGACGGCCTCGCCGGCGATTTCACCCAACGGCACGTTGCCTCCCTGCGATCGACTGACGCGAATCGATGGTTGTCCGCAAGATCAGCGAAAGCCGTGAAGGATTTACCGAGCGGATGCATGAACCCGATGTGTCGCTGTGCATGTCGCTGAAGCGGCACCCGATGTAAACCTTGGCGCCCGTTCGGTAGCTCTCGCCGGCAGCAAGCTTGCGCATAGTTGCACTTGGTCGAGTGCTATTCATTTCTTCGGCGGCAAGGAGCGAACCAGGCCCCAGGCCATCAAGCCCAGTATTGCGACGCCGGCAAAAAGTGTGGCCCAAAGGGCTGTGCGTTTCCACTCACCATATCCGCTGGCTTGGTCATCGGCCTGTGCGGCGATGCGATTCGCCTGCAATGGGGTGTTCAGTCGGGCGATACCGTACTCGACGTTGCTTGCCTTGCTGTCGGGAATCAGCGTCGCCAGAGGCAAGTCGGCCGGCGCGATGTCCTGCCTGCCGATGGCGAGGCGATAGGGGCCGGGACCGCGGGCGAGAAATATCAGCGATTTCGAACGCATCCCCGTCCGTATCATCGGCGGCGACTTGCCCAGACCGGTGCCGCGCGAATCGGTCCGCAGCATCAGTTCATCGGTATAGCCGATCGACAGCGCAAACTCGTCGCGCACCACCGTGTCATCGCCCAATGGCACATCGTAAAAGATGTCTCTCGCGGCCAGTCGCCAGCCGCGATCCTTGTAGACCTTCGATTTTTGCGATGAATAGCGGCCGAGTATCTCGATCGGCGCGACGATCGGTGCGGACGTGCTGTCCGCCATAACTTTCACCCGATCGATAGGGAGCGTCGCGTTCAGTTTCCAGACGAAGCCACCGTCCTTACTCGGGGAGCCGCGTTGCGGTTCGGACCACACCCTGGCGGGAGCAACAGCATCGTTGTGGTGACTTTGTATCCTGGCCGACGTGAGTTCGATGGCCTCTTGGTCGGAAGGCCATGAGAGTCGTAAAAACCGGGTTTTCGTTTTCGGCAAAGTGACTTCGTCGACGGTGATGCGCTCGCCGTTGAATGTGAGGTTGACGATCTGCCCCCGGCCCACCTGCCGCCAGTGCTGCAGGTCGTCGCTTAACTCGATGTCGAAGTATCGAAAGCCTTCGACCGGCTGTGTCCAGCTCAAGCGCAGCGTGTCGGCCGGATGTTCGAAATGACGGGCGTCGAGCAGCCAGCCGCTGTGCCGCGAATGTTCGATTGTCGCTGCCTGGCTATGCGGGAACTCAATCGTTGTACTGTTGTTTTTGCGATACACCACCACGCCGTCAGGCGTTTCGGCTGAGTTCGAATAGAGTGGAGACAGGCCGACAGCGGCTTCGTGAACGACTTCGCGCTGCGCGGCTGCGGTGTCTACGATCGCGAAAGGCAACGTTTCATCGTTGGCGTTGAACAGCCTGATGTTGTTGAGATGTGCATTGCCTGCGTTGCGATAGACCGCCATCGGTACCTGCATGCGATACCAGGGTGGCGAGCCGGTGACATCCAGGGTTGCCTGTAGCGGAAAGTCGGCGAGTGTATCGGCTGCGGTTGCCGGATACGGCGACAGACTCAATGCCGGGAACAGCATGACGACCAGGCTGACGGCGAACGGGTGTCTCATGCCTGAGTGTTCTCTGTGTTGCTCTGTTCTTGTGCGTCGTCGCTGTCGGCAAGTCGCGGTGGCAGCGGTGCAAAGTAGCCGATGATCAGCAAGAGCACGCCGACGCCGATGAAAGACACGATACGCTCCAGGCCACCGCTGTTGCCGAGTTCGACGAAGAACAGTTTGACGACGACGATGGCGATGAGTGTCGCACCGACAACCCATACATCGCGGCGCGTACGCAGATGACCGGCAATCATCAGCCCAAGCGCAATCAGTGTCCAGACGATGGACAGTCCTGCTTGAACGCGCATCGACGCCAGCAGAGACTGGCTGTCGAACGCAACGCCGCCCCAGTGGTGCGCAGAGCGCAAGACGGCCATTGTCGCCAACGCGAACAGTGAAGCGCCCACGGCGACCTCAAGCCAGCGACGCCTGATCGGCATCGAGCGTTCGTTGTGGCCGAAACCCGTCGGCACCCAACGCACGACGGCGGCGAGTACCAGCAGCATGCCCAACTCCAGCGGGTTGAGTACCGGAACGTAGGGCAAGGGTTCGGCGCTACCGTCACTGATCAGGTTGACCAGCCAGAACCAGCCGAGCAACAGGACCGCGACGGGTAGCGCGGCGATGGCGCGGTACTCGCGCGGCCACGCAGACACGGGCCAGGGCAGTGGCCGCTGGGTGGCCGCCGCGGCCAGATAGATGCTCGGTACCAGGGCCCAACCCAACCAGCGCCAGGCGTTGTATTGTTCGGCCAGCGCATAAAAGGCATAGCGCAGTTGCAAGGCGAGCACTGCGAGAATCAGCCACACGCCGATGACATGGCTCCACGCCAACAACCTGCGTGGCAGGATCGATTCGAGCCGGTGCAGCGACCAGAAATGCGCAAGCACCACAGCGGCCCAGCCGGCCCAGCCGAGGTCGGCGAATGGTTGATACAGCAGGTGCCAGTACACGGCGATCGAAGCGATGGCGATCGGTAATTGCACCAGGCTCGCTACCGCCAAGCCCGGCCAACGCAAGCGGGGGGCGAACCATGCCGCCAGAACGACGCTGGCGGCGGTAGCCATCAGTATCAATGCGTGATGTAACGTGGAGGGCGCAAAGCGAAGGATCTCGGTAACCGTGGCGAAACCCCACCAGGCGACTCCCCACAACAGCAGCAACCAGGATAGTTTTTCGAGATCCAGCGTGCCGAGCGTCGCGCCGCGGTCACGTACCGACGCGCGATAGAGGCGCAGTGATCCCACCAATGCAGCCAGGGCCAGCACCACCGGTGTCCAGAAACCGGCGTGCGCCAGCGGGCTGAGTCCAATGGTGGAAAAGTTGAGGTCGTGGATGGCCGAGTCAGACAGAAATGCAACGCCTGCGACCGCTTCGAGGGCGAGTCCGAACAGAAAGCTCGGACGATGCTGAAGCGCCAGGCCGAGCCAGATGATCAGCAGGCCCGATCCACCCCATACCGCAGTTGCCGTGCGCCACGGCAATGCGAACAGCACCGCCAGGTTGACGATCAGCAGGCCGACCAGCAGTGCCGCACCCAGACCGGACCGCAGATGGCGGTTGCCGAGCACGAGTTGCTGATTCACGGCGAGGACCATTCCCGCAATCATGCTGAATCCAACCAACAGTGCCGACAGCATGCCGCCGGAACCCGACGTCAGTACCGACGCCGTGCTGTCGGGATTGATCTGGATGCCTGCGGCAAACACGACGCCCGCCAACAACTGAATAGCGAAAGCGGCGTAGAGGAAGACGGTCGACCCGATCTTCAGGCCGGCCAGCAGGGTTGCCAGTCCCGCCAGGGCCCAACCGATCTGTGTACCTTGGGTGGCGAAACTCAGCGGTGGTATCAGGTATACAAAGGCCAGTCCACCGGTTGCCAGTGCGGGCAGCAGGGCATACTCCCAGGGCGGCGATTGATCAGCGCCGCGCCTGCGCAGCAGATCGTGGCTGAACAGCAGCGCTGCACCCACCATCAAGGCGCCAAGCGCCGAACCCTGCAATAACGTGTCCTGCCCGAACTGCAGCGTGCTCAGGTAAGCGAGCGCTGCACCGGCCTGCATCAACAGGGCGAACACCCTGGCGACGATACGTTGTTGTCTGACACCCAACCAGTAGAGTCCGGCTCCCTCGACGGCCCAGGCGGCAGACGTCCAGTCGGCATCGAATGCCAGTGGGATAGCCAGGGTGCCGAACACGACGCCGAGTGCGAGGCAGGTCTCGACCAACAACATCGCGCGGTCGGCCACGCGAGCGGATAACCAGCGGGCGAGCAACAGGTAGAACAGGCCCATTGCCAGGGCGCTGAACGCGGCGCCGAATTCGATATGCTGCACAACGCCGTACTGCAACCCAAAGCCGACGATGGGCGCACCCAAAAGCACGCTGCCATCGACGTAATCAGTCTGGCGAACCGACCAACGCAAAACCTCGTCACGCGACACGTCCTCGTCGAAGCCACGCGCGTCGAGCAGTTTGCGCCGTGCAAACAGCAAACCGATGGCGACGTACATCAGGAAGAAGACGATCAGAAATGGCTGCGTGCTGGCGTACAGGCTGGGTTCGTACGAGCGCAGACCCCACGCAAGGCCGATCCCGAAGGTGCCGATAACGCCGATCAGGTTCAACAGCCGCCAGGCTTTGAACCACGCGATGGCAAAGATGCCGGTGTTGAGCAATACGAAATAGCTGAACAGGGCAACGTGGTTGCCGGAACCTGTGGATGCCAGGATGGGTGCAGAGAAACCGCCAAGCGCGGCCGCCGTGGCCATGCTCAAGGAGTTTTGCGCCACTGCCAGTACGGCAGAGAAAGCCGTGATGCCGACCAACAGCGAGAAGGCGACCTGTGCCGACAGCAGGGGATGCAATCGCATGGCGGCGAATACCGTCAGGTAGAGTATGGCGACGCCGGTTCCCTGGACGATCAAAGCATAGTTGGGTTTGCGTTCGCGCAACCACCACCCAAGTCCCAGCAATGCCAGGGCAGACAGGGTTACGCCGATATAACGGTATTCGATGGCGACAACGACACGTTCCGACGCGTATCGCAGCAGAAATGCCAGGCCGAGAAACAGCAGCACCGCACCGACGCGCAGAACGGTGTTGCCCCCCAGCAGCCAATCACGCGCGCGCACGAAGGCACGTTCGAGAAGCGGTACCGGCACCTCATTGTTGTACGTCGTCGTTTGGGCGCCGTCGTGGCGCCGCTCAAGGCTTGCCTTGGCCGCGCTCGACAGCGTGACATTCTCGTAAGATGTTTCGCTGCCGGCCTGCATGGACTCGTCCGCCGTTTCGCCCGCCGTTTCGCCAACTACGGCGGTGTCTGTCGAGGGCGGCGCGCTGACGATATCCGGTCGGGGCTGCGGCGGTGCGTCGTTCGCGGCCTTCAATGGCTCGGAATGCGGTTCGAGTTTGGGTGCTTCAGTTTCTGACTGTTCCGCGAGGTCGGCCGCATCTGTCTGCACCTCGCGCTCGGGTTCGACATCCCCTTGAGCGTTTTGCGCTGTCTCCTCCAATACCCGGATGCGGTCACTGAGCTTTGCGAGGGCTTCGCGGTAATGACTGTGCGTTTCCTCCAGTATGTCGCGCAGCCGGCGAACTTCGGATTGCAGTGGTAGGAGAGAGGCCACCAGCGCAAGCAACACGCCCAGCGCAGCGGCTTCGATCGATTCTCCGATCCAGGCGCCTAAGATGAGTCCGCCCAATATCAGGGTCACTTTCACGGTTGCATGTCCCCCTCTTGCCCTGCGCTGGTCGATGGGTAGATGCGCGGCGACCCGCTACACGACAGGCGAACCAGGCTTGTGTTTTCTGGCCAGGGGGATCGAAGAGTGAAACCGGGCGCCAGGGTCTGTGACGCAGTGATCAAGGGGTCTCGGGGCGACATAGATTATCCATTCAAGCCATTGCTTCCCTGTCATGCCTCGGCGACGGCATGCATATTGCCAGCGAGTGCGTGGACAGTGTAACGCGATCTCCGCGACGCAGGGGGTAAGCTGTGAATCTGCTTCCGGCGTGCTCGACTTGAACGGCATGATTGGAAGAAGATGGTTGTACGTCGGATCAGCGGGATCTCTGGGGCTGCGCTATGAATTTCCAGATCGACCATTCAACGCACTACAGCTATTCAGTCCCCGTACAGTTGGGTGAACATCTTTTGCGTTTCCTGCCGTCGGGCGACAACCGGCAATGGATTGGCGACTGCTACGTACTGATCGAGCCGCAACCGGCGCATGTCGAAGAATCCGTCGACATGTGGGGAAATCGCCAGCAGTGGGTATCTTTTCAGGGCGAAACGACGCAGCTCTACATACAGGCGCACCTGCAGGTTACGACGCAACTCCTCGATTTCAATGTCTACGATGTATGGCAGCCGTTGTCGCCGGACTACGGTGGCGAGCAGGTCGTGCTCGGTCCCTATCTGAAGCTGCTGGAAGAACCGGATCGTTTGACCGGGTTCATCAGGCCGTTGCTCAACAACGCAGGCAACAACCTGCTGTATTTTCTCGACGGTCTGAATCATACGATTCATCAGTTCTATCATCGCGGTGTGCGTATCGACGGACCGCCGCAGCGCCCGGCGGATACGCTCGCGATGGGCGAGGGGGTGTGCCGCGATCTTACGCTGTTGTTTATGGCGGCCTGCCGACAGGTCGGTATCGCGACACGCTTTGCCAGTGGGTATCAGCAGGGTGACGGCACTCGCCAGATCAGGTACCTGCACGCCTGGCCCGAGGTCTATCTGCCGGGCTTCGGCTGGTATGGCTTCGATCCAACGCATGGCACGCATGTCGGTGACGACCACGTGTTGGTGGCTGGCGCGCCGACGGCGGTCGCCGTAACGCCGGTGGAAGGCGGCTACACGTTCAATGGCCCGCAGATCGACAGCACCTTGACGACCGAGATACGCATCAACACCTTCTAGTTTTCGATCACTGGATCAATGCGACGCTCTTGACCTGCGCATAGATCAGCATCCCTTTACGCACGCCCAAGGCGAGACCCGAGCGACGGGTGATGCGGGCCAGCAGTGTTTGCCCGTCTTCGAGACGCAGACGTACCAGCATCTGTGCCGCGCCGGCTTCGTGCGTATCATCGACGATCGCCGGCACCACGTTGAGGATGCTGGTGTCGTGATGCACATTCAATGCAAGGCTCACGTCGCGGGCGTGAATCCGCAGGCGTGCATGATTGCCGACGCCCAGGTCGGCCCGCGGCACGCTGATGCGGTTGCCGCTGACGACGAGATTGGTCAGGTGAAAGGTCTCGTCGTGTGAAGACACCGTGCCTTCGAGCACGGCGGAGGCGTCGTCGAACGCGGCCATCGGCAGGTGCAGGCTGGTCATCATCTTGCCGATCGGTCCACTGGCGCTGACCTTGCCGTTCTGCAACAGCACCATGCGGTCGGCCAACCGCGCCACCTCGTCCGGGTCGTGCGACACGTACAACACCGGCATGTCCAGTTCGTTGTGGATGCGCTCCAAGTACGGATAGATCGCCGCCTTGGCGGCGTGGTCGAGCGCCGACAGCGGCTCGTCCATCAGCAGCAGGCGCGGGCTGGTCAGCAACGCGCGTGCGATGGCCACCCGCTGCCGCTCACCACCCGACAGCAAACCGGGGTTGCGCCCGAACAAGGGTTCGATGCCCAACAGTGCAACGGCGTCGTCTACCGCGATGCGCCGTTCTGTTCGCGGTATACGCCGATAACCGAACTCCATGTTCTGGCGCACCGTCAGGTGCGGAAACAGGCTGGCCTCCTGGAACACATAACCGATCGGCCTCCGGTGCGGCGGGATCCATTGCGCGTCGTTCTGCCAGACATCGCCGTTGATCTCGCATGAGCCTTCGGCGCGTTGCAGTCCGGCCACGCAACGCAGCACCGTGGTTTTGCCCGACCCGGATGTGCCGAATAAGGCAGTGACACCACGACCGGGTGCGGAGAAGCTGACGTCGAGTGAGAATCCGGTACGCCGTTTAAGGCGAAAGCGGACGTCAATGCTCATGACCCACCTTGCGCATCCGACGTTCAAGGTGATACATCGCCACGACCACGATAAACGAGAACAGCAACATGCCGCCGGCAAGCCAGTGGGCCTGGTCCCACTCCAGCGATTCGACGTGATCGTAGATGGCCACAGACAGTACCTTGGTCTCGCCCGGTATGTTGCCGCCGATCATCAACACGACGCCGAACTCACCGACCGTGTGTGCAAAACCCAGCACGGCACCGGTCAGAAAGCCCGGGCGGGCCAGCGGCAGGGCGACGGTGAGGAATGCGCGCAAAGGACTGGCGCGCAAGGTGGCGGCGACTTCCATCGGCCGCGGTCCCATCGCCTCGAAGGCGTTGCGCACGGGTTGAACGACGAAGGGCAGCGAGTACAACACCGAGCCGAACACCAGTCCGGCAAACGTGAAAGGCAGTGTGCCGATGCCCAATGATTCGGTGAGGCGTCCGATCGCGCCCTCCGGGCCGAGCATCAACAGCAGATAGAAACCGAGAACCGTCGGTGGCAGAACCAGCGGCAAGGCGACCACGGCACCGACCCATTCACGGCACATGCAACGCGTGTTCGCCAGCCACCAGGCCAAGGGGGTGCCGACGATCAGCAGGATGATGGTCGTCAGCGTTGCCAGTTCGAGTGTCAACCATACCGGTTGCCAGTCGATAGTCATGTCGTGTCGTCCTCCCGGGCCTACATACTACTTTGCGGGATCCGGCGCGCCTACAGGGTGTGCAATCGGTCGTGGGCGGTCCAGCGTCAGTGGCAGGCAACGCCGGTGCCGTTGGTTCACCAGGATATCAGCGATCAGGCAATAGGCGGGGATGGCGAGACCCACAGATCAGGTATCGCGACGCTCCACGGTTTCGGGATCGGCAGTGATCGGACGATAGATCTCGACTCGCTCACCGTCAGACAGTTTGGCGTCCAGCTTGGTGATCTTGCCGAAAACACCGATCGATTGATTGTCGAGATCGAGCTCCGGGAACTGTTTCAGCAAACCGGAGCGTTCGATCGCTTCGCGTACGGTGCAGCCGTCCGGTACATCCAGTTTGAGCCAGACCTGTTTGAACTTGTCTGCATAGGCGACACCGACGTGCATAGCGCTCTACTCCAACCTCTACTATCCGTTCGTTTCAGCCTGCATCGGCCGACACGGCATCGTCCGGTGGCGGGCGGTTCGCCTCGCGACGCGACGCGGCGTCTGCCAGACGTTGGTCCAGCACGCGTTTGCCGGCCAACAGAAAACCGAGCACGAGAAAGCCGCCCGGCGGCAACGCGATCAACAGAAAGCCGCCGTAGTTGGGTACCAACTCGAGCTCGAGAAACGCGAAGGTCTGGCCCAGCAGCAAGGATGCATTGTCGAACAAGGTGCCGGCTCCGAGTACTTCGCGCGATGCACCCAGCGCGACCAGGGCAAAGGTGAATCCGACGCCCATCATCAGGCCGTCGAACACTGCCGGTGCAACCGACTGCTTCGATGCGAAGGCCTCGGCACGACCGAGAATCGCGCAGTTGGTCACGATCAGGGGTATGAACAGGCCCAGTACCTTGTGCAAGTCATGCATCCAGGCATTCATGAACATGTCGACCAGCGTGACCAGGGTCGCGATGATCAGCACGAAAACCGGAATGCGCACCTCGGGTGTGATGATGTGACGCAACACAGCGACCGACAGTCCGGACATCACCATGACGGCCGTCGAAGCCAGTCCCATGCCGAGTCCATTGGTCGCGGTGCTGGTTACCGCCAACAAGGGGCACAGGGCCAAGAGCTGGGCGAACACGACGTTGTTGTCCCAAAACCCGTCTTTGGCAATGCGTCTGTAGGAGATGTCGCTCATGAGCCTTGTTTCACCTCGGTTGGGGTTGCCACGACGGGGGCGCGTGCCAACAGTTCACCTTTGTGCTTGCGGAAGAACATGAGGCCATCGCGCACCGCCGAGACTACGGCACGCGGTGTGATGGTCGCGCCGCTGAACTGGTCGAAGATGCCGCCGTCTTTCTTCACCGCCCACTGGTCTTCGGTCGGGTCGCCCAGTGACTTGCCGTTGAAATCGAAAACCCAGTCGTCTTTCTCCGGTTCGATCTTGTCGCCGAGGCCCGGGGTTTCTGCGTGAGCGACCACGCGTACACCGAGCAAGGCACCCTTGGCGTCCACGCCCATCAGGATGTCGATGTCGCCGGCATAACCGTTGCCGGTTACCTGGTAGGCGACCGCGGTGACCGATTCGTTGCGTACCGCGCGATACACGGTCAGGGTCTCGCCTTTGCCGGCCTCGAAGGGCAGCGTGTTGTCCAGTAGCCCTTCGTCGTAGAGCTCGTGCGGAATCACCTGGTTGAGCGTTGCCAGCAGGTCTTCCTTCTGTCGCTCAGCGATGCTGTCGCGCGTGGCAATGTTGCCCATGATCAGAAAGGCAGCCGCCATCGCGGCGAAGCCGCCCAACAGTCCGGCGTGGTAACCGGTACGTTTGCGAAAGCTCGGTTCGCGTACCGCACCCATTATTCCTTCTCCGCCTGATCTGGATAGGTCAGGGGTTCGCCCCGGCGATCGCGGCCATAGATGCGCGGCTTGAGGTAGTGATCGATCAGCGGCGTACAGGCGTTCATCAGCATCACGGCGAACGCCACGCCTTCCGGGTAACTGGTCCAGGTGCGGATCACGTAAACCAGCAGGCCGCAGCCCGCGCCGAACAGCAGCTGGCCGCGCGGTGTGACGGGCGACGTCACCAGGTCGGTCGCGATGAAGAAGGCGCCCAACAGCGCGGCACCCGACAACACATGATAAAGACCGTCGGCGTAGTGTTCGCCGTCGACCAGATGCATGACAGTGGCGATCACAAACAAAGAGGCGAGCATCGAGACCGGGATGTGCCAGGTGATGATGCGCTTGTAGAGCAACCAGGCGCCGCCGAGCAGTATCAGCAGGGCCGATGTCTCGCCGAGGCTGCCGGGGGCGTTGCCCCACAGCATGGCGAGCGGATTATAAAAGCCGTCGAGCGCCTGGCTAACGCTTTCCCCGCCGGTCAACGCGGTGCGCAGATGGCCCAGTACCGAGGCGCTGCTGACCGCGTCGATCGTCGGCGCCTCACCGAAGGTGATCGCCAAGGCTTCGAGAAAGTTGGGTGCATCGGCGCTGAACAACGGTGTCGGACTCAAGAATGCGGTCATCGGCACGGGGAACGACACCAGCAGTGCGACGCGCGCCACCATGGCCGGATTGAACAGGTTCTGACCGATGCCGCCGAACACCTGTTTGGCGACGACGATCGCCAGCAGCGAACCGACCACGCCGATCCACCACGGCGCCCACGGCGGCAGGGTCATTGCCAGCAACCAGCCGGTGAGCAGTGCCGAGCCGTCCATCAGGGTGAGTCTTACGGGCTTGCCGGCAATCTTCAGGCAGATGGCTTCGGCGATCACCGCGGTCAGCGTGGTGACCAGAAACAGCAGCAGCGCCGGCCAGCCGAACAGGTACAGTCCGAACAAGGTCGCCGGCATGAGCGCCAGCATGACGTGGCCCATGATGCGGCCGACATGGTTTGCCTCGTGCGCATAAGGCCCGGCGACAGCGGCGACCTGCGTCATGCATTCGCCTCCGTCTGTGCTGCGGCCGCTGCCTTCTTGCGTTTTGCCTCAGCCGCTTCGCGTTTGCGTTTTTCCATCTGCTCGCGCTTCTTGCGTTTCTGCTCTTCCATGCGTGCGGTTCGCTGTTCGGCCAGGCGCTTGGTTTCCAGCTGTTTGTGTTTGGAACGCTGACGCGCAGCGAGTTCGCCCTTGGCGTAGTTGAAGTACTGCACCAACGGGATATTCGACGGGCAGACATATGAGCACGAGCCACACGCCACGCAGTCCATCAGGCCGATCTTGACCGTGCCGTCCAGATCGCCGACCTTGGCGCGCGCCGCCATCTCGAGCGGCAGCAGACCGCACGGACAGGCGTTGACGCACGATGCGCAGCGGATGCATGCACCTTCCGGACGCGACGCGGTTTCTTTGCCGGTCAGCGCGAGTACACCGTTGCTGCCTTTGACGATCGGCACACGGGTGCTGGGCAGCGGCTGACCCATCATCGGGCCGCCGCTGATCATGCGGGCAGGCTCTTCGACGGTGCCGCCACAATAGTCCAGCAGACTTGAAACCGGCGTGCCGATCAGCACACGCAGATTGGCCGGGTTTTTCACGGCGCCGCCACTGACGGTCACGGTACGTTCGACCAAGGGATACCCGAGACGCAGTGCCTCATGTACCGCGTAAGCGGTGGCGACGTTGTGCACCACGATGCCGATATCAGCGGTCAAGGCGCGTGCCGGGGTCTCACGACCGGTCAGCGTCTGCACCAGGTGTTTCTCTGATCCCATCGGGTAACGGGTCGGCAGGCCGACGACTTCGACGCCATCGAATGCCTGCGCGGCTTCGCGCATCAATCGCTGCGCATCGGGTTTGTTGTTCTCGATGCCGATCAGCGTGCGGGACACACCGAGCGCATGCGCCATGATCCGGATGCCGTCGATAACCTCGGCAGCGTTCTCCTGCATCAGGCGATCGTCGCAGGTCAGATAGGGCTCGCACTCTGCGCCGTTGATCACCAGGGTATGCAGACGGTAACGGTCGCGTAGGTTGAGCTTGACGGCCGATGGAAAGGTCGCGCCGCCCATGCCGACGATACCGGCGTCGGCCACGCGCTGTGCGACCTCTGCGGGTTCGAGGGCGAACGGGTCATCGCACGGCGTCAGCTTGTCCGTCCAACGGTCTTCGCCGTCCGGCTTGAGCGTGATCGTGCGCACCGACAGGCCGGATGGATGGTTCGCAGGAAAATTGCCGATGCCCATGATGCGTCCGGACGTCGGCGCATGTACCGGTGCCGAGATCGCGCCCTGGTTGCGCGCCAGCAGGTCGCCCTTGCGTACTATCTGTCCGCGACGAACGGCCGGCTGGGCGGCGGCGCCGATATGTTGTTGCACCGGAATGTGCAGCAGCTCCGGCATTGGCAGCGTCACGATCGGCTGGCTGGCGGACAGTGTCTTGCGGTCGTCTGGATGAACGCCGCCACGAATGCGGAACAGTTTCATGCTGCGACGTCTCCGACCGGGTTGAGTTCCTGGTTCGCCGGTTTCGGCCAATACCAGGTCTGCGTCGTCGGTTCGACCAGGCGCATGTCGATGCATTCGGTCGGGCAGACGTCGTAACACAGTTCGCAGCCTGTGCACGCATCAGCAAACACGGCGTGGATCATCTTCGGACCGCCGATGATGGCGTCGGTCGGGCAACGCTTGAAGCACTTGGTGCAACCGATGCACAACGACTCATGCACGTAGGCGATCATCGGCGGCTTCTCTTGCATACCCGAAAGGTCGACGCTGACACCGAGCTTGTCGGCGAGTTCTTCGGCCAGGGCCTTGCCGCCCGGAGGACACAGCGTGACCGGGGCCTGGCCGCTGGCCAGCGCGGTCGCGGCCGGAGCGCATCCAGGATAGCCACACTGGCCGCATTGCGAGCCGGGCAGCATCTCTTCGATCTCCGCTTCGAGTGCATTGCCTTCGACCTTGAAGTAACGTGCCGCAACGCCGAGCAACCAACCCAGTCCGAGGCCCAGGGCGGTCAGACTGGTAAGCGCGGTGAACAGTTCGGTATCCAACATTGCTTAATCTCCGGCCGGCCTCAGGCCAGGCCTGAAAAACCCATGAAAGCCAATGACAACAAACCGGCTGCGACGAACGCGATCGGCGTACCGGCAAATGCCTTGGGAACATTGGTCAACGCCAGGCGCTCGCGCATGCCGGCGAACAACACCATGACCAGGGTGAAACCCAGTGCGGATCCCAGGCCATACAACAGGCTTTCGAGAAACCCGTGATCTTCCTGGACGTTGAGCAGGGCAACACCGAGTACCGCACAGTTGGTGGTGATCAGCGGCAGAAAGATGCCCAACACCTGGTACAACGCAGGCGCGGTCTTGCGCACCACCATCTCGGTGAACTGCACGACGGCAGCGATCACCAGGATAAAGGTCAGGATGCGCAGGTAGCCGATCTCGAGCGGGCCTAAGAGAAAGTGTTCAAGCAGCCAGCTCGCGACCGCGGCGAGCGTGAGTACGAAGGTGGTGGCAAAGCCCATACCGACAGCCGAGTCGATCTTGCTCGACACGCCCATGAAGGGACACAGTCCGAGAAACTTGACCAAGACGACGTTGTTGACCAGCACCGTCGCAAGGATGAGAAGCAGGTATTCTCCCATCGTGGTTGCCACCTGATACAGCCTTCGAATGGTGTGGCTGAAGCATCATGTATGCCATTCGGTTTCTGCGCTTGCCGGTGACGGCCCGCGGCGTTCGCCTGCCTCGCGCCGGGGCATCTCAAATCGCTGGAATAGTGTGGTAATTGAGTAACTAGCCCTTTATCCGTGCGTTTTGTGGGTGTTTGGCGCAAACCTGGTGCAGGGCACGCCGCCAGCCTTTGACCCAGCGTCGTTTGTCGGGTTTGCGACAAAACATCGATGACCTCTCTCGGGCTGGTCGCAAACGCGACAGCGGTGCGGTATAGCCGACAATCGCCAACGCCGTTGGCACAAAGCTTACAGCTGCATGACTGCCGATTTCTCGGATGGGCCCGCTTATTGCAGCCACCTGCAAAAGTCCTCGTGTCAGGAGCGCGTCGTGAGTAAACGATCGCCAGAAAAACCGGTTGAATTGGTCCCTCGCACCTTGGGTGCCTTTCTCGACGGCAATCCGAACGATACGCCGGCGGAGATTGTCGAGGCGTTCAACAGGTTCTGCGCCGGTGGAGACAATCCGTTGTCTCCACATCTGTTCTTTCAATTGGTCGAGCTGGCGCCGATTGCGTTGTCCATCGCCGATGACAAGGCCAACATCCTGTATGCCAATCGACGTTTCGAGCAGCTGACCGGATACAAGCGCGAAGACGTGATCGGTCAGAACGAATCGATCCTGTCGAACAAGGCGACGCCGCGCGAGGTCTATCAAGACCTGTGGACCACGGTGACCGGTGGCGATACCTGGACGGGCAAGCTGGTCAATCGCACGAACGAAGGCAAGGCCTATCTTGCCGAGCTCACGATCTCGCCCGGACGCGACAACAAAGGCAACATCACCCACTACCTCGGCATGCATCGCGACATCACCCAGGTGTACGAGTTGCAGTGCCAGGTGGCCAACCAGAAGGGCCTGTTCGAAACGATCCTGGATACCGCGCCGGTCGTGGTCGCGTTGCTCGACGTCAATCACAAGGTGATTCTCGACAACCAGGAATACAAGAAGCTGCTGGGCGATCTGCGCGGTACCGAGCCGGCACAGATCTTGATGCAGGCGGTTGCGGAGCAGGGCGGCAGGGAAATTCCCGAACCCGGCATGAAGGGCAGCGACTTCCGCAACCAAGAGGTACGTCTTGAATTCGCGAGCAGTGGGTCGCGTTGGTTTGTGTGTTCGGCGACCTGGCTGGCAGACATCGACCAATCCGCATCGAGTTACTTCAAGACCAGCAAGCCGCAGTCGGTCTGCCTGTTCGTTGCCAGTGAGACGACGCGTCAGCGACGTGAGCATGAACGCGCACGCATGGAACATCTGCGCGCAAGCCTGTCGGAGCAACAACGCATTCGTGGCATGCGCGAGGCGCTTGCCGCGGCCACCTATCAGATCCAGCAGCCGTTGAACCTGATCAATGCCGCTACGGCGATGCTCGGCAGACAGGGCGATGGCGCGGAGAACCTGTTGCAGGCCTTGCGCCAGATCGGCGACTCGGCTCAGCAGGCCTACGAGACCTTGCGCAATGCGTTGCCGCAAGAAGACGAAGAGCCGCAGCAGTTGCTCAACCTCAACGAGGTTGCGCAAGAAGTGTTGCAGATGGTCACCGATCGCTTGTTGAAGAACGGCATCGTGGTCACTTGGCGCCCGAGTGTTGTGTTGTCGGCCGTGAACGGCAGGGCGAAGCAGGTGCGTGGTCTGCTGATGAACATCGTCGACAACGCGATCATCGCCTTGTCTGAATCGTCGCAAAGCCATCGTGAATTGACGATAGGCACATCGGAGGCCAACGGCGTGCTGGTGGTCACGATCGAAGACAACGGCCCGGGTGTGCCGAGCGATGAACGCATGGCCGTATTCAATCCGCTGCACTGCGGTTGGACGAACAAAGTCGGCCATGCCGGCATGGGGTTGGCTGTCGCGCAAGAGATCGCGATCCAACATGGTGGTGGCGTCGTCATCGACGATACCGAGACTCAAGGTTGTCGCGTCCGGATCGAGTTTCCGGTAGCGAAGTAGGTTGCCCGTGGATACCGGTACGCAAACCAATCCCCAACTCCCCGACATCGACGAACTGGTCGTGATGTGCGACCTGTTGGAGAGTCATCTGAACGCGCTGTACGCTGTCAGCCGCGTGCTGAGTCGGTCGTTGGAATCGAAAGAAACACTGCGTGAAGTGTTGAACGTTCTGCACAAGACCGGCGGTATCTGCCACGGCATGTTCTGCCTGGTGGACGAAGAAACGGGCGATCTGCAGGTAACGGCAATCCATGGCGGCGATGCCGATCCGTTCGAGTCGGTGCGCTATCGCCCCGGTGAAGGCGTTGTCGGGACCATACTCAAGCATGACGAACCGTGGATCGTGCCGCGCCTCGGCGACGAGCCGAAGTTTCTCGATCGTCTGCATGTCTTCCAACCTGAGCTGCCGTTTATCGGTGTGCCGATCCACATCGGCGACAACGACCCGGTCGGTGTGTTCGCGGCACAGCCGCCTGCCGGTGAGTTCGTGCTGGTCCGGCATGCGCGCTTCCTCGAGATGGTGTCGAACCTGATCGGCCAGGCGGTTCGCCTTTCGCGCATGGTGGCGGCCGAGAAACGCGAGCTGCGCGATGAGCGCGATAGTCTGCGGCGCCAGGTCAAGGGCGAGCATGGCTTCAGCAACATGATCGGTCGCTCGCATTCGATGACCACGATCTTCGAGCAGATCCGCCAGGTCGCCAAGTGGGGTACGACCGTGCTGATCCGCGGCGAGTCCGGTACCGGCAAGGAACTGGTTGCCAACTCGATTCACTACAACTCGCCGCGTGCCAGCAGGCCGTTCGTCAAGCTGAACTGCGCGGCTCTGCCCGACAACCTGCTCGAATCCGAATTGTTCGGCCATGAGAAGGGTGCGTTCACCGGCGCGGTCTCGCAACGCAAGGGACGCTTCGAGCAGGCCGACGGCGGTACGCTGTTTCTCGATGAGATCGGTGAGATCTCGCCGGCGTTTCAGGCCAAGCTGCTGCGCGTGTTGCAGGAAGGTGAATTTGAGCGGGTCGGTGGAACGCGAACGCAGAAGGTCGATGTGCGCGTGATCGCCGCGACCAACCGCGACCTCGAAACCGAGGTGCAGGAAGGGCTGTTCCGCGAAGACCTGTATTACCGGCTCAATGTGATGCCGATCATGATGCCGGCGCTGCGCGATCGCATCGAAGACCTGCCGGACCTGGCGCGCTTCATGGTTTCCAAGGTCGCCAAGCAGCAGAGTCGCGAACTCGACATTACCGAGAGTGCGGTGCGTCTGCTGATGCGACACGACTGGCCAGGCAACGTGCGCGAGCTCGAAAACTGTCTTGAGCGAGCCGCGGTCATGAGCGGCGATGGCCTGATCGATCGCGAGGCGATCGAACGCACCGGCCTGGCCGGCCTGCTGCAGCCGGGCCTGCAGGCGCCGAGTGGCGGTGGCGAACGCCGGCGGGCTGCCATCGACTTCAACGACCCCAACCTCGATGAGCGCGAGCGTGTGATCGCGGCCCTGGAAGAGGCCGGCTGGGTGCAGGCCAAGGCGGCCCGGTTGCTGGGTATGACGCCGCGGCAGATCGCCTATCGCATCCAGACGCTCAACATCAAGCTGCGTCAGCTCTGAAGCGTTCGTCCTGAATATCGTCTGGCTGGCTGCCGGTCGTGCTGACCGGCAGCGACACCGTTCAGCGCGTTGAAGGTCTCCCATCCTTTTTGTGTGGTGTTCGACAGGGGCGTAGCGAAAGCCCTGTTGTATTCACGACAAGAGCCACCTGCTGCCTATGAATATTCGTTTTAAAACAGGGTGTTGCGAGGTGTTTCAAGATAGGCATGCTCTCTGCATTACCCAATCCGTCACTTATCTTTTCACCGGTTGCCGGAGGAAGTTTGATGGAACTGACCGTACTGAATAACGACGCAGGCGCAGAGGCTGGTGGTTGTAGCTCGAGCGGCTGTGGGAGCAGTGGCGACCAACTGTCGCACCTGCCGGATGACATTCGCGAAAAGGTACACAACCATCCGTGCTATTCCGAAGAGGCGCATCATCACTATGCGCGTATGCACGTCGCCGTAGCGCCGGCATGCAACATCCAATGTCATTACTGCAACCGCAAGTACGACTGTGCCAACGAATCGCGCCCCGGCGTCGTATCCGAGCTGCTGTCGCCCGATCAGGCCGTCCGCAAAGTGTTGGCGGTAGCCGCCAACATTCCGCAGATGACCGTGTTGGGAATCGCCGGCCCCGGCGATCCGCTGGCCAACCCGGAGCGCACCTTCGAAACCTTCCGTCAACTGACCGAGAAGGCACCTGACATCAAGCTGTGCGTGTCGACCAACGGTCTGGCACTGCCGGCGCAGGTCGAAGAGCTGTGCAAGCACAACATCGACCACGTGACGATCACCATCAACACCGTCGATCCTGAGATCGGCGCCAAGATCTACCCCTGGGTGTTCTGGAACAACCGCCGTATCAAGGGCGTTAAAGGCGCCAAGATCCTGATCGAGCAGCAGCAGAAGGGTCTGGAGATGCTGACCGAGCGCGGCATCCTGGTCAAAGTCAACTCGGTGATGATCCCCGGCGTCAACGACAAGCACCTCGAAGAGGTCAGCAAGGTCGTCAAGGAGAAGGGCGCCTTCCTGCACAACGTGATGCCGCTGATCGCCGAAGCCGAGCATGGCACCTTCTACGGCGTAATGGGTCAGCGCGGTCCGACGCATGATGAACTGCAGGATCTGCAGGACAAGTGCTCCGGCGACATGAACATGATGCGTCACTGCCGCCAGTGCCGTGCCGATGCGGTTGGTCTGCTCGGTGAAGACCGTGGTGACGAGTTCACCATGGACAAGATTGAAGAGATGGAAATCGATTACGAAGCGGCCATGGTCAAGCGTAAGGAGATCCACCTGGAGATCGAAGCCAACCGCAAGGCGCAGGCCGCGAAAAGCGGCGAGGCCTTCGTTGCCCTGGCTTCCCTGGGCACCAAGAAGAAGGAACTGCGCCCGGTGCTGATGGCCGTGGCCACCACCGGCGGTGGGCTGATCAACCAGCACTTCGGCCATGCCAGCGAATTCCTGATCTACGAGGCGTCGCCTACAGACGTGCGTTTCATCAGCCATCGCAAGGTCGACCTGTATTGCTCGGGTGGCGACACCTGCGGCGACGCCGAGACCGCGTTGCAGAAGAACATCCGCACGCTCGAAGGCTGTGAGGTCGTGCTGTGCTCCAAGATCGGTTACGAGCCCTGGGACATGCTCGAAGAGGCAGGCATTCAGCCGAACGGCGAACATGCCATGGAGCCGATCGAAGACGCGATTGCTGCCGTCTACAAAGAGATGGCGGACGCAGGTCAGCTCGACAAGCCGCGTCAAACCGCCGAAGCCGCCCAGGCCACTGCGTAAAGGAGACCCAGCATGGCATTGTCAATTGTTGAAGGATGTGTGAACTGTTGGGCCTGCGCACCGGTTTGTCCGAGCGATGCGATCTTCGAGGCCACGCCGCATTTCATGATCGATGCAAAGAAGTGCACCGAGTGCGAAGGCGACTACGCGAACCCGCAATGCGCGAGCATCTGCCCGATTGAGACGGTGATTCTCGATGCGGCAGGCGATCCGCTCAATCCACCGGGTTCGCTGACCGGCATCCCGCCGGAGACGATGGCCGCGGCGATGGCTGAGATCCAGGCACGGTGACGACATGATCATGGCTACCCTGGAACCCAAGCTCGACACTGTGCGATCGCGTGCACTGCGTCATCATCCGCGTCTCGCGTGGGCCCGGTTCGGATTTGACCTGTTGTGCCGCCTGCGGCGCCCGGTCGATGTTCCGCAACCGGAGTGGGCGAGGGTTTCCAGGCGTGCCTGGCGTCGACACTCGGCGTTGCTGACCTGTCTGTACGAAGAGCGCAACGGGGGTATGCGGTGACCCGCGTGGTGTTCTACGAGAAACCCGGCTGTATCAACAACACGCGGCAAAAGAAGTTGTTGCGTGGGCTGGGGCACGAACTCATCGAGCGCGACTTGCTGACCGAGATGTGGACGGTGGGCCGTCTGGCCGAGTTTTTCGATGGCATGCCGCTGGCCGAATGGTTCAATCCGAGCGCACCGAGCATCAAGTCGGGCTCGATCGATCCGGGCGCGCTGAGCGAGAAGGCCGCGTTGGCGCTGATGGTGAAAGAGCCCTTGCTGATCCGTCGTCCGTTGATGGACACGCCCTTCGGTCTGTCCGTCGGGTTTGATGACGGCCCGGTGCTGCGTGCGCTGGGCGTGCAACTCGAGCCCGATGTCGATCTGCAGACCTGTGTGCGAACGGATATCGACCAAGGCTGCATCCCGGATGGTGGTGTCACGTGAGCGATCTTCAGGATGCACTCGATCACAGGCGCGCCGTGGAGTTCGCGCCTGACGTGTTCTGGGTGGGCGCACTCGATCCGACCTTGCGCACGTTCGATATCATCCTGAAGACCTCCAACGGCACAACATACAACTCGTACCTGGTTCGCGGCAGCGAAGGCGTTGCGATCGTCGATACCGTAAAGCAAGAGTTTTCCGACGAGTTCTTTGCGCGCCTCGAATCGGTCGCAAGCTA
The DNA here is from genome assembly GCF_002009425.1 of Thiosocius teredinicola. NCBI lineage: Bacteria > Pseudomonadati > Pseudomonadota > Gammaproteobacteria > Chromatiales > Sedimenticolaceae > Thiosocius > Thiosocius teredinicola. The sequence continues at coordinate 1,500,104 of NZ_CP019936.1, forward strand.
CGACGAGATCAAGGTTATCGTTCTCAATCACCTTGAGCCCGACCACAGCGGCGCCCTGCCGGAGCTGATGCGGCGTGCACCGAATGCGCGCCTGTATATCTCGACCCGCGCGACCTCGATGCTCAAGGCGCTGCTCAAGCCGAAAGATGAACCGCTCGACTACACGACGGTGACGACGGATGACGTCGTCAGTCTGGGGGATCGCACGCTGCGATTCCTGCACACCCCGTTTCTGCATTGGCCCGATACGCAATGCACCTATCTCGAAGGCGAGGCAGTACTGTTCTCGGGCGATGTATTCGGCTGCCACTACTGTGACTCGCGCCTGTTCAATGACACCGTCGGCGACTTCCGGTTTTCGTTCGATTACTACTATGCGCACATCATGCGTCCCTTCAAGGATTGGGTGCTCGATGCGCTGGCGTTGATCGAACCGCTCAAGCTCAAGATCATCGCCCCGACACACGGGCCGATATTGCGCGACCGGCCGCGTCGCTATGTGGCTCATTACCGCGAATTGTCGCAGTCCAGCCTGGCCGGCCAGATCGGCAACAACGACAAGTCGTTGGCAGTCTTCTACATGAGTTCGTACGGCAATACCGCGCGTATGGCCGAGGCGGTTTTCGAGGGTGCCGACGAAATCCCCGGTGTGCGTGTTTCTCTCTACGATCTCGAGGGTGGTGAAACCGAACCCTTTGTCGACCTGATCGAAGAAGCCGACGCCTTGGCCTTCGGTTCGCCCACGATCAATGGCGATGCGGTCAAACCGGTATGGGACCTGTTGTCGTCGCTCGCCGTCGTCAGCCTCAAAGGCAAGATGGGTGCGGCCTTCGGCAGCTACGGCTGGAGCGGCGAGGCGGTGCCGATGATCGAAGACCGCATGCGCGGTCTGAAGATGCGCGTCCCGCTCAAGGGGCTGCGGGTAAAACTGATCCCAACCGACGAAGAATTGCTCGAGTGTCGTGACTTCGGCCGCTGGCTGGCTTCCGAGCTGGTCGGCAAGCGTACGCAAAAGGCCGTTATCGATCTGGCGGATCTCGGTTGACAGCAGCGGCGAAGGGACGCGCCGATGCGATGTTGAAGAATTGATTGGTACCAAGTAAGCGGAGAAGCGAAATGCCTAAGGCAAAAATCAAGTTTGAAGATATCGAGCAGACGGTAAACGTTCCGGCGGGAACGCGTGTCATCGAGGTGTCCGAAAAGATCGGCGCCGGCATCATTTACGGATGCCGCGAAGGCGATTGCGGCACCTGCATGATGCATGTCGTTGATGGCTGGAACAACCTGAGCGAACCGTCAGTACTGGAAGAAAAAGTACTCAAGGAAAACATGGCCGGACGTCACGACCGTTTGGCCTGTCAGGCTCAGATCATCGGCGATTGCGTGGTCAAACCGGCCTGATAGACGTTTTTTACGTTTACACGCACTGTAGTTTTTGGAGTAACAAACCATGGCACTTATTACATTCAGCAGCGACGAGTACAAAGACAAGACCGTGTACGCAGTTGCAGGCAGTCACACCGAAACCGTTCTGAAAATCGCCAAGATGAACAAGATCCCGATCTCGTTCGATTGCGAAGACGGCGAATGCGGCAGCTGTCTGGTTCACGTTTCCAGTGTTGATGACAAGAACCAGCGGATGGGTGGTCCTTTGACCGCCAAAGAGATCGGCGTTCTGCGCCAGCTCGGCAAGATCACCAAGGACGACGTCGACAACATGGCAGTCAACGATCTGCCGACCGAATGGCGTCTGGCCTGCCAGATGATTCCGCGCGACGAAGACATCCTGGTCGAGTACTGAGCATGTCTGCCTGTAGCGACATCAGCTATGACGCGCGCGCCGTGCACGCCGAACTGATGGGGTGTGCCACGGGCCATGGCAATGACCAGGCCCTGGCATGCATGATCGCAACATGGGCATTTGGCGGAGGGGCCCTGCCGTCTTGGTTGGGCCTTTCTGCGCAGGCATTCGATGAGCTGCTCGCGCTGCATTTTCCCGGTGCGAGCATCTCACCACCGTCTACGGCGGCCGAGGCCGACGGTGAGCGTAGCCTCGAGTTTGCCGACCTGCAGAAACTGATGGTGGAGAATCGCGCCAACGAATCCCTGTCGGAAATCTGGATGGCGGATATCGTCGCCAGTGCCTGCATGGGCAGCGATCATCTGTGGCAGGACCTGGGACTGTGGTCGCGGGGTGACCTGACGGCGCTGATGCAGCGCAATTTCCCCGCGCTGGCGGCGCGCAACGATCGCGATATGAAGTGGAAGAAGTTCCTCTACAAGCAGTTGTGTGAAACCGAAGGGATCTATGTTTGCCGCTCGCCGTCGTGCGAGGTGTGTGCGGACTATGCCAATTGTTTCGGTCCCGAAGAATGAGGCACAGGGGCTGACGCCTGAAGCCGACCACATTCGTGACAAGGCTGTCGGCGCCTACCTCGGTCTTGCTATCGGGGATGCGCTGGGCGCAACGGTCGAGTTCATGACACCGCGCGAGATCGGCGTGCAGTACGGCGTTCACAACGCGATCGTCGGTGGTGGCTGGCTGAGCTTGAGGGCCGGCCAGGTGACCGACGACACCGAGATGAGCCTGGCACTCGGCGACAGCATCTTGCAGCGCGGCGAGATACTCGCCGAATCGGTCGCGCAGGCCTTCAGCGACTGGATGCGCAGCAAGCCCGTTGACATCGGTCATACCGTGCGACGGGGAATATCCCGTTTTCGCCGCACCGGTGAATCTGCGGTGCCCTATGATGAGCACGGCGCCGGCAATGGTGCCTGTATGCGCTGCCTGCCGATCGCGCTGGCGACCTTCGGTGCGCCGGCGTCCGTGGTTGAACAGGCAGTGAAGCGTCAGGCGCATGTTACGCACTGCAACCGCCTGTCCGATGCAGGCACACTCGTGGTCGTGCAACTGGTGCAGGATGGCTTGCAGGGCAGGGGGATCGACCAGCTGCAACAACGCATTGACCAGTTCGTTGCCGTCTACCCCGAGTTCGCGTTTCGCGATCGCAGGAGAACCGAAAACCCCTCCGGCTTTATCGTCGACACCCTGCAGGCGGTGTTTCAGGCGTTGCTGGACACCGAAGATTTCGAATCGGCGCTGATCGATGTGGTCAATCGAGGTGGTGACGCCGATACGACGGGCGCGATACTTGGGATGATCGCAGGTGCGCTATGGGGTGCGGATCATATTCCGGGCGCCTGGTTGAAGAAGTTGGCGCCGGCTGTGCGGTTGCGTTGCGCGCAACAGGCGGGGGCGCTGATAGACCTGAGCCGGCCGCAGCCGGTGTGCAACGCCTAAGAACAATTCTGTCGAGAGACGATTGCCCCGACGAAAGGCAATCGTCTCGAGTATCGGTCTCGCTACGGAGCGTTTATTCCTCGATGCCGCCCATTCCGGATTGCAGGTAGTTCTGCAGGCCGACCTTGTCGATCAGTTCGATCTGGGTTTCGAGGTAGTCGATGTGGTCTTCGGTATCCGACAGGATATCGGTCAGGATGTCGCGCGACACGTAGTCGCGTTTCTGTTCGCAGTGTTCGATGGCGTTGACATAGTGCTCGCGACCGCGGCGCTCCAGCTCGAGGTCGCCGCTCAGACATTCCGGCACATTCTCGCCGATCAGCAGTTTGCCCAGATCCTGCAGGTTGGGCAGGCCTTCGAGGAGCAGGATACGCTCGATGAGCTTATCCGCATGTTTCATTTCCTCGATGGACTCTTCGTACTCGTGCTTTCCCAGGGCCTTCAGGCCCCAGTTGTCGTACATCCGCGCGTGCAGGAAATATTGGTTGATGGCCGTCAGCTCAATCGTCAACGCCTGATTGAGAAGGTCCAATACGCTTTTTTCGCCTTGCATGTGGCCGCTCCAGAGAGATTATGGTTTGCGAACTTGTCGAACGGTCAGTTTAGCAAGTCTTGCCGTCGCGGTGCTGACAAACCATGTCACGCATATGGGATGTACAGCGCCCGCAGCAGGTGCGGAATCCCAGGTGCTGGCGCACCTCCCGCAAGGTGGTTTTTCCTTCACACAAGGCCTGTTTGACCTGACGGTCGTTCACGGCGTTACACACGCAAACGTACATACTGCGGATCCTCAGACTTCTTCAGATGTGCGGCCAAGGCGCTGTCCATACTGAGCAAATGGCTGCGAAACCATTCGGGAACCTGTTGCTGCAGCCAGGCGCGCGCCATAATTTGTGACCCGGCTTGGGCACGCTCGAGAAAGCGTGCGAGTTCCCCCAACACACGCTGGTGCTCGGATGTGTGTTCTGACGTTGCCGGAAAACCGGATTCGTTCATCAGTTTTTCTTCGAACGCGAAATGGTCTCGCGTATGGTCGTGCAGCGCTTTCAGACACGTGGCAAACGAGGCCTTGTCGGCATCGCGCGCCTGCGCGTACAGCACCAGAAACTCGTCGTGTGTCGAGTCCATTTCGGCGATACCGACACACTGGTCGTCGGTCAATACGGCAAACCCCTGCGGATCAGCCATGTGCCTGTTCCCGCGCTGCGGGGCCTGTCGCCTGTCCGTTGGCCTGGTCGACCGCGTAGCGGATTTTGGCATTGGCCTTGCGCGCGACATACGCCACGAACTCGTCGTAGTTCACATAGTCGTGAGCAATGGCGAAGTGGGCTAGTTTTTCGATCAGTTCGCGCGTTGCGTAGACTTCGTCGAGCTGCCTGCCGCAGGTGCGGCAATGGTCGTCGTCTTCAACGCACGCGGTTTTGCCGAGACATGCGCGAAACAGGGCCACCGTTCAGCACCCGACATCCGCAGTGGCGGCAACCGCGACCGGAGATGCCTCCGCCAGCAGATCGGTCCAGTCGGCTTCGATCACCTCGATGCCCTTGGTTGCGCAGAAACGGCGCTCCTTGTCGGTCGGCTCGGGGATCAGCGCCCAGCCAGGCGGGGTGTCGGCCGCGTACACCATGTCCGACAGGACCATGCGCTCGGTGTCGCGCAGCATGCGCATGCCGAGGAACAGGTACTGTTTGCCTTTGCGGTATTGCTTGAGGAAATCCGGAATGGCGAAGCCGCCCATCAATTCGGTGATGTAGTCGACGAAGTCCGCATCCGAGGCGATATAGGTCGCGTCGGGTTTGGGGCTGCCGGTCGGCTTGAACAGCACCGGCAACGAGGTGTCGACCTCGGTCTGCTCGATTTCGCTGTACTTCTCGCCATCGTACTGGTCGATGCGGAAGCGGTAGTCGGTGCCGGCGATACGTGCGATACCGCGAATCAGGATGTGCGGCGTATTGGCATAGCTGTCCTGCAACTGGATATCACGGTTGATGTCGATCACGTACGGCGGCAACAGCGTCGCCAGCCAGTCATGGATCGGTGCGCGGGTCCATTCCGTTTCGCCATACGTGGTATCGAGAAAACGTGTGACCGCTTTGCGACCGCGTTTGAGTTCGACATCCATCGCGGCACGCGGAAACTCGAACATCAGGCGCGGGGCCATCGGCTTACCGCCGTTCATGGCGAGAATCAGGCTGTCGCTGTCGGCCGGAATGGCGCTGCCGTCAGCTTTGCTGACCACGCCGGTCAACACGCCCGGTCCGAGGTAGGGGACGATCTTGCCGCTCTTGATGCCCTCGATGAGGTCGGATAGCTGAGTTGAAGCCACGTTTGTTTCTCTCAGTTGATTGCAGTAATGCTTTGCGTTGTGCTTCTGCAAAACATGGGCCATCACAAAAAACAAAGTAGCCGTAGGGGTTTAGTGACGGTGCGCAAAAGAATTGTAGGTAATCCGACAGGGCGGCGCCGGACCGAATGCTACAAACGCTGCAAGCTCACCTGGTAAACGCCGCCGATAACGAGGTGCTCGTCTTCGCCCTGCAATTGACCGGACAACAGGCTGGGGAAGAACATCAGTTTGGCGCACGGAACATCGGCTGCGACGATGCAGTCGCCAAACTCGCCGGCGCGCTCGGCGCTGCTGGCGAAGGAGTTGAGATTGTTCAGCAGCAAAACCTGCCGGTGTGCGCCGGGTGCACTCAACAACTCGTACTCGCTGATCTGATTGGTGCCGCGGTACAGGCGCAACAAAGCCGTGCGCGGATGCGTTCTGCGCAGTTCGTACTGGCAGTAGGTATATAAAAGGTCGAGTTGTGCCTCCAGGGCATTGGTGTTGTGCAGGCCGATTGCGCGTTCGATGCAGTACTGGTGGTATCGATTGTCGGAGAAGCTACGCAGCGGACCTCGGTGGGCGCGCGGCGACAAACCGAAACGTGATTCCACCCAACCTTTCATCACCGCACCTTCACGGCTGTTGCTATCGAACAACCAGCCGCGCAACAACCGCAGATAATCCGCTTTCGGCCGGCCGGGATGCCGGCTCGCTGCGTCGTATCCGGCTTCATCCGGATGGTTGAGCTGAAAGATCGCCGCCATATGCGTGCGGAACAAGGCCTGACGTTGGGCGACATCGTCAATCGCGTCGAGCTGTGAGAACAATCCGGCATGCAATGCGGAGACGCCGTCGAGTTGGATGTCGCGCGGGTGCGCTTGAAACGCCAGGCTGCCGAGTATTCGCGTCGGCACGTTGCATCTATTGAAGCTGAGACCGGCATTGCGCGGCAATGCGACGTCGGCGCTGCTGTCGATTGTGTGTGTTTTGTTGTTATCCATACATGCCAGAAGGTTTTGTACGAATTGCCCCCTGATTCGTATTTCCGTGGCACCGGTTAAAAATGAATTAAAAACAGAGGCTTAAACACCTAAAGTCGCTTTGGCACATGGATTGCTCAAGGTGTGTTGTCGGACGTTATGCGTCCCGGATTTACCAGACACACGTTAATAGGAGATTGAACCATGGCTTTGCGTCAGTGCGCGATTTACGGGAAAGGTGGCATCGGGAAATCTACCACGACCCAGAACCTGGTGGCCGGTCTTGCCGAACTCGGTAAAAAGGTCATGATCGTCGGTTGCGATCCGAAAGCCGACTCCACCCGCCTGATTCTGCACTCGAAAGCGCAGAACACCATCATGGAAATGGCTGCCGAAGCCGGTACCGTTGAAGACCTCGAGCTCGAAGATGTACTGAAAGTCGGCTACGGCGACATCAAGTGCGTTGAGTCGGGTGGTCCGGAGCCGGGCGTTGGTTGCGCAGGTCGTGGTGTTATCACCGCTATCAACTTCCTGGAAGAGGAAGGCGCTTACGAGGAAGACCTCGACTTCGTATTCTACGACGTACTGGGCGACGTTGTTTGCGGTGGCTTCGCTATGCCGATCCGCGAAAACAAGGCGCAGGAAATCTACATCGTTGTTTCCGGCGAAATGATGGCCATGTACGCCGCCAACAACATCTCGAAGGGTATCGTGAAGTACGCCAACTCGGGTGGTGTTCGTCTCGCTGGCCTGATCTGCAACAGCCGTAACACCGACCGTGAAGACGAGCTGATCGAAGCACTGGCTGCCAAGCTGGGCACCCAGATGATCCACTTCGTGCCGCGCGACAACGTCGTTCAGCGCGCTGAGATCCGTCGTATGACCGTCATCGAGTACGACCCGCAGGCCAAGCAGGCCGACGAGTACCGTACCTTGGCTCAGAAAGTCATCGACAACACCAAGCTCGTTATCCCGCAGCCTTGCACCATGGACGAACTCGAAGATCTGCTGATGGAGTTCGGTGTTATGGAAGAGGAAGACGAGAGCATCGTCGGTCAGACGGCTGCTGACGAAGCAACCGCCTAAGGCACTAGCGCTTTCTAAACGGTTGTGGGGGTGTGCTCGCACGCTCAAGCAGTATCGAGCCACGTGGGCTCGCCCCTACACAATTTTGGCGGCCGTGGGCGGATTAGTCCCGGCGTCACAGGAGAAAGAAAATGTCTGCAATGACTCGTGAAGAGACTGAAGCCCTCATCGCCGAGGTGCTCGAAGTCTACCCGGAAAAGGCCAAGAAAGATCGCGCCAAGCACTTGGCGGTCAACGATCATGAGGTTGAACAGTCGAAGAAATGCATCACGTCCAACCGTAAGTCGCTGCCGGGTGTCATGACCATCCGTGGTTGTGCCTACGCAGGTTCGAAAGGTGTGGTTTGGGGTCCGATCAAGGACATGATCCACATCTCGCACGGCCCGGTTGGCTGTGGCCAGTACTCGCGTGCCGGTCGTCGTAACTACTACGTTGGTGTTACCGGCGTTAATACGTTCGGCACCATGAACTTCACCTCGGACTTCCAAGAGAAGGACATCGTGTTCGGCGGCGACAAGAAGCTGGACAAGATGATCACCGAGATCGAGCAGCTGTTCCCGCTGCACAAAGGTGTTTCGATTCAGTCGGAATGTCCGATCGGTTTGATCGGTGACGACATCGAGGCCGTCGCCAAGAAGCAGGCCAAGGAACTCGAAAAGCCGGTCGTGCCGGTGCGTTGTGAGGGCTTCCGCGGTGTTTCGCAGTCGCTGGGTCACCACATCGCCAACGACGCGATCCGTGACTGGGTCATCGGCAACCGCGACGGCGACGACAGCTTCGAAACCACCCCGTACGACGTTGCCGTCATCGGCGACTACAACATCGGCGGTGATGCCTGGGCTTCGCGTACCCTGCTCGAAGAGATGGGTCTGCGTGTTGTTGCACAGTGGTCGGGTGACGGCACCCTGTCGGAGATCGAGCTGACCCCGAAGGTCAAGCTGAACCTGATCCACTGCTACCGCTCGATGAACTACATCTCGCGTCACATGGAAGAGAAGTACGGTATTCCGTGGATTGAATACAACTTCTTCGGTCCGACCAAGATCGCCGAGTCGTTGCGTAAAATTGCCAGCCACTTCGATGACAAGATCAAAGAAGGTGCTGAGCGTGTTATCGAACGCTACAAAGCTGAGTATGAGGCGGTTATCGCCAAGTACCGTCCGCGTCTCGAAGGCAAGAGAGTCATGCTTTACATCGGTGGCCTGCGTCCGCGTCACGTCATCGGTGCCTATGAAGACCTGGGTATGGAAGTTGTCGGTACCGGTTATGAGTTCGCTCATAACGACGACTACGACCGCACCATCAAGGAAATGGGCAATGCGACCCTGCTGTACGACGACGTAACCGGTTACGAATTCGAAGAGTTCGTGAAGAAAGTCAAGCCCGACCTGATCGGTTCCGGCATCAAGGAGAAGTACATCTTCCAGAAGATGGGCATCCCCTTCCGTCAGATGCACTCCTGGGACTACTCAGGCCCGTATCACGGCTATGACGGCTTCGCCATCTTCGCCCGTGACATGGACATGACGCTGAACAACCCGTGCTGGAAAAACATCCAGGCACCGTGGAAGCAGGCGTCGGACGAGTCCGAGGCTGTAGCTGCAGGCGCCTAAGGCACTGCGCTATTGGTGAGGCCGGATCGGCAAGGTCAGGAAGCTCTAAGTACCTGGCGGTCCGGTCTTCACCAAACCTTTAATGACTTCATCTAGGCTGGCGTCCGCAGATTAGCGGCGCAGCGGGAGAAAACTCATGTCTCAGAATGTCGATAACATCCAGCCCAGCTATCCGTTGTTCCGTACCGACGAGTACAAGGAAAACCTGGCCAACAAGCAAAACACCGTTGAAGAACGTCATCCGATGGAGAAGATCCAAGAGGTCTTTAACTGGACGACGACGGAAGAATACAAGGAACTGAACTTCAAGCGTGAAGCGCTGACCGTCAACCCGGCCAAAGCCTGTCAGCCGCTGGGTGCCGTGCTGTGTGCACTGGGTTTTGAAAAGACCCTGCCGTACGTACACGGTTCGCAAGGTTGTGTTGCCTACTTCCGTACCTACTTCAACCGTCACTTCAAAGAGCCGATCTCTTGCGTGTCGGACTCGATGACCGAAGATGCCGCGGTATTCGGTGGCCAGAAGAACATGTTCGATGGTCTCGAAAACGCCAAGGCCATGTACAAGCCTGAAATGATCGCCGTCTCGACCACCTGTATGGCCGAGGTTATCGGTGACGACCTGAACGCCTTCATCGGCAACGCCAAGAAGGAAGGCCATGTCGAGCAGGAATTCCCGACCCCGTTTGCGCACACGCCGAGCTTCGTCGGTTCGCACACCACCGGTTGGGACAACATGTTCGAAGGTATTCAGCGCTACTTCACGCTGAACCACATGGAAGACAAAGAGGTTGGCTCGAACGGCAAGATCAACATCGTGCCGGGCTTCGAAACCTATCTCGGTAACTTCCGTGTCATGCACCGTATGATGCAGGAAATGGGTGTCGACTACACGATGCTGTCCGATCCGACCGAAGTGCTGGATACGCCGGCTGACGGCAAGTTCCGTATGTATGAAGGCGGCACCACGATCGACGAGATCAAAGACGCACCGAACGCCATCGATACGCTGTTCCTGCAGTCTTGGCAGTCGGTCAAGTCGAAGAAGTTCACCAAGAACACCTGGAAGCAGCCTGCTGCCGACATCAATATCCCGATGGGCCTGGAATGGACCGACGAGTTCCTGATGAAGGTTGCGGAAATCACCGGCAAGCCGATCGCCAAGTCGTTGGAGACCGAGCGCGGTCGCCTGGTGGACATGATGACCGACAGCCACGCCTGGCTGCACGGTAAGAAGTTCGCCCTGTGGGGTGATGCTGACTTCGTCATGGGCATGACCAAGTTCCTGCTGGAGCTGGGTGCAGAGCCGACTCACATCCTGTGCCACCATGCCAACAAGCGTTGGAGAAAGGCAATGGAGAAGATCTGTGCTGACTCGCCTTACGGCGTCAACAGCAAGGTCTACATCGGCGCTGATCTGTGGCACATGCGTTCGCTGGTGTTCACCGACAAGCCGGACTTCATGATCGGTAACAGCTACGGCAAGTTCATCCAGCGCGACACCTTCCACAAGGGCAAGGAGTTCGAGGTACCGCTGATCCGTATCGGCTTCCCGATCTTCGACCGTCATCACCTGCATCGTCAGACGACGATGGGCTATGAAGGCGCCATGCAGATGCTCACCACGTTGACCAATGCGGTCCTCGAGCGTCTGGACGAAGAAACGCGTGGTATGGGTACGACCGACTACAACTACGACCTGATCCGCTGATGCGGTGTGGTTGGCGGGTCACGCTGTGACCCGCTAACCGGTTGATTGGAGGTTTATTCATGCCCAGCGTGATGATTCGTAGGAAGGAAAGCGGCGAACTGCTGTTCTATGTCGCCAAGAAAGACATGGAAGAGACCATCGCTACCGTCGAGAGAGATTCCGACAGCGAGTGGGGTGGCGAAGTGGAGCTGACCGATGGCACCAAGTGGTACATCGACCCCATCAGTCCTCCGCCGAACTTTCCGACAACTTTGCGTTTCAAGAAGGCGTAACCCGCGCCTCGGAGGAATCGAAAAATGGCTCTTCAAATCGTACGTGATGTCTGTACCGCCTGTGGTGATTGCGAGCCGGTCTGCCCGACCAACTCCATCGTGCCGTTCAAAGGCGTTTACAAAATCGATCCGGAAACCTGCACCGAGTGCGAGGGCGACTTCGATGTGCCCCAGTGTCTCGATGTCTGTATGGAAGATGACTGTATCATTCCGGTTTAACGCCGGATGACATGAGAGCGCGGCTACATGCCGCGCTTCTCTGGTTTCTTTCTGTGCAGAGGGTCCCGACGATGGACGCACCTATTTCCCGTGAAATGGCGCTGCGCCTGGGCTTGGCCGCTCGCGCATTGCCTGATACCGACGTGCCGCGTCTGTTGCGCACGTTGAATGATACGGTCGGCCTGCCGCCGACCAAAAAGAAACTCGAAAAGCTTACCGTCAAGGCCTTCCGCGCCGCTGCCGACGGCGAGTTCAACGATGTCGATACCGAGGTTCTGAAAGAAGCTGTTGCCATTCTCAAAGGCGAGAGCGATATGAATCAGGACCCGCTCCCCGATGTAAGCCCTTACGCCGACGGCGATATGCCCGGCTCGATCCGTGTTGCCTGCGCTTCCAACAAGGGCGAGCAACTGGATGGCCACTTCGGCTCATGCCGCAACTTCCTGATCTACCAGGTTTCGGCCGAAGAAGTGCGGTTGATCGATATTCGCCAGGCCAAGGACAGCGAGGCCGAAGACGACAAGAACGCCTACCGTGCCGACCTGGTCGGAGACTGCCAGGTGTTGTACGTGGTGTCGGTCGGCGGTCCCGCCGCGGCCAAGGTGGTCAAGGCCGGTATTCATCCGATCAAGTTCCCGCAGGGCGGCAGCGCGCGTGAGCAGGTCGAAAAACTGGCGACGATTCTCGCCGGCTCACCGCCACCCTGGTTGTCCAAGGTGATGGGCCAGGAGCCGGAAGAGCGGGTTCGTTTCGAACGGGCGGTGGAATCATGATCGAAGAAGTCCAACTGGACGAGGTCGTCGGCATCGTCAACCAGGAAGGCATCGGCACCGGGGCGGTCGAAAAGCTGCGCACCGACATGCCGTCTTTGCATTTCACCTATTGCATGGACGACGACGTGCCCAATGCCAAGCCGGTGCGTGAGATGGAAACGTTCAACGTCTATCTGGTTGACGGCCGGGATCACTGCCTGTGCTTCACCCAGAACCTGGAGCACGCGACCGGGCTGGTACTGGCCGAGATCGAGCCGGAGTAGCGCCGGGAGCGATCTTTCATGCATGCCTTGGAGAGTAAGCAAGTGGCTGAATACGCCGTAGACTGCAGCACTTGCCGGCACTGCGCTGATGTGTTGCAACAAGGCCAATGTAAACCGGGCGATGCCTGTGTGAAGGCAACCAGCGGGCGGCAGATCGATCGCTTCTTTCGCGCCAACCCGTGGCTGGCCGACCAATATGCCAAGGATGCATTCTGGGAGCGACGCGCGATCGCCGCCCGTTATATTGCACAAGATCGTCTCCTCACTTTGATCGACGATCCGGACGAGGTGGTGCGACGCGTGCTTGCCTACCGTTTGCCGGTGGACCAACTCGGCGCGCTGACCGAAGACCCCGACCGCGAGGTGCGTATCACCGTGGCCGACCGGTTGCCGGTCGGAAAGCTCGAGGTGCTCGTCGATGACGACGATTACCTGGTGCGCAAGTACGTCGCGCGGCGGCTCGCCAGCGGTCGCCTGTTCCGCATGATCGCCGACGGTGATCGTGAGGTGCGCAAGACTGTGGCGGCGCGTCTGCCGCTGGCCAGCCTGGGCCTGATGACCAGCGATCCTGAGCCGGAGGTGCGACTGACCGTCGCCGAACGGATCGATCCGCTGTCGCTGTCGACGATGTGCAAGGACCCCGACTGGCGGGTCCGCCACATGGTCGCGAAACGCTTGCCGGCCGAGCAGCTCGATCTCATGAAAGACGATGTCGACGAAGACGTCCGTTTCGTCGTCAGCGAACGAATGCACGAGCGGCCGGGTGCCGCGGAGAACCCATGATGAGCGGATTCGACCTGTCAGCCGTGGATGTCGGCGATCTGACCCAGGTGTGCATGGTTATGCCGGGTGAAGACGACCTGAGCGGACTGCTCAGACGCCTCTCGGAGGTATTGCCCGGGCTGCCGTTTTCACATGTGCTCAGCCGCGGTGGTTGGCACCGCATCGGCGGTGTGGTCGACGGTGATTACCAGCGGGTCGCCGATCATATCGATCGTTGGGTCGAACACGAAGCCGAAGGCGATGTCACCAACCTGCTCGATAAATATGAGGGGGCGGGTTTCTTCGCCACGCGTATCCAGGGTACGACCCACTACCTGACCGCACCGTGCGGCGACGGCGCCGCGGAGTTCGTGCAGCTCGAGATCGAGGAGCTGCAAGAGGTTCTCGATCGCTACCTGATCGACCCCGACTGGTTTCCGGACGACTTGGAAGAATTCATCGACCCGATGGACTACCCGCGCCTCGAACCCGAAGCGGTCGGCGAAAAGCGGTATGTGTTTCGCCGTCTGGTGCAGATCCCGGAATGGCTGCAGGAGCGCGAAGAGGTGTACGGGGCGGGCACCGGCCTGGCGCGGTGGTTTGCCGACTGGGATGCGAGCTCGGCCAGTCTCGATGGCCCGATGTGCCGCTACTGGGTCATGGGCATGCGCGAATCGATGGACAGCACCGGCTGCGCTAAATTGTCAGGGCGCCCGGTAGCCGTGGTGCGCGACGAGTTGCCGGCCATCTCGCTCGAACACGGTGCGCCGCTGGCCAATCAGCTTCACGCCTTCGACAAGGCGGCCGGCTATCCGTTCGCCTGGTACTTCCACATGCTCGCCACCACCGGTGTTGCGTTCGATATCGGTGAAGCGGTGGTATCGGACCTCGACAACGGCTTTACCTATCTGCCAGAACGCGACGCCGCGGTATTGCGTGGCTGGGCCGCCGCGCACTACGCACCCTGATCCGACAAAGCCGCTGCGCGCGCCGGCATCCTTGTCGGCATTGTTCCTACCTGCTTCGCCCATTGTCGCAAACCCTACACGGGGGAACGCCCGACTAGCATCACCATTTCAACGACTTAGGCTCGCCCCGGTCGCTGGCATATCCGTTGCAGTGGACACAACAAAACGATGCAGGGGTCCGCATTCTTATGAAGCAGAAAGATATCGCCGCTTTGCTCGATGAACCGGCTTGTTCGCATAACAAGAAATCCAAGTCGGGCTGCTCGAAACCCAAGCCGGGTGCTTCTGCCGGCGGCTGCGCCTTCGATGGTGCACAGATCGCTCTGCTACCGATTGCCGATGTCGCACACATCGTGCACGGCCCGATCGCCTGCGCAGGCAGCTCGTGGGATAACCGTGGAACCCGCTCTTCCGGGCCGACCCTGTACCGCATCGGCATGACCACCGACCTGACGGAGCAGGACGTGATCATGGGGCGCGGTGAAAAACGCCTGTTCCTGTCGATCAAGCAAGCTGTGGAAGACCACCAGCCTGCAGCGGTATTCGTTTACAACACCTGCGTTCCCGCCTTGGTCGGCGACGACATCGAAGCGGTGTGCAAGGCCGCCAGCGAACGCTGGAAGGTACCTGTGGTGCCGGTCGACGCAGCCGGCTTTTACGGCACCAAGAACCTGGGCAACCGCATCGCCGGTGAAGCCATGGTCAAGTATGTTTGCGGTACCCGCGAACCCGATCCGGTACCCGAAGATGCGGTGCCGAAGGGCCGCAAGGTGCACGACATCACGTTGGTCGGTGAATACAACATCGCCGGTGAGTTGTGGCACGTGCTGCCGCTGCTCGACGAACTCGGTCTGCGTGTGCTGTGCACCTTGTCGGGCGATGCCCGTTTCCGCGAGGTGCAGACCATCCATCGTTCGGAAGTGAACATGATGGTGTGCTCGAAGGCCATGATCAACGTGGCGCGCAAGCTCGAGGATTCGTACAAGACCCCGTGGTTCGAAGGCAGCTTCTACGGTGTGCAGGATGTCTCCAAGGCCTTGCGCGATATCGCCCGCCTGATCGACGACCCGGACCTTACCCAGCGCACCGAACAGGTGATCGCGCGCGAAGAGGCGCGAATCGATGCCGCGCTGGCACCCTGGCGTGAGCGCCTGCAGGGCAAGAAGGTTTTGCTGTACACCGGCGGCGTCAAGTCCTGGTCGATCATCTCGGCCCTGCAGGACCTCGGTATGAAGGTGGTCGCAACCGGCACCAAGAAGTCGACCGAAGAAGACAAGGCGCGTATCCGTGAGCTGATGGGTGAGGACACGCGCATGATCGAAGACGGCAATCCGCGTGCGCTGCTCGATATCGTGCGCGATTACGGTGTCGATATCCTGATCGCCGGTGGGCGCAATATGTATACCGCCTTGAAGGCGCGTGTGCCGTTCCTCGACATCAACCAGGAGCGTGACTTCGGCTACGCCGGCTACGAGGGCATGATCGAGCTGGCGCGCCAGTTGACGCTGACGGTCGAAAGCCCCGTGTGGCAGGCGGTACGCCAGCGCGGTCCGTGGCACAAGTCGGCTGCGGCACCAACTTCATCGCCACCCGATCTCGCACCGGCCGAGCCAGCCACAACAGACGACGTGCTTGCGGAGGTGAGCCATGGCTGAGGTCGTCAAACGCAACAAGGCGATGTCGGTCAGTCCGCTCAAGGCCAGCCAAACCATCGGTGCGGCGCTCGCTTTCCTCGGTTTTCACCGTTCGATCCCGATGCTGCATGGCTCGCAGGGCTGCACGGCGTTCGGCAAGGTGTTCTTCGTACGTCACTTCCGTGAACCGATCCCGCTGCAGACGACGGCGATGGATCAGGTCAGCTCGGTCATGGGTTCTGAAGACAATGTCGTCGAGGGCCTGAATGCGTTGTGCAAGAAGAACCGCCCATCGCTGATCGGCGTGCCGACCACGGCGCTTGCAGAAACCCAGGGCTCGGACGTCGGCATGGCGGTCAAGCAGTTCCGCCAGAAGTATCCGGAGTTCAGTGATGTGCCTGTGGTCGCGTTGTCGGCGCCGGATTTCAGCGGCTCGATGGAGATCGGTTTCGCCAATGCCACCAAGGCCATCATTCAGGAGCTGGTGCCGACGGCCGAGGAGGCCGGCAGCAAGCCCGGCATGCGTCGCCGCCAGGTCAATGTGTTGGTGAGTTCGGCGTTGACGCCGGGCGATCTCGAAGAGCTCAAAGAGACGATCGAGCTGTTCGGTCTGCGCCCGGTGGTGGTGCCCGATCTGTCCGACTCGCTCGATGGTCGTCTTACCGAATCGGATTTCAACCCGCTGACAATCGGCGGCACCACGATCGAAGAACTCGCGCACCTGGGTGAGGCGATGGCCACCATCGCGATTGGCAGCTCGATGAAAGGCCCCGCCGACGTGCTGCAACAGCGTACCGGCGTACCGGACTACCGTTTGCCGCACCTGATGGGCATGCAGGCGATGGACGATTTCATCAGCCTGCTGCACGAGCTGTCGGGCGAACCGGTGCCGGAAAAGATCGAACGCCAGCGCGCTCAGTTGCAGGATGCGATGTTGGACACGCATTTCATGCTCGGTATGGCGCGTTTCGCGATCGCCGGCGAGGCCGACCTGATTGAATCCTTCACCGATCTGCTCAACGGTATGGGCGCTGAAACCGTGGCTGCCGTTGCCCCGGCGAACTCGCCGACCTTGAAGAAGATTGCCTGTGAGCAGGTGAAGATCGGCGACCTCGAAGATCTCGAACAGCTCGCTGTTGAACACGCTGCCGAGGTGCTGATCGGTAACTCGCACGCCGTTGAATCGGCACAACGCCTGAATATGCCGCTGGTGCGCGCCGGTTTCCCGCAATACGACCATCTCGGCGGCTACCAGCGCACCTGGATCGGTTATCGCGGCACCCGTCAGACCCTGTTCGAGCTGGCCAACATCATGCTCGAACTGGAGAAGGGCGAGATCGAACCCTATCACTCGGTACTTGCGCAAAAGCCGGAATATCGGCAGGAGGGCACCCATGCAGCCGCGGCGGCATCTTCGGGTAGTGGGTCCAAACACTGAGGACGGTTCTCTAGACACGTCGATCAAGGTGGCGTTTGCGACGACGGATATGCAAGAGGTCAATCAGCATTTCGGTGCCGCCGAGTCGTTTGCGATGTATGCGGTAACGCCCGACAAGGCGACGCTGATCGAGGTCACCGAGTTCGGTCGACTCGATATGGACGGCAACGAAGACAAGCTCGGCGGCAAGATCGAAGCGCTGCACGGCTGCGCTGCGGTCTACAGCAATGCCGTCGGAGCATCGGCGATCGGCCAGCTCAAGAGCGCCGGTATTCAGCCGGTCAAGGTCTCGGCAGGTGCCGTGATCGCCGACCTGCTGGAGTCGTTGCGCGAGGAGTTGATTGCCGGGCCGTCGACCTGGGTCGCACGCGCACTGGAGCGGCAAAAGCCCAAGGATCCCGAGCGCTTCGCCGAGATGGAAGCGGAAGGTTGGGAGGAGTAGTCGCATGCTCGAAGCAATCGTCACGGTAACGCGCGTGGAAGGTTCCGTAGCCTGGGTTGAAGGTCAGGCGCAGTCAGCGTGTTCGCATTGCGGCAGTTCGGCCCATTGCGGCACCAGCACGGTATCCAAGCTGTTCGGCCCACGCCGTCAGGTAATGCAGGTCGAGAACGTTCTCGATGCCCAGGTCGGAGACCGCGTTGTTATCGGTATTTCGGACGCCCTGGTGTCGCGTGCCTCGCTCGGCGCCTACATGCTGCCGATGCTGTCGATGGCCATCCCCGCCGCGGTGGGAGACAAGCTCGGCTTCGGCGACGGGATGGTCGCGACCCTCGCATTGATCGGTTTCTTTGCAGGCCTGGTGGTGGTCGGCCATCTGTCGTCGAGATCGGGAGCGCGATACCGCCCGACGATGCTGCGCGTCGAGCGACCAGGCTTTTCAGTTTCACAGTTTAATCAAGGAGCAATCTCATGAGCGAAGCCGCTGTAGTCACCATCGAGGCCGAAGATCCGGTACTCGAGACTGTGTTTGCACAGGAGATGGTGCGCCAGATGCGCGCTATCGACACCTACGGTACCTACGACAACTGGCCGGTCGAGAAAATCCTCGCGCCGTTCGTGCTGACCAAGGAGCAGAAGCGTGAGATTCCGGTGGTCGGCGACCCTGACGAGATTGTGATGTCGCGCGTCAAGGCCTTCTACAACGCGATCTCGGCGATGATCGAAAAAGAATGCGGTTTGATGGCCGTGCCAATGCTCAACCTGACCCATGAAGGCTTCGGTCGCGCCTTGATCACTGTCGGCAAACTCGTCGTTATGGACAAGACGCTGCGCGACGTGCACCGCTTCAGCTTCCCGACGCTGTCGAAGATGAAAGATGAAGCCGACAAACTGCTGTCGGTGGCGCTCGAGTTGGTCGGCAAGCATTCGGAAGTAGCCGGTCTTTGAACAACGAGGAGCAGACCATGACTGAAGAAGAAATGAAGGCACTGCAAAAGGAAGTGAAAAAGGCGAAACGGATCGCCACCGAGAAGGCCGGCGAGCTGCACGACCTGGTCGAAGACCGACTGCCTGCTGCCTACGAAGAAATTCCGGGTATCTCGCAGGCCTGTTATGACGCGTGTGTGAAATGGGCGGAAGCATCCGCGCGTTTGGCCGCCGCGGAATCCGAAGCAACGGCATGAGGACAAGATCGTGGCTGACGTAGTAACTGGTGTAACACGCGGTGGCGAGACCTGGACCCCCGCATTCGTGAATGCCCTCGACCAGGGCAAATGCATCGGCTGTGGCCGTTGTTACAAGGTGTGCCCGCGCGAGGTCTTCGAGCTGGTCGACCGGGAAGACCTCGATCTAGATGATGACGACGATTGGGATGACGATGACGACGATGACGGATTCTCGGACGACACCAGCATGGTGATGAATCTGATGAATGCCTTGGACTGTATCGGTTGCCAGGCATGCAGCAAGGTGTGTCCCAAGAAGTGTCTCAGTCACGAGCCGGCGGATGTGGCCGCCTGATTCGAGCGTGATCTGGCCTGGCGGTAGGCGCCGTTTGCGTACCGTCTCGGCCGTTGTTGTATGGAGTAGTTGTAATGCCGAAACCCGAAAAACATGTGTTTGTCTGCACGCAGTCGCGTCCGATGGGGCACCCGCGTAGTTCGTGCAGCCAACATGGCTGCGCCGAGGTCTTCGATGAATTCTTGTGGCAGCTGCAGCAGCGCAACCTGTTCAATCGTGTGCAGGTGACGGCGACGGGCTGTCTCGGCCCGTGCAGCGAAGGGCCGTCCGTATTGGTCTATCCGGAAGGTGTGATGTACGGCGGGGTCAAGAAAGAAGACGTCGCTGCGCTGTTTGATGAGCATCTCGAGAAAGGTGAAACGGTCGAACGCCTGCTTATGCCGGCGGAGCACTGGGGCTGAAGACAATGGAAACGAACGTGGCTGCTATCCAACCAATCGAAGAACGGGTGCGTTTCGCACGTCGTATCGACCCGACCAGCAATGCCTGCCTGCAGGAAGCCGCCGCATCGCCGCAGGCGGATCGTGCCGAGGCCTTGTTGAACAAGGCGGCGCGCTTTGCGCCTGAAGCGCTGGCGGTCGATGTGGCGCGCTACAAGTTCTATTTCTACCGCGGCGAGCTCGACGATGCAGAGCGTGTTGTACGGGACACGCTGGAGAAGGCTGCGGTGCAGGGTGGTTTCAATGTCGACTGGCGGGCACACGATGCGCCGCTGGCCAATCGCGACGAGTCGGAGAGCGCTGCCCGCTATTACCTGTATGGCTTGAAAGCACTGGCCTTCATCAGCCTGCGGCGCGACGCGCGTGAACAGGCGATCCTGCTGCTGAACGCATTGCGTATGCTCGATCCCACCGACCTCGTCGGCGCATCCGTGATCGAAGACCTGGCGGCCGGTACGGAGGAATAGATGGCAATGATGACCGAACTTGAGTTCCGGGCGAAACAACTCGAGCCGCAGGCGATGGCGGTACACCGCGCGTTGCAAAAAGAGATCGAAAAGCTGTGTTTCACTGAACCGGTGCCGTCTATCGACGGGCTCGACGAAGCCGAGTGCTCGTTGGAGGCGGATCCCGCGTCGGGTGACAAGAGTCTTTCCTACGAATGGCGCGACAAGCATGGCCATAAAGTGGGCGGATTGGTGTTCCATGCAGATGGCAGCTTCTTCGCCGAGTATGACGTGATCCGCGCTCACCCGGCCAAGCCATCGCTGTTCGTCGAGGCGGTTTCGGCGTGGGGACGTGACGATGTCATCAAGGCAGAGGCGCGTTGCCTACCGATGGCGAGTTGACCAGACCGCGCCGGGTGTCTGCTTGGCGCTGTTGTCGCCGTCTGGCCGGGAAATCGCGGAACGGAGCTAGCTCATGGATACACGCGTCATTCTGTTCCACAAACAGTCGACCAGCGCGCGTACACGTTTCCTGAGATTCGACGGGAGCAGCAGCATCTGCGCCTTCGAACCCTTGCCGGCGAACGCCATCCTGCGCGACCGAGGTGCAGTCGACGATGCGCCACTGCATCCCGGTGCAGCCGTATCTGCGGCGGAACGCGAGCTGGGGCTCGATCGCGGTGGTCTGGAGGCCGAAGCGGAGTTCTCTGCAGTCGCCGAGGCCGACGGCGAGCCGATTCCGGTGTTCCTGGTGCGCTTTACCGCGACTGATCCGCCATTCGATCTGGCCGAGAGGCATCGCGGCACCTTTATCGATCTCACCCAGGCACGTGGCCTGCCGGAGATCGAGTTAGCCCTGCTGCGCCGTGCCTACGAGGCGGTGTTGGGCGGCTGATCCGCCCGGGTGCAACGCTTGCAAAAGCCAACGGCGCGGTGCGAGCGCCGTCGCTCGGCAGCAAATTGAGAATTCATGAGGTAAACGACCATGCCACTCAACCGTCGCGCCTTCTTGGGCGGAACCCTGACCGCCGGTGCCTTGTTGTTCTTGGGGCGCCAGGCTTCGGCTGCAGACATTCACCGCGCGCGCTGGTACCTGTTCGGCACCCTTGTCGACGTGGAGATCGTCGAAAACGATCGTGCCAAAGCCCAACGTGTTTTGGCGGATCTGGTAACGCTGTTGCGTGGTGCGCACACCCAGTGGCATGCGTGGAAGCCCGGCGAGTTGAACGACCTGAACCAGGCGTTGGCGCAGGGCGAATCCTTTGTCGTCGACGATCCACATCTGCTCAAGCTGATCCACGGCGTTCGTGAACTGCACGCAAGTAGTGGCGGCCTGTTTAACCCGGCGATTGGCCGCGTCGTGCGCCTGTGGGGTTTTCATGACGATGAACTGCCCAAAGGACAACCGCCGGCGATCCGACAGATCGAGCAGTTGATGGCCGATGCGCCCAGTCCCGCGGCGCTGCGCGTCGAGGGCCGGCGCGTCAGTAGTGACAATCGGTCGGTGCAACTGGATCTCGGCGGCTATGCGAAAGGTTATGCACTTGGCTTGGCGACCGACTTCCTCAAGCAGCAAGGCATCGAGGGCGCCATCGTTAACGCCGGTGGCGATCTGAGCGCGATCGGTCGCCATCCCTCGCGTGCGTGGCGGATCGGTGTGCGCCACCCGCAGCGGCGGGGTAGTGCGGCCAGCATCGAAACGCACGGGCACGAGGCGATTATGACGTCCGGCAACTATGAGCGTTATCGCTCGCACCAGGGCAAACGCTATCCACACATCATCGACCCGCGCACGGGTCTTCCTGCCGATCAGCTTGCCTCGGTCACGGTGGTACATCCGGATGCCGGGTTGGCGGATGCCGCTGCAACCGCGATCAGCGTGGCCGGCGAACATCACTGGCCAGAGGTCGCGGCGGCGTTCGGAGTCGATCAGGTCATGGTGATCGACAACGGCGGTCGCGTGCAGCTCACGCGGCCGATGGCGGAACGCCTATCCCTTTCCAATGCGGATCAGCGACACGCGGCGATTATCGCCTGATGTGTCTTTGATTGGCCGTCCCCGTCTCTCGTGGCGAGCGGGGAAGGCACCGATGATCTCGTCCGGTGATTGCAGTCGGTTCAATTCACCCCGGCTTCATCGCCTTCGTCGGGCCCGGCGGTCAGTTCTTCGGGCCAGCAGGCGGTGGCCGGCCCCAGCCCGGATTCGGTTTCGAAACGCACCAGGTAGAGCACCTGTGAAGGTTGCTCTTCGAGGTGCCCGGTATTGACCAGCACACCGCGTGTGCCGGTTTCAGCGACAACGGCACCTTCCTCCAAACCGGGTAGCGAGCCGTCGTTGACGATGGTGGTGGCCGCGAAAAGCATGTCTCCCGGTTGTAGATCGTTGAGCGTCATGTTGTCTCCAAAAGCATTGTGATGTTTCCCACGCGCAGTGAGTTTAGGGATGTAGAAAAGCCTACACAGCTTGCCTCGACTCACCGTCTCTTTTCCAAAAATCAGCGTGTTAGCGCGATGTTTACCGTGTGGCACATCGCTTGCAGTGCTGATGCCAGGAAATGTGCAAGACACTTGCCAGCAGGAGATGAACACCATGTTGACTTTGACCGAAAGCGCGCAGACCGCGATCAGCCGATTCATCAAAGGGGCGGAAACGCCAGTGTTGGGGCTTCGCATTGCCGTGACCGGCGGCGGTTGCTCAGGTATGCAGTACGCGATGGACCTCGTTGAAGAACGCAATCCCGAAGATGTCGAAGTGGAATGCGGCGAGGTCAAAGTCTTTATCGAGTCGCTCAGCGCGCCTCTTCTTCGCGATGTCACCGTTGATTTCGTCGACGGCATCAATGGCAGCGGATTCAAGTTCGAGAACCCGAACGCCACCAACAGCTGCGGTTGCGGCAATTCATTCTCAGCCTGATTTACTGATTTAGGGGGCCGATATGTGGGATTACTCGGAAAAGGTTAAAGAGCACTTCTTCACGCCGCGCAATGCCGGGGCCGTAGAAGATGCCAACGGTATCGGCGACGTCGGTTCGCTGAGCTGCGGCGATGCACTGCGCTTGACGCTGCGCGTCGATCCGGAGACGGAGATCATCCAGGAAGCGGGCTTTCAGACGTTCGGTTGCGGATCGGCCATCGCGTCGTCTTCGGCACTGACCGAGATCATCAAGGGTATGACCCTGGATGACGCGCTCAAGGTCTCCAACCAGGATATCGCCGACTACCTCGATGGTCTGCCGCCGGAGAAGATGCACTGCTCGGTCATGGGCCGTGAAGCCCTGCAGGCCGCTGTCGCCAACTACCGCGGCGAAGAGTGGGTCGACGATCACGAAGAAGGAGCGTTGATCTGCAAGTGCTTCGCCATCGATGCGGTCATGATCGAAGACACGATTCGCGCCAACGATCTGCGCACGGTTGAAGACGTCACCAACTACACCAAGGCCGGTGGCGGTTGTGCGGCATGTCACGAAGGCATTGAAGAGATCCTGGTCAAGGTGCTGAGCGAGAAGGGCGAGGCCTTTGATCCGACCGCGGTGTCGATCGAAGAGAAACCGAAGAAGCTCAACACCCTGCAGCGCATCAAGAAGATCGAAGAGATCATCGAGACGATTCGCCCGAACCTGCAGCGCGACAACGGTGACATCGAACTGGTCGACGTCGACGGCAAGCTCATCTACGTC
Organism: Thiosocius teredinicola; assembly: GCF_002009425.1. Taxonomy (NCBI): domain Bacteria; kingdom Pseudomonadati; phylum Pseudomonadota; class Gammaproteobacteria; order Chromatiales; family Sedimenticolaceae; genus Thiosocius; species Thiosocius teredinicola. The sequence goes on from NZ_CP019936.1 coordinate 1,523,973, forward strand.
AACATGAAAGGCGCATGCTCGGGTTGCCAGATGGCTGCAACCACGCTGGGCGGCGTACAGCAGGCGCTGGTCGAAGGCTTGGGCGAGTTCGTTCAAGTGCTGCCGGCAGACCAGAGACAGGCTGTAGCGGAGGGTTGATCCATGATTGAAGGTATCTATCTCGACAACAACGCCACGACCATGGTCGCCCCCGAGGTCGTGGAGGAAATGCTGCCGTACTTCACCGAGCAGTTCGGTAACCCTTCGTCGCTGCACCAGTTCGGCGACAAGGTCGGCAGGGCCCTGAAAACCGCGCGCAAGCAGATTCAGACGCTGCTGGGTGCCGAGCACGATTCGGAGATCATCTTCACCTCGTGTGGCACCGAGTCGGACTCAACCGCGATCCTGTCGGCGTTGCGCGCCCAGCCGGATCGCAAAGAGATCATCACCACGGTGGTCGAGCACCCGGCGGTGCTGACACTGTGCGAGAACCTTGAGAAAGACGGCTACAAGGTGCATTACCTGAAGGTCGACAAGCGTGGTCGCCTCGACATGCAGGAATACAAAAGCCTGCTGTCGGACAAGGTCGCGGTCGTTTCGGTTATGTGGGCCAACAACGAGACGGGTACCCTGTTCCCGGTCGAGGAGATGGCCGTGTGGGCACATGAGGCCGGTGTGATGTTCCATACCGATGCCGTGCAGGCCGTCGGCAAGGTGCCGCTCAACCTGAAAGAGTCGAGCATCGACATGCTGTCGCTATCGGGTCACAAGCTGCACGCACCGAAAGGCGTCGGTGTGCTGTACCTGCGTCGCGGCGTACGTTTCCGTCCTTTGCTACGTGGCGGTCACCAGGAGCGCGGCCGGCGCGCCGGTACCGAGAACGTGACCTCGATCATCGGCCTCGGTAAGGCCGCCGAGATGGCGATGGAGTCGATGGAGTACGAGCACACCTTTGTGCAGGCGATGCGTGATCGCCTCGAGCAAGGCATTCTCGAAAGCGTTCCGCATGCCTTCGTCACCGGTGATCCGCGCAACCGTCTGCCGAACACCTGCAACATCGCGTTCGAGTACATCGAAGGCGAGGCCATCCTGTTGCTGTTGAACAAGATGGGCATTGCCGCATCGAGCGGTTCGGCCTGTACCTCGGGTTCACTCGAACCGTCACACGTCATGCGTGCGATGGACATTCCCTACACCGCAGCACATGGCAGCATCCGTTTCTCGTTGTCGCGTTACAACAAGATGGAAGACGTCGAAAAGGTGATAGAGGCGGTTCCACCGATCGTTGCCCAGCTGCGCAAGCTTTCGCCGTACTGGGGCGAAGACGGTCCGGTGGAAGAGCCCGAAAAGGCATTCGCACCGACCTACGCCTGATCTGCGAACGCCTGGCTGTGCAAGCCGCAAAAGCCGCCGTTTCCATGGCGGCTTTTGTCGTTCTGCGAGGATGATTCGATCGCCGCGGATACGATTGTCGAACCTCCTACAAAGCCGCCCTCGTTGTCTGTCGCAGTTGCTGCATGATTTGCGACATTCAATCCGACAAGTGATTGAAATAAAAACGAATTGCGACTTGGCATGCAGGTTGCTCAATACCATCCATGAACAAGCGGACGGTGTGAGGGAAAGCTATGCGGCCCCCGGTGATCAACGATACAACGCTTCGTGACGGTGAACAGTCTGCTGGCGTGGTCTTCACCTGTGAAGAGAAGATCGCCATCGCTGAAGCGCTTGCCGATGTCGGCGTAACGGAACTGGAAGTCGGCATCCCCGCAATGGGCGAGATGGAGCGCGACGCAATTCGAGCAGTCGCCGCAAGGGACCTATCGGCTGACCTGATGGTGTGGTGCCGCATGCACCCGACCGACATCGCTGCCTGTCGTGACCTCGGCGTGCAGTGGGTCGATCTTTCGATTCCCGCATCCGACCAACAGATCACGCGCAAACTCGGTCGCGATCGCGATTGGGTACTCGACACCATCCGCAACCGTGTTCCCGAGGCGCTCGAGCTCGGTCTCAACGTCTGCGTTGGCATGGAGGACGCGTCGCGCGCCGATGTGCACTTCATGATGCAGATCGCCGATGCAGCACAAGAAGCGGGCGCATCGCGCATCCGCTTCGCCGATACCCTGGGAGTGCTCGACCCGTTCTCGGTGCGTGATCGCATCGCGGCGTTGCGCGCGATCACCGATCTGCAGATCGAGATGCATGCGCACGACGATCTCGGCCTGGCGACGGCCAATACGCTGGCCGCCGTGCTCGGTGGCGCCACCCATGTGAACACGACGGTGCACGGCCTCGGCGAACGTGCCGGCAATGCCGCGCTCGAAGAAGTCGTTATGGGATTGCGTCATCTTCACCAACTCGACTGCGGCGTGGCGATGAACCGCTACGATCGCGTTTCCGAACTGGTATCGAATGCCTCGGGGCGTGTTGTCGACTGGCAGAAGAGCCTGGTCGGGCCTGGTGTGTTCACGCACGAGTCGGGCATTCACGTCGACGGCCTGCTGAAAGATCGCATGAACTACCAGGGCGTCGATCCGGCGGAACTCGGTCGTGAGCACAGCCTGGTACTCGGCAAACACTCGGGTCGAAGTGCGATCAGCAAGGCCTACGCGGCCATGCAGATCGACGTCGATCAATACCAGTCGGAACATATTCTGCAGCGTGTGCGTGCCTACGTGAACGACAACAAGCGCGCGCCGGGCGAACAGGAACTCAGAGGCTTTCTCAACGAACTGCTGCAACCCCAGGAGGTCGCGTCATGGTCGTAGCTGCGTCGGGCGAAATGGCACCCAAAGGCAAGCAAAACAAGCTCTCTGTCTGGCAGTCATGGAAATCAGACATCAAGTGCGTCTTCGACCGTGACCCGGCCGCGCGTTCGAGTTGGGAGGTCGTCACGACCTATCCCGGTGTGCATGCCGTGCTGTGCTATCGCGTGGCCAACCGGCTGTGGCGTCGCAACTGGCGCTATCTCGGCCGCCTGGTGTCTTACATCGCACGCGTATGGACGACCGTCGATATCCATCCCGGCGCGACCATAGGGCAACGTTTCTTCATCGACCACGGCGCCGGTGTCGTGATCGGTGAAACCGCCGAGATCGGCGACGACGTGACCCTGTATCACGGCGTGACCCTGGGCGGTACCTCGTGGAAGAAGGGTAAGCGCCATCCGACGATCGGCAGCGGTTGCGTGATTGGCGCGGGCGCCAAGATCCTCGGTCCGCTGACTTTGGGTGAGAAGGTCAAAGTCGGCGCGAACTCGGTTGTCATACGCGACGTGGCTGAAGGGCAGACTGCCGTCGGCATACCGGCCAAGGTGGTGCAGGGCGGTGACTCCGTGGTCGGCCTGAATCCCAACGGCATCGATCTGAACCACCACCTGATCCCAGACCCGGTGGCTACCGCGATTGGCTGCTTGCTCGATCGCATACAGGTGCTCGAAGAGCGGGTCGCCGTGGCGTCCGGTACCGAGCAGGAGTGCGCTACCTGCGATGCGCATGACGTGTGCGAGACGGATGCCAAGCCATACCAACCGGCCGCACAACGCGCCTGAGAGACGAGCAATGGACCTACTGGATTTTACCGCCGAAGACCTGTATTTCGACGAGGCTGCCAACCCCGAGGTCGAGCAATTGTTGAACACCGCAGCCGAGGCCTACGGCACGCCGGCGGCAGAACAGGCCTTGCTGCGCGCGTTTTCGAAGGCTCCCGAAGGCCTGACGGTGCTGGTGGCCCTGTACCGCTACTACTACTACCAACTGCGCTACGAAGATGCGCTGAGCGTGGCAGACCGGGCGATGAACGTGGTGGCAAACCGTCTCGGCATCGAGCCCGACTGGCGCACGATCGATGAAAACGATCTTGCGAACGCCGTGCAACAGTCGATGACGCAGTTCCGTTTCTACCTGTACGCCCTGAAAGGGTCGGCCTACCTGAAGTTGCGCATGGGCGATCCGCAGGGCGCTCTCGAACGCCTGCAGGCAATTGCCCGTCTCGACGAGGCCGACCGGATCGGCGTGAAAGCCCTGATCGATCTTGCCAATGACGCATTGGCCGAACAAGCCGGCACCACTGCGGTCGGCTGAAACTCATTACGTTGATGTGGAGAACGTTATGTCCGAAAGCGAATTGGACCTGGATCTCGATGAACTGAGCAGCGCCGAAGATTTTCTCGACTACTTCGAGATTCCGTACGAAGCCAAAGTGGTACACGTCAACCGCCTGCATATCCTGCAGCGCTACCATGACTACCTCGCTGCCATCGATCTGCCCGAAGACGAAGATGCGCAGCGCGCCGTCTACCGTGAGCAACTGGTACGTGCCTACGAAGACTTTGTTGTCTCCGATGCGCAGACCGAGAAAGTGTTCCGCGTGTTTCATCTAAACGAACCGCAGCAGGCCTTCGTGCCGCTCGGTGACTTGACCACGCAGGTGAAAGGTGCGCCCTCAGTTTGAGTACGGTGACGAGGTCCGCGTCATGCGCACCGTGCGCAATGACGGGACCTTCCCCGGTACGCCGACCGGTGGTGTGTTGATCCGGCGGGGGGCTGTCGGTTTCGTGCGCGACGTCGGCACGTTTCTGCAGGACCAGCTGATCTATTCCATCCATTTCCTGGACGAAAACATCCTTGTCGGCTGCCGCGAACAGGAGTTGCAGGGGGCAGACGAGCCCTGGGTGCCGAGCCTGTTCGAGTTCCGCGACAAGGTTACCCCGCGGATACAACTCGCCGTGAACGGCGAAGTGATCGCCAAACCCGGTGACGAGGGAGAGGTGTTGAAGGCGTTCCGCGAAGCGGAAGACAACGTGACCTACCACGTGCGTTTTCCCGGGCGCACGCTTCAGGTACCCGAAAAGATTCTCGAAGGCCTGGATCAGGTTTCTGAAGGCCTCGATCAGGAGACTGATGAATGCTGAGTGCAGTACGACAAGATAGCAGCGACAACGCCAGTCATACCTACCACATGTTGCGCGCCGCGCTGCAGACTTTCCAGCGCAACCTGTCCGACCTGAAACCCTCGGAAATGGCCAAGGTTCGAGCAGTGGCCAACAAATCGTTCGAGATCGAATCGCTGGTGCTCGCATCCGACGAAGCGACCGATGTCATCGTGCCCGAAGGCGACGTCGAACGGGCGGTCGAAGAAGTCGCGGCACGCTACGCCGATGCAGAAGAGTTGAGCGACGATCTGCATCGCAACGGATTGGATGAAACCACTCTGCGCGAATCGCTGCGCCGCGAGCTGATGTTCGACAGCGTGATGCAGCGCGTCGGTGCGCGCCACGCCAGGGTCAATGATATCGACGTGCGTCTTTTCTACGAGATGCACCGCGAGCGTTTCCGCCAGCCGGAGAAGCGCACGGCCAGGCATATCCTGGTCACGATCAATTCGGACTACATCGAGAACACACCCGAAGCGGCGAGGTCACGCATGGCGGAACTCGCGGCCAAGTTGAAGAAACGCCCCAATCGGTTCGTCAGTCTCGCGCGTCGGCATTCGGAATGTCCGACCGCGCTCGAAGGCGGCAAGCTCGGTGTGATGGCGAGAGGACAACTGTACCCCGAACTCGATGCCGCCTTGTTCAGCCTGCCCGAGGGCGGGGTCAGCGACGTGGTAGAGACCGAGGTCGGTCTGCACATCATCATGTGCGAAAAGATCCAGCCTCAGCGGGACATTCCTTTATCGAAAGCATGGGACGGCATTGTCGATGTCTTGGCCAACCGCAAGCGTCGCAACTGCCAGAAGGCATGGCTGGGCGAGCTTCGTCGGGCCGCAGACTCTCGAGAGGTATCATGATGGGAAGCGACGCATCCACCTGTTCTTTCTGCGGGGTGCCCCAGGCGCCGGACGTTCCGTTGATCGCCGGTATCGACGGCCATATCTGCGAGAGCTGTGTGCAGCTCGCGTCCAAGGTGGTCGGCAACTGGGGGCGCAAACGCAACCTGCAGAAGCCGTTGGAGAAGCCGCCCATCCCGGAAGAGATCAAGCAGCACCTCGATCGCTACGTGATCGGTCAGGAGGCTGCCAAGGAAACCTTGGCCGTTGCGGTCTACAACCACTACAAACGCCTCAAGGCCGAAAGCGGCGAGCTGACGCAGGCGCTCGGCGACAACGACACGGTCGAGGTCGAGAAGTCGAACGTGTTGTTGCTCGGTGGCTCGGGCACCGGCAAGACCCTGCTGGTGAGCACACTGGCACGTATCGTCGGTGTGCCCTGCGTGGTCGCCGATGCGACGACGCTGACCCAGGCCGGCTACGTGGGTGACGACGTCGATACTGTGCTGGCACGCCTGTTGGATATGGCCGACGGTGACCGCGATCTGGCCGAGTGGGGCATCGTCTATATCGATGAGATCGATAAACTGGCTCGCCGTGGCGAGGGTTCGCACGGCACGCGCGATGTGTCGGGCGAGGGTGTTCAGCAGGCCTTGCTGAAGCTGGTCGAAGGTACCCGGGTCGATGTCTCGGTCAAGGGGCGGCGTAACCAGTCCGAACACCAGGTGATCGATACCCGCAATATCCTGTTCATTGCCGGCGGTGCCTTTGCCGGGATTGAACAGGTACTCGAAAAACGCCTGGGTCATTCGGCGGTGAGCATCGGCTTCCACGCCGAACCGCCGAAAGAGCCGGATCCCCAGGTCAAGGCCAGGCTCTACGAGCACACCCATCCGGACGATCTTCGCCAGTTCGGATTGATCCCCGAGTTCATCGGTCGTTTCCCGATCCTGACCGCGCTGCACGATCTCGACGAAGAAGCGCTGGTGCGTATCCTGACCGAGCCACGCAACGCCTTGGTTCGCCAATACCGCCAACTGTTCGCCTACGAAGGCGTCGAGTTGGAGTTCTTGCCCGAGGCGTTGTCGGCCATCGCACGCGAGGCGATTGCCCGTGGCACCGGTGCACGCGGTCTGCGCAGCGTGGTTGAAGGCATACTGCAGCGCACGATGTTCCATCTGCCTTCGATGCCGGACGTCGTGCGCTGTGTCGTCACCGAGGCCTGCATCGACGGCAGCGGCGAGATCGAGATGGAGCGCAAGACACCGTCGGATGAGTTCGCTGCTGCGCAACAGCACGGTTGAGTCTGCCGTAGAGTTCAGCGGCTGGAGCGTCAGTCTGCGGTAGCCGAGCCGGTCCACTCAGGCAAACACGCGGTCGGCGTCCCGGATAAGGCGCCGGCCGCTCTCGTCTATCCTTTATCTACCCGTTCATTCAGAAGATGCCATGCCCGGCGCCGGGAGATAAAGACCATGACGCCAACTGTCAGTTCGTGGGTCCGCCGCGTTCTATTGATCATCGCGCTGGGTGCCGCCGGTGCCGGTACTGCGGCGCCGCCGCCTGTTCTGCAGGACGAGGCGTTGCTTCAAGCGCTGCGCAGTGGCGGCTATTCGATCTACTTTCGCCACGCGGCCACTGACTGGAGTCTGCAGGATCAGGTGACCCAGGTCGGCGATTGGGAGAGCTGTGACCCGATGCGTATGCGCCAGCTGTCCGACGAGGGCCGTCGGGCCGCCGAGGCGATCGGTGAGGCCATGCGTGCGCAGAACATCCCGGTCGGCCAGGTGTTGGCCAGCCCCTATTGCCGCACCATCGAGACGGCCCGGTTGTTGGGCCTGGGCGATGTCGAGCCCACGACCGACGTCGTCAACCTGCGGGTTGCCGCCTTCTTCGGCGGACGCGATGCGATCATCGCGACGGCTCGGCGTTTGTTGTCAACCCCGCCCAAGGTGGGCACCAATACCGTGATCGTCGCTCACGGCAATGTGGCGCGCGAAGCGACGCCGGTCTACCCGGGCGAAGGTGAAGGCGTGGTGTTCAAGGGTGATGGAAACGGTGGTTTCGACTATGTCGGGCGAATTGCAGCCGATCGATGGGGCGCGTCGCCACCTCAGCAGGACGATGCGCGTCGCTGAACCACCTCGATCTCGCCGTTGGGTGAGTCGGCGTGCCGGTCGCGGCCGATGCGCAGCAGTGTCAAATCGTCCAGTGCGTTGGGTTGCTTCGCGCTGGCGATCACATCGGCGATGACCGAGTCCAAAGACTGTTCGCAGCGATCTATGGTGTCGACGAGCCGGTCAACCCCGTAGTAGCTGCCATCCCGGCATACCACCTCGATCGGCCCGTCGGTGAACACGTACAGGTTGCCGTCTTCTTCGAAGTCCAGGTGCACTGAATCGAACGGCGCATCGTGCGTTGCGATACCCATCGGCATCTCCATCGACGCGTATCTGACCCATTGCTGGTTCGGACCGCGGTACAGGATCTCCGGATTGCCGAAGCTCCACAGCTCGGCGCGGCGGTTGTCTTCGCTCAGGCAGACGGCCGCTGCCGCCATGAAGATGTGAGACGGCAGTCGTCTGGCCAGCACGTTGTTGATTTCTCCGACGATAGTCGCCAGTGGGACATCAGCCGCGGTCATGGCATAGAACAGGTGCGACACCAACGGCGTACCGATCGCGGCCGTCAGGCCATGCCCGGTGAAGTCTCCCACCAGGAAGTGATGGTGACCAGAGGGTCGCTTGGCGGAGAGCAACAGATCGCCGCCGGCGGTGTCGCGCGAATGACAGGCGAACGACAGGTTGTCGTTGCAGAAGTCTTTGTCGTTGCGCATGGCAAGCAGGATCTCCGCCATGATCTCTCGTTCGTCTTCCATGAAATCATTGGCTTGCGCCAACGCCTGGCGCGCGTTCGCCAATTCGATCTGCGTGCGGACGCGCACCTTCAGGATGACCGGTTCCATCGGTTTGGTCACGAAGTCGATACCGCCGGCAGAGAATCCTCGAATCTCGTCCTTCTCGCTGTCGAGCCCCGAAAGAAAGATCACGGGTATGTCGCGGGTGAGTGCATCGGCTTTCAGTTGCCGGCAGACCTCGTAGCCGTCCATCTCCGGCATCAGCACGTCGAGCAGGATCAGTTCCGGAAGCTGCTTGCGGGCGATCTCCAGGCCGACCTTGCCGTTGGTGGCGGCGAGTAGCTGAAATCCTGTCCCCAGTGCGGCGCGGATCGCATCGATCGTTTCCGGCGAGTCGTCAATCGCCAGGACCCGGTTGATCGCCGGCTTCGATGTCGTGTTGCCGTTGTCGAGTGTCATGCCGATGACTCCTTGGCTGCAAAGGCCTGCGCGGCTGCTTCGAAATCGTAGCTCTGCAGTGCCTGTCGCGTGGCTTTCAGTGTGTCGAGTAACAGGGGGTTTGCGGTGTTCGCGATCAACAGTTCGATCGTATCGACGGCCGCGGTATCGTAGTTGTTCAACTGCATCAGCAGGTTTTCGATCGTTGCATCGATATCCACCTGCGGTTTGTTTTCCGCGGAATGCCTGCCGCTTGCCGGGGCAGGCAGTTGTTCAACGGCATCGATGACCGTCCGGACTTCCGCTTCGATCGATTGCAGCAGTTGTGGGGGAATGAACTCGCGATGCTGCTTGATGTGGCGTTCGGCCTCTGCCGCCAAACGCTGCAGGCGTGTGGCGCCGATGCTGCCTGCGCTGCTTTTTAAGGTATGAAAACTGCGTGTCGCGCTGTCGAGGTCGTCGCGTTCGGCCAAGCCGTCGTCCAGTGCTTCGCGTTGGTTGCTCGCGAACTTGTGGGCCATCTTGAGGTAAAAGCCGACATCGTTGTCGAAGCGCCGCAAGCCGGTCGCCACGTCGAGTCCCTCCAGCTTGACCGGCAGCTGTATCCCGGTTGCGACGCCTGCGTTCGACACCGGCTGCTGCGGTGCGGGTTGAGAAGCGTGTATCCATTTCGCCATCGTGTGCAGCATGTCTCGGACATTGATCGGTTTGGCGATGTGATCGTTCATGCCGGCGGCGAGGGCGGCGTCGATATCGTCGCGCGACACGTTCGCCGTCAGTGCAATGATCGGCAGTGCGTCGAATTCGGTCTGCTGTCGCAACTTGCGGGTTGCGGTATAGCCGTCCATTACCGGCATCTGGCAATCCATGAGAACGCCGTCGTAGCGCTTGCGATCTAGCATGCTCAAAGCGCGCTCGCCGTTGTTGGCGACGTCCACCAGCATCCCGTTCGCGGCGAGCAGGGTAACGGCGAGTTCCTGGTTGTATTCATTGTCTTCGACCAACAGGATGCTGGCGCCTCGCAGTCTATTGGTGTCGTCTTCGGGGCCGGGCTTGATGTCTGACGGGTGCACGTTTTGGCGGCGACCGACCTGGGATACAGCGCTTTCGATGGCATGCAGCAGGTCACCGGGGGTGACCGGCTTGGTCAGAATGCCGTCAACCGCGACCTGGCTCTCGGCCAGGGCTTCTTCCAGGTCTTCTTTGCTGTGCGCGGTGGTCATGATGACCGGCGGGAGCGCGTCGCCGAAAACAGCGTGTTGACCGGCGAGAAACTCGATACCGTTCATGCCCGGCATGTGCCAATCGACGAGCAGAAAATCGTACGGAGGCCTGTCGCGACTGTCCGGACCGACCAGGTAGTCGGTGGCGACGAATGCATCTTTTACGACATCGACGTGAATGCCGTGGCTTTCGAGCATGGTTGAGAAGATCACCCGGGCGCTGGAGCTGTCGTCAACCAACAGGCAGTGCAGGCCGCTCAGGTCGGCCGCCTGCAGGTTTCCGCCGATGTCGTCGGCCCTGTCGTCGATGTCGGTGAACGGCAAAGAGACAAAGAAGGTGCTGCCTTTGCCGGCTTCGCTGCGCATCCAAATGCGACCGCCCATGAGTTCGGCGAGTTGCTTGCAGATTGCCAGGCCCAAGCCGGTACCGCCGTAGCGACGGGTTGTCGAGGCGTCCGACTGGGTGAAGGCACTGAACAAGCGTGCCTGTTGCGACTCGGGTATGCCAATGCCGGTGTCGCGCACGGCAAACAGCAGCTCGACCTGGTCGTCGTCGCGTTGGGTGGTACTGACCGACACCACGACCTCGCCACGGTCGGTGAACTTGATGGCGTTGTTGCACAGGTTCAGCAGAATCTGGTGCAGGCGGAGCTGGTCGCCGAACAGGTGGCGCGGCACCTCGCTGTCGACGTCGAACAATAGTTCAAGACTTTTCTCCGATGCGTTGAACCCGACCACGTTGGAGAGGTCGTCGAACACATCGGACAGACGGAAGTTGACCTCATCGATGTCGAGCTTGCCGGCCTCGATCTTCGAGAAATCGAGAATATCGTTGATCAATGCCAGCAGCGATTCGGCAGACCGGTGCACCTTGTCGATGTAGTTGCGTTGCTTGATATCGAGATTCGTCTGCAGCGCGAGATGCGACATGCCGATGATGGTGTTCATCGGCGTGCGAATCTCATGGCTCATATTGGCGAGGAATATGCTCTTCGCCTCATTCGCACCTTCTGCGCTCTCTTTGGCGATCTCCAGATCCCGTTCGATACGCTTGTTTTCGCTGATATCGAATACGGTGGCGATAACGAACTCGTCATCGCCAATCTTGAGCGGGCTCAGGTTGACCTTGATCGGAACGACTTGGCCGTCTTTGCGAACACAGGCCAGGTCGCGTGAACGGGCCATGTCCTTCTGCTGCGGGTTGAGTTGGTATTGGCTGCGTAACGCGCTGTGGCCGTGCCGTTGTGCGTCGGGTACCAGGTTTTCCACCGGCAGGCCGTTGAGTTCATAACCCTGGTAGCCGAATAGCTGCGCGGCATAGCTGCTGCTGCGCCGGATGATGCCGTCGCGGTCGATAATCAGCAGGGCAGCGGGCATGGCGTTGACGGCGGCATCGAAGATGATGTCTGACTCGCGGCGTTTCAGTCCCTGGCGCATCTTGTCCAAGGCCTTGGCGAAGTTGTTGAGCTTGGCATCGTCGAAGCGCGGTGCATCCGTCGAATAATCTCCATCGCCGATGGCGTCGACGAACCTGACCAGGCGGCGTAGTGGGATCAGGTTTCTTGACAGGTTCCTTTGCAACGCGACGACGATGATCACCGCGGCAACGAACGTTATGCCGAGCAGGGGTGCGGCATCTGCCCATACCTTTGCGCTGATTGTGCTTTGCGGTACGGCGATCACTGCGACGAAGGCCAACGACTCATCGCGGTCTGCAATCCCTATGTGTCTGGTCAGTACACGGTAGTGCTCGCCGTTGTACTTCGTCGTCTCGAAGAGCGAGGCCGCTGTCGCAGGCTGACGCATTGGCGTGCGGTGTGCGCTTTTTTCAACTTGCGAGGTGGCAGTCGTTCCTTGCCAGTGCAAGCCCGGGAATACCTCTTCGATTCTACGGCGCGCCCCAGCGTCTTCGCTCGTAGGGGCATTGCTGTCGAGCAGTACCTCGCCCTGATTGTCGACCAGCAACATCTCTACCTCGGTGGGCAGGCTGTCTGGCGTTCCGGGTAGCCACGACTGCATGGCGAGCGTGACGACGACAACGCCGCGAGTCTGGCCGGCAGCATCGTTGACCGGCGCTGCAACACGCACGGTGGCCGGTGACGCCTCGTGCTCGCGATGAGCAAGGTATGCGCGAGATTCGCCGGGGGAGAGTGATCGCCATGCTGCATGTTCAGAAGCATTGCCGTACGACGCAGCAGGCCAAGCCGGATCGATCGGTTGCGCTTGCACGCTTCGCGACGAACGCAGCACCTGCTCGTGTGGCTCGTCCATGCTGACCAGGCCGATTTCCAGGTAGGCCTGCTTGAATCCGATGATGCCGGAGAACACGCGCTGAAGCCGTTCGCCGGCATCGCGGTTTGTTGTCGTCAAGGCGGCGAACGCATCGGGATTGGCGGCGAGTGCGATGGCCTCGCTGCGTGCGTCGTTGATGGTGTGCGCAATTCGATTGGTGTTGAGCGTTTGCCAATGACTGAGTCGTTGTTCAGTCCAGGCGAGCACCTCGGCGGCAGAGTGTTCGTATTGGATCAAGCCGACCAGCAACGCGAACAGCGTCGCGCCGAGCCAGGCTGAATAGCGCAGCTGTCGTTGGACCTTGAAGTCGCGGGCTTTGGTTTTGGGTTTCGTCACACGGCTACCGCTATGGAGGCTATTGCCTGTCGATGCATCCGACTGTGTTCAGCGCCCGGTTGGGCGCCGGGTTCGACATGACCGGCGCCGGCTGGATGTCGGTTGCGCAAAACCTATTGCGAACAATTGGGCGTCCCTCGCAGGCAATCCGCGCCAGCGACATCGTCGGTCGCCGGCAACTCAGGGGATATAGCGGCCGTTGTCTGTCGGTTTGAACGTTCGTTCACTACCGACGATCCGCAACCGCCTGCAAGGGCGACTGTCGTGTTTCAGTTTTGCCGGATTCAAACGATCTATCTGGTACTTAAACGCCTGATCACGAACGGGCTTCATTACCCAAGGGCCTAGGTTCACGAGATCGCGCTGAAAGCTTGCAGAAATGAAAAAATTAAAAATAATGAAAAAAGTGAAACCTAGATTGAAATGGAACGTGTGATGGACGAACTGACAACGAGGCAAGTCGCAGAGATGCTGGGTGTATCGGTGAGAACCGTGCAGCTGTGGGTCGAGGCAGGCGCTTTATCCGCATGGAAGACCCCTGGCGGGCATCGCCGGATCACCAAGGATTCGGTGGAGGCGTTGCAATCGGCACGCGCGCAGGGCACGCGCCAGCCCCCCGAAGAACACCCCCAACTGGTGGTCGTCGAGGACGATCGCAGCATGCAGAAGCTCTATCTCGCCGCCTGCAAACGCTGGGGCGTGACCGTCGCCGTGGCCAACAACGGCTTCGAGGGCCTGCTGATGGTCGGTGAGCACCGTCCGCGCGTCGTGATTGCCGACCTGCAGATGCCCGGTATGGACGGCTTCGAAATGGTACAGACGCTCAATAAAAGGCCGGAGTATGCCGATACCTTGGTATTGGTGGTTACCGGATTGAGCGGCAGTGAAATCCAGGCCCGCGGCGGGCTGCCTGAGGACATCCCCGTGTTGCGCAAACCGGTACAGATGAACCTGTTGCGCGACCTGGTCTGCAAGCAACTCGAGATCAACGCGGAAGGCGGGGAGTGACAGGCGGCGCGGTTGCGTCTGTCTGATCGCCCGGCGTCCGCCAACACCGCCAACACCTGAGGTCGATGAAAGAATCCATGCGTACAGTCAACAGAGTGAAATCGGGCGTTGTTGCGATCTGCTTTGCAGTCTTCGCATTACTGGCAATGCCCGCAACGGCGGAAACCCAGGTGCTAACGTTCGGCATCGTGCCGCAACAGGCGCCGAGCAAACTGGCGATGTTGTGGGGGCCGATCCTGAAAGAGCTGGGTGAACGCACCGGCTACCGCTTCGTGTTCAAGACCGCGCCGAACATCCCCGAGTTCGAACGCCGCGTGGCCGACGGTGAATACGATATTGCCTACATGAACCCCTATCACTTCACGGTGTTCAACGAGAAACCCGGCTACCGCGCATTGGTGCGCCAGGCGGATAAACGCATCAAGGGGATTCTGGTTGTACGCAAGGACAGTCCGATCGTCGCGCTCGAGGAACTCGACGGCAAGCAGATCGCGTTTCCGGCCCCGGCTGCCTTCGCGGCGAGCGTATTGCCGCGGTCGGAACTCAGCAAGAACGGGATCAGTTTCGAGCCGAAGTATGTGTCGTCTCACGATTCGGTTTACCGCAGCGTGGCCAAGGGCCTGTTTCCGGCCGGCGGCGGCATTCAACGCACGCTGAACAACGTCGCTCCCGAGGTGCGCGATCAGCTGCGCGTGTTGTGGACGACCAAGGGCTATACGCCGCACGCCATCGCCGTGCATCCGCGCCTGGACGCCGCGACCGTGGCCGAGGTCAAGCAGGCCCTGTTGGGCCTGAACGACAGTGATACAGGACGCGCTTTATTGGCGGCCATCAAGTTCAAAGGTCTGGAAAGCGCGGTCGATACCGATTGGGATGACGTTCGGGAATTGAACATCAGGCTGCTGGAAGGCTTACTCGATTAGGACGCTGCGATGTCTTTTCGCCTGAAAACCGTACTAGGGATAGCATTGATCGAAGCCGCGCTGCTGCTCGTTCTGGTGATGAGCAGCCTGTACGAATTGCGCGGCACCGGCGAGGAGCAACTGCGCCAGCGTGCCCAAACCACCGCCTCGCTATTCGCCAGCACGACTGCGGACGCGGTACTCGCCTACGATCTCGCCTCGCTCGAGAGCCTGGTCGCAGAGGTCATGAGCAACCCGGGCCTGGTGTATGCGCGCGTGCGCAGCAACAGTGAGGTTCTGGCTGAAGACGGTCAGGCTGCCGCGCTCGGCAGGCGCTTTGTCGACGACGTGGATTTGGCCGCAGTGACGGACGGCGTTTTCGACCGCTCGGCACCGATCAATGTGGGCGGCGAAAACTACGGCCGGGTCGAAATCGGCCTCGATATCGCGCACATGCAGCGCGAATTGTCGCGGGCCACCCGCACCTTCAGTGGTATCGCCGCCAGCGAGCTGCTGTTGTCCGGACTGTTTTCCTTCGTTCTTGGCACGTTGCTAACGCGTCAGTTGAAGTCGTTGAAAGACGGTACCAAGGCGGTCGCTGAAGGACGATTCGGATACCAGGTCGACGTCAAGGGCAAAGACGAAATTGCTCAGGCGGTCGGCGCATTCAACGCCATGTCGAGCGACCTGGCGACCTTGATGGATGAAAACGCCGAGCAGCGTGACGAGCTCAGGTCGGCGACGGAACTGCTCAGCGGTCTGGTCGACAATCTGCAAAGCGCTGTACTGCTGGTCGATATGCGCGGCGTGGTGTTGCACGCCAACCGCGGTTTCAGCGAATTGCTTGGCGGCGACGCTTCGCCGTCGACCTTGATCGGCAGGCCGTACAGCGAGATCGAGGAGATGTTGGTGGCCCGGTTGGACAATCCCGGGTCGGCCAGGCAGCGTTTTCAGACCTATGTCGACCAAGCCGAACGTACCACGGACCAACTGTTCACCTTGAGCTGCGGCAGCGTCATCGAAACCGACTATACGCCGTTGTTCTGCGATGGCCGACAGTATGCGCACCTGTGGAACCACCGCGACGTCACCGAGCGCATTCAGGCGCAGAAGCAGGTCAACGAACGGCGGCGCGAACTCAACACGGTATTCGAGTTGAGTCCGGACGGCTTCGTGCATTTCGACGGCGACGACAAGATCACATCGGTGAACCCCGCGTTCACCCAGATTACCGGCATCAGCGAAGCGCAGGCGTGCGGCATTCTCCGGAGCCGGTTCTTTGCCACGTTGCGTACCGAATGCGGCGTGACCGACATCGAAGATGCCGGCGGTCACCGGCTGATCAAGATCACCTATCCGAAGCCACGCATCATCAGTTGTCGCGAGCGCAGCCTCGGCAATCGCGGCGAAGGTGCACACGTCATGTATCTGCGCGATATCACGCACGAGCGCGAACTCGACGAGATGAAGAGCGATTTTCTTGCTACCGCGGCACACGAACTGCGTACCCCTTTGGCCAGTGTCTACGGATTCTCCGAGTTGCTGCTGCAGTTCGAGCATGCCCCGGAAGAACGCAAGGAGATGATCGGCACGATCTACCGCCAGTCAGCCCACCTGGTCAGCATGCTGAACGAGTTATTGGACCTTGCGCGCATCGAGGCGCGGTCAGGCAAGGACTTCGAGATCCGGCGCCAACCGCTACTGCCGTTGCTGCGCGACAGCGTGAACAGTTTTCTGCCCGAAGGCGACGATCGCCGCGTGAGCGTACGTTTCCCCGACATCCTTCCCGCGGTGCCGGTGGACGGTGCAAAGCTCAAGCAGGTGCTCAGCAATGTGCTGAGCAATGCGTTCAAGTATTCGCCCGGCGGCGGGGATGTATCTGTTTCAGCCGAGCAGGTCGACGGCGCGATCGAGATCCGCATCGAAGACCAGGGTATCGGTATGAGTCCGGATCAGGTCGAGGCGATGTTCGATCGTTTCTACCGCGCCGACAAGTCGGGCGCGATTCCCGGATCCGGTCTCGGGATGTCGCTGGTCAAGGAGATCATCAATATCCATGGATGGGAAGTGATCGTCGACAGCCAGCTCGATGTCGGTACTGCCGTGACGATCAGGGTGCCGGTGGAAACTTCGAACGAACAGCGATTGCATAAGGTGGGGTGACTCATGGGAACGCAAATGCGCAAAGTATTGATCGTCGACGACAACGAGAACCTGCGTCGCTTGATCAGCCTGACGCTGCAGGGCGCGGACTACGAACTGCACGAGGCCGACAGCGGCGACGCGGCGTTGCAACGGGTGTCTGCCCTGACTCCGGACATCGTGTTGTTGGACGTGATGATGCCCGGCTCAGCGGACGGCTACGAAGTCTGTCGACAGATCAAGAGCAACGACGATCTGCGTCATGCCAAGGTGATCATCCTGTCGGCAAGAGGGCAGAAGGCGGACCTCGACGCCGGCCGGGAAGCCGGCGCAGACCACTACCTCATCAAGCCGTTCAGTCCCGTGGAACTGCTGCAACTGTTGAAGACCTATGACTGAGATACTCCCCATCGACGAAGACTCGACGACCGGCGAATTGCTGAGCAGGCTGAACGATGCCGTTGCGGCCAGTGAGGAGAAAAGCCGCTTCCTGGCGTCACTGAGTCATGAACTGCGTACCCCGTTGACCACGGTATTGGGTTTCTGCGAGCTCCTGCTCGATGAGTCCGACAAACTCGATGACGACCAGGCAGACAGCATCGGCGAGATTCAGAATGCCGGCTCTCACATGTTGTCGCTGATCAACGAGGTGTTGGATCTGGCGAAGATCGACGCCGGCAAGACCAAGCTGGTGATGCGCAATGTCGCCTTGTCGCCGTTACTTGGCGATGTGGCCGCGTTGGTCAAACACCAGGCGATCAGCGCCGGTATGCAGTTGCAGCTGCCGCCTGACGACGCGTTGCAGGTGTGTGCAGATCAAGGTGCACTCAAACAGGTGCTACTGAATCTGTGCAGCAATGCGATCAAGCACAGCGGCAGACCCGGTGACGTGACGATCCGCACCTGCGTCGTGGATGATCGTGTGCATATCACGGTGGCCGACGATGGTCTGGGCATCGAGCCGCACCATCAGGAAGGGATCTTCGACCCGTTTCGGCGTACCGCCTTGCGCCACTCGATCCATGACGGCAGCGGGATCGGACTGCCGCTGAGTCGTCGTCTGGTCGAGAAGATGGCCGGTGTCCTGTCGTTGCAGAGCACGCCGGGGAAGGGTACCTGCTTCACGATCGACCTGCCGCTCGCCGATTAAGTCGGCGGCTGATGCGATGGCGTAATCCCGCGGGTCACATCGAGCGGCGAGCGCCTCGCCGCGCGTCTGCTCAGTGTGTATCCGACGCCTTGTAGCCGATCCGGAAACCACCCCAGTGGCGTCCCTGCAGTACGATGGGAACCGACATATCGTGCATGATCTCGCCGGTATCCCGCTTGTAGGTCTGCAGCAGGAAGGATTCCGTATTCTTGCCGCAGCGGCTGCCGGTGCGATCGGTGAACAACCGCTTGGTACGGTTGTTGACCAGGTCGGTCTGGTAGTCGCCGGTCAAAGGCTTGCTGTAACGCTTGTTGTGCGTGGGGAAGTAGCCGTTGTTGTCGACTGCACCGGCGTACAGGATAAAGCCGTTCTCCTGCAGGATGGGTTCCTGGATCGCCGGCAGCACCTCGTCGGTGAAACGGTCGAAGCGCGTCTGGTACTTCGTCGGATTGGTGTTGGGTATCTCTTTATAGTCGCGGTCCATCAGATCGGCGAGGCTGAGCCTGCCGCTTGCGATGGCATTCTCAAAGGTGGCGATGATCTTCTTCACCGCATCGAGCGCGATATGGCGTACGCGATCGTGCACCGTGTCGAGTTCGAAGTGCGCGATGCTTTTGTAAACCGTCTCGGCTGTGTCGGACAGGTCGAGCGCGTGTTCCGAAACCGTCTGTACTTCCTGCTCGGTCTCGGTCAGGGCAATCTCCATCCGGCTCAGTGACTCGGAGATCTCACCGATGCCGCTGACATGTTCTTCGACCGTGGTGGCGATCATGCCGATATCGTTGGCTGATTCTTCAGAGTAGCCGTTGATGCCCTGCAGCACGGTGCCGACACCCTCGGTATCGGTCACCACCGATTCGACGACTTCGGCGAGGCTTTGCATCGTCTGCACCGATTCGTTGACTTCCTGATGGATGCTGGCGAGTTTTTCGCCGATTTCGCGGGTGGCCTCGGTCGTCTTGCTCGCCAGTTGGCGAACCTCGTCGGCGACGACCGCGAAACCGCGTCCGTGTTCGCCGGCGCGTGCCGCCTCGATCGCTGCGTTGAGCGCCAGCATATTGGTCTGTTCGGCGACGCCGTCGATCAGTCGGGTGATCGTCTGGATCTCTTCCGAGCGCGCCTGCAGCTGGCCGAGCGAGTTGGCGCTGCGTTCGGTTTCGGCGCGCACGTGATGGATGCGTTGTATGGCACCGAGAACGGCCGATTCACCCTTGGTGCTGGCGTCGCGCGTGGCATATGCCGAATCGCGCGCATGTTCTGCGCTCTGCGACATCGAGCGGGTCGTCGCTTCGATCTCTTGCGAGGTGGTGCCGATGGTGTTCGCGTGGCGCACCTGGTCGGTCATTTTCTTGCGCAACTCGTCCGCGGAGAATGACACCTGGGCGGAGGCGATTGCGATCCGGCTGCCGCGTTCGGCCATCTCCCGGGCGACGTCGGTGGTCTTGCGCTGCAATGCGACAACCGCATCACGCATGCGCTGACAATGCGCACTGCGCACATCTTTCATCTCTTCGGCAAAGCGTTTGAAGTCTTCCTTTTCAACGCTTTCCTCGACCGCATCGGCGAGCTTTGCCAACGGCCGAGTGACCCCGATCGAGAAAACCGCCAGGCCAGGCAGCATGGCGCAGACGGCGATGAGCGCCACCAGCAGGGCAGACGGCAGGGTGTCGATGAGCAGGTAATGAACTCCGTAGGCCATACCGAAACCGAGGACGACCGAGGCGATGAAATGCGGGAGATAGATCATGGCGAATTATTTTCGTATCGGGAGAAACTGGAGCCTGCTCACATAGGCGGCAATTCGGTGACGTACTTGAGAATCTTGAGGAATCGTTCGCACCGGCTGGTTGCGCGCGTCGGGAACCTCGGAAATCGCTGCGTGACCGGCCGATCCTTTAGATGGGTTGCTCGACCAGGCGCAAGCCGTTGGTGCCATCGTCGGTGCACAGCTCGAGAAAGTTTTCGCTCGACCTTTCGAGGATCGCCGATGCCGGCATCGGGCGACCCAGCAGATAACCTTGCAGGATATCGCAGCCCAGTGATTTCAATGCCTCGCCCTGCCTGGACGACTCGACACCTTCGGCAACGACCCGGCAATCGAAGGCATGTGCCATCTCGATAATGGTGCCCAGCAGCATGGTGTCTTTGCGGTGCTGCAGCATGTCGGCGACGAACACCCGGTCGATCTTCACGCAGTCGATCGGCAGTTTCTTCAGTGAGGCGAGGGATGAATAACCGGTGCCGAAGTCGTCGATGGCGATGCGCACGCCGATCGAACGAATGCGCTCCAGCGTCGAGCAGACCGCAGTGCCGGTCTGCAGTACGCTCTCGGTCACCTCGAGTTCGAGCATTTCGGGTGGCAGGCCGGTTTCCTTCAGCACCTGGCGCACCGTGTCGTAGAAGGCGCAGTTCTCCAGTTGCCGCGGTGAGATGTTGACTGCGACCGGCAGCGAGACATTGCTGTCGCGCCGCCATTGGGCCGCCTGGCGGCAGGCGGTGCGCAATACCCACTCGCCGATCTGATCGATCAGGCCGACGCGTTCTGCGACGCTGATGAACTGATCCGGCGGTACCATGCCGCGCACCGGGTGCAGCCAGCGAACCAGGGCTTCGGCGCCGCACAGGCGGCCGCTGGCGGTATCGATCTGCGGCTGGTACAGCAGCACCAGTTCTTCGCTGTCGATTGCGCGCGCCAGGTCGCGTTCTATCTGGCGGCGTTGGTCGTTTTCGGTCGTCAGGCGAAGCTCGTATCGCTGAACCCGGTGCTTGCCGCCTCGCTTGGCCGCACGCATGGCCGTTTCGGCAGCCTTGAGCAGCGTTACCGCGTCTTCACCGTCTTCGGGGTACATGGCGATGCCGATGCCGGCGGTGATGCGTACGCGTTTGCTGCCGAAGCGCGCCGGTTCGGCGAGCACTTCCAGGCAGCGCCGGGTCAGCAGGTCGATGTCTTCCTGGCTCTCGACGCCGCCGATCAGCAGCGCAAACTCATCGCTGCTCAGGCGGGCCGCAAAGTCACTGCCGCGCAAGGTCGACGTCAGGCGGGCCGCGACGCTCTTGAGCACCATGTCGCCGATGTCATGGCCCATGGAATCGTTGATGTCTTTGAAACCGTCGAGGTCGAGGTGTACCAGCGCGAACCGGCAGTTGGCCCGGCTGCAGCGTTCGACCATCTTGGGCAGGCGCTCGGTGAAATGCGTACGGCTGCCCAGCCCGGTCAATTGATCGTAGAACGCGAGTTGATGGGTATGGTCGACCAGCGATTCGAGCTGGTTTTGATGATCTTCGAGCGCGTCGCGTTGCTGCTGGATCTCCTGCAGCGCCGATTCAAGGCGTGATTGGGTAGCCAGCGACGCAATGTACTGCCGCACGATGCGCTGCCCCTGGACGACCGCGAACCAGGCGAATGACAACTGCATCGCCAACAATACCCAGCCGGCCTGCAGACCCATCACCGCGGCGGCGCCGGTGAGCACGATGATCGGCAACCACAGCAGCACGATGAAGCGCTGCCATAGGTTGCGTTCGACGGTATAGGTGCTGAAGCCGCCGGCGGTGACGCCGAGCGTTGTCATCAGCGCCAGTTGGGTCGTCCAGGCAACCCCGTCGAGAAACACCATCATGCCGACCATGATTCCCCAGGTGGTTGCCGTGATGTAGACCGTGGTCAGGTAGCGCGTGACCCAGGTGCGTTGCCCATCGTCGTCTGCCTGCATCAGGCGGTTGCCGACGTACATGCGGTAGGCCGCCAACACGGCAAGGCCGAGAAACAGCGCCGCGACGACCGGCCAGTGGGTGATGAATCCGGGGCTGATGAACAGAAACAGCAGCATCACCGCCGGCATGAACAGCGGCAGGACGCCGGTACGCTCGGCCAGGTGGCGCACCGCCAGGGCGCGAACATCTGCCACGGCATCGTTGTTGAATCCTGTCTCGAGCCAGCGTTCAGCGGCCGCGCAAGCGGATTGCATGTCGATGTTTTGTTGCAGGTTGCGCGCGTTCATTGTTGTGCTGCCCAAAAGTAGGTGCTTGTTGTTGCTGGCCCGTTATCTAACGATGTCGGTCTCTACCCGTATTGTTCGGCGAATGTTGTCGCATCCGCATCGGGAAACCCCTGAATGCGTAGGTATAATTTCCTTATTCATCCAACGCCGCTGCCCCCGCGCCTTGCCGCCCTAAACGACGGGGCGCCGATACCTCGCGGTACGGCGCCCCTGGCGATCCGCAACTGCGCTTGAAGCGTCAGGACGATAAGACGTTGGTCTCACCCGGGCGGCGGGTGGCGGTACCGCGCCACTCGATGCGGCCGGCCGCTTCGGCCAGTCGCTTGGCGATCCATGACTGAACATCCAGGCCGTTCTGGTGGCCCAGGTGGCAGTCGAAGTTGTCCATCCAGATGACGACGCCAGAGTCGGCTTCGGTCAGCTGTGCCTGAACACGTACGCGCTGGTCGCTCCAGCGGACGCTGCCGGTCAGCACCAGTTGCACACCCATCGACATGCGGATGTGTTCGATGTCATCCGCCGGTTCGACAGGCGGAAAAGCCCCTTCGGGCGCCACCAGGTGAAAATTGGTGTCGAGCGCCAGCGATCTGCGTATCTCGGTAACCAGGCCTTCGCAGAAATACAGGTCTGCGGGTTGTTCGCTGAGGCATGAGAATGATCCGACCATCAGCTTCGGGCCGGTCAGTGACAATGGGCTGCCCGACGGAGGGCCGGATATCTCCTCACGCCGCTCGATCCCGATCAGCAGGCTGTCGGTCGGCAGGCTGAGGCGAATCGGGTCGCGCCATCCTTCGGTGACATAGTAGTTTTCGAGTCTGCGGCGCAGCTCGTCCATGTTGACCGGTTTGATGCCGGCGTCGCTGTCATCGGTAGACGCGCCGCATAGACGGGCGAGATCGTCGGCGCGTGCTTCAAACGCCTTGACGCGACCTGCCAGGGTCTCGGTGACGAGGTGGCGTAGACACGCCGCCATCCGGAACGCATTGCGGAATCCGCTGCTGTTGAGAACGCGATCGAGTTGTGCGAGGACATCCGTTTCGAATTGTGTGCTGCTCATGGTAACGATCCCGCTGTTGAGTGGCCGGCAAAAAAAGGGACGGTCCGACGCTGATCCACAGCGGTCTGGTGCTCGCTCTTCACACATCCCGCGCGCCAGGACCGTCCACCCAAGGAGAGACTGCCAACCCTTCCTGCTCTCAAGTTTCGGCCCTGGGGGCGTCCAGACGTATCGGAAATTCCCCGATCCGGGGCTTCGCAAACCCTTATTCGGGCGAGCTGCTGCGGCCATCATGGCCAAAAAGGGAACAAAACGATTAATTCAGCGCCTAAACCCGCTGAATCGGCAAAGGCACACCGTCAATCGTCGAGCGGCGTGATGCCTTGGCGGATGGCGTATTTGGTCAGTTCAGCGATGCTGTGCAGGTCGAGCTTGTCCATGATCTTCTTGCGATGGGTCTCGACCGTCTTGGTGCTGATGAACAGCCGCTCGGCAACCACCTGGGTCGAGTTGCCTTCGGCGATGAGTTGCAGGATCTCTTTCTCACGCGCGGTCAGCGGCGAGTCGCTGTTTTCATCGACGGCTTGCCCCTGGGCGATGTCAGACAGCAGGCTGCCGGACGCCTCCGGGCTGACGTACACCCGGTTCGAGCCAACCGCCCGCAACGCGGTGATCAGTTCGTCGAAGGCGTTCTCTTTGAGCAGGTAGCCGGATGCGCCGGCCTCGAGCATGCGTTTGACGTAGCGACTGTCGGAATGCATCGACAATCCGAGCACCTTGATGCCCGGCATCATTGCCACCAGCTGGCGAGTTGCCTCGATGCCGTTCAGCTCCGACATGGCGACATCCATCAGCACGATGTCGGGTGTCAACTTCTTCGCCAGCTTGAGCGCATCGCGGCCGTTGTCCGCTTCGCCGATAACCTCGAACTCAGCCGCATCATCGAGCAGGCTGCGCAGTCCTTCACGCAGGATCTTGTGATCATCCACAATCAGAACTCGGGTCAACATCAGCCACTTTGCTCCGTATCTTCTACCGGAATACTTAGCGTCACGACGGCACCGCCTTTGGATTGCACTGCCAAGGTTCCGCCGAGCATGGACAAGCGTTCGCGTACACTGAACAGGCCGAAGCCGCCGCTCTTGCTCTGCTCAAACATGTGTTCCGCATCGAAACCCGCGCCGTCGTCGCTGACCGCTACTACGAGTTCAGCCGGTTCCGAGCGCAATTCTACCTGAGCATGTCGGGCGCCTGCATGCTTGACGATATTGATCATGAGTTCACGAATGGCCTGAAACAGAAACACGTTGATGTCTTCGCTCAAGCCGGCATCGCCACCGTCCGTTTTCACCTCACAGACGATGCCTTGCGGTTTCATCACCGATTCTGCGAGCCATTCGAGCGCCGGTGCCAGCCCGAGTTCGTACAGAATTGGCGGGCTCAATTGAATCAACAGCGTGCGCATTTCGCCGACAGCGGTATCGATGGTCTGGTTCAGGTCATCGAATGCGCGGTGTTGCGCCGGATCGGTCGCCGCGCGCAGGCGACCCAACTGGATCTTGCTCAACGTCAGGCGTTGAATCGGCCCGTCATGCAGTTCTTGAGCAAGTCTTCTGCGCTCGCGTTCTTCGGTCACCGCCATGTCGGCGCTCATCCGTCGCAGCTTCTGGGTGCGTTCGCGAACGCGCTGTTCGAGACGCTCGTTCTGATCCGTCAGTTCTTTGCGCGCCTGGCGCAGGGCCAGGTGCGTGCGGATGCGGGCGCGCACCGTCGCCGCGCTGATCGGCTTGGTGATGTAGTCGACGGCACCCAGGTTGAGACCGTGCGCCTCCGCATCGACATCGTCCTTGGCGGTGAGAAAGACGACCGGAATATCGCGCGTGGCGGCATCGAGTTTCAGACGCCGGCAGGTTTCATAACCATCGATACCGGGCATTGCGACGTCGAGCAGTATCAGATCGGGGAGGGGGCCGCTGGCCACGCGCTGCAGTGCCTCTTCGCCGGTCTTGGAGACGATGACCCGATAATCGGTTTGCAGAATGCTGACCAGAATATCGAGATAGCTCCGCTCGTCATCGACGATCAGGATCGAATGTTTTTGCGGCATGGCGTTGATGTGATTATCCGTCCGCGTTGTGCAGTGATGGTAAGCCCAGGGAGCGGGCCAGCTCTTCGAGGGCCTGCTTCGCTTCGAGGAAATCATAACCCTCAATCAGATCGGCCAGTTCGGCATCCGCACCGCGTGCGCTCTCAGGCAGAGCCTGATGGATACGCTGCAGGCAGGCGAGCGCTTCGGCATCGCCGGCATCGAGCAATTCGGCAAGCTGCACGAACAAGGCGTGCAGTTGTTCTTCATTCAGCACCTTGCCCGGCGCCGAGCGTGGCGTCGATGGCGCCGGTTCGTGTTGCGCAAGGTAATCGTGGATGGCGACGAAGGTATTGGAGGCCGCTTGTTCGAAATCGGCGAAGGCCTCTACGTGCTCGGTATTCGGCTGATTCTTGATCAGGTGCTCCAGGCGACTGGTGGCACCAAACAGCCAACGTGCACCGACGTTACCGGCGACCCCTTTGAGGTTGTGCAGCAGGCGCTGTGCTTCATCTTCTTTGCCGCCGGTGAGCAGCCGCGGAAGACGGGTGGCACAGTCGCGATAGCGGTGTCTGAAATCATTGAGCAGCTTTTGATAGAGCGCTTGGTTGCCGTCCACGCGGCGGATACCTTCTTCGGCATCGAGTACCGACGGGCGGCGCACCTTGGCGGCACGATCCCGCGTCGTTCGGCTGTTGCGCGGCGAGTCTTCGAGGTAGTGCTTTAAGACCTGGTACCAGCGCGCGGGATCGATCGGCTTGGTCAGGTGGTCGTTCATGCCGACGGCAAGGCAGCGATCGCGATCGCTGGTCAAGGCATGTGCCGTCATGGCGATGATCGGCGTGTCGGTGATCTGCATGTCCTGGCGGATGCGGCGCGTGGTCTCCAGGCCATCCAGCACCGGCATCTGAATATCCATCAGCACCAGGTCGAAGTCGCTGACGGCAATCTGTGACAACGCCTCTTCGCCGTTCTTGGCGACGCTGACATGCAGGCCGAAGGACTGCAGGATCTCGCGCGCGATCTGCTGGTTGATGGGGTTGTCTTCCACCAGCAGGATGTCGCCGGCCAGGGGTTCGAGGCGTATCGCCCGCAGGCCACCGGACTCCTGGTCGGCGAGGCTCGGCAGTTGCCCGGTCTGCTCGAGCAGGGTGCGCGCCAGGGGAAGCGCGCGTACCGGCTTGGCGACGACCGCGATACGCGAGCGGTCGAATTCGAGCTGCATCAAGGCTTCACGTCCCGTCGTTGTCGTCAGGATCACGACCGGCGTGTCGTCGAGGCCGAACTCGTCGCTGATCTCGCGCAAGGCGTCGAACGGATCGCCGTGATCCATGTCGCCGCTGAGCAGCAGGATGTCGACCTGTGCGGTTTGCTGCTCCTGCATGCACTGGTGCAGCTGTCCGATCAACTCGGCCGGCGAGCTGAACGCACAGACTTCGGCCCCCATGTTCTGCAGCATGCGGCTCAAGGCATCGCGTGTTGCCGTGTGGTCTTCCAACAGCACGGCCTTGACTGAAGCCTGCGGCGTTTCGACGTCGTCGCCGGTCAGCGGTTTGAGCGGCAGTTCGAATGCAAAGACGCTGCCCTGGCCGGGCTGGGAGCTCGCACTGATACTGCCGCCCATCAGTTCGACCAGTTGTTTCGAGATCGCCAGACCAAGACCGGAACCGCCATAACGGCGCGTCACGGAGGCGTCGGCCTGGGTAAAGCTCTCGAACAACTGTTCGAGCCGTTCCGGCGCGATCCCGATCCCGGTATCGCGCACCGCGAAGCGCACGACCTCTTTTCCCTTGTCGTTCTTCGCACTGTCTATTGTCAGCAGGATCTCGCCTTGATCGGTGAACTTGATCGCGTTGTTGACGAGGTTGCTCAACACCTGGCCGACACGTAATGAATCGCCGACGAACTGGTCGGGCAACTCGGCGGCGACGTCGTAGATCAGCACCAGGTTCTTTTCTTCGGCACGCAGGGCCACGACGTCGGACAGGCTCTGTAGCACTTGGTCCAGCGAGAACGGCGCCTGTTCCCATGCGATCTTGCCCGCTTCGATGCGCGAGAAGTCGAGAATGTCGTTGACCAGGCCGAGCAGGGCATGCGACGAGCTTTGGATCTTGTCGATGTAATCGGCCTGTTTCACATCGAGCTCTGTCTTCGACAGCAAGTGGCTGAGGCCGGTGATGGCATTCAGCGGTGTCCTGATCTCGTGGCTCATGTTGGCGAGAAACTCGCTCTTGAACCGGTTGGCCTCTTCGGCCATATCACGTGCCTCGGCGAGCTCGCGCTCCATGCGGAAGCGGTCGGTCATATCCAGCTGGCAGGCGAGGATGGCGGGCTGACCGCTGAACTCGATCGGGATCGACGAGATCAGGGAATCGACCAGGCTGCCGTCGGAGCGTTTGAACACCACCGGCATGCTCTCGACGAATCCCTGCAGTTCCAAGGTCTGCAGCACCTTGTTGCGGTCTTCGGCGTGCGCATAGAACGTCTTGACGTTGCGCCCGACCAGATCGGGGAAACCGGAGTCGGCCGATGCACGTGCGTTGGCCAGCATGATCTCGCCGTCGAGGCGCGTCAGGATGATGGTCAACGGTATGGTATTGAGTATCTGTTTGAACTGCGCCTCGCTCTTGCGCAAGGCGGCCTCGGCCTTGACCCGGTCGGTGATGTTCAGGCTGGTTGCCAACACCGCAGGGTGGCCGTCGTACTCGACGTGCAGGGCGGAAACCATCGCATGGATCTTGTTGCCGCGATAGGTGCGGAACTCGACTTCCATGTCGCGCACATTCTCGCCGCGCGTGAGCGCCTTCAGCAGCAGCTTGCGCGTGCGTTTGTCGGCATAGTAGTCGACAACGTTGCGGTTGACGGCGGCGTTGTCGACACCTTCCGGCAGTTCGAACATCGTACTGGTGTGGGGGTTGGCATACAGCACCCGGCCATCGAGTGCGGTGATACCGACGGCAACCGGCATCGTGTCCAGAATGGAACGCAGTTGCTTTTCCTTGCGTTCGAGTATGGCCTGCGCGTCTTTGCGGTCGGAGATGTCGGTCATGACATCGCCGATGTACTGCGGCCTGCCTTCCTGGTCGCGGATCAGGAAGAAGCTCTCCAGTGTCGGGAAGCTGCTGCCGTCCTGGCGCATGGCGAGCAGTTCACCGCGCCAGGTGCCGTGCGCCATCAGCGCCGGCAAGATCTCGTCATCGAACCGCTTGACGACTTCGGCCGGATAGAAGCGTTTGAAGCTCATTCCGTACGCGTCGTCGTCCGAGCGCACGCCCAGCATCCTGCGCAACGCCGGGTTCATATAGGCGACCCGGGTATCCATGCCGGACATGCCGAGTCCCTCGGTGGCGTTTTCTGCGAAGTGGTTGAAGATATGCAGTTGGTCTTCGGTCTCGCGGCGTTCGGTAATGTCCTCGTTGGTGCTGATGAGGTGCGTGATATTGCCGTCGTTGTCGCGGATCGCGCCGGCACTCACCGCGGCCCAGAAGATGCTGCCGTCTTTGCGCCGGTGCGGCAGATCGCCATGCCAGGTGCCGCCGGTGCGCACCGCACGCCGCATCTCGACCAGCCGCCGCCGGTCGCTGCTGTCCGACAGCAGCATGCGTGCGCTCTTGCCGATCACTTCGTCGGGTTGGTAGCCGGTCATCGGCACCAGGCGCTCGTTGACGTAGTCGACAGTGCCGTCGATATCGGTGATGACCACCAGAATCGGTATTTGTTCGAGTGCCAGGTAGAGACGGTGTAGTTCGACCTGCTTGGCGGCGAGCGCCAGTTCGACGCGTTTGCGCTCGGTGATGTCGAGCGCGGTCACGATGAGGCGATGTACGCGGTTGTCACCGTCGCGCAGCGGCGACAGGTTTGCCAGCCACCAGGTGTCGCCGAGGTGGGGCAGGGTCAACATCCCTTCGTGAACGATCGAGCGGCCTTCTTCGATGGCATGGCGATACATGCGAACCAGCGGTTCGACGAGAAACGGCGGCAGGGCCTCATCCGGCGTGCGGCCGATCATCTCGCTGACCGGCTTGTTGGTGATCTTCTCGCAGTACGGATTGCCGGCGGAGTAGGTGAGTGTGCCGTCGATGCCGACGTCGACCGCGTACACGGCGGCGTCGATGCCGGCAAAGATACTGCGCAGGAAATCCTCGCTGGCGGCGCGTGCCGATTCGGCTTCGCGCAGATTGGTGATGTCGCGCAGCACGCCGGCGCGGCGAACCGGTTGGCCATCCGACCAGGCGACGACACTACCGCGTGACTGGACATCGGCATAGCCGCCCGATTTGCGCCGCACGCGATATTCGAGTGATAGCGGTTTGTCGGCATTTTGCCGCTGGTGCGAGTGCTGGCCGACGCGCTCGTCATACAGCTTGCGATCCTCTGGATGAATCAACGACACCCAGGCGGCATGGTTCGTGGGTACTTCGTCTTCGTCGTAACCGAGATGCAGGAACAGTCCCGGGCTGAAGAAGCGGTCACCGCTGATCAGGTCCCAGTCCCAGATGGTTTCGGACACGCTGCGGATCGCCAATTCGTAGCGTTCCTCGGCTCGACGCAGGCGTCGCCGTTCACGTTGCAGGCTCAATGTCCATGCGGCGAGAATCAGCAAACCGATCATGGCGAATGTGGCGAGCCGCAGCAGGTGTTCCTGCCCGCCATTGTCTGAATAGGTATCGCGCAACCAGCGTGCCGTCACCTCGTAGCGTTTGGCGGGCGGAATTGCATCCACCGCCTTGCTCATGATGCTCAGCAACTCGGGTTGCCCGTTGAGCACGCCGAAGCCGAGTTTCATCGTCAACGGCAGTTGTCCGATGATATGCAGCTTGGTGAAGCCGCCCAGCCGCAGGTGGTAGTCGCTGAGCATCGGCGTCGACACAAACGCGTCGTAGTCGCCGCGGTTCACCGCGGCCAACGCGGCCTGCACGTTTTCAACGAAGTAAAACTCGATGTTGGGGTAGGCGCGGCGCACGGCATCGACGTAGCCATAGCGATCGATCATGACGATGCGCAGGTCGGCGATCTCGTTGAGGTCTGAAACGAAGGCCTGTCGCTCGCGGGTCATGGTCACAGCCAATGGCACTTCGAGATACGAGGGCGTGAACTGGTGCGTTGCGGCCAGCTCGGCGGTCTGCGGCACATCCGAGATCACGTCCACTTCACCGGTGCGCGCCATCTCCAATGCGTTGCCCCAGGTGCCGCTTGGAATGCGTTCGAAATGCAGGCCGCTGCTGGTTTCGATCAACTTGAGGACTTCAGCGACAACCCCGATGTACTCCCCCTCTTTGGTGAAGGCCTCGAACGGCAGCCAGTTGGGATCGCCGGTGAAACGCACCAAGGGGTGGTCGCTTATCCAGCGTTGTTCGTCCGGGGTCAGCGTCAGTTGCGGCTGGTCGTCGGCGAGCGTGGATCGGTGGGTAAGCCAGCGTTGTTGAAGCGTGGCGAACTGTTGCGGGGTGATACTGTCCAGCGCCTTCTGCAGGGCACTTGCCAGCAGTGGGTAGTGCTTGGAGACACCCATCCGCAACTCGGTGTTGCGCAGCGGCACCTCCTTGGCGACGAGTTGCAGGCCCTTGATGTTTTCGCGATCGATCAGAAACGCAGCGATATCCACGCTGCCGACGAACGCATCCGCTTTCCCCTGGGCGACCATCTGCAGTGCGTCCAGCGGGTCGTTGCCGTACAACATCTCCAGGTTCGGGTAACGGTAGCGTAACAACTCGGCATCGGCGAAACCTTGTGGGATCACGATGCGGCGGCCGCGCAGTTTGCTCAGATCATCGAGGTGCGCGTCGCTTTCGCGCACCACGATGCCGACCGGTGCGGCCGCGTACGGTGCGGTGAACAGGTAACGGTCGAGTCGCTGTGGGGTTTGCGCCATTGCCGTGGCCGCATACAGATCGCCTTCGCGGATGGCGTTCAATGTCGCCGGCCAGCTCTGTGAGTTGTCGACGACGATCTTCACGCCGAGGCGTTGCTCGACCAACGCGATCAGGTCCGCAGCGATCCCGCGGTGCCGGCCGTCGGCATCACTGAACTCGAACGGTGGCCAGTCGGTGCCGCCGCCGATCGTGATCACGGGATGCTCCTTCAGCCACGCCTGTTCTTCCGCGGTCAAGGCGACGAGCGTATCCGGGGATTCCGCTGCCGGCGCATCGCTTCGCTGCGGCCGCCTCTGCGCTCCCTCGATCGGCTTCAGGTTCTGCGAGACATGTTCGATGCTGAAGTCGTAGGTGCGTCGCGTTTTGTTGAATGTCTTGGACAGGGCGCGATAGTCGATCTGTTTGGGGTCGTGCAACAGGCGTCGGAACTCGGCGAGGTTGGCCGGCGTGATCGCGTAGAGGTTGCTGCGCAAATCGGCGGCCTGGCTGATGAAATCGTGGCCATTGAGATAGTCGGTTACCATGATCAACGCCAGTGCGCCGTCCAGTACGTGTCCGCCGATGCTCACATCGACAAGGCCGCGCTCCATGGCCTCCAGCGATTCCGGTCGCCAGTCGATGCCGCCGAACACCATCGGGCGGGTTAAACCCATTTCATGCGCCGTTTGCGCGGCAACCAGCGCCGAGTCGTCGGTTACGCCCCATACGACATTGATGTCGGGATTGGCGCTGATGGCTGCCTTGAACAGTGCAGCGACGTTCTCGGCATGCGGTGCCTGTTGCACCGTGACCAGCGAGGCGTCGGTGCGGTCCTGGGTAACGTCGATCAGGGCACGCAGCCGGCGGTTGAGCGACAGTCCGCCGCCGTCGCCGCTGAACGCCAGGATACGCGGTTGTTCGATGCCCTTGCGCCGAGCTGCGTAGAGCAGGTCGTTGGTGAGCTGCCGACCGGCGCGATAATCGTCTGTCGCCAGCGTGCCGATCCAGTGACGGTAGGAGACTCGCGGCGCCAGCGCCTCGTTGCGCAACAGCGTATTGACCAGAAAGATCGGTATCTGCGCCCGCTCGGCAATGCGGACCATCTGTTCGCCGTTGCCGTCGAAGTCGGTAAAGATGATGGCGTCCGGCCTTTCTTCGACGGCAGTCTGGGCCTGCTCGATCATTGTTTCCGGTCGGTTACCGGCGTCGATGATGGTCAGTTCGACTCCTAGGTCGTCGGCGGCAGCCTCGAGATAGGTGCTGAATCGACTCCAGAAAAGGCGATTGTGCGGGCGGAAGGCATAGATCTTCAGCGGCTCGGCTTGCGCTGCACCATTGCCGTTGCGATCGGCCGATGAACCCGGCTCGGCATGGGCCGTGAGCGCCGCCACGGCCAACAGCACAGGCAGCGAAAGTCGCAAGAAGGTACGGACAATATCCATATGATGTTTCTTTCCCGCCCGCCGGGTGAACGCCTGTCACCCGGAACGCGGTTCTGCCTGATCAGCCCCGAGTCTTCACGCCGAACGTACGCAGGACCGCAGGTACCGCAAAGGTCTCGTTTAAACGTTTCGTAATTGTAGGTTATTCAATGCCATAGGAAGGCGGGTGGTGGTTTTTTATCGTTCTGTCAAGTTTAGCCGCACAGGTCCGTTAATGCTTATACATCGTATGGTTTTGTGCGCACATGCCGCGCTCGCTTACTTCGCCGGCAGGTGCGACTTCATATTTGAGGGATAACTAAACAATGAGCCTTCGAACCAAGATGTTTGCCGCATCGGCGGCGATCGCATCGATTCTGGCGATATCCGGGCTATGGATTCACTCGCTTTGGTCGCAATCCGAACTGATCGCCGACAGCGCCAGGCAGCTCGTCGTGTTGGATGCGCTCGGCCATGAGTTCGAAAGCATCGAACACGGCTTGTTCTTGACCGCGGAAGCGGGTGCTGAACAACACTTGCAGGATAAGGCCGCGGAATTTCAGCAGGGGCTCGATAGGCTGGCGGCGGGCCTGAAACAGATCGGCATCGATGCGGAGGCGTTGTCGGCGATACGCAGCCACGCTGCGACGTTCGTCGAGGTGGCGGCCGAGGTTATTACCCTGCACAAGCGCATCGGGCTTGATGAAAGCCAGGGATTGCGCGGCGAGCTACGCACAGCGGTGCATGACATCGAGGATGCGATACCTGCGGCCGACAACCCGGCGATCCTGGCTGGCGTACTGCAACTGCGGCGTGACGAAAAAGATTTCATGCTGCGATTCGACGACAAGTACATCGCGCGATTTGCGCAGGACCTCGAAGCCACGCGTAGTCTGCTCGATCCCTCACAACATGCCCGACTCGATCAATACGCAGCCAAGTTCCGAGCCTACGCCGATGCTCGCAAAACGCTGGGCCTGACGGCTACCGAAGGTCTGCTCGGTCAGTTGCATCATGTTTCCGGCGAGTTGGATCAAACCATCACTGCGCTGGGGAGTTCTCTGGATACCCATCTCGAAGACGCCGCCCAACGTTCGCGTTTCATGCTGGTCGCCAGCTTGGTCGCCGTCGTGCTGGTTGTGATTGCGGCCAACCTATGGAACGGCATGTCGATCACACGGCGGATCTGTGTCGTCAACAGGCAGCTCAGCGACGTGGCGAAAGGCGAGGGCGATCTGTCGCAGCGTCTGGACGTGCAGGGCAATGACGAGATCGCGACGCTGGCGGCGTCGTTCAACCAATTCGTTGCGACGATCGATGGCGCGCTGCGCAGCACCAGTCTCGGTGTGGCGTCGTTGGGCACGACCGGCGATCAACTGTCGGGTGCCGCGACGTCGACGCGTCACGGCATGGATGACCTGCAACAGAACACGCATGCCGTGGTCGTGGCTATCGAGGAGCTTTCGGTGACGTCGAAAGATGTCGCATCGAATGCGGCTGCGGTTTCCGATTCTGCTCGACGCGCCGACGAAGAAGCGCGCGAAGGCCAGACTCTGGTACACAAATCGATGCAGGCCACCGGTCGGCTGGCCGACGATATGGCGCAGGCCGCCGATGCGATCCGCGAACTGCGCCAGGAGTCGGACAATATCGGCAGCATCCTGGACGTTATTCGCGGCATCGCGGACCAAACCAACCTGTTGGCGCTGAATGCGGCCATCGAGGCGGCGCGCGCCGGCGAGCAGGGCCGTGGCTTTGCCGTGGTGGCCGACGAAGTGAGAACGCTCGCGCAGCGTTCGCAACACTCCACCGAAGAGATTCAAACACTGATCGAAAGGCTGCAGACCAAGTCCGAACAGGCTGTCGAGATGGCCGAACGCGGCCAGTCTCAGGTTGTGGATAGCGTCGAAGATGCGACCCGCGCCAATGAGTCGTTGGCACACATTACCGAATCGGTCGGCAATATCATGTCGATGACCCTGCAGATCGCCACCGCGGCCGAGGAGCAGTCGTCGGTAGCCGAAGACATCTCACGCAACGTGGCGTCGATCGACGGCCTGGCCAAGAACATCCTGTCGCATTCCGATCAGACCTTCGATATCAGCGCGAAGGTTTCCGAAGTGCTCGCCGCCGTGCTACGCGAAATGTCGAAGTTTCGCTTCAGCAACGGCGAGGCCTTGGTGCTGGCACAGGCACGCTCGGCGCACCTGGCGTGGAAGTCCCGCTTGCGGGCCTATCTCGACGGTCATGCCCACTTGAGCGAAGAACAGGCGGTGTCGCATACCCAGTGCGACCTCGGCAAGTGGTACTACGGTAGCGGCATTGAGGACTTCGGCAGCATGCCCGAGTTCAAGGCACTGGAACCGCCGCACGAAGAGATTCACAAGCTCATCAAAGAGGTCATTACGCTGCGCTCAAAAGGCGATACGCACCGGGCCGAGCAGCTCTACCAGCGTGTCGTCGACCTGTCGGAACAGATCATTCACAAGATCGACGACCTCGAGCAGCGGGTAGCGCACAAGGCGTCGGCTGCCTGAGTCGTCAGGTCACAGGTGGTAGCCGAGTTTGGCGGATATCCGCTGTCCGGCGTCGAGCATGTCCTGGACCCATTCCATCCGGCGCCGCTCGATCGGCGCCGATACCGAAAGTCCGGCCGCGACGTTGCCGGTGCTGTCGTGCAGTAGTACGCCGATGCAGCCGACGTCGATCTCTGCCTCTTCATTATCCAATGCATAACCCTGTTCAACCGCCTGCCCGCACTCATCGAGCAGGCGCGGCAGCGTGGTGATCGTATTGCGCGTGTAGGCGGGCAGGTTAGTGCGGTGCGCATAGCCGCGGATCGCCTCGTCACCGGCTGCACCCAGCATCAACTTGCCGACCGCGGTCACGTGCAGCGGCGCGCGGCTGCCGACGATCTGCTGTACGTGCATCATCCGGTTGGGCGTGGCCTTTTCCAGATACACCACCACGTCGCCCTCGCGGATCGTCAGGTTGATCGATTCACCGAACTTGTCGCGCAGGCTCTCCATGACCGGCAGGGCGATCGAACGCAGGTCGATATTGCTGTGCATGCGTGCGCCGAGCTGCAATAGCCTGAGGCCGAGACGATAACGCCCGCCGCTATCGCGTTCGACGAAGCGGTTGTCGATCAGAGAGGCGAGGATGCGGTGGGTCGTCGAGGCATGTAACCCCGTTTCTGCGCTGAGCACCTTCAGACTGACCGGTTCCGGATAACGGGCCAGGGCGTCGAGCAGCGCGGCCGCACGGTCGATGACCTGAATCCGGGGTGAGTTTTCTTTATCTGTCATGTCCGCGCCATCTCACAATCTGAAATCGGATTGCCATTTTGCTGCTCTGCGGTTGTCGCAGCGTCGACGTGGCCAAACATAGCAGAAGATTTCATATTGTGAAATAGAATGCGTATCTAGGCCGCAATATAAAATATGAATGTTTTCAACGCCATTCGAAACACGTGCCTTTGCGCTTCTTGATATTCCGTATTATGAAATAACTCCTGTATTGCGAAAAATCGTTCGCCTGTCTTAACTTCGCCTCATCGGCCTCGGCCACGCCACGTCAGAACCAGGGAGACAGCAATGAGTACACCGGCAGAACAGATCTTCTCGACCAATACCGATTTCCGCGACGGCATCCTGCACTTCGCCGACAACACGGCAGGCATGGAGTCCAACGGTCGCTCACCGGTCATCGGCGAAGGCCAGACCAAGATAGATTCGATCGACGCTGCTGCGGTCTACCAGACACAACTGGTCGCCGACGCCTTGCGCTACACGACGCTGCAACTGTGTGCGTCGAAAGAATCCGGGCACCCGGGTGGGTTTGCGAGCAGCGCCGATGCCTATGCCGCGCTGACCATGCTCGGGCATACCAATATCGTGACCGAGGTCGGTCACCATGCACCCGGATTCTATAGCGCCATGTTCCTCGACGGCTCGCTCGAGGAGATGGATATCCATTGTATGAGCGATCTGCAGGCGCGTTTTCGTGAGCGCGGCGGCTTGCTCGGCCACCTGTCCGGCGCCATTCCGGGCCTGCTGGCGCCGGCCGGTCCGCTCGGTCAGGGTCAGCACTTCGCGATGGCCGGTGCCTACCTGAATCGCGACACCCTGTTCCCGTGCACGATCGGTGACGGCGGTCTTGGCGAACCCTACATCCTGTCGGCGATGAAGCACTTCCACACCAGCTACCCGGAGGTCACCAACTTCCTGCCGGTGCTGATCTGGAACGGCTACAGCCAGGAACACCACTCGATGGTGTCGCTGATGAGCAACCAACAAATGACTGCCTATTGGCAGGCGCATGACTTCGACAATGTCGTGTTGATCGATGCCAAGGACTTCGACGACGCCGGCCAGAACGGTGCCTATGTCGACAGCACTTTGTTCGGCGACGCGGCACGCTCGGCCTTTAGCCGCGCGGTGCTCGAAGGCGCCAAGCAGGCAGCCGATGCGGCCATGTCCGGCACCTTGTCGGTATTGATCATCAAGCAGCTCAAAGGTGCGGGCGTGCATGCCCACGGTGCCAAGTCGCATAACCTGTACCCGGGCGACAACGCCGAGAAGGCCAACATCGCCGAAGCCTTGCAGCGCCGCGCGCTGTCGGCCGATGCCTGGCAGTTGGTGCGTACCAACATGCAACGCGCCGGCGGCGGTCCGGCCGGGCGCACCGTTGTTACCGAATTCGAACGTGAGCTGCCTGATATCGGCGAACTGCCACAACAGGCCTTCGCGGTTGGCGAAAAGGCGGTGCCGGCAACGGCGATGGCGCACATGGTGGCGGCACTCGGCAAACGCGATCCGATGTTCGTGGTGACCAACGCCGACGGCAATGAGGCGTCGAACATGAAGCCGATCAACGAGGCCCTGATGATCCGTCACCCGACCGAGGATGCCTTGTACAACCAGGGTCCGAGCGGGCAGGTGTATGAACCGCTCAACGAAGATGCCTGTGCCGGATTTGCCTCGGCGCTGGCGCTGTTTGGTGGCCGCTCGCTGTGGCTGTCGTACGAGAGCTTCGCGATCAACGGCTGGCCGATCGTACAGACTGTCGGTCAAGCCATGGCCGAGCTGCGTCGCAAGACGCCGGCGACCGTGTCGATGTTCACGGCCGGTGCCTTGGAGCAGGGCCGCAACGGTTGGACTCACCAGCGTCCGGAGATCGAAAACTACATCGGCGGCCAGATGCGCAACGGCAACGTCTATCTGCTGTACCCGGCGGATGCGAACATGATGCAGGCGGCCTATGCCTGGTCGGTCGATGCCTGCAACAAGAACATCAGCATCATTGCCTCGAAATCTGCCTTGCCGGTGTACACCATGCCTGCGCAGGCCAGGCAGGCCATTGAGGAAGGTGCGGTTGCGCTGTACGAATCGGAAAGTGGCGACAAGGGTATCGTGGTGTTCGCGGTGACCGGCGACATGATCCTGCTGCCGGTGTTCGAGGCCAAAGACCGACTCGAAGCCGACGGCTACCGCGTGCGCATTGTCAGCGTCGCCAACCCGCGCCGCCTGTACCGGCCGGGTGATGTTGCGTGGCAACACGCATCTCAGCCGGATGATGCCTTCATGGGCGATAGCCGGTTCGAAGATCTGTTCGGTGGTGATGCACTGATCGGGGTGAGTGGCGGCGGCACGGTGGCGCTCGAAGCGGTCATGCTGCGCAGCAGGGCGCCGGCGCGTGAACTGTTCGGTTGGCAGCGTGGCGAGACCACGGCGAGCCCCGGTGAGATCATGGCGTTCAACGGGATCACGGCGGACACGCTGGCCGGGCGGACGACCGCGGCGCTGACTGCATGTCGCGGATCGAAAGCCTGAACGGAGCGGATATGCACACCGACAGCACATTGAAGATCGTCGCGATCGATGACGACCCGACGGGTTCGCAGACGGTACACAGCTGCCTGCTGCTGACCCGTTGGGGCATCGATACGCTGACCGCCGGATTGCTCGACGACGCGCCGCTGTTCTTCGTGTTGAGCAACACCCGTGGCATGGGCGCAGAGCAGGCGGCGAATGTCACGCGCGAGATCTGCCGCAACCTGCACGACGCGGTGGATCGCCTTGCACGACAGGGCAAGTCGATCAAGTTGGTGGTGGTCAGCCGCTCGGACTCGACATTGCGCGGTCACTATCCGATCGAGACCGACGTGATTGCCGAACAGATGGGGCCGTTCGATGCGCACTTTCTGGTGCCTGCCTTCATCGATGGCGGGCGGATCACGCGCGACAGCACGCATTATCTGATCGTCGACGGCGAGCCGGTGCCGGTGCATGAGACTGAGTTCGCCAAGGATTCGGTATTCGGTTTCTCGACCGCCTACCTGCCGGACTATGTCGCGGAAAAGACAAGCGGTCGAATCAAAGCCGCCGATGTCGAGCGTTTTGTGCTCGACGATATCCGCGGCGATATCAGCGGCAGGTTGCGCGCACTCAGCGGAAACACCTGTTGTGTTGTCGATGCCGAGACGCAGGCCGATCTCAATCAATTCGCGCGTCAGGTATTGGCAGTGGCCGGCGAGGGCAGGCGTTTTCTGTTCCGCAGCGCGGCCAGCTTGTTGACCGCACTGGCCCAATTGCCGCCGCAGCCGGTCGTGGCCAACGAGATGCACCGCTACGTGCGCAACGCCAAGCCGGGCGTCGTGCTGGTCGGATCGCATGTCGAAACGACGAGTCGGCAGTTGCACTACCTGACCGAACATACGGATATCGTGCCGGTCCATGTCGATCTCGATGCATTGCAGCAGGATGCGGATGCCTTGTTCGATCGATTGTGCATCGAGGTGAAAGCCGCCATTGGTTCCGGGCGTAGCGCAGTATTGTTCACCAGTCGCGGTGAACGCCAGTTCGCGAGCAAGGCGGAACGCCTGAGCTTCGGTGAATTGGTCTCCGGATTCCTGATGCGACTGGTGCAGGCCTTGCCGCGTGAAATCGGTTTCCTGATCAGCAAGGGGGGTATCACGTCGAACGATACCTTGAGCATCGGCCTGGCGTTGAAAACCGCGCGTGTACTCGGCCAGGTGCGGGCAGGATGCTCGGTGGTCGTCTGCCCGGAGGATCATCCGCGCTACCCGAAGCTGCCTGTGGTGATCTTTCCCGGCAACGTCGGCGGTGAGTCTGCGCTGGCAGATGCCTTCGCCACCCTCACGCGGCAGACGCAGACCGCCGGCAGTAAAGATGTTGCGTATGCCTAGCGCGTTGTTCGTCGGGTGGCCATTGCTTGCCCGGCGGATTCGCTTCGCTCAGTTGCGCTTTTTGAGCCGATAGGCCAGCTGCGGGCGCGTCATGCCCAACATACGCGCGGCCGAGCTGAGGTTGCCGCCGGCACGTTCCACGGCAGTCTCCAGCATCAGCGCCTCCAGGGCTTCGAACGATGTCGCGTGTTCGAGCGCACTGTCGACAACCTCGCGCAGCACGTCGCCTTTATGCTGTGCCGTGTTGCCGGTCTCGGCTGTGCCGGCCGGTGCCGCCTCGCGCCTGGCGATGTTCACGCACGGAAACAGGTGCGGCACGTCGATCTGCTGATCGTTACCGACGATGATGACGCCGCGCTCGATCATGTTCTCCAACTCGCGGATATTGCCCGGCCAGTTGTACTTTTTGAGTGCTTCGAGGGCGGGGGTGGTGATGCCGGATACGCGTCTGCCGTGACGCGCCGCGTACTTGCCCAGAAAGCGCTCGCTCAACAGTTCGATGTCGTCGACACGTTCGCGCAGTGGCGGGATCAATACCGGGAAGATGTTCAGCCGGTAGTACAGGTCGGCGCGAAAGCGGCCGTCATCGACTGCCTGCTGCAGGTCGACGTTGGTCGCGGCGATCAGGCGTACGTCGACCTTGCGAGTCTGGGTGTCACCGATGCGCTCGAACTCACCTTCCTGCAGCACGCGCAGCAACTTTGCCTGGGCCGCGGCGGACAGCTCGCCGACCTCGTCGAGAAACAGCGTGCCGCCGTGGGCGCGTTCGAATCGCCCGGGGCGTGACTGGTGGGCGCCGGTGTAGGCGCCTTTCTCGACGCCGAACAGTTCGGATTCGATCAGTTCTTCGGGAATCGCCGCGCAGTTGATCGCGACGAACGCCGAGTTGGCACGTGGGCTCAGACTATGCAACGCGCGTGCGCACATCTCCTTGCCCACGCCGGTCTCGCCGAGTAACAGCACGGTGACGTGGCTGTTGGCTCCCTTGCGCAACAGATCGCAGGTGTTGAGGAAGGCCGGCGAGCGACCGACCATGTCGCCCAGCGCGAAATGGTCGTCCAGCGAGTAACGCAGGTTCTCGACCTCGTTCTGCAGCTTGAGCAACTGGTCGGCCAGATGATCCGGCTTGAAGTAGCTCAGGTCGCGCTCGGCGTCGCTCCAGTCATCGGCGGGTCTGCCGACGATGCGGCACTGGCGATCGCCCTTGCCGGCGCAATCGGCTTCGCGAAACAGGATGAATTTGCCCATGATCTCACTGGTGTAACCGCAGGCGTAGCCGATCTGCGTCCAGCAGACCGATTCGTGGTGGATGCCGAAGTGTTCCTTGTGTACGTCGGCCTCGAACGAGTCCTCCCACAGAAACTCACCGTCGAAATGACCGCTGGCAATGTCGATATCGGTACGGATCGGCGATACGCGCACAATGCCTTCGAGCGAATGCAGGCGCGGGCCGAGCATCAGCACGTCTTCGTCCGACATGGTCGGCATCAGCTTGCGCGCCAGTTCGGCATCGCGCTTGCCGGACGCATAACCCATGCGCGTGAGTACACCGCGTGCGCGCTCGATACCCAGCGTATCGATCAACTCGACACGCAACGAACCGAAGGCACCGGCATGCAGTAACAGCATGCGGTGCTTGTCGAGCCCGATGCGACCGTATTCAAAATTGAGCTTGAGATTGGACGGCAGGTGAAACACCTCACCGATATCGAATTCGCGAGCCACGCTTTCCTCCCAGCAATATGTGTCGGACGGTTTCGTTCGCACGTCTTGCGAGGAGGTTCTGCCTGCACCAGGCGACGCATCGTCTATGCGATGTCGCTGCCTGACCTCTCCCGATACGACATGAGATGAAACTCAGCAAATCGTGAGATTCGGAGCTTCACGATTTGGTCACTATTTATTATTTGGTGAACGCAAAATAGGGAACACGCCGGGCGCGTGTCAACCAAATCCTGCAGACATGCCGATGCATGTTGCAATGCACCACGAAAGCCTTGCCTATATGGTGTCTGCCGCTTATTCAAATGGTGAAAAAGCGGGCGTTCTTCGATCATTTGATCAATCCGGCGAGTGTCTTGTCGGTCGACGATTGGATGAACCCCGCTTTGGCATACATGCTGCTCTAACTGCTCCCAAGCGGCCCGCAGTGGTCGCAATGATCACATCAAGAACGATCGTCGGAGGGTTTCACGGTCATGGTTTCGGACAGCGAGCCGCTGCACCAGCGCCGCTTCGTGCGCGTGCGCGAACGGCATAACGGGTTTGTCGAATTCGACTTCTCGATCGGCGATCCCGAGCTTTACGTCGAACTCATCCTGACCGATGCCGCCTTCGATGAGTTCTGTACGACCAACCGGGTGAAGCTGCTCGGCGCCGATGGCGTCGAGCAGATCGATCGTTATCGCGACACCTGGGTGAAACCCCACACCGACAACAACGACGTCACCGAGCCAGAGAGCTGAGGAGAGACGATCCATGCAGATCGACATCAAGACAGACAGTGTCGAACCCATCCGCCAGACGTTCGCCCATGTGGCACGGCGCCTGGGTGTCGACAAGCCGGCTTCGCGCTACCAGGAGGCCACCCTGGACGTGCAGTCCGAGATCAACTTCCATTACCGCCCGCTGTGGGATCCGGATCGCGAGATATTCGATCGCAACCGGACTGCGGTCAAGATGGACGACTGGTACGCCTTTCGCGACCCGCGACAGTACTACTACGGCGCCTGGACGATCACACGCTCACGCCAACAGGACAGCATGGAACGCAACTTTGCGTTCGTCGAAAAACGCCAGTTGTTCGACACGCTCGAACCTGCATGGCGCCAGCGCGTGGCCGATGTGCTGTTGCCGCTGCGCCATCTCGAATACGGCGCCAACCTGAACAATACCTACATCACCGCTTACGGTTGGGGCACCGCCATCACCCAAGCCACCAGCTTCGCAGCGATGGACAGGCTCGGCATTGCGCAATACCTATCGCGCATCGGTCTGATCATGGACGGTAACACCGGAGAATCGCTCGACACAGCAAAGCAGGCCTGGATGCAGGCCGAGCAGTGGCAACCGCTGCGCCGACTCGTCGAAGACCTGCTGGTGGTTGATGACTGGTTCGAACTGTACGTCGCTCAGAACTTCGCTCTCGATGGCCTGTTGTTTCCGCTGGTGTACGAACGCTTCGATGCCGAGCTTGCACAGCACGGCGGGTCGGCAATGGCGATGCTTACCGAGTTCATGGTCGATTGGTCCGCCGAGCACACGCGCTGTGTGGATGCCTTCCTGAAAACGGCTGCGGAGGAATCGCCGCAGAACAAGGCGCTGTTGTCGTCGTGGACGCACAAGTGGTCTGCACGCTGTGCCGACGCGCTGTTGCCGCTGGCCAAGGTTGCGGTCGGCGACACCGCGGTGACGGTGATCGCCGAGTTGCAGGATGCGCTGCAAAAGCGCGGTCAGAAGAAAGCCGGCCTGGATATCTGAGGAAACCACAGCATGTCGAACAACAACGTCTATATCGCCCTGCAGAACAACGAAGATGCCCGTCCGATCGTCGAGGCGATCGAGCAGGACAACCCGTCGGCCACGGTCAATCACTTTCCGGCGATGGTCAAGATCGATGCCCCCGGACGCCTGGAGATCCGCCGTGCGACGGTTGAAGAACTGATCGGGCGCGAATGGGACCCGCAGGAGATCCACCTGTCGGTGATCTCGATCTCCGGCAACGTCGATGAAACCGACGAGGCATTCATCCTCGAGCGCAACAACTGAGGAGGGCAGGACTATGGCAGCCAAAAAAATGAATCTGCGCGAAAAATACACGCGCCTTACCCGCGACCTGGCGTGGGATTTCAGCTATCAGAAAGAGCAAGACATCTTCAAGCAAGCCGCGTTTGAAGGCATCAAGATCGAAGACTGGGACAAGTGGGAAGACCCGTTCCGTCTGACGATGGATGCGTACTGGAAATACCAGGGTGAGAAAGAACGCAAGCTGTACGCGATCATCGACGCCTTCGCGCAGAACAACGGTCACCTGAACGTGACCGACGCGCGTTACGTCAATGCGATCAAGCTGTTCCTCACCGGCATCTCGCCGGAGGAATACAACGCACACCGCGGCTTCGCAATGGTCGGGCGGCAATTCCCCGGCGTTGGTGCACAGGTCGCCTGCCAGATGCAATCGGTCGACGAGCTGCGTCACGTGCAGACGCAGGTGCATGCGATGAGCCAGTACAACAAGTACTTCAACGGCCTGCAGGACTACAGCTACATGCACGACCGCGTGTGGTATCTGTCGGTACCCAAGTCGTTCTTCAACGATGCGATGTCCGCCGGCCCGTTCGAGTTCCTCACGGCCATCTCGTTCTCGTTCGAGTACGTGCTGACCAATCTGCTGTTCATGCCCTTCATGTCCGGCGCGGCATACAACGGCGACATGGCGACCGTCACGTTCGGATTCTCCGCCCAGTCCGACGAGGCGCGTCACATGACGCTCGGCCTGGAGGTGATCAAGTTCATCCTCGAACAACATCCGGACAACCTGCCGATCGTGCAGAAGTGGATCGACAAGTGGTTCTGGCGCGGCTACCGCCTGTTGACCCTGGTCGCGATGATGATGGACTACATGCTGCCCAAGCGTGTCATGTCGTGGCGCGAGGCGTGGGAAATCTACTTCGAGCAGAATGGCGGTGCCTTGTTCGCCGACCTGGCGCGCTACGGCATCCGCATGCCGAAGTACTGGGAGCAGTCGGTTGTCGAGAAAGACCTGATCTCGCACGTGGCA
Organism: Thiosocius teredinicola; assembly: GCF_002009425.1. Taxonomy (NCBI): domain Bacteria; kingdom Pseudomonadati; phylum Pseudomonadota; class Gammaproteobacteria; order Chromatiales; family Sedimenticolaceae; genus Thiosocius; species Thiosocius teredinicola. Next base: position 1,568,416 of record NZ_CP019936.1, read on the forward strand.
TGGGGCACCTTTTACAACTATGCGCATGCGGCACCTTTTCATACCTGGACCCCGAACCAGGATGAAATGGTCTGGCTGTCTGCCAAGTATCCGGACACCTTCGACAAGTACTTCCGTCCGCGTTTCGAGCATTGGGCAGCCGAAGAGAAGGCCGGCAGGCGCTTCTACAATCCGAGCCTGCCGATGTTGTGCACCACCTGCCAGATTCCGATGGTGTTCCCCGAGGTGAATGACCCGACCATGACCTGCTACCGCCACAGCGAGCACGAGGGTGAGACTTATCACTTCTGCTCGGACGGTTGCAAAGACATCTTCGACGACGAACCGGAGAAGTACGTGCAGTCGTGGTTACCCGTGCACCAGATCTTTCAGGGCAATTGCGGCGGCCCCACCTTGGAAGACGTGCTCAAGTGGTATCACATCGAAGATGGTGTCGATAACCGCGATTACCTGAGCTCGCCCGACCGCGCCAACTGGGAGAAGTGGTCGGGTATCACCGGCGCGGACGCCGACATCGACGCTGAGGCGAAAGCCGCCGCCGGCTGAGCGACGACCGAGTACATAGTCCTGACCACACAATACGAGGATATGTGCGGCCGTGCGCCGCACGGGGGGGAATCATGCCCGTTAATGCAATCCGCGAAGATTACAAGTTCGAGCCGAAAGACCTTGAAGCCAACTTTCACGGCAACCGCTTGGTGTACGTCGGTTGGGATCATCACATGATGTTTTGTGCACCCGTCGCCTTTCCATTGCCGCCGGACATGCCGTTCGGCGCACTGGTCGACGAGGTGATACCGAATGCGTTCGGCATGCACCCGGATTTCGCCGATATCGATTGGGACAAGGTGGAATGGCGCCTGAACGGCGAGCTGTTCGCGCCGGACAAATCGGCCAGCCTCGACGCGTTGGGTATCAAGCACAAGTCGGTCATCCGCATGCACACGCCGGGTCTCGACGGGATCGGCGGCAGCGGCAGCTGAGCGGCAGCAGCAATGACATACGAGGTAACGATCGAGCCGCTCGGCGAGACCATCGAGGTCGAAGAGGAGCAGACGATTCTCGATGCGGCGCTGCGTGCCGGAATTTGGCTGCCGCATGCCTGCTGTCACGGTTTGTGCGCGACCTGCAAGGTGCAGGTGGTCGACGGCGAGGTGGAGCAGGGCGATGCATCGCCGTTCGCCTTGATGGACTTCGAACGTGACGAAGGCAAGTGCCTGGCCTGTTGTGCAACGCCGATGTCCGATCTGGTGATCGAGGCCGACATCGATGAAGACCCGGATGCGGAAGTACATCCGGTCGATGACTACCGCGGTGAAGTGATTGCAATCGAAAGCGTCACGCCGACGGTCAAACGCGTCGTCATCGAGCTCGATCGGGCACTGAGTTTTCAAGCCGGGCAATACATCAATCTGCAGTTGCCGAAGATCGATAAGTCACGCGCGTTTTCGTTGGCCAATGCGCCGAGCGACGGCCAGCGCGTGGAACTGCAGATACGCCACGTGCCTGGCGGTGAAGCGACCACCTATGTACACGAGCGACTGGCGGTCGGCGACAAGGTCGATCTCACCGGGCCGTACGGTCGGTTCTTTGTACGCCGATCCGATGCCGGCGGCGCATTGTTCCTGGCCGGCGGTACCGGGGTGTCGAGTCCCAAGTCGATGATCGCCGACCTGTTGGAGAGCGGTGACGAGCGGCAGATCACGCTGATCCACGGCGTGCGCAATCTCAGCGAGTTGTACGACAACCGGCATTTCGCCGCCCTGGCCGAGCGGCACGCCAATTTCCGCTACCTGCCGGTGCTATCGGAACCGGAAGGCAACGACGTGTGGAGCGGTGAGCAGGGGTTTGTGCACGAAGCGGCCAAGCGACTCTACGACAACGACTTTCGTGGACTGAAGGCCTACCTGTGCGGGCCGCCGGCGATGATCGATGCGTGCATCACCACGCTGATGCAGGGCCGGCTATTCGAGCGAGACATCCATATGGAGAAGTTTCTGTCGGCGGCGGACGCCGCGCAGGACAGTCAACGCAGCCCGTTGTTCAAGTCCATCTAGATGCGATTTAGCGATGAAAGATAAAAAAATCGATAAAATGTATTTAAATCGAGAAATGTCTGCTAAGCTCGCTGACCAATGACGATGTTTGAAATCCACATCGACAGCCTGCAACAGAGCTTTTCTGCGTCATCCGAGCAAACGCTGCTCAGTGGCATGGAAAGCCTGGGTAAACGGGGTATCCCGGTGGGATGCCGCGGCGGTGGATGTGGGGTGTGCAAAGTGCGGATCGACAAGGGCAGATACCGCTGTAAAAAAATGAGCCGAGCACACGTCAGCGCTGAGGAAGAAAGCCAGGGATATGTCCTGGCATGCCGTTGCATGGCCCTCAGCGACATCCAACTCACCGTAGTTGGACAGATGAAAAAAGCGGTGTTCGGCACCCAAGACTGACGTCGGAAGGAGGAAACAAACTATGTCGATGACAGGCGTATTGCGGCCGGGTCATGTGCAGATCCGCGTGATGGATATGGGCGAAGCCCTGACCCACTACAAAGAACGTCTCGGTTTGCAGGAAACCGACCGCGATGCCAGCGGCCGCGTCTATCTCAAGGGATGGGATGAGCGCGACTGGTTCTCCGTCGTGCTGCGTGAAGCCGACGAACCCGGCATGGATTTCATGGCGTTCAAGGTCGACAGCGTCGACACCTTGCGCAGACTCGAAGGCCGCGTACGTGAGTTTGGTTGCAACGTGGAAACGATCCCGGCCGGCGAACTCAATCATTGCGGTGAGCGCGTACGCTTCGATTCGCCAACCGGTCACACCTTCGAACTGTATGCCGAGAAAGACTACAAGGGCACGCAGATGGGATTGCTCAATCCCGATCCGTGGCATGAAGAGTGTTTGAAGGGCATGCAGGCGCAACGATTCGATCACTGCCTGCTGTATGGGGATGACCTCGACGGCACCATCAAGCTGTTTACCGAGGTGCTGGGTTTCAAAGAGGCCGAACAGGTCTACGACGGTGATCTGCAGATCGGCACCTTCCTGACTTGCGGCATGAAGGCGCACGATCTGGCAGTGATTCGCCATACGGAAAAGAACAAGTTCCACCACGCCTCGTTCCTGCTCGGGAGTTGGGAAGACGTGTTGCGTGCCGCCGACATCATCGGTCGCTACAAGATGTCGCTCGACATCGGCCCGACCCGGCACGGCATTACCCGTGGTCGTACGATTTACTTCTTCGATCCGTCCGGTAATCGCAACGAGGTGTTTGCCGGCGACTACACCTATTACCCGGACTACGAGCCGATCACCTGGACGGCCGACGAACTCGGTGGTGCGATCTTCTATCACAACCAGACATTGAACGAACGCTTCCTGACTGTCGTGACCTGATGAGTACCGTCGTTGAGGCATTGACGCTGTCGTCGACCGCCGCGGCACAGATGTGTCAGGCCGCGGTGGCGCATGCGCAGTCGCTCGGTGTGAAGATCAATGTTGCCGTGGTCGACAACGGCGGCAACCTGTTGGCCTTCCAACGTATGAACGGTGCGTTCCTGCACTCGATCTCGATTGCCGAAGACAAGGCCTTTTGCGCGGTCAGCTTTACGATGCCGACCGGTGCCTGGCAGAGCGTGTTCGACGAAATGCCGCAGTTGAAAGACGGCCTGGTGCATCGTCCACGCTTCGTGACATTAGCCGGTGGCTTGCCCATCGAACATCAAGGACAGGTCGTTGGCGGTATCGGCGTGTCCGGCGCCAGCGAAGAACAGGATGAAGCCTGCGCGCGCGCCGGCATGTCGGCGGCCGGCATAAGTTGAAAAAGTCGCGCTAGAGTTCGAGCGGTTTGACGGGTTGGTCGATCCACTCGGTGCGCGAGTGCCAATCGTAATCCGGCACGTCGACGTACAGCTCGAGTTCATTGCCGTCGGGATCGCGCAGGTAAAGGCTATGGCTGATCCAATGATCCGACATCCCTTCGATCGCGACACCGGCGGCTTCAAGCTTGGCCTTGGCATCGCGCAATGCATCGTCGCTGTCACCGATGCACCAGCCCACGTGATACAGACCTATGCGTCGGCCCGGCGGCGGGGCAGGGGCATCGCCGACCTCGAGCAACAGCAGCTCGTGATGTGTTCGGCCGCTGGTCAGCATGCAGGCGCGCCCATTGAAGGTCTCGCCGAGCGATTTCAGACCGAGCAGGTCGCGGTAGAACGCCAATGAGCGTTGCAGGTCGCGCACATAGAACACGACATGGCCAAGGTGGCGAACCTGCATCAGGCCGATTCCCGCGTTTCCCATTCGTCGAGCATCAGGCGTTTGACGACCTCGGCGGTTTCGCGGATGTGGAATTCGTTGGCCTTGCACGCAGCTTCGGCATCGCGATTCAACGCCGCCTTATAGATGGCCTCGTGTTCGGCATGGATGTCGCGCCGTGCGTGGGTGTCGCTGCGCGCAAGGTTGCGGTAACGCTTGTGCTGGTCGTACAGCGTGTCGTAGAAGCGCCGCAGCCATTTCGAACGACAGGCGCCGATCAAGGCATTGTGGAAATCCGCATTGCGCTTTTCCCAGTCGTTGATGTCGCGATCGCCTTCCGATTCCTCCAGCTTGGAGAGTCGGTGAAACGCAGCAACCACACCGGCTTCCCAGGTGTCGTCACCTTTGACGATGCTCTGCGTCAGCGCTTGGCTTTCGAGCACGACGCGCAGGTTGGTCACATCTTCGAGGTCGTCTTTGGTCATGTCGGCGACTTTGAAGCCGCGCTGGCCTTCGATCGTGACAAAGCCATCGGCCGACAGACGGCTGAGCGCTTCGCGCAGCGGGGTAGCACCGACGCCGTACTGTTGGCGCAACGATTCGATGCGCAGCTTCGTGTTCGGCGCCAGATGGCCATGCACGATGTCGTCGCGCAGTTGCTGGTATGCCTGGTCCGTCAGTGTCTTGGGAGACTCGGACTTCGAAGCTTTGGAGGGGGCAATGGCCATATTGCAGATGTGTCCTTTGGCGATCCGACTGAGATCAAGTCTACGTTAAACACCGGGTAAATCATATATTTACGCCGTTTGTCGACAGATTATCAAGTATCGACAAAATAACTCTAAAAAGAAAACTAGCAAAAATATCGATAAAAAGCTTGATTATCGACAAGCTTAGTTTATTCTTCCCCCGAACAACGCAACACGCCGCAATCCAACAAGACGGCCGTTTGCGTAGCAGTCGCCACTCCGGGCAGTTGAAAACGAAGCGAATGAAAGAAACCAAGCACTTCATCAACGGTGAATTCGTGGGTTCGGCGAACGGCCGTACCTTTGCCAATACCAGTCCGGCGACCGGGCAGCAGATCGGGATCGTCCACGAGGCCGGTCGCGAAGAGGTCGATCAGGCGGTGTCCGCGGCGCGTGCTGCACTGACGGGTGATTGGGGGCGCATGCCGGTTGCCGAGCGCATGGCGTTGCTGCACAAGCTGGCCGACGGCATCAATGCGCGCTTCGACGAATTCCTCGAGGCCGAGTGTCTGGACACCGGCAAGCCCGCCAGCCTGGCGCGACATGTCGACATTCCGCGCGGCGCGGCCAACTTCAAGATATTCGCCGACCTGGTGAAGAACGTGCCGACCGAGAGCTTCATGCTCGATACGCCCGATGGCGCCGGTGCGTTGAACTATGCATTGCGCAAGCCCAAGGGCGTGATCGCGGTGGTCAGCCCATGGAACCTGCCGTTGCTGCTGATGACCTGGAAGGTCGGGCCTGCGTTGGCTTGCGGTAACACCGTGATCGTCAAGCCGTCGGAAGAAACGCCGTCGACCACCACGTTGCTCGGCGAGGTGATGAACGACGTCGGCATCCCCAAGGGTGTGTACAACGTTGTGCACGGTTTCGGCCCGGACTCGGCCGGCGAGTTTCTGACCAGCCACAAGGGCATCGACGGCATCACCTTTACCGGCGAGACACGTACCGGTGCGGCGATCCTCAAGGCATCCGCCGATCACATCCGCCACGTGTCCTTCGAACTGGGCGGCAAGAACCCGGCATTGGTGTTCGCCGACTGTGACATGGAGAAAGCTGTCGAAGGCACCATGCGTTCGGCCTTCGCCAACTGTGGACAGGTCTGCCTCGGCACCGAGCGCGTCTACGTCGAACGCCCGATCTTTGATGAGTTTCTCGCACGCCTGAAGCGTGGTGCCGAGCACATGAAACTCGGTGCGTGGAACGATCCCGAAACCAGCATGGGCCCGCTGATCAGCAAAGAGCACCAGCGCAAGGTGCTGGGTTACTACGACAAGGCGGTCGCCGAGGGTGCGACAGTGGTAACCGGCGGCGGCGAACCCGAGATGCCGGGCGACCTCGCCGGCGGTGCCTGGGTGCAGCCGACCATCTGGACCGGGCTGGCCGACGATGCCGAATGCATTCGCGACGAGATCTTCGGCCCGTGTTGTCACGTGCGTCCGTTCGACAGCGAAGACGAAGCGGTCGCGTTGGCCAACGATACCGACTACGGCCTGGCTGCGGCGATCTGGACGGAGAACGCCGGGCGTGCGCACCGTGTGGCCGCCAACGTCAATGCCGGCATCGTCTGGGTCAACTCCTGGTTCCTGCGCGATCTGCGCACGCCGTTCGGTGGCATGGGTGCCTCAGGCATCGGTCGCGAAGGCGGGGTGCATTCACTCGAGTTCTACACCGAACTCAAGAACGTGTGCGTGAAGCTCTGACATGAACGCACCGGCCAGCAATCCCGAGATCGGACTGAGCGTCGCCACGCCGACGGTCACGACCAACTACCACGATCAAGGCGCCGGTGATCCCGTCGTGTTGTTGCATGGCTCGGGACCTGGCGTTAGCGCGTGGGCCAACTGGCGGCTGACCTTGCCGGCACTGGCAAAGCAGCGGCGCGTTATCGCCCCCGATCTTGCCGGCTTCGGTTTCACCGAACGGCAAGACGGTGCGCACTACGACATCGACGGCTGGGTCGCACACCTGGCCGGCTTTCTCGATGCACTCGAACTCGACGCGGTAGACCTGGTCGGCAACTCGTTTGGCGGCGCGCTGGCCTTGCACTTCGCCTTGCGCTATCCGAACCGCGTGCGCCGCCTGGTCGTGATGGGTGCTGTCGGCCTGAGCTTTCCGATCACCGACGGCCTCGATGCTGTCTGGGGTTACCAGCCGTCGGTCGAGAACATGCGCAAGCTGCTCGACATCTTTGCGTACAACCGCGAGTTGGTCAGTGATGAGCTGGCCGAGTTGCGCTTCAAGGCGGCCAATCGCCCGGGTGTACAAGAGGCGTTCGCCGCGATGTTTCCTGCGCCGCGCCAGCGCTGGGTCGACGCGCTCGCCTGTGCCGAGGACGAATTGCGCGAGCTCGACAAGGAGCTGTTGATCATCCACGGGCGCGACGACGACGTCATCCCGATGTCGGTTTCGTTACGCCTGCTCGAGATTACCCAACGTTCGCAATTGCACGTGTTCGGTCGCTGCGGCCACTGGGTGCAGATCGAACACGCCGATCGCTTCAATCGTCTGGTCGGCGACTTTCTTTCAGAACCCGCGATGGGAGATGCATAACGTGGATGACAAACGCATCCAACAGCTGGGCGATGAACTGTTCAGCGCACTGCGTACACGCGAGATGATCGAACCGCTGACCGAGCGTGAGCCTGCAATCACGATCGACGATGCCTACCACATCTCGCTGCGTCTCGTGGAACGCCGCGTCGCCGACGGTGAACGCATCATCGGCAAGAAGATCGGTGTGACCTCGAAGGCCGTGCAGAACATGCTCAATGTGCACCAGCCCGATTTCGGTTACCTGACTGACCGCATGGTGTATGGCAACGGCGACGAGATGCCGATCAGTGAGCAACTGATCCAGCCGCGCGCCGAGGGCGAGATTGCTTTCATCCTGAAGAAAGACCTCAGTGGCCCGGGCGTGACCAACGCCGACGTATTGGCCGCGACCGAAGCGGTGATGCCGTGCTTCGAGATCGTCGATTCCCGCATCCGCGACTGGAAGATCAAGATCCAGGACACGGTCGCAGACAACGCCTCGTGCGGTCTGTTCGTGCTCGGTGATCGCGCAGTCGATCCGCGCAAGGTCGATCTCGCCACGGTCGGCATGGTGGTCGAGAAGAACGGCCAGATCATCTCGACCGGTGCCGGTGCCGCGGCGCTGGGTTCACCGGTGAACTGCGTGGCCTGGCTGGCCAACACCCTCGGTCGTTTCGATATCCCCCTCAAGGCAGGTGAAGTGATCCTGTCCGGCTCGTTGGTGCCGCTCGAACCGGTGGTTGCGGGCGACTTCATGCGGGTCGAGATCGGTGGCATCGGTTCGGCTTCGGTGCGGTTTGTTTAACGACGTCGGCGAAGTCCCCGGCACAAAGAACATTCGAGGATTTACTGAATGAGCAAGATCAACGCAGCCCTGATCGGCTCCGGCAACATCGGTACCGATCTGCTTTACAAGGCTCTGCGCAGTGAGTGGATCAATCCGGTGTGGATGGTCGGCATCGACCCGGAGTCGGAAGGTTTGGCGCGTGCCCGCAAGCTCGGTCTGAAAACCACGCACGAAGGCGTCGATGGGCTGATCCCGCACATGCGCGAGGACAACATCCAGGTGTGCTTCGACGCGACCTCGGCCTATGTGCATGCCGAGAACAGCCGCAAGGTGCAGGAGCAGGGCGCGATGATGATCGACCTGACCCCCGCAGCGATTGGTCCGTATTGCGTGCCGCCGGTCAATCTGAAAGACCACGTCGGCAAGCGCGAAATGAACGTCAATATGGTGACCTGCGGCGGGCAGGCGACCATCCCGATGGTTGCCGCCGTGAGCCGTGTGCAGCCCGTCGAGTACGGTGAGATCGTTGCGACGGTCTCCTCCAAGTCGGCCGGTCCCGGTACGCGCAAGAACATCGACGAGTTCACCCAAACCACGTCGCGTGCGGTTGAAGCCGTTGGCGGTGCGCAAAAGGGCAAGGCCATCATCATCCTGAACCCCGCCGAGCCGCCGCTGATCATGCGCGACACGGTGCATTGCATCACGGTCGACGAACCGGACCAGGCGGCGATCACCGCGTCGATCAACGCGATGATCGCCGAGGTGCAGAAGTACGTGCCCGGCTATCGCTTGAAGAACGGGCCGGTGTTCGACGGGCGTCGCGTGTCGGTATTCATGGAGGTCGAAGGCCTCGGCGATTACCTGCCGAAGTACGCCGGCAATCTCGACATCATGACCGCCGCCGGTCTGCGCACTGCCGAGATGTTCGCCGAAGAAATTGCCAACGGCACGCTCGTGCTCGAACCCCAAGTCGCCTGAGGAGTAAGTGTCAATGAATCTCGCAGGTACCAAGATCACCATTCATGACATGTCGTTGCGTGATGGCATGCACCCGAAACGTCACCAGATCTCGATCGACCAGATGATCAGCATCGCGTCGGGCCTCGACCAGGCCGGCGTGCCGATGATCGAGGTTACGCATGGCGACGGCCTGGCCGGCGCATCGGTCAACTACGGCTTTCCGGCACATACCGACGAGGAATATCTGCGCGCCGTCCGTCCGCATGTGAAGCAGGCGAAGATCTCGGCGCTGTTGTTGCCCGGCATCGGTACGGTGCCCGAGCTCGAGATGGCACACGACTGCGGCGTCGACACGATCCGTGTCGCTACCCATTGCACCGAGGCCGATGTCTCGGAACAGCACATCAAGAAGTCGGCCGAACTCGGTCTCGATACCGTCGGCTTTCTGATGATGTCGCACATGCTCGATCCGCAGGGCCTGATCAAGCAGGCAAAGCTGATGGAAGGCTACGGTGCGAACTGCATCTACATCACCGACTCGGCCGGCTACATGCTGCCCGACGACGTCAAGGTACGCCTGAGCGCGGTGCGCGAGGCGCTCGACAGCAAGACCGAACTGGGCTTTCACGGTCACCACAACCTGGCGATGGGTGTCGCCAACTCGATCGCCGCGGTCGAAGTCGGTGCCAATCGCATCGATGGCTCGGCAGCGGGTATGGGTGCCGGCGCGGGCAACACCCCGCTCGAGGTGTTCGCCGCGGTCTGTGATCGCATGGGCATCGACACCGGCGTCGATCTGTTCAAGCTGATGGACGTGGCCGAAGACTTGGTTTATCCGATCCAGGATATCCCGGTACGTATCGACCGCGATGCGCTGACGCTTGGCTACGCGGGTGTCTATTCGTCGTTCCTGCTGTTCGCCAAACGCGCACAACAGCGCTACGGCGTGTCGTCGCGCGAGATTCTGGTCGAGCTTGGTAAGCGCGGCATGGTCGGCGGCCAGGAAGACATGATCGAAGACGTCGCGCTCGAGATGTCGAAGGCTGGGAACGCCGCATGAGCACTCTGAGCCAAGCGCAGATCGATGAACTGGCGGTCTACCTCGAAGACTGCGAGCTCGAAGCGAAGGAAGCGACCAAGGTCACCGATCGCTATCCGGATATGGATTTTGACGATGCCTACGCCGTGCAGTATGCGATCCGTCGGCGCAAGCTCGATCGCGGCAACCGCTTGGCCGGGCTGAAAGTCGGCCTGACCTCGCGCGCCAAGATGAAACAGATGGGTGTTGAAACACCGATCTACGGTTTCCTCGCCGACTACTTCGATCGTCCCGATGGCGGCGATATCGAAACCGATCAATTGATCCACCCCAAGGTCGAGGCTGAACTGGCGTTCGTCACCAAGGCGCCGCTCAAAGGTCCGGGTTGCCATGTCGGCAGCGTATTGGCCGCGACCGACTTCGTGATCCCGGCGGTCGAGATCATCGATTCGCGCTACGAGAATTTCCGCTTCGACCTGGTCAGCGTGATTGCAGACAACGCTTCATCGTCGCGCTTCGTGTTGGGTGGGCGTAGTGCCAGCCCCAATGAGATTGATATGCGCAATCTCGGTGTCGTGCTCGAGCGTAACGGCGAGATCGTCGAACTCGGCGCAGGTGCTGCGGTGCTCGGACACCCAGCGGCGAGCGTGGCCTTGCTGGCCAACATGCTCGGCGAACGTGGTGAAGAGATTCCGACGGGCACCTTGATTCTGACCGGCGGTATCACTGCCGCTGTGACCGTGAACAAAGGCGACAACGTCAACGTGCGCTTCCAGGATCTGGGTAGCGTGGGGATGCGATTCGTATGAAGCCGGCGCGTGCGCTCAAGCAAGGTCTTTCGCCGCTCGTGCTGGTGGCGTGGGTTACGTTTATCGCAACTGGCTGTGAGGCGCCGTTGAACCTGCAGGGTGTCGAGCAGGAACAGACCAAAGCAGTCCATGCTTTTGATCACTTCAAGGCGGTAGCGGCGAGCGCAAGTCACCAGGTTGCCGCAGCCGATGCCGGCGTGTTGCTGGTTGCACCGAAAGGTGAAGATGGTTGGCGTCGCGTCAATTTGCCGACCCGGGCAGCGTTCCTTAATCTGGCGTCCTGCCCGAACGGCCGCTTCGTCGGCATCGACTCGCGTCGCACCTTGTGGGTATCCGACGCGCAGGCGAGCAACTGGCAGGCACACCCGGTCGATACGCCCGAATCGCTGATGGCCTTGGGCTGCGATCGACACAACGCAGTCTGGCTTGGCGCGAGCTTTTCGACCGTACTGCGCAGCACCGATTTCGGCGACAGCTGGACCAGTTCGACGCAAGACGAAGATCTGCAGTTCACCGCCGCACAGTTTCTCAGCGATGGCCTTGCCGTGTTTGCCGGTGAGTTCGGCACTGTCATGTTCAGTGACGATGACGGAGCCAATTGGGAGCGCGCCGAACCGGTTCCAAACGACTTCTACCCGATGGGCCTGCATTTCACCGACCGTGACACCGGCTGGGTCAGTGGTTTGAGCGGCACCATATGGCATACCGGCGATGGCGGAACATCGTGGACGCGCCAGGAGACCGAAACCAGCGTGCCCTTATATGCCTTCGTGCCCGTTGGCAACGCGCTGTTTGCCTTGGGCGACAACGGCACGCTGTTGCGGCTCGATGCAGATGCCTGGCACCGGGTCGAGCTGCCGGTGGCGGTGGCTACCTATCTGATCGGCGGTGTGTCATTGGCGGACAGCGACCTGTTGCTGGCCGGTGGTGCCGGCACGCTGTTGAAGCTCGACGTATCTGAGCCGGATGCGCGCATCGCCAGGAACGGGGGTGTGCAATGACCGGCGTGCACCGTTTTACCCATTGGCTGCACAACATCGACGAGCTGGTTTTCCGCTTTCCGCGCGCCTTCCTCGCCGTGATCGCTGCGTTGACCGTGTTCTTCGCGGTACAGATACCCAACGTACAGATGTATTCGGATTTTGCCGACCTGCTGCCGCAGGAACACGAGTACATCAAGCTGCACAACAGCATCCGCGACACCTTCGGCGGTGCGAACAACGTGGTGATGGCGGTCGTTGTCGAAGATGGCGACATCTTCACTTCGGATACCCTGGCACGCATCCATCGGGTGACGCAGGCAGTCGATAACGTCAGCGGGGTCAACCACAATCTTCTGGCCAGCCTGACCCATCGTACGTCGCGTAAGGTCTGGTTGACCGATACCGGCGACGTCAACTCACAACCATACTACGACCCGGTCGAGCCGGATCTGAGCCAACAACAGCTCGAACAGCTGCGCCACGATGTGCTGGCCAACCCGCGCGTGTATGGCCTGCTGGTGTCGCCGGACATGAAGGCCGCCTTGATCAAGGCGCAGTTCAATGAAGGTCACCTCAACTATGCGGAGATTTTCAGCCAGATCCAGGCCATCCGTGAGGCGGAGACCACAGGCAATGTACACATCTACGCCACCGGCCAGCCGATGCTGTGGGGTTGGGTGTACAGCTATCTCGATCAACTGCTGCTGATCTTCAGTACCACGGTCGGCATCATGCTGTTGCTGCTCGTGGCGTACTTCCGACGCGCCTACGGCATCTTGCTGCCGTTGTTCGGAATCTGCATCTCTGCGGTATGGGGCCTCGGCATCCTGTCGCTGCTGGGTTACAACCTCGACCCGCTGACGTTGGTGATCCCGTTCCTGATTTCGGCACGCGCGATGTCGCACGCGATCCAGCTGGTGCAGCGCTACTACGATGAGCTGGCCACGGCCGAGACCGCCAACCAGGCGGCACATCGCACATTCGATTCGCTGTTCCGCCCCGGCACATTGGGCATCGTCTCCGACGCGATCGGTCTGCTGTTGATCGCGCTCGGTTCGGTGCCGATCAACGTCAAGCTGGGCATCTATGCCTCGTTGTGGGCCGTCTGTGTGATCTTCACGGTGCTGATCGCAGTGCCGCTGATGTTGTCGCTGCTGCCTAAACCAAAGGCGGCGATGGTCGGTACCGGGGTAGACCAGGCTGCCTTTGCCGCCTTGGGTCGCGGTGTGGCAACCCGCACCGGTTCGCGCGGCATTCTGGTTGTCAGCCTGGTGATCCTGGCAATTGCCGGCTTTTTGAGCTCGAAGGTTCAGGTCGGCGAGTCTGAGCCGGGTTCGCCGATCCTGTATCTCGATCACGACTACAACGTCTCGTCGAAGATCATCAACGAACGCTTCCCCGGTTCGGAAGAGCTGTACATCATCGCGCGCACCGACGAGAAGGGTGGCATGAAACGCCCTGAAGTTTTGCAGGCGATCGAGGCGTTTCAACGCCACATGCTGCTCGACCCGGAACTGGGCGGCACCAAGGCGACGCCGGACCTGGTCAAGCAGGTCAACCGCATCTTCCACAGCGACGATCCCCGCTGGGCAATCATCCCCGATACCGAATCGTACGTCGGTGGTTTGATGTTCGCTTACATGGCATCGAGCCCGGTCCCTGGTGCGCTGAAGGAGTTTGTCGACACCGACGACCAGGTGTCCAACCTCGTGTTCTTCTACAAAGACCACCAGGCCGAGACGATTCGGCGTGCCATTCATCGCGCCAAGAGCTGGATCAGCGATCCGGCCAATCATATCGATGGTCTGGAATTCAAACTTGCCGGTGGCCTGGTCGGCGTGACGGCGGCGATGAACGAGTCGGCGTACGAGAGCAATATGCTGATCATTCCGCTGGTGCTCGCGTTGATTTTCGTCTTCGTCACCTGGTTCTACTGGTCGTTACATGCCGGCTGGATCATGTTCCTGGCGATGATGTTCTGCACCACGGCGACCTATGCCTACATGGGCGTTGCGGGCATCGGGATCAACGTCAACACGGTGCCGATCATTGCAGTGGGCATCGGCGTCGGCATCGACTATTCGATCTACATCATGGACCGCATCCGCGAACGCATGGCGGTGCGCGGCGACCTGGCGGTCGCGATCCGCGAATCGATTGCCACGACCGGCAAGGCGATCGGTTTTACGGCGACCTGCCTGATCGGCGGCGTGATCATGTGGGTGTTCATCTCCGACCTTCGCTTTCAGGCAGACGCAGCGCTTCTGCTGGTCGTCATGCTGATTCTCAACGCCAGCGCCGCGATGTTGCTGGTGCCGGCGTGGATTCAAACATTCAAACCGACCTTCGTGACATCGGCACGCTTTGACGACGACGGCGTGCTGCATATCGAAGAGGCGGTTGCCAAGGCATAACGGGGCAGAAAAAGAACTCATTGACGCTGCAATGCAGCTAATAACGGGGCTAACAAGGATGTCACCCGCATCCATACGAGAAATAAGAGAGGGGAGGAAGTGTTATGACCGAAATCGACATGTCACGGTCGATAGGTGGCGGCCGACGGGTTTCGCCACTTTTTTCCGCTATCGCGATTGCGTTGGGTGTCTCCACTCAACCCGCGTTGGCGTACACGTCGGATGACGGCACGCTGGAGATCAACGGCTTCGTGGAGAATGCCACCTACCAACGCGATGGCGAAGGCCTGAGCAAGGTGCGCAATACGGTGCAGATGGAGGTAGGCAAGAAATACGGTGACGTCGGAGCCTTCTCCAATGTCGGTGTGTACGGCACCTTCCGTGGTTCTTATGACGCAGTGTACGACCTCAACAACCGCTATGGCAGTAAAGCGGGTGGGGCAGTGCAGCTCGAGAGCGTCGGCATGGGCACATCGGTGCCGTTCGGCGGCGGCATTGTACTGCCCGGTGGTGACTTTGACTCGACCGCCAACCCGAATGACGGACTGGTCGTGTTGGGTTCGGACCTGCACGACACCGACGGTGGCGTCGGCCTGGCCGTGCCGGTGCGCCCATGCGACAAGGATTCACGTGGTTGCATCGACGACTACATGGATGCCAATTCGAGCGAGCTGAAGTCACCCGAGTTCAACGATCGCTGGGACTTCATTCGCGAGCTGTATGTCGACGCCACGCTGCCGATGGACGACGGCACCGACTGGAGCTTCCGTCTCGGCAAGCAACAGGTGGTTTGGGGTCGTACCGACCTGTTCCGTGTGCTCGATGTACTCAACCCGGTCGACTACTCGCGGCACAACATCTACGACGAACTCGAGGACATCCGCATACCGATGTGGATGCTGACCGCCGAAAAACACTTTGGTGCCACCGAAACCTTTGATGATCTGAACCTGCAGTTCGTCTGGAACTTCGACAAGTTCCGTCCGAGCAATCTCGGCCAGGGTGGCAGCACCTATGCCATTCTCGACGCCGGCAACTTCTTCCGCGCCATGAACAACTGTTGGGATAACGGCTGTACTGTTGCCAACTTTGCCGGTGGTGCGCTGGCAACCGATTTCCCGGAACATGTCATCGGTATCCGCAAGGCCAATCTGCCGGAGTGGTCGCTGAAGAACACGCAGTTCGGCGTGAAGCTCGAAGGTGAGAAAGAGGGTGTCGGCTTTTCTTTGAACGCCCTCACGTACCGTTCGCACCTGCCGTCTCTGCGTGGCGGTATTCCGGCCGACAATCCGTTCACGCCGGGTGTGGAATCCGATATCTTCCCTTATCTGATTGCTTTCGACATCGATTTCCCGCGAGTCAACCTGCTGGGCGGCTCGCTCGACATCTATTCGGACTCGCTCAAGTCGGTGTTCCGCGTCGAGGCGGCTTATACCCAGGGTGAGGAGTTCGCCAACACGCTTGAACCCGAGCTGTACTCAGATTCGGACGTATTCCGCTACGTGATCGGTTGGGACCGGCCTACGTTCATTCCTTTCCTGAACAAGCGCAGGGCCTTCCTGATCTCCGCACAGGTGTTCGGTCAGCACATCCTCGATCACGAACGCAAACGCGTTAACGGCATCGAGGCCGGCATTCCCGACTTCAAGCACAACCACATAGCGACCCTGCTGTTGAAGGGTTGGTATCAGAACGACCGGTTGAGTCCGCAGGTCATCTTCGCGCACGACTTCGGCGCCAAGGCAACCACGATTGCGCCTTCGGTGGACTGGCTGGTCAACGACAACCTACGGGTTACGTTCGGCGCCAACATCAAAGTCGGCGATTCCGCGGACAAGTTCGACGACTGCCGCGCCTGTAATCCGTTCCCGCCGTTTACCGGCGCCGGTGCGCCAGGCGAACTGGCATTGCGCAATCTTGCCGGCTACGAGCCGCTGGGACGCTTCCGTGCGGGGCCGATCGGTATGGCGCAAAACGAGGACGAAGTGCAGTTGACCCTGCGCTATCGCTTCTAAGAGATTTCGAGGAGAGTTTGAACAATGAAGGTTATGAAAACCGCACTGGCGACGGCGTTGACGTTCGCCTTGGCATCCCCGGGCATGGCGGCGACGGAGGCCGATGTCGAGCAATCGTTCTACCCCTACAAGGGTGGCGTGCCGACGTACAACGGCCTTTCGGCCGGGACGACGATCAACCAGGGCAACGTCGACCAGTTCAAGGAAGTGCTCGATCCGGCGACGTTTGACTTCATCAAAAAGGGCTGGACCGATATCAAGGTGGGAGAGACGACATCGTTCGATCTGCATCCCAACTATGTGAAGGCCACCAAGGATGGTCTCGGCAAGGTCAAACTCGGTGCGAGCTCAGGTGAGATCGAAGGCTTTATCGCCGGTCGACCGTTTCCCGAAGAGCCGTCGACGGATGATCCGCGGGCCGGGGAGAAGCTCGCATGGAACTACAAGTACGGATACAACTGGGGTGACAACGCCGCGATCTATCCGTTCTACTGGAAGTACAAGGACATGAACTCGGGCAAGCTCGAGCGCACCATCAAGTTCAACTTCCACTTTCTGAACTTCATGCATCGCGTCAATCAGGACCCGGTACCGAACATCGAGCCGAACCCGTCCGGCCTGTTTCGTGCCATCTATGTTCAGGCGTTGGAGCCGTTCGATGTCAAGAACACCCAACTCCTGATCCACCGCTACGAGGATGACCTCAAGCGTGACAGCGCGTGGCTCTATCTCGGCTTCCAGCGCCGGGTGCGCAAGTTGGCGTCGGGCCAGGTGACCGATGCCTTCCTCGGATCGGACGTCATGATCGAGGATTTCGAAGGCTACAACGGTCGAATCAACGATATGGAGTGGACCTACAAAGGCACCCAGAACATCTTGGTGCCTTTCTATAACCACAACGATTTGCAGTTGGCCGAAGAGGACAAGGAACCGGACGGTTACCAATTCGTCGCCATGGGCGGTAAGGGCGACTGCTTCCCGCAGATCACCTGGCAGCTGCGCAAGGTGTACGTGTTGGAGAACGTGCCGAAAGACAGCAACCACCCGATCAGCAAACGCGTGCATTACATCGATGCGCAGACCTACACGATTCCGCGCACTTTGATCTATGACCGCAAGGGCGATCTATGGAAGAGCTGGCAGATCGGCCAGGCGCATCCCGACCATCACCTGCCGAAGAACAAGGGTACCGGCGTGGCGATCGATGATTCGTTCACGATGGTCGATGTCCAGGCGATGCATTGCACCACGGGCCAATTCAAAGGCCAGGTCGATCCTGAGCTGAACCCGGTCAATAAGTTCAGCGTGCAGAACATGCGGGCATCGGGCCGTTAAGCGCTCGTTATCCGCGTGGCATCATCACAACCGGTGATTGCTGTGTCTCCGACGACTCTGTCGTCCTATCCGGGAGCTTACCCGGCGGCCGTTGGCCGCCGGGCTTTTTTGTTGGGAACTTGCCATGTCTGAAGCGGCAGATGTCTTTGTCTATTTCAACTTCCGCAGTCCTTACTGCTACCTGGCGTCGAAAACAATGTTCGAGATCTTCGACCGTTTTCACGCCAACCTGATCTGGCGCCCCTTGGGCTCGTGGGATGGGCGCTCGCCCCCCGAGGTTGCCTTGAAGAAACTACCGATTGCCCGACAGGACATGGCGCGCATCGCCCGCCGCATGGGTATCCCGGTCAATCCGCCGCCGAAAACCACCGATCCGACACTTGCCGGTGCAGGTTCGATACTTGCCGAAAAGGAAGGCGTACTCAGACCCTACATCGTCGAAGTGATGCGGCAGGAGTGGGCCTACGGCAAAGATATCGGCGAAGAACAGACCTTGCTCGATATCGCCGTGGCCGTAGGGCTTAATCGTGAAGCGTTCCATGCGGCGATGCATGATGCACAGAATCAGGAAAGCCTGAAGGCGAACTGGGAAGAGGCCGACGCCAAGGGCGTGATCGGCGTACCCAGTTTCGTCATCGGCGAAGAGATTTTCTGGGGACAGGATCGCATCGACTATGTGCTGGAGCACCTGCGCGAAATGCGTCTTGCCAGGCTCTGACAATGAACGGCGCGGTGCTCTACAACAAGGATGAGTGCCCGTTTTGCTGGCGTGTTCGCATGGCATTGCAGCGTGCCGGTATTGATGCTGAGTATCGCGCGCACGACGATGCGCGATGGGCGGACGTGTGGCCGCGCCTCACGCTGCATCGGACCGTACCTGTGCTGACGGTCGATGACCTGGTGCTGACCGATTCACGCGTCATTCTCGAGTTCATAGATGAAAGCCACGGCTATTTGCTGCCACGTACCGCAGCCGACCGGGCAAGGGTTCGCGAGATGGTGTGTTTTGCCGACGCGCAGCTCGGTCCCATCGCGCGTGCCTTGGTGTTCGAGTGTCGGGACAAGGCGCCGCACGAACGCGATCCGGTTGTGATCGATACGGCGATCGGCGATTGGCAACGCGCGATGCAGCCTGCTGCCCGGTTGCTCACCGCACAAGGCTGGTTCGGTAACGGTTGTTCACTTTGCGACTATGCGGCGGTCACGCGATTCGCCTTGGCTGGTGCCTACGGTATGCCGCTCGATCGCCTGCCGCCGACGTTGTCGGCCTGGTTGGGTAACGTCATGCAACGCCGCGAGGTGATCGAGACCGCGCCGGTTGTCGTGCGGCAGTGGTGGGATCACCAAAGCCAGCTTGAAGCCGACTCATGAACCCGGAAGAACGGATGCCGGACGATGACGATGAACCGGTGACGGTGCTGGTGACGCGGCGGCCGATCGCCGGCATGCAGCGTGAGTTCGAAGCCTATCTGCATGGCATCACCGAGGCGGCGTCGAAACAACCCGGCCATCTCGGTACGACGATCTTTCGTCCTTCCGGCACGAAGGATCGTGCGTACCGCATTCTTTTTCGATTCGACAAGCGCAGCAACCTGGCGCGTTGGGAACAGTCCGAAGAGCGGGAACAGTGGCGTGAGCGAGCCGCCGTGGTCAGCGAGCCGCGCGAGGCGGTAGTCGAAACCGGGCTCGAGGCCTGGTTCACGGTGCCCAATTGCGACGTACCGGCGCATCCGCCGAAAGTCAAAATGGCGTTGGTCGTATGGCTCGGGATATTTCTGATCGTGACGACCCTGATGCTGATTCTGATGCCATGGATTTCGCACTGGCACCTGATTCCGCGCACCCTGTTGTTCACCGGCATCGTGGTTGCGCTGATGACCTGGGTCGTGATGCCGTTGCTTACCCGCTGGTTCGCCGGCTGGTTGCACCCGAAGCGATAGGTTAGCCGTCAGCCGCGGGCCTGCTGCGCGAGCTTCAGGCTCACCAAGCCGTGCACCATCTCGGTCAGCACAGCCGGCTCGCCGAGCTGTCGACAGCGTTCGGCAACGGCGCCGGCAATCTCGTCGAGTTCCAGCGGTCGTCCTTTTTCGATATCGACCAACATCGACGTCTTGATTGCATCGAAGGTGCTGATCAATTCAAACATGGCATCGATGTCGGGCTTGCCGATCGTGATGCCGTCGGAAAGGGCAGCAGTCGCGGCTTCCTCCATTAGGCGATAGACGCTGCTACTGAGGGCAGGGTGATTGGACAAGGTGCGCGTATCCAGACCCGTCAGTGCCGATAGGGGATTCACGCCATTGTTGATCAACAGCTTCTTCCACAGCTCGAGCTGGATATCGTCGCTCAAGGTGGTCGGGATGCCGGCGGCATCGAAGGTGTCGACAATGCGCCCGAGATTGCACTGCAATGCCGCGTTTTGTTGAGCATTCGGCCAGGCGCCGAGAACGACCTGCGCCGGACCTGTCGCTTCGATCAGACCGGGACAGATCACATGACCGCCGATGCGCACCGCAAGCCCACCGATCGTGCGTTGGCTGCCGAGCGCCGCGGCGATCTGGCGCTCGTTATCGACGCCGTTCTGTAACGACAACACCGGCAAGGTATCGGCGTTGGTCAGCCAGGCTTGCAGCTCGTCGAGCAGGGACTGTGTGCTGCCGGCCTTGGTTGTCAGAATGACCAGGTCGTATTCGCCTGGGTTGTGGCTGCTGGTCAGCGCGGCGGTAGACACCGCGTTGACCGCGCCTTTGAACGTGAAGTCGGGGTGATCGATCTGCAGCCCGTTTGTCTGCATGACCTCCAGGTGCCGACCGCGGGCGACGAAGGTGACGTCACAGCCGGCGCGCATCAGGCGTGCACCGTAGTAGGCACCGATACCACCGGCGCCGATGACCAGAAAGCGCATCGAATCAGTCATGTCTAATGGTTAGTTGTTGGCGAGAAAATCACGCATGCGCTGCACCGCACGTTCGAGATTTTCCATCGAGTTCGCGTAGCTGAAGCGGATGTGCACGTTTTGTCGGTAACTGCCGAAGTCTTTGCCGGGCGCGACACCGACCAGTGCTTCGCGCAACAGGCGCAAGGCGAAGGCATCGCTGTCGTCGGTGAAAGCGCTGCAATCGGCGTACACGTAGAAAGCGCCTTGCGGCATGTTGGGTATCGTGAACCCGAGATCGCGTAATGCCGGAACGAAGTAGTCGCGTCGCCGTTGAAAGAGTGTTCGGCGACGTTCGAGTTCGGCGCTGGTGGCCTCGTCGAACGCATGCAGTGCGGCGTATTGCGCCGGTGTGCTTGCGGAGATGAACAGGTTTTGCGACAGGCGCGTTATGTCTTCGAGGTAACGCTCGGGCACGACCAGCCAGCCCAGCCGCCAGCCGGTCATGCCGTAGTACTTCGAAAAGCTGTTGACGATGAAGATGTCGTCGCCATCGTGTAAGGCGCTGCGGATCGGCGTTTCGTAGACCAGTCCGTGATAGATCTCGTCAACGATCAGTTGTCCACCCAGTTCGCGTACGGTTTGCGCGATACGCGTCATCTCTTCGGGTGACACGATCGAACCGGTCGGGTTGGACGGCGTGCCGATCAGTACCGCCTTGGTGCGCGCGTTCCATGCCGCGCGAATGCTGTCGGCGGTAAGTTGGTAGTTCGTGTCGGGTCCGCTGGCGATGAATCTGGGTATGCCGCCGTACAGGTGGATGAAGTTTGCATTGCACGGATACCCGGGATCGGCCAGCAACACCTCATCGCCGGGGTCGAGCAGGCAGGCGAAGATCATCTGCAGGCCGCCCGATGAGCCGGGCGTTACGGTGACGCGTTCGACCGGCGGGCGACAGGTTTCGGGATAGGCGTCGGCGATCAGGCGGCGTAGCTGCGGAATACCGAGCGCCTGCACATAGTGCGTCCGTTTCTGTTCGAGCGCTTCGATGCCGGCGCGGGTGATCGGGTCGGGCGTGTCGAAATCCGGTTCACCCATCTGCAGGTGAATGATGTCGTTGCCTTCGGCCTCGAGTCGAAACGCCTCTTCCAACACCTCCATCACGTAGAAGGGACGGATGGGCTGCATGCGCGCGGGCTTCATGGGTGCCAAGTCTCAACAGTTTCAAGACATCTAATGATAACGAAATATCGATAACGATACTTAAAATCGAAACCTTTCCCCGTGCGTTAGAATGGCGTTTTCCGAGATCAAACAGCCTGCGCGGACGTTGGCCGAAACCGGCATCCGCATGGCATCAACCGATGGCCTGTGTGGGGATGCGACGTGCACGACCAACGCGAAGCAAAATGGAACAAGCGCTACGCCGAGAGCGCGGCTGAGTCACCTCAGCCACTGGAGGTGCTGGTCGACAATGCACACCTGCTGCCACATGGGGGTGTCGCCCTCGACCTGGCGAGCGGACTGGGCGGTAGTGCCTTGTGGCTCGCTCGTCGGGGGTTCGAAACCTATGCGTGGGATTGGTCGGACGTCGCTATCGAAAAACTGCGACTCTCTGCGGCCGGCTTACCGTTGACCGCACAGATACGGGACGTGGAAGCGCAGCCACCTGAAGCAGGGCGGTTCGACGTGATCTGCGTGGGGCATTTTCTGCAGCGCGATTTGTGCACGGCGATCGCTGCCGCACTGAAGCCGGGCGGTGTGCTTTTTTATCAAACGTTCACACAAGAAAAGGTGGATGACAGCGGGCCGGGCAACCCGGATTTTCGGTTGGCGCCGAACGAGCTGTTGCAGCTTTTTTCAGATTTGATCGTGCGTTACTACCGCGATGAGGGAACCTGCGGTGATATCGGCGCAGGTTTTCGCAACCGCGCGCAGTTGGTGGCGCAACAGCATTTTAGCGAACACTGTCCTGGATTTAGAAAGTGACGCGCGCGCGCGGAATTGGCATATACTCGCAATTATGAATAAGAATATTGATACAGATCAGCATAGCGCTGAACAACTAGCCGAAAAATTGCAGGACCATGGCGTGTTTCCCACTCGGCAGCGTCTGATCGTGGCGCGCGCCATGTTCGAGCGTCGTCAGCATCTCACTGCCGATCAATTGTTGCAGCGGATCAACCGGGATGGCGAAGCGGGTGTGTCACGCGCCACCGTGTACAACACGCTGGCGGCATTTTTGCGTCGTGGCTTGATTGCGGTGGTCAACACGCCCGGCGGTACGGTGTACTTCGATTCCGAGCCGAATGCGCATATCCATCTGTATGATGAGGTGAGTGGCGAACTGGTCGATGCCGATATCGATCCCGTTGCGCTGGCCGAAAAGGTGCCGCTACCGGATGGCATGCAATTGATCGGTACCGACGTGCTGCTCCGCGTCCGCCGTCAGACCGGCAAGTAATCAACACAGACAGGCGCCCGCCTTTCTACACCTTCGATGTCAGAGGCACTGTCGCTTTCTGATTCCCTTCGTATACCTCCTCGTTCGTCGTGCTGGTCGTGAATCCTTGAGCTTGTAGTCGTGCATTTGGGGACGGCTTGTCTGCTTATGAAACCTCGCGAGGAAGAAACGCGCCTGGCGACCCATTTTCTGCGCACCCTTGTCGGTGAAACAGTACGTGACGAGCATCTGCCTGGCTCGGTTTGATTGGCACATACACCCAAGCCAAGGCAGTTGGGCGATTCGTTGCAGATCAGAAAAAAGGGCCCGCTCGGGCCCTTTTTGAATGAAGCCTGTATGCACCGATCACGTCGGCTGCTGCATTGCCTCGTATTCGTCCTCGAAGAAGAAGCGTTGCTCGCCGAAGGCCGGTTTGAGTTGATCGAGCCAGGTCGCGTTTTCGTCGTAGCGCGCGAAGAACGGGCGCTGTACCCAATCCGGGTTGCGTCCCTGGATAAAGCGCAGCACAAACACCTTCTCACCCTGGATCTCGGCAATGCCCTGGATCTCAACCTTTCCGGGCCCGGCGCTCATGCTTGGACCACGTGCGGTTCGACCCAGTCCCGAAACCTGTTGCATGGCGTCGCGGTAGATGTTCCAGGCGCGTGCCAGCGGGACCTCGAAATGGTGCCGCGCACCGGTGTCGCGTTCGACGAACATATAGTAAGGAACGATGCCGAGCCCGACTTGCGTGCGCCACATCGTCGCCCAATCGTCGGCGTTGTCGTTGATGTGTGCCAGCAACGGCCCCTGACTGCGGATTTCGGCGCCCGTGGCACGCAGCCTCGCAATGGCTTGCTGCGCGATGTCGGTGCTCAGTTCCTTCCAATGGTTGTAGTGCGCCATGATCGCGACGTGCTTGCCCGCCGCCGACAGGCGTTGCAACAAATCGATCAGCTCGTCGGCATCGTTGTCGGTCACGAAGCGGTGCGGCCAGAAGGTCAGCGCCTTGGTGCCGATGCGGATCGTCTGAATATGCGAGAACTGTGGCTGCAGCAAGGGTTCGAGATAGCTGACCAGGTGTTTGGTCTTCATCACCATCGGATCGCCGCCGGTGATCAGCAGGTCGGTGACCTCAGTGTGTGATTTCAGGTAGGCATGCAGCTTGGCGGCTTCGGTCGACGCCATCCGCAGTTCCTTGTCGCCGACGAACTGCGCCCACCGAAAACAGAACGTGCAGTAGCTGTGGCAGGTCTGTCCCTGGCTGGGGAAGAACAATACGGTCTCGCGGTACTTGTGCTGCACACCGTTCAGCCGCTCGCCATCGTCGGTGCAGGGTACGTTGAGTTCGAGCTGGCCGGCCGGATGCGGGTTGAGCTCGGCACGCAGCGTCTGTGCGAGCGCCTGCAGCTGTTCGCGCGGCAGGTTGGCACGCAATGCCTCGGCCATGCGCTCATACATGTCCGGCGTGAGCATGTCGCGCTGCGGAAACGTCAGTTGATAGATCGGGTCGTTCGGTACCTTGCGCCAATCGATGAGTTCGTCGATCACATAGGCGTTCACGCGGAACGGGAGTACCGATGACACCACCCGCATCTCGAAGCGTGTTTCTTCCGACAGGGTGTTCAAGGCCTCGATCTTGTCGAGATCGCGTTGCGTGTAGACCTTGAAGGCGCGCGGTTCGGCGGACGGAGTCGCACTATCGAATGCGATCCGTGATAAAGCGGACGTCGTGGACATAAGCCACCTCCTAACAACTCTGCGGCTGGGCAAGGCGCCCGACCAAGGGGTACGGATATGGGGCCGCGCTCTATTCGGCACTGGTCCCCGCAGCTCCCCGTCCGGAAGTTGGGGGGCCAAGAGAAAAATGGCCGCAGACCTTACCAGACTGCGTCTGGCTAAGCAATTAGCGGCGTCGTCAAGCGATTGTTTAATAAAGTGATTTTGTTCGAAGGCCGAATTTAGCGAGGCAAGTGGGTGCTGTCGGTCAGAACAGGGTCAATTGGCCGTCGGCCCGGGGTGCGCGGAACAGGTCGGATCGCAGCTCGATGGCACCGTCGAGGCCCGCTTTGCGGCGGGCGAGGTGGAAACGCTGACGGATCATATCGGCATAGACGCCGCTGCCGACGAGTCGCCGGCCGAAGGTGCTGTCGTTGTCACGACCCCCGCGCAGCGCTTGCACATGATTCATGACATGAGCGGCCGAGTCGGGATAGTGGGCCTCGAGCCAGTCACGAAATAACGGCGATACCTCGAGTGGCAGGCGCATCAGCACGTAGTCGGCCGTCACCGCGCCGGCATCGGCGGCGGCCTGGAGCAGGGTTTCGATCTCGGGCTCGGTCAACACCGGTACGACGGGGGCGATCATTGCCCGGACCGGCACACCGGCCTCGCTCAGCCGGGTAACGGTTTGCAGGCGGCGTTGCGGCGCCGCGGCGCGCGGTTCGAGTGCGCGCGCGAGCGGCCGTTGCAGCGTCGTCAACGACACGGCCACCTCGACCAGCTGTTCGCGGGCCATGTCCTGCAACAGGTCGATGTCGCGTTCAACCAATGCTGATTTGGTGACGATGACGGTCGGGTGGTGCATTTCGGCCAATATCTCGAGTACCTGTCTGCTTATCAGCCAGTCACGTTCGATTGGCTGATAGGCGTCGGTGATCGCGCCAAGGGCGACGGGTGCAGCGCGGTAGTTGGGGGCAGCCAATTCCGCTTTGAGCAGACCGGGCAACGCGGGTCGGGCGAACAGGCGTGACTCGAAATCCAGTCCGGGCGAGAGATCGAGCCAGGCATGTGTCGGCCGTGCATAACAATAGATGCAGCCGTGCTCACAGCCACGATAGGGATTGATCGAGCGATCGAAGGGGATATCCGGCGATTGGTTGTAGGTGATCGCTTTACGGGTGCTGTCGATGGCAACCTGCGTGCGCAGGGGTACGGGCGGCTCTTGGTGCCAGCCGTCGTCGAAAGCCTGTTTTGCGTGTGCATGGTAGCGGTTGGCCGGGTTGTCGCCGGCGCCGCGCCCGCGCGAGCCTTTCATTGTTACCCCGCGTGGAAAACGTCGAATGTGCGACAAACACTGCCAATACCGGGTCGCGGCGGCAAGCACTTGTCCTATTCCGCCACATAAGTGTCAAAAAAACTTTACGTTTTTGCCTCGGCTGGTTTTCGATACGGCCGGCACCCGGTTCTTCTCGGGCCGACAATCCAGCGATTAAACGCTTGAAATCTATTTATAAAATCTTGTGTTCAATGGTTCGTTCCGGGGCCACGATGCGCTCCTGGCATACGTGATGCAGCGAGAACCGCAAATCGTCAAGCATGTCGAGTAGCGACGGTTGGAGACGGCCATGACAGAGCAGACAACACGACAAACAGACACCCTGGTGTGGGCAAACGGCGCAGAAGCTTCTTCCGCTTGCTCTGCGCTCAGCCCGCGCACCTTGCAGGAGCAGAACCGCTGCTTCGAAGGAACGGGGGGCGTCAGCAAGAACAACTGCGATGCGGGTTTCCGGCCGGCCTATCAGCATGCCGAGACGGGCGAGACCGTCGAATCACGCTTTGCCGACGGTAGTCCGGCGCCGGTCCATGTGTTGGAGGGCTTGCCCAGCGACTGGGTCAAGGCGCGCGATGCCGAAGGTCGCGTTTCTGAGGTGCTGCAATCGGTGATCGCCGGTTTCGTCAAGAATGGTGAGTTCTTCACACGCGAGCAAGCGGCCGAATATCTCGCCGTAGACGCCTGCGCCTGAGCGTTGCTCGACTAGTCAGTTTGTTCGTGCTCCGCTGATTTCGATTCGTTTAAATCTGACAATTTTTTACATCGACGATTATCAGGGCGCGCGGTCAGCGTTTCTTAGCGAAAATTTACGTCTGGCTGCTGCCTGCCTATGTAGATCCCGCGTACTCGGTTATTGAGGGCCACCACCATTTGGCGGCACAAAAAACGGGCTGAACGCGCTGCACCGGGGTGGTGAAAGACCGATGGGATTTATGCTCAGCATACAAACGTGACCGACATCGCTTTTCACACAAACTTTCATCGCAACTGCGGGCTACCCTAAGGGTGGCGTCAGGTAAGATCAAAAGCCATATACGTTAGAACTGTTTGCAGGTATAACGGCTTAGTAGCGGTAGGCATTGACATTTCGGTCCGCCGCAATGATGTCCGCCACCATCACGGACGGGAGTGAGTTGCATGTACGAGGCGTTTTACGGGTTAAGCAATGACCCCTTTCGGCTCTTGCCAGACGCCGGGATCTGTTTCCCCCATCGGAGTTGTGCACAAGCCTGGGCCTACCTGCGCTACGCCCTGAAGCGCGGCGAGGGCGTCGTGGTGGTTACCGGCCCGCCAGGTTCGGGCAAGACGACGCTTGCCGACCGCCTCATCAACGAACTCAATCCATCCAAGACCGTCAGCGTGCGCATGGTCGCATCGGATCTGGAGTCGATCGATTTGCTGCGCAAGCTGGCGTACTCCTTCGGCCTGCCTGCCGAAGGCATGGACGTCGCGCTGCTCACCCACCGTCTCGAACGCTACCTGATTGAGCTGGAACACAGCCAGCGCCGTGCGCTGTTGATGATCGACGAAGCGCATAAGCTGTCTAATCTTTCGCTCGAAGGTCTGCGCATTCTCACCGATCTGCAATCGCGGTCGCGACCGGTGCTGCAACTGTTTTTGCTTGGCCAGGAGAATCTCGAAGAGGTTCTGCAGGTGCCGGGTATGGAGCAGTTCCAGCAGCGCGTGATCGCCAGTTGCCGTCTGCAGCGCATGGACCTGGCAGAGACCAAGTCGTACATGGAGTACCGCCTGGCCCAGGCCGATTGGCGCGGCGATCCGTCGTTCAACGGTCCGGCCGTGCTGCAGATTTTTCGTTACAGCCAGGGTCTGCCGCGACATGTGAACAAGATCTGCAGCCGCTTGCTGTTGCATGGCAGCTCGGAAGAGAAACATGCGCTCGAGGCAAGCGATGTGCAGACCGTTGTGCAAGACATGCATAGCGAACTGCTCGCACCGCTGAGCAACGCGGCCGGCCTGCTCGAAGGCGCGGCCGAGGTATCGGAGGAGAAAGTGGCGCAACTGGCGTTGGTGCCGCCGCCGAAGATCCAACAGCCGCCGCCGCGCATCGAAAACTCGCGTGAAGAAATGAACGCGCTGTTCCTGACTGAGGAGCAGGCGCGTCGTGCCGAACGTCTCGACGACGAACGCAATGCCGCGCGGGCTGCCGGTCGTCGTCTGCCCCCGCATCGCCACAACGGTGCGCGCCGCTCGTTCGCGATTCGCCGCGCAGTGTTTCACGCGGCCCAGATGCCGGGAAAACTGCTGTCGCGTGGAATGGACGCGACCAAGGAGAGCCTGCCGCGATACGCCAAGGCCCTCAATGCGCAACTCAGCAAGCAAGCGGCCGCTGCCAACACCTTGTGGACCCGCGGTCGCGAACGCATTGCAGCGATGTCGGCGAAAGACGGCGCGGAGTCTGCGTTGCCCGCCAACAAGGTGCCACTCGCGCTGGCCGCGGGCGTGGTTGCCGCGGTATTGGTCGGCGTCGTGTGGATGAATGCGGGCGACGATACATCCGAAGTGGCAGCAGAGGGTGGCAGCGACCGTGCGGGTTCACGGGGTGCTGCGGGATTGCCGGCCGGCGATCTGGCTAATGCCTCGGTGTTGCACCACGACAAGTATGTCGATGCGGCAGCATTGCAGGGTGGGGTGCTCG
The DNA here is from genome assembly GCF_002009425.1 of Thiosocius teredinicola. Classification (NCBI taxonomy): domain Bacteria; kingdom Pseudomonadati; phylum Pseudomonadota; class Gammaproteobacteria; order Chromatiales; family Sedimenticolaceae; genus Thiosocius; species Thiosocius teredinicola. The sequence continues at coordinate 1,597,328 of NZ_CP019936.1, forward strand.
GCTCGGCCGATGCGGGCCCGCTCGGTGCTACCGGTCTTACCCTGCTGAACAGTGGTTCGGATGCATCGCCATGGCGTCTTGATGCCGGGCATATCTCGTTCACCGAACTGAGGAACGAGCGTTTCGACCGCATGAGCGGAACCGATGCTGAAGTCGACAGCAAGCTAGCGGTGAAGGTCGCCAACGATATCGCAGGGCCGTTGCTCGGCCGGGTGGCGGAAGTCACCAGCAGTCTCGACGTATGGGGTCTGGCCAAGCTACAGGCCACGGCGCGCAAGAAATCGAATGCGCCGGCGTCGGGTGACGCGAGACCGGTTGCGGCAAAGACGGAAGCGCAGCCGGGCGCCGAGCAGTCAGTTACCCAGGTGCAGCCGGCCGATCATGATGCCGGCGAGTCCGAAGAAGAGTCAGACAACATCGCGTTGGTGGTGTCGTCGGAAAGGAACTCGGCTCCCGGGTTCGTTGAATTTCTGCCGGCACCGGCGGCAGGCATCGCGAAGCAGAACACCGGCGGTGAGGCCGAGGACATGGCCGGCGCCAACGCCACGGTAACAACGAGCGATGGCGGCAATACGCCGAACAAGGTGCAGGTTGCATCGTTGGATGCGCGCCAGTTGTCTGCGACGACTGCGGCGCAGGATGCGACGGATATTGTCGACCCACGTGTCGTGCGTAACCTCGGGTTGGCCGCTGAAGCATTCGACGACGATCGGCTGCTTATTCCGGAAGCGACGAGTGCCTATACCTACTACCAGCGCGCGCTCGATATCGATGCAGATAACGCCGATGCGTTAGCCGGCATGCAGAAGATCGCGAAGCGCTATAACGCGCTGGCCTGGGGCGCTTTGCGCGGCAAGTCGTACGACCGCGCCAATCTGTTCGTCGATCGTGGTTTGCGGGTACAGCCGAACGACCGCGAACTGCTCGCCATGCGCAATCGCATCGGCGATGCGGTAGCGCAGCAGCGTGCAGCGGCCAACGCGCATGCCGAGGCGCAAGCCCGTGCTGTTCGTGAATCGGAGCGTGCGCGCCAAGCGGCTGCGGCGGAGCGGGAACGCGAGCGCCAACGCCAGCAGGCGCGGCAACAGGCGCCGAGCGAAAATGCCTTTCAACGTCTGATGCGGATGATGGACGGACGCTGATCAGCGTCTTTGTTGAACCCGGAATCTCTTGCAGCTGCAGTGGCCCCTCTGCAGCTTAGTCTACAGACGCGACACACCCAGCGTCTAATCTGCACGCTGGCCGCTCAACGGCCGGCAGCCTGATCGCTAAACGTTTATATTCATCGCCGCACCCGATGGCATCGGCCGCAAAAACCCGCCCGCATCAACTCGGCATCGTGCCGTAGAACAAGGCGATGTCCCGACCCGCATAGTAGTTGGCGAACGCTTCCGGCGTCTGTTCCAACACCTGGTTGGCGATGTTCGAATAGTGGTAGATCAAACCGTTCTGATAGATGCCGATGTGCTTCATCGGGTGGTTGATCATGATGCCGGTCTGCAGGTTGACGTTTGCGGCAGCCGTGACGAACGCCAGACAGAAACTCAGCGAACCGGGTTTATCCTGCCAGTTCCCAACCTTGGGGCAGAACGAAAAGATCTCGTGTACCCGGATCGAGGCGCCGTCCGATTCCGGACCGCTGCCGGTCACGTTGAAGCATTTGAATCCGAAACGAAACCGCAAGACATGGCTGACGAAATGGGCGCAGTGGTCGTCGCCGTCGTCGTGGTAGTGGTTGCCGCAGATGTCGCTGATGTGATGTCCGAGATACTGGACCAGATTGACGCTGCCGGCGGCCATTGGGTCCCTCCAGGGTCGACTTCGCTGTCCTTCGCATCGCAAGTCTATGGAGCGGCTTTGGAGCGTCAAGCATGGGTGCGCATAACAGCGACATTGCTCACGCGCTGGGAAATTGATTGTCCGTTTCGGCGCGGTATTGGTGGAAAAAGATGTAAACGCGGCGACTTAGAGCGCCTTGGCATACGCAAAGGTTCGGCCGCCGGATCAGCAGGAGGTTAGCCCCCCTGCTGATCGAATCGCTTATTGAGATGCGCCGCTTGCGCCCGCGGTCATAACGTCGAGCATCTGTTGATTGACCTTGACGGCCGTCTCGACCACTTCGGTCGGCAACAGCTCACTATCGATCAACATATCGAGGTTCAACATCATCAACCACAGCTTGCCTTCCTTGTCTTCGACCATCGAGATCCGGCAGGGCATGTAGCTGGAGAACACCGGATCGGCGATGACCATCAGGCGTGCGTCCAACGGGTTGCAGAACTGATAGATCGACAGGTGAGGCATCTCGACGCCCTGTTTCGACAGATACTTCGAGACCTTCTGTTGCGCAACCTTTTTCAGTCCGATCTCTTCGGCTTTGTTGAGCATGGCACTCTCGGCGGCCTCGACGGTTACACCCTTATCGACCGCCATGCGCACCACGGTCTGTGTAATGTCGGTGATCTGAATGGTGCCTTCACGCGCTGCGGCGAGTTGCCGCGGCGTCTTCTTGTACACCGGTGGCGTGAACTCGTAGCCCTGTACCACCTTGGCATCGTCGAGCGTGCTCAGGTAGGCGGCGAGATTGATGAAGTCTTGGTCTTCGTATTCTTTGAAGGTGTCGTCTTCTTCGTCATTGGCATGGATCCGGTGGCCTTCCTTGAACCCGCGCATGGTGGTGTACAGGTACTCGGGATGCTGACCCGCCAGTGGCGGCGCCTCCTTGCTGGGTTTGCCGTAGCCGTCGCGGTTGTGACAGTTGCGACAATCGGAGCGATAGACCTTGCTGCCCGCCTTGACGTCGCCGACGCTCGAATTGATGTTGAAGCGTTCGTCTGAACTCAGGTCGAGCGACGACAAGTAGGCTGCGACATCTTCATAGTCGCGTTCGGTGAACTCGTCGATTTGCGAGGTACGCACCATCAAGGGGTAGCGGCGCTTGCCTTCGACGTAGTCTTTCATCGCCTTGATGAGGTATTCGCGGGGCAGTCCCGCAATTCGGGGGGACAGGCGGCCTGAAGCCCCTTGTCCGTGAACGCCGTGACATAAGGCGCAGCTTTTGTTGATGAGTTGGCCATTGGCCAGATCGGCAGCCCAAACCGGCGAGCTGCACAGGAGCAGCAGAGCTGCTGGCAGGAGGGTTTTGAACATGTCTCGGTCCTCATTAGTTTTTCTGATCACGCTTGACCAGCCAGCTACAGCCAAGGTGTGACCTGATTCACAGGGAGGGCAGACTATACGCGCTCTTGATAATTTCTATTTATGATCTGACGCAATGTTTTGGCGCTTTTGCGGCCGAAGCCGGACGAATCACCCAGATATCGCCGCCTGTTCGGCTTTTGTCTGGTGAATTAATTGGACGGCCAGCCGTTCGGCAGCGGTGGCAACACTGTCTCGCAGGGTTTCCAGGTCCGGCTGGCCGACCGCGATACCGTAGAGGGTCAACTTGCGCGGCAGGGTGCCGAGCGTTTGCGCGAGTTTGAGCGTGGCGGCGAGATCGAGTTGGTGACTGGAGAAGCTGCCGGCAAGCTGCAGGGTTGCCAGATCATCGATCTCGATGATCCGCCCGGGCGGCCCTTCGCCGGCGACGGCGTCCACCAGGATGACGTTGTCGACGTCGGCAAACCAATTGACCAGCGCGGCCCCCGGCCGGTCGAGTGCGACCGCGTCGACACCGGCGGCGACCCGGTCCTCAAGCGATCGGATAACGTGCCAGCCGGCGCGGTCGTCGCCGAACGGCGAGCCGAGACCGATGATGCGGATCAACGACGGTCGACGTTGATCTTCAGGAAGTGGGTTGCGCACGAGATACACGGGTCGTAGTTGCGGATCACCGTCTCGGCACGCAGGCGCAATGCATCGTCGCTCTGATCCAGGCCGAAGGCGACCAGGCTGCGGTGCAGGTCTGCCTCGATGCGGGCCTGGTTCTGGCTGGTGGGCGGCACGATACGCGCAGCGCGAATAGTGCCGTGTGCGTCGACCTCGTAGCGATGCCACAGCAAGCCGCGGGGCGCCTCGGTGGCGCCGCAGCCGATCCCGGCGCGTGGTGTAACCGCAGCTGCCGATTCATCGGGCAGCGTGTAGTTCTCGAGCAGCCGTATCGCTTCGATGATCGCCACGTGGATCTCCAGCGCACGCGCGAACAGGCTCAAGAACATGTTGCGGTTCGGGAAACGTATGCCGGTTTTGTCGAGCAGCGCGCGGCTGGCCGCCGGCAGCCGGTCGAGATTCAGGTTCAGGCGTGCGAGCGGTCCGACGAGATAGGGCTTGTCATGCAGTGACGAGAACAGTGCGGTCGATTGCGCGCGATGGGTTTCCACGAAGTGCTGTTCGTATTCGTCGACCGTGATGTCGAGTCCTTCGTCGGAAACGATACGTCCCTGTTCGAGCGGGTAGTCCGATTCGTGGCGCAGCGACACATTGACGAAGTCCTGGGGATCGTCCGGCATCGTGAGTCCGGCGCTCCACTCGACCAGCGTTTCGGCTTCCGGCAACGCCGTGTTCAATCGGCTCAGCATGTCGTCGACTTCGGCCTGCTCAGGGGCGCGGTGGAATCCGCCGACGCAGGCGCCGACCGGGTGCACCGATCTGCCGCCGAGCAGGCGGATCAGGTCGTTGCCCAGACCCTGAAGCTGCAATCCGCGCCGCACCGCGTCCGGGTATTCGGCTGCCATGCCGACCACGCTGTCGAAACCGAGAAAATCCGGTGCCGCGAGCAGGTGCACGTGCAGGGCGTGGCTTTGCAGCCATTCGCCGCAATAAAACACGCGCCGCATTGCCTTGACCCAATCGCTGGGTTCGAGGCCAAAGGCGTTCTCCAGTGCCTGCGCGGCACTCATCTGGTAGGCGATCGGGCAGATGCCGCAGATGCGCGCCACGATGTCGATCACCTCATGGTAGCGCCGGCCTTCGAGAAATTTCTCGAAATAGCGCGGTGGCTCGAAGATATCCAGCGCCAGGGTCTGAATGTCGCCGTTTTCTATCTGCAAGCGCAGCGCGCCTTCGCCTTCGACGCGCGTCATCGCCGGCACATGTATCGATACCGAACGCTCAGTCATCGCTGAAGCCCTGTTGGTAGTGGCGGCGTCCTTCGTCGAGGAACCCTTCGGCATGGCTGTTGATGAACAGGTAGCGACGTGCGACATCGGTCCGGTTGTCCACCAGGTCGGTCAAGCGTCTACTCATCGCCGCGGTATTGATGTTTTCTGCCGGCCCGAAGCAGGCATAACAGTCGCGTCCATAGCGCGGACACAATGCGCCGCATCCGGTGCGCGTGACCGGTCCCATGCAGGGCATGCCGTGTACGACCATCACGCACGTTGCCTGTTGGCGCTTGCATTCCATGCAGACCTTGTCGCGTTTCAACGTCGGCACCACGCCGAGTAGCAACTGCTGCACGGCTGCCAGCACCTGTTGGCCGTTTACCGGGCAGCCCCAGATCTCAAGGTCGACCTTGATGTGCTCGCTGGCGGGTTCTGCACGATCGAGCGTGGTGATGTATTCCGGCTGTGCGTAGACTGCCTGCTTCCATGCTTCGTGACTGCCGTCGAGATTGCGCAGTGCCTGCAGACCGCCGGCGGTGGAGCAGGCGCCGATGGAGACGACATAGCGACTGTGTTCGCGCACCTTGCGGATGCGCTCGATCTCGTCGGGCGTCGACACGCTGCCCTCGACGAAGGCGATATCGACATCGGCGTCTTCTTCGCTCATGCCGGCCTCGAGAAAGTGACGTATGTCGACCAGGCCGGCGAGCTTGAGCAAGTCTTCACCGGCATTCAGGAACGCCAGTTGGCAGCCGTCGCACGATGAAAACTTGTGTACCGCGATGCGTGGTAGTGCCATCAGTACCCCCTTACGCCGAGCAGTTCGCGCACCTGCGGCCAGACGAACACTGGGCCGTCGCGGCACACGAACTGGCTGCCGATCTGGCAGTGGCCACAATGACCGATCCCGCACTGCATATTGCGCTCCATGCTGAGATAGATCGCATCAGCCGGGATGCCGCGGGTGTGCAGCAGGTCGGCCGAGGCGTGCATCATGATCTCGGGGCCGCACAACATGGCGATGGTTTTGCGGGGCTCCAGCGTGAGTTTGTCGAACAAGGCAGTGACCAGGCCGACATGCCCACGCCAATCGGGAGAGCCGATATCGGCCGCCAGCAGCACACGGACGTCGGGCATGGCCTCCCAGCGGTCGTACTGTTCACGCCAGATAAGATCATCGGTGTGTTTGACGCCCTGCAGGATGCTCAGGTGCCCGTAGCGTTCGCGATGTTCGAGTATGTGGTGAATGATCGAGACCGACGGTGCACAGCCGAGTCCGCCGGTCACGATCACCACGTCGCGCCCTTCGGCTGCACGCATCGGCCAGCCGTGGCCATAGGGGCCGCGCAGACCGATGCGGTCGCCTTTGCGCAGCGCGGCCAGGCCGTTGGTCACACGGCCGAGGGCACGGATAGTGTGTGTCAGCACGCGCTCTTTGTCGGCCTCGGCGACGATCGAGATCGGTACCTCGCCGACACCGTAGAGATACAGCATGTTGAACTGTCCGGGTTCGAAGCTGTATGGCGCATCGTCGGTCAGTTTGAGTTGCAGTGTGAAGGTGTTCGGCGATTCTTCGATACGCTCGACGACCTCGGCCTCGCGTGGCAGGTAGGCGTTCATTGCGGCGACTCCCCGGCGGCGCTGTTGCACAGCACGTTGGCCTCTTCGGTCAGATCGATGCCGACCGGGCACCAGGTGATGCAGCGACCACAGCCGACACAACCGCTGCGACCGTACTGTTCGTGCCAACTGCCGAGTTTGTGCGTCAACCATTGGCGATAACGGTGACCGGTTTCGGGGCGCACCATAAAGCCGTGCAAATAGCTGTGGCCTTCGGTAAAGCACGAGTCCCACTCGCGCAGGTGTTCGGTGACTTCGCCGCCGAGTGCCGGTGCATCGATTTGCGCGTTGCAGAAACAGGTCGGGCAGACGCTCGTGCAGTTGCCGCACGACAGGCAGCGTGCTGCAACCTGATCCCAACGTGGATGGTGCAGGCGCTCGAACAGGGGTTTTTGCAGATTGCCCGAGGGCAGTTGCCGGTGTTGACGTTTGGCCGCTTCAGCGACGGCCTGCGCGCCTTGGTGTTGCAGGTCGCTGCTTGCCGCCGCGAGCGGCAATCGCGCCGCGATGGCTTTGCCACGCTCGCTGCCGACTTCGACCAGGTAACCGTCTTCGAGCTCGTTCAGCGCCAGGTCGAATCCATCGGCGGCGGCCGGACCGTCACCGGTGGAGGCACAAAAACAGGTATCGGCAGGGTAGGCGCAGTGCACTGCGACGATGAACAGTCCAGCGCGGCGCGCAGCGTAGTTGCTGTCTTTCACGCCGTCGAGAAAGTGTTTGTCGTGCAGCTTCAATGCCGCGATGTCGCAGGCGCGCACGCCGATGAAGGCGAGCGGCTGATCTTCGATCTGCTCACTGCTGAACGTGAGTTTTCCCGCGGCGTCCCGTTGCGCGCGCCACAGTGTTTCACGCGGTTTGAACAGGTAGGGCTTGAGCGCCTGTGCCCCCGTCGCCCAGGCGAAGGCGCGCGGCGAATCGACCTGCGTTAATCGATAGTTGCCTGGGGCCTGGTCGTCGGTCCAGCCGAACGGCAAGGTCGCACTGTCGGCTAGGTCGCGGTACTGAATGGTGTCGTCGTGCACACAGGGGCCGATCACGCGGAAGCCGTCTGACTTCAGCTGCTCGATCAGCGTCTGCAACGCATCGCGTGGGAGGAACAGAGAATCGTTCATCGTCTTCGGCATGACTGGGGCATGACTGGCTTCTCCGCTTAGTCAGGTTAGCTCAGTCTGCCGGGAACGAGAGCTAAAGTTGTCGATTGTTTGATGTGCATTGGATTTGTCGTCGATTAAGACCGATAGCTATGCCTCTTGGGTCAATGCCTTACGCGACTCATACGTGTCGTTGATATCCTGATGATTGATGAAATTTTTGATTTGCCGAGGCCGTGCCACAATGCGGTGCATGGTCAACGGAGTTCATGCACATGGATACACCCGACTTCATCGCGTTGCTGGATGCGAGCGGTAGCGAGCTGTTGGCTCAGGCGGATCCACAGCTGGCGCTACGCCTGGTCGACGACGAGCGTCTTGTATGGGGCAACCGCGATGCCGACGACGTGATCGTCGAGCGCCTGCCTGAAGGGGATAAGGCCGATGTGTTGCAGTGGTTGAAGGATCAGGCAGAAGACCTGGTCGCGACCTACTATCGCGCGCATCCGCTGTCGCGCAATGGCTTCAACCGACAGGTCGAGGCGTTGTTCGGCTTGTTCGGCGCTGAGGCATTTGCTGCACCGTCCGGGGCGCTGCCGCCATTCAGCCTGTTCGTTGACGGCGGCACGGTGGTTGCCGAGCCGGCGACCAGTGCCCGCCACCGTTATGGGGCATTTCTTGAAATGAACCGACAGCACGGCGACGTCGCGCCACAGGTGCTTAACTGGTTACGCTCAGGCGAGGCCTACAATCAATACCTCGGCATGAACGTCTGCCGCTACAACTGCTGAGCCGAGCGCATCACCCTTCGATGATGTGACCGACGAACTTGCTGGTGTCGTTGAGTACGTCGCCGCCACGACGAAAGCCCAGTCCGCACGCCTCCCAGGCATAGAACACGCCTGCCTGGTAATTCTGTCCGGCAGGATCCTGCGCAAACTCGGCGCGTTCTTGGTAGATCGCCTTGTGGTGCGCATACGGTCCATCGGTCTCGGCGATCAGCTTGCCGTGCGCGTCGATCAGTTGCAGGTTGGCGCCTTCTCGGCCGAACAGTTTTTTGCAGACCTGTGGTGTGCCCGACAGCGGTTCGAAATCGGTGCGTAATAGATAGGGTGAATCCGGAAAGGCGTCGAACATCAGCTTGAGTATGCCTTTGCTCTGAAACAGCAGGGTGTAGGCCGGGTTCAGGATGCGTGTACGGCCATGTCTGCTGACCTTGTCCAGCAGTCGGGTGAGTTCCAGTTCCTCGGCGGCGATGTCTTCCCAAGGGAACAGTTTGAACCAGTAGTCGGCCAGCTGCTGGTCCTTGTTGAATACGCCGTCTTCGGCATTGAAGCCGGCTTCGTGCATGTAGCAGAAGTCGGTATAGAAACCCGCGTCGTGCGCGACCTGCTGCAGGTAACGCACGGTACGTTCATCTTCAGGCATGCCGCCGACGCTGGAGAACAGGATCTTTTGGCCGGCGTAGCGCTCGGCGAACTCATCAGGCGGGTGATCGCCGGTGATCAGGCGGCGGAAGTTTTCCTTGAGCATCTCGTGCAGATTGTTGAACTGCCGTGTCGCGTCCATGTCGTTGGCTTTGAGCATGGCCCATTGCACGATGGATGTTTCGAACAGGCTGGTCGGTGTGTCTGCGTTGAACTCGATCAGCTTGATCGGCAAGCCATCGAGGCCGCCGGCGAAATCGAACCGCCCATAGAGATGACGATCGTCGCGCTCCCAACTCTCTTCAATCTGACGCACCAGGTTCGACGGGATGCCCAGCTCGAGATAGCGCTGTTCGTCGATCACATGCTGCGCGGTTTCGACGAACATATCGTACAGGGTGTTGGCCGCATCGTAGTAGGCCTCGGCTTCGGCCTCGCTGACCTGCAGCAGCGTACTGTCGACGTAGGGGCTGCCATCGCGGTCGGTGTGCCATACCAGGCCGATATCTTCCATCACCGCCTTGCTCAGCGGTTCGATCGGCAGCATCTTCACCATCGCGGGTCAGCCGCCGAATGAGCCAAAGCCGGAATTGGTGGAACGGCCGCTGCTGCCGCCGAAGAAACCGCTGCGCGGCTTGGAGCTGGCTGTCTGCTGGCGGTTGGCCGGTTGCGAAATGCTTGCGGTCGGTCGGCCGCCGCCGTAACTCTGTTGGGTGCGCTGAAAGTTGCTGTTCGAAGCCAGGCGGTTGGCCAGCATGCCGCCGATCAATGACCCGGCTGCCGCGGCGAGCAGTGTCTCGCCAAGTGACAGGCCGCCCGAATGCATCGCCGGGTCCTGGGTGAGTCGTGATGTGCCTTGTTCGACGCGTGCAGCCTCTTCGGCAGCGATCCGTTTGAGCTCGTCTTCCGACAGGAAGCGTTCGGTACCATCGGGTTGGCGCAGGATGGCGCGTGTCGGGCCGGTGGTCGGGTGCTTTTCGAGCAGTTTATAGGTGTCGGGGTTCGCGCCGGTCTGTTCGATCACGAGGAAGAAGGTCTGCTCGACCCCGCCGCTCGCGCCGTCGAAGCCGCTGGCTGCCGGCGGTGTTGGCCCTTGATCGGTGCAGCCGTGCAGGCTGGCGACCACGGTCAGGCCGAGGCTGCCGGCGATCGAATAGGAGAGGGCTTTCTTGATGTGGCGCATGCGTGATCGTCCTGTACTGCATCGAGAGTTTCGGCGCGACAGTTTACGGGATTGTGTATTGAGCGTCCCACGGCATGCCTGGGGAAATGCCGACCGCGCACTGCATCGACGGCATTGCACGATGTGCTTACGTCGACGGCTCGATTCGGGCATAATTCGCGGTTCAGTGGCGGACCCGTTGGTCTCCCGCGACAATAGATTGTGAACCCGGTCAGGCCCGGAAGGGAGCAGCCGCAGCAGTTGATTTGTGCGCCGGGAATCGCTGGCGGGGCCGCCGCCCTTCATTTCCCCCTCGTCTGTCGCCGGATTCCTGTCGTCGCCTGTTGCCTTGGGTTAGACTTGGCCGAGCCTTCAGTCGGATCTCGTTATCGCCCGGATGTCTTACCAGGTACTCGCCAGAAAATGGCGCCCACGCAGTTTCGCCGAGATGGTCGGTCAGGAACATGTGGTGCGCGCCTTGAGCAACGCGCTCGACAACGACCGCCTCCATCATGCCTATCTGTTCACCGGCACCCGCGGGGTCGGTAAGACAACGCTGGCGCGCATTCTGTCGAAATCGCTGAACTGCGAGACCGGCGTGAGCGCGACACCGTGCGGCGAGTGCAGTGTGTGCCGCGAAGTAGACGAGGGGCGTTTTGTCGATCTGCTCGAAGTGGATGCCGCGTCGAAGACCGGCGTGGATGACACCCGCGAGCTGCTCGAGAACGTGCCGTATGCGCCGGTTCGCGGACGCTACAAGGTGTACCTGATCGACGAGGTGCACATGTTCTCCGGACACAGCTTCAATGCCTTGCTGAAGACGCTCGAAGAACCGCCGCCGCATGTGAAGTTTTTGCTGGCAACGACCGACCCGCAGAAGGTGCCGGTTACGGTGCTTTCGCGTTGCCTGCAGTTCAATCTCAAGCGTCTGCCCGTCGAACAGATCGAAGGACAGTTCAAGCATATCCTCGACGCCGAAAAGGTCGATTACGAGGCGCCGGCCTTGGCGGTGCTGGCGCGCGCGGCCGACGGCAGTATGCGCGACGGACTGAGCCTGCTCGACCAGGCGATCGCGTTCGGTGGCGGCGCGGTGAAGGGCGACGAAGTGCGCGCGATGCTCGGCGTGGTCGCGACCGAGCGTCTGCCCGGCATGGTCGATGCCGTCTACCGCGGCGATGCGCAGGGCGTGATGGCCGAGGTCGAGGCGGTAGCCGAACACGCGCCCGATTTCAGCGGGTTGCTGCGCGAGCTGCTGACCGTGTTGCACCGTATCGCCGTGCTGCAGCAGGTGCCGTCGGCCGCACAGGCCGGGTGGGGCGATACCGAGCGCTTGCGGACCCTGGCCAAGTCGATCCCGCCGGAAGACATACAGTTGTATTACCAGATCGCGCTGGTCGGACAACGCGATCTCCCGCTGGCGCCGGATGCGCGCAGCGGTTTCGAGATGGTTCTGCTGCGCATGCTGGCGTTCCGGCCGGACGCTGCCGGAGTTGGTGCGGATGGCGCAGCGGGTGCGCGGGCGCAGCCTGCGAATTCACCGACGCGACAGCCGCGAGCTGCACCGCCCGCGTCTGCCCCGGCCGCTGCGACGGCTTCGGTCGCACCGGGCGTCACCGAACAGCCGTCTGAACAGGCGATGGAAAAGCCATCGCAAGCGGCGCCGCGCGCGAAGGTCTCGCTGGATGCCGGCGACATGGCCGACTGGCACGGCTTCGTGCTCAAACTGGGCCTGAAAGGCATGGCCGCGCAGCTCGCCAACAACTGTGCGTTCGACCGCCTGGACGGCAAGCAGCTCTGCCTGCGGGTGGACAACGCGGGTGCCGGAATGATCGGCAGTCTCGCCGAACGCAGGCTGCAGGAGGCTGTCGAATCAGCCGTCGGCCAGCCGATCGTGCTGCAGCTCGAGGTGGGGGATCTGCCTGCGGAAACCCCCGCCCAGCGTGACGCGCGTGAGAAAGTCGCGCGCCAGAAAGCCACCGAGGCCGACATCTCCGCCGACCCCTTGGTGTTGGGCATGCAGGATACATTTGACGCCGAAGTCGTGCCGGATTCGGTTCGGCAGCTGGATTAACGCAACGCGAGAGGTTTTGTGATGAAAGGACCTATGGGTAACCTGATGCGCCAGGCGCAGAAGATGCAGGCCGACCTGCAGAAGGCGCAGGAAGAACTGGCGAATGCCGAAGTCACCGGCGAAGCGGGTGGTGGCATGGTCAAGGTGACCATGAACGGTCGCCACGAAGTGCGTCGCGTGCAGATCGACGACAGCCTGATGGGAGACGACAAGGAGATGCTCGAAGATCTCGTTGCCGCGGCCTGCAACGATGCGACGCACCGCATCGAGGAGCACACCAAAGAACGTATGTCGGGAGTGACTTCGGGGCTGAATCTGCCGCCGGGTATGAAGTTGCCTTTCTAAGTACTTGACTTAAAAAGATATGGCAGATAAATCGCTGCTTGATGCGCTGATCGAAAGTTTACGTTGTTTACCAGGAATCGGCCCTAAGTCCGCGCAGCGTATGGCTTTTCATATCTTGCAGCGTGACCGTGCCGGGGGTGCGAAGCTGGCCGCGATCCTCGGCGAGGCGGTGCAGTCGATCGGTCACTGCCGAACCTGCAGAACACTGACCGAAGACGAAGAATGCAGTCTGTGCCGCAACCCGGATCGCGACGACAAGCTGCTGTGCGTGGTCGAGAATCCGTCTGATGTTGTTGCGCTCGAACAGGCGACTGGGTTTCGCGGTCGCTACTTCGTGCTCGGCGGACGCCTGTCGCCACTCGACGGCGTCGGACCGGCTGAACTCGGCATCGATCAGCTGCGCAATCGCCTCGATACGCTGCAACCGGATGAGGTGATCCTCGCCATGACCACCACCGTGGAGGGCGAGGCGACGGCGCACTACATCGGCGAATTGGCGGCCGAGCGGGGGATTGCGACCTCGCGCATCGCCCACGGCGTACCGCTCGGCGGCGAACTCGAGTATGTCGATGGCGGTACCCTGGCGCACGCGTTCGCCGGGCGCCGTCGGGTCAATGCCGACTGACCGCACATCGCTTTTGTCCACATCCGAACCAAGGGGAACGCCGAATGGATGACTGCATTTTCTGTAAGATTGCCGCCGGAGACATTCCCGCTGAACGCGTCTTTGAAGACGATCACGTGGTCGCTTTTCGCGACCTGAACCCGCAGGCGCCGACCCATGTCCTGGTGATTCCCAAGCGCCACATCGCCACGTTGAACGAGCTGAAGCCCGAAGACGAAGCCGTTATCGGTCGGATGTACGGCGCGGCGCGCGACATCGCCGAGCAGGAGGGCTTCGCCGACGCCGGCTACCGCACGGTGGTTAACTGCAATGAAGCCGGTGGTCAGACGGTCTTTCATATTCATCTGCACCTGCTCGGCGGGCGTATGATGCACTGGCCGCCGGGTTGAGCGTCGACACGCTGACGTGTAGAATCAAGCACTTAGACGCGTTTTATTCTTGAATGCCGATTAATTGTCGCGCGTTCGCGCGGAACGAAACGCGTCGCCGCTGTCTATACTTGTAAGCTGCCTAGCGATTTGGCCGATAACCAACCTTGTGAATATTACGCCGGCACTACCGAATCCCTACGGACCGCCTGTCAAACAGGAGAAAACGGCCGTGTCTGCGGTGCGCGCGACCAACCGGGCGCGCGACGCAGCGGATGAGGCGGAACAGCGGCGTACTGAACGCAAGCAGGCACTCGACAAGCCAACCCGTGAACGTCTCGAAACCCTGGCCCAGGACCTGTATGCCAGACCGGATGCCACGTCGAAGCACGCCAGTCGCGCATTGGCATCGTACGCCGCAGTGGCCGGCAACGACGAACGCAGTCAGCTGAACAATCTGCTGGGCTTCGACGCCTACGCCTGAACGAATCCGCACACGCTCACGTTTTGCTTTGATCGCGGTGGATGCGCAGCGCGATACGCATTCATGCTGTCATCTAAATGGGCCATACTTGAAAGACGTTGGTCTGCCGGCGTGATTTTGTATTTGTCTCTAGCGATCCATGGAAACTAACAAGATGTTGTCTCAAGAATCTGAGGGCGCCGTCGAAGCGGTCGAGCCCCAATCCATCGATCTGAACGATCCATCGCTCTACCTGAACCGTGAGCTGACTTGGCTGGCGTTCAACCGGCGTGTCTTGGCCGAGGCCGAGGAAGCACGCAACCCGCTGTTGGAGCGGCTCAAGTTCCTGGCGATCGTCGGCTCGAATCTCGACGAATTCTTCATGAAGCGTATCGGCGGCCTGAAGCAGCAACTCGGCGCCGGCATGTCGAAGAAAACGGTTGATGGACGCACGCCGAAAGAGCAGATCACCGCGTGCTACGAATTGGTTCGCGAGCAGGAAGAGATCCAACGCCAGACGTTCGAATCGCTATTGGGCGAACTCAGCGAGCACGATATCCAGATCCTCGATTACGACCGGCTCAATCGCGACGATGTCGATTACCTGCGGGTGCATTATCACGACAACATCTTCCCGCTGATTACCCCGCAGTCGATCGATCCGGCGCATCCGTTTCCGTTCATCTCGAACCTGGCGCTGAATCTGCTGGTGCAGGTGCGTTTCCCGAACCAGGACGGGCGGACATCGCTGGCGCGAGTCAAGATACCGACCAGCGAAAACGTGCCGCGCTTCATTCAGCTGCCCGACCGCAATCACTTTGTGCCGATCGAGGCGGTCGTGCGCAACAACCTCGATATGTTGTTGCCGGAAATGGATGTGGTCAGCGTGTACATGTTCCGCGTCACGCGCAACGCCAACACCGAACGCAACGAAGAGCATGCCGACGACCTGTTGTCGATGATCGAGTCGGAACTGCGTGAACGGCGGTTCGCACCGATCGTACGTCTCGAGATTCAGGGTGACATGGACGAAACCAGCCGCGGCATGTTGGCGGCCGAACTCGGATTGGACGAGAACGAGGATGTATTCAGCGCAGGAGGGCACATGCTCGCCGTGCGTGACTTGTTTCAACTGGTCGGCATCGATATCCCCGAGTTGCACGACGACCCCTTCCAGCCGGTCGATCACCCCGGGCTGACCGGCGGCAGCAACATCTTTCACGTGATCCGTGAGCGCGGGCCGTTCCTGCTGCAGCACCCTTACGAATCATTCGGCACGTCGGTCGAGCGTTTTCTGAAGGAGGCCGCGCTCGATCCGAAGGTGCGCGCCATCAAGATGACCTTGTACCGCACGTCGAGTGATACCAAGGTCATCGACCACCTGATCCGCGCAGCGCGCAACGGCAAGCAGGTCGCCGTCGTGGTCGAGCTGAAGGCGCGATTCGACGAAGCGGCCAATATCCGCTGGGCGGCGCGTATGGAAGAGGCGGGCATCCATGTCACCTATGGTGTCGTCGGCCTGAAGACGCACTCGAAGATCGTGCTCGTGGTGCGCAACGACTACAACGGTATCCGCCGTTATCTGCACATCGGAACCGGCAACTACCATGCGGGTACTGCGCGGCTGTATTCCGACCTCGGCATCCTGACCAACGATCATGATCTGGGGCGCGACGCGACCGAGCTGTTCAACTACCTGACTACCGGCTACACGCCCGAGCGTTACTATCGCAAGCTGTTGCCGGCACCGAAGGTGTTGAAAGCCGCGCTGCTGGTGCGCATCGAGCGTGAGCGCGCCTTGCACACGCCGGAAAAACCCGGCCTGATCCAGTTCAAGATGAACGCACTCGAAGACGTCGACATCACCCGTGCGCTGTACCAAGCAGTGCAGGATGGAGTCAAGGTCGATCTGATCGTGCGCGATACCTGCCGTTTTCGCCCTGGGATCCCCGGGCTTTCGGAATCGGCGCAGGTTATCAGCATCGTCGGCCGCTTCCTCGAGCACACGCGTATCTATTATTTCCAGAACGGCGGCGACGAAGAGTATTTCATCGGCTCGGCGGACTGTATGAAGCGCAACCTCGAATCGCGCGTTGAGGTGGTGACGCCGGTCGAAGGCGACACCCTGCGACTCGAACTGCGGGAAATGCTGGACATGCAGCTGGCCGACTATCGTAACGGTTGGGAGATGCAACCCGACGGCAGTTATGTGAAACGCGTGCCGCGCAACGAAGCCGAAGAGATCGGTTCGCAGCAGCGCATGATGGACCTGGCAAAGCAACGCGTGAAGCAGGCGACGCGCTACCAGCGTGGCAAGACGCGTTGGCCGATTGCCGGCCGAAATCTGCGTTGAATCAAACCGAACGGCATCGCCGGACCGATGCTGCGGCGCGAAGGGGCTGAACTGTTGTAAAGTGATGACCGATCCAGTGCGCCTGCAATACGTGCGCGGATCGTCGACTTCCACCCGCCGACAGCGAAGCCCGATACCGCAAGACATTGGAAACGCAACAGATACAACAAGCTCCACCAGGCCAGCCCCAGCCCCAGCGCAAAGGCATCCGCGGCATCCACATTGTGTGGATCGTGCTGGCAACCATCGTACTGACGGCGGGCGTGACCTATTGGCTGGTGCGCACCTATATCTACGCCAAGGACTTCGAACCGGTCGAACTCAGCGTTGCCGAACAACGCACGCTGAACGCCAAGCTCAAGACCATCGGCTATGACCCCGGCCCTGATCCGACGCCGGAAACCGCCGAGGGCAACAAGGAATCCGACGATCAATGGTTGCGCCCCGAGCGTTACACGGAGGCCGGCGCCAAACGCGAGGTGAGTTTCAGCGAGCGCGAGCTCAACGGCATGATCGCCAACAACAAGGATCTGGCGAAGAAACTCGCCGTGGATCTGGATGACGACCTGGTCAGTGCGCGGCTGCTGGTACCGGTCGACCAGGATTTTCCCATTCTCGGCGGCAAGACGTTGCGCGTATCGGCCGGGGTGGAGTTGGCGTATCGCGAAGCCAAGCCGATCGTGGTGCTCAAGGGTGTCAGCGTCATGGGTATCCCGATCCCCAACGCCTGGCTGGGGGGGATGAAGAACATCGACCTGGTCAGCGAGTTCGGCGATCAACAGGGATTTTGGAAGAGCTTTGCCGCCGGCGTCGACGATATCCGCGTCGAGTCCGGTCACGTCAAGGTGAAGCTCAAGGAATAACAACAGGACCGCGGTTGCGCCGGGCGCGATCCCGGTCGGGCGTGGAGTCAACGCATCAGAGTGGAAGGCCCTTGCCGGGCCGAAGGATGGAAGTGCATGGAAATTGATGAAGAATCCCGTATGTCGCCGGTGTTGGCGGTACTGGCCGGCGTCGCAGCGCTACTGGGATTGGTTCTGATCATCTTCGGTTTGTGGGCCTTGGGTGGCGCGATCTATTCGGCATGGGGATTGTTCAAGGACCCGGACGGTATTTCGTATTTCGCCAAGTACTTCCTCGACACCACCAAGTTGGCCGCGCAGTTGCCGAAGGGCGGCGAAGGGGTGGCGCACTACGTGTCGTGGTTTGCCGTGATCCTGTTGTTGCTGGTGCTGGGCAAGCTCGGTATTTGGGCCGTTACCGCCGGCGCCAAATTGCTCGAGTTCCGCATCAAACGTCGCGTCTGGCATAACGAGTAAGGCGACGCCCATGCCGAGCACACTGCGAGACGATTCATAGCGCTGGTCCGTCTCATTGGCTAGGGCGTTTGACGCCGAGGCTCACAGCGCAATCCGGTCGGTGCCGAACGCACCGCGCCACGGAGCGGCACAACACTGAGCTGTTAAGTAACAACAATGAGCCAATCCAAAGAAGTCTTTACCCAGTCGTTGCCGCAAGGGGTGATGCTGAACGCCTATCCCGACAGCATGGGCATCCGCTTGGCGGATATCGTCGAGTTGCTCAAGCGTCCCGAGTTCGCCGATACCTTCTCGCTGTTCTACATTCTGCCGACGTTTTTCCATAGCGATCTCGACCGCGGGTTCTCGATCATTGATTACGACATCAATGAAGAACTGGTATCGCCGGATGATCTGGCAGACCTGGAGAAACTGGGTATCCAGATCAAGCTGGATCTGGTGCTCAACCACTTGTCGGTTCGTTCGCCGCAGTTCCAGGATTTGTTGAAGAACGGCGAGGCGTCGCCCTACAGGGATTTCTTCATCGACTGGGACCTGTTCTGGAGTGCACACGGCAGCCGCCACGAAAACGGTGAGGTGACGCCGCACAAAGAGCACCTCGACAAACTGTTTATGCGTAAACCCGGTCTGCCGGTGCTCAAGGTGCGTTTCCCCGACGGCGCACTGAAGACCTATTGGAACACCTTCTACCAGAAGGTCGATTTCGCCGAGATCACTGCGTTGGACTTCGCCGAGATCAAAGAGCTGGACAGCGAGCAGGCGCAGGCGCTGGCCGATCACGTCAAGATCGTTATCAAGGACAAAGGCTTTCTCGAAGCGGAAGACCTGGCGCACCTTCCCCAACTGACCGACAGGATCATCAAGGCAGTCTGCAGCAAGCGTGAATACCTGGGGCAAATGGATCTCAACGCGCGCTCGGAACTGGTGTGGAAGTTCTACGACGACACGCTGCGCAAGCTCAGCGAATACGGCGCCAAGATCATTCGCCTGGATGCCTTCGCCTACCTGCACAAAGAACCCGGCCAACCGAACTTCTTCAATCGCCCCGGTACCTGGATCTATCTGAATCGCTTGAAAGCCATGGCGCAATGTTACGGTCTGACGATCTTCCCCGAGATACACGCCGAATACGGCACCGGTATCTACGAGGAGATCGCCGGCGAAGGTTTTCCGATCTACGATTTCTTTTTACCGGGCCTGCTGATCGATGCATTGGATCGTGGCAACAGCGAAGCGCTCAAGCAATGGATAACGGAGATCGTCAGTAAAGGCCTGCAGACCATCAACATGCTGGGATGCCATGACGGTATTCCGGTGCTCGATCTGCGTGGCAAGACCGTCGAAGGCGAGTACCGGCCGGGACTGCTGAGCGACGAACACATCGACCATGCAATGCAGAACATCATCGACCGTGGCGGTCTCACCAAGAATCTCTACGGCCCGGATGGGCGCAAGATCGATTACTACCAGGTCAACGCCACCTATTTCAGCGCATTGGGCGAAGACGAACCCAAGCTGCTGCTGGCACGTGCGATCCAGATGTTCATGCCGGGGGTGCCGCAGGTCTGGTATCTCGATCTGTTTGCCGGGACCAACGACTATGCCGCGGCCAATCGCGGACGTACCGCCGGCCACAAGGAGATCAATCGTACGACGCTCAAGTGGATCGACCTGGAGGAGGGGTTGCAGAAAAAGATCGTTCTCGATCAATTGGCATTGATCCGCTTGCGCAACACCTCACCCGCATTCCGTGGCCAACTCGAGATCCTGCCCACCGATTCGCAGTTGTTGCACATCACCTGGCGACACGCCGACGAGACCGTAACTTTGGCAGCGGACCTGCGGCGCCACAGCTTCACGGTCTACCGCGGCGAGGGCGATCAGCGCGAGATACTGATGGAATCCGTGCCATGAGTTGTTGTCTATGGTACCGCCCGCGCGTGCCAGCCAATCGATAAGCGGAGGGGATTTGAGATGAATATTCTCGCTACCGATCTCGATCGAACGTTACTGCCTAACGGGCGTTGGCCGGCAGACCCGGGAGCGATCGAGTTGTTCAACGAACTCACGCGTCGGCATCAGACGACGGTCGTTTATGTGACCGGCCGCAACCTCGCGTTGACGGAGGCCGCCATCGATGAGTTCGGTATTCGTCATCCCGATATCCTGATCAGCGATGTCGGCACCGCGATTCGCCGCTTCGGCGATACAGGATGGATGGCGGACGACGGCTGGGATGCGCATGTCATGCGAACCAGCCCGCAGTGGAACGCGGAAGGCGTGCGTGCCGAATTGCGGAGCATCGACGGGCTTGCCGAACAGGAACGCGAACATTGTGGTGACTTCAAGCAGAGCTACTATGTCGAACACGACGCGCGGGATGCGATTCTCGGTGTTGTCGAACAGCGTGTGAAAGGTCGGTTCGATGAAGTCATCGTGTATAGCTTCGATTCGCAGTCGGGCAAGGGTTTGCTCGACCTGCTACCGCAGAGTGCGACCAAGCAGACTGCACTTGAATACGTCGCCGAAAGCTTCGCCATCGCCAAATCCGAGGTCGTCTTCTGCGGCGACAGTGGCAACGACGTGTTTCCGTTGACGGCAGGTTTCAAAGGCGTGTTGGTGCGCAACGCCGATGAGCAGCTCGTGGCGAGCGTCAGACAGGCAGTCGACGCCAACCCTCAACTCAATGTCTATTTTGCGCAGGGTGGACATCGCGGGCTGAACGGCTACTACACCGGTGGCGTCATCGAGGGCGCCACCCATTACGGTCTGTTTCCTGAAGACTGAACTACCCTGGCACTGGGGGCACGCCAGCCTGCCGCCGGCACCCGGTCCCTGTTGTCGCACACGATTTGATGCATGGCCCCATAAACAGCTTTAGGGCAGCAAGGCCGGTTTAGACCTTGTATAGCATTGAATTGTCCGCTTAAATTCGAGGCACTATTAGAAAAAGCGTCAAAAATGGCGCGTTCGGCCGAGTGAGTTCGTGGTCGGCTCCGACCAGCAACGACTCAGCCACCCCTCAGGAGGAAAATGATGCAAATAAAACGTAGCACCCTGGTCAGGGTGTTCGCGGGCGGGTGTGTCTTGCTGTCAGCCGGTGCGTTCGCCGCCAACACCGACTATGTGGCCGCGGCCGTCGCCGACGTTGCCGAGTTCGAAAGCGGCGCATTCAAAGCCCCGGCGCAAAGCGCCTGGATCGGTGGCGGACACCAGAACGACGGTACCGCCAGTCTTGCCGCGTTTGAGAAGTTCCTCAAAGAGAACCTCCGCGGAACACACATCCTCTACCTGGGGCTGGCCGAAGCGCAGAAGGTGGCGGTGTGGGAGAACTACGTCAAAACCGGCGACCTCGGTGGAATTCGCAGCGATATCTTCGCTTTCCGCAAGGTGAAGACCCGCCAGCCTGCGCGTTCGAGTATCAACAACGTGCCGATGGACTGAGAATACCAATGAAGAAAACAACGACAGTCATCGTCGCTGCGGTTGCATTCGCGTGCTCTGCTGCGTGGGCTAACGTCGATCGATCGATGCCCTTGCCTGGTGCCAATCCGACGGCCGACGAGGTCGCGCGCCAGGTGTACTACGCGAATCATCTGTATGCGTTCGACAATTTCTCGATCGAAGGCCGCGGGCGCAGCAGCCCGGTGCTGATCAAACGCGGGTCGGATGGCCGCATATCGGTGACCGCCGTCGAGCGCCATCTGAACAATGCCTATGATGGCGGAGCGATCAAGTCGCGTGACCTCGCCATCTTCCGGTCCGGCAACCTGCAGGGCACCGGTATGTTGGTAACCGAGTATCGCGATGCCGAGCGCAGTCAGAGCTATATGGTGTGGTTGCCGGCACTGCGCAAGATCCGTCGCTTTGCTGAGCCTGATCACGACCAGGCGTGGGGCGGCAGTGTGTTCACCTTCGGCGACGTCAACCTGCGTCGACCGGAACATGAAACCCACGAACTGATCGGGAAGAAACCGTTTCGTACCTGCCTGGGGGTCATCGAGTCGATCGAAGGCAAGGATTTTCGCTTTGCCGGCGAACTGCCGAAGCGTAGCTGCCGGCACGTCAACAAACAGGTCTACGGTCTGAAGAGCACCACCAAGTTCGCCAATTGGTGGTACGACTACCGGATCAGCATGGTCGATGCCAAGACCTTCGCCGATTACCGCACGCTGTATTACAAGGACGGCAAGCTGATCAAGATCATCGATCGCGACTGGGGTGTGGTCGACGGGGCGAACAGCGACGACCCGCGGGCCTTGTTCTGGAAGTCGTGGTACGGCGTCGACCTGGTCAACGGTCTGGAAAGCTGGGCCGTGATTCCGCAGTCGGTGATCAAGTTCAACTCGGACAAGTCGAACCACTTCTGGACGGAAAGAACGCTGAGAAAGATTACGCGCTGATCGCGTGCACCTCGTGCCGTCAGGTCAGCAGCTTCTCGAGTATTCGCTCATACATCGCCGACAGTTGATCCAGTTCATCCACGGCGACACATTCATCGACCTGATGGATCGTGGCGTTCAGCGGCCCGAGTTCGAGTACCTGGGCGCCGGTGGGTGCGATGAAACGGCCGTCGGAGGTACCGCCGGCAGTCGATAGCTGGGTGTCGAAACCCGCAACCTCGCGAATCGCGTGCTTGGCGGCATCGACCAGCTCACCCTCCGGGGTAAGAAACGGATGGCCCGACAAGGTCCAGTTGGCGTCGTATTCGAGGCAGTGATGATCGAGTATCGCCTCGACACGTTTGCGCAACGCCAGGTCGTCGGTTTCGGTTGAATAGCGAAAATTGAAGGTGATCTCGCAGGTGCCCGGGATTACGTTGGTTGCCCCGGTGCCTGCATGGATGTTGGATATCTGAAAGGTCGTCTTTGGAAAGAACGCATTGCCCTGGTCCCACTCGGTTGCAACCAGGTCGGCGATCGCCGGCGCCACCAGGTGCACCGGGTTGCGCGCGAGGTGAGGGTAGGCCACGTGTCCCTGTTTGCCGCGCACCGTCAGAACACAACCCAAAGAACCGCGCCGCCCGTTCTTGACGACGTCGCCGACCTGCTTGGTCGATGACGGTTCACCGACCAGACACCAGTCGATCTTTTCCTTGCGTGCCTCGAGCGCCTCTACGACCTTGACGGTACCGTTGATCGACGGCCCTTCTTCGTCGCTGGTGATCAGGTACGCGATCGAACCCTTGTGGTCGGGGTGCTTGGCCACGAAGCGTTCGGTCGCCGTGATCATGGCGGCCAATGATCCCTTCATGTCGGCTGCTCCGCGGCCGTAGAGTTTGCCGTCGCGGATGGCCGGCTGGAACGGATCCGATTGCCATTGTTCGACCGGTCCGGTGGGTACCACGTCGGTGTGCCCGGCGAAGCAGAACACCGGACCTTCGCTGCCTCTGCGTGACCACAGGTTGTCGACGTCTTCGAAGCGCAGGCTTTCGTTGTTGAAGCCCAGGGCTGCGAGGCGGTCGCCCATGACCTGCTGACAGCCTTTGTCTTCGGGCGTCACCGAATCGCGGCTGATCAGGTCAATGGCAAGATCGAGCGTTTCCGACATCTGCTTGCTACCCGTTTACTCGTCGAACAACTCGGCGTACATCTCGGGCTTAAACCCGACATGGCGCTGCTTGCCGGTATCCAGCACCGGCCGTTTGATGATGCTGGGCGTCTCCAGCATCAACTTGATCGCCGATGCCTCATCGATGCGGTCCTTGATCTCTTGCGGTACCTTGCGCCACATCATGCCGCGCGTGTTGAGCAGTGGTTGCCATCCCAGTTCTTTGACCCAGGCGCGCAGCAGCTTTTCACTGATGCCGGCCTTTTTGTAGTCGTGGAAGCTGTAATCGATGTTGTGTTCGGCGAGCCAGGCGCGCGCCTTTTTCATCGTGTCGCAATTGGGTATGCCGTACAAAGTAACCATCTTCACTCACTCGGCTCGTTCAACAGGGTTTGTTGTCGATCAGATGTCGCGCAGCAGTTCGTTGATACCGACCTTCGAGCGCGTCTTCTCATCGACGCGCTTGACGATCACGGCACAATACAGGCTGTATTTGCCGTCTTTCGACGGCAGGTTGCCGGAGACGACTACCGAACCGGCCGGGACACGTCCGTACAGGATTTCATCGTTCTCACGGTCGTAGATACGGGTGGACTGGCCGATGTACACACCCATGGAGATGACCGAACCTTCCTCGACGATCACGCCTTCGACGACCTCGGAGCGCGCACCGATGAAGCAATTGTCTTCGATGATGGTCGGGTTGGCCTGCAACGGTTCGAGTACGCCGCCGATGCCGACGCCGCCGGACAGGTGAACGTTCTTGCCGATCTGTGCACACGAACCGACTGTGGCCCAGGTGTCGACCATGGTGCCTGAGTCGACGAAGGCGCCGATGTTGACGTACGACGGCATCAGCACGCAGCTCGGCGCGATGTACGAACCTTTACGCGCCGTCGCCGGTGGCACCACGCGTACCCCGGACTCGCGGAACTCGCGCGAGTTGTAGTCGGCATACTTGGAGTGCACCTTGTCGTAGTAGTTGGTGAAACCGCCTTTGATGAACTCGTTGTCATTGATGCGGAACGACAGCAGTACGGCCTTCTTGACCCAGTCGTTGACCACCCACTGGCCGTCACGTTTCTCGGCGACTCGAATCTCACCGCGGTCGAGTTGCTCAATCGCCTCCATGGTCGCGTCGCGTACCGTGGTGCTGACGCTGCGCGGAGTGATGTCGGCGCGCTTTTCGAAGGCATCGACGATGATGGATTGGATGTCGCTCATGGAAAGGTTCTCCTGATACGTTATCGCGCGCTCAGTAGGCGCTTACGAGGTCTTTGATTCGGTGTGCGGCGTCGACACACTCGTCCAGCGTGGCGACCAGTGCCATACGCACATGGCCGGCCCCCGGGCTGATACCGTCGACTTCGCGGGAAAGATAGCGGCCGGGCAACACGGTCACGTGCTGCCGATCGAACAGGTCGCGGGCAAACGTCTCGTCGCTGCCGGGCGTGCGTGGCCAAAGATAAAAGCCGGCATCGGGACGTTGCACATCGAGACAACCGTCGAGGATTTCGAGCACCGCATCGAACTTGGCGCGGTACATTGCACGGTTTTGTTTGACGTGTTCCTCGTCGCGCCATGCCGCGATGCTGGCGTGTTGGTGTTGCACCGGCAATGCACAGCCATGATAGGTGCGGTAGCGTAGAAAGCCTGTCAGTAGATCGGCGTCGCCGGCAACGAAACCGGAGCGCAGCCCTGGCGCGTTGGAACGCTTCGACAGACTGTGAAATACCACGCAACGTCGGTAGTCGTTGTTGCCCATGGCGGCTGCGGCCTGCAGCAGTCCGACCGGGGGCTTGTCTTCGTCGAAATAGATTTCGGAGTAGCACTCGTCGGATGCGATGACAAAGTCGTGGCGCTCGGCCCGCTCGATCAGGGCCTGCAGCGTGGCCTGCGGAATAACAGCGCCGGTCGGGTTGCCCGGCGAACACAGGAACAGCAACTGGCACTGGTCCCAGGTCGCATCGTCTACGTCGTCGAACGCCGGCAGATAGCCGGTCTCGGCGGTGCAGGGGATGAAGTGCGGCGTGGCGCCGGCGAGCAACGCAGCGCCTTCGTAGATCTGGTAGAACGGGTTCGGCGACAGCACCAACGCCGGACGCGTGCGATCGACGACCGCCTGGGCGAACGCAAACAAGGCCTCGCGCGTGCCGTTCACCGGCAGTGCGTGGCGTTCGGGATCGAGTGAATCTGGCGGCAAGGCGAAGCGCCTGGTCAGCCACTCGCAGATGGCTTCGCGTAGCGCCGGCATGCCCTTGGTCAGCGGGTAGGTTGCCAGACCGCTTTCAAGATGTTGCTGCAACGCTGCCGCTATCAACCCGGGTGTGGCATGCTTCGGCTCGCCGATCGACAGCGCGATGTGCGGCTTGTCCGGTGGCGTAGTGCCCGCTTTGAGCGCATTGAGCTTCTCGAACGGGTAGGGTTGCAGTTTTTCCAGGTCGGGGTTCATGCGAAATACAGCGAGTTTCCGGGCGGCCGATTATAGGCGATCGGCCCGATGAATGCGCTGCCGGCCCGCATCGGGCCGATTCTAGGGTTGTTGTACGGCGCCACCTTCTGGGGCTTCGTCTGGTATCCGTCGCGCCTGCTCGAGGCATCCGGTATGCAGGGCGCCTGGCTGACGTTGATCAGTTACAGCGCCGCTTTTGTGGTTTTTCTGCCGTTCGCGCATACCCACCTGGATGGGATTCGCCGGCAGCCGTGGGATGTGCTGGCGTTGCTCGCCGCCGCCGGGTGGACCAACGTGGCGTTCGTGCTTGCGGTACTCGACGGCGAGGTGGTGCGCGTGGTGTTGCTGTTCTACCTGTCGCCTGTCTGGACCGTGCTGCTCGGCCGCTGGCTGCTGCACGAACACCTGACATGGCGCACCGCCGTGATGGTCGGTCTCGGTCTGGCCGGCGCCCTGGTCATGCTATGGGATCCGCGCATCGGTCGCGTGCCGTTGAACGAGGCGGATCTGTTGGCCGTCAGCGCCGGCGTGGCCTTCGCGGTCAACAATGTCATGACGCGGCGCATTACCGCGCTGGGCATACGTGCCAAAACCCATGTGGCGTGGTTCGGCGTGGTGCTGGTGTCGCTGGTGGTGATTGCGCTCAAGTCGCCTCAACTGCCGCAGGTACCCGACTGGGCCTGGTGGGGAGCGGTCGCGCTCGGTCTGGGTGGCTTCATGCTGTCGACATTGGCGGTGGTCTACGGCGTCTCCAACATGCCGGTGCAACGCTCTGCCGTGATCATGTTGTTCGAGTTGATCGTCGGCGCCGTGACGGCCTGGTGGTTGGCCGACGAAATCATCGATTGGCAGGAATGGGTCGGTGGTCTGTTGATTCTGTCGGCCGCCTTGATCGCCATCCTGCAGGAGGAACCTGAGACATGAGCCAGATGCTCGGCCTGCACCACGTGAGCCTGATCGTTGCCGATACCGAACGCGCGTTGACGTTCTATTGCGACGTGCTCGGTTTGCAGATCGAGCCGGCCCGGCCCGATCTCAATTTCCCCGGTGCCTGGTTGCGGCTCGGCCATCAGCAGATCCATCTTCTCGAATTGCCCAACCCCGACCCGGTCAACGACCGCCCCACGCACGGCGGACGGGATCGGCATACGGCGGTGCAGGTGACCGACCTCGATGACTTCGCACAACGCCTGGATGTCGCCGGTATTGCCTACACCATGAGCAAATCCGGTAGGCGTGCACTGTTCTGCCGCGATCCCGACGGCAACGCCTGGGAACTGATCGAGGTGGCCGGCCACTAGCGAACGTAGCAGGTGCTAGGGCTTGCCGAGCTGCGCCTGCACCAATCCGGCGATGCTCCGCAGCGCACGTTCTGTTTTCGCGTCGAAGCGGCAGGCGCAAGACAGGCGCAGAAAGTTGCGGTACTTCTTCGTCGCCGAGAATATCTGGCCGGGTGCGATGCTGATGCCGCTGGCGAGCAGGTCTCGTGAGATTGCGAACGTATCGATCGGCCCCGGCAGCTCCACCCAGATCACGAATCCACCCTGTGGCTGGGTGATGCGCGTGCCCGAGGGAAAGTAGTGATCGACCGCAGTGATCATACGTGACACCGCCGCGGCGAAACGGGGGCGCACGGCGCGCAGATGCCGGTCGTACTGGCCACTGTCGAGCAACTGGGCGACCGCCAACTGGGCGACGGTCGGTGCGGCCAGGTTGGTGACGTACTTCAGGTATTCGACCTGTTCCTGGTAACGCCCGGGGCACAGCCAACCGATCCGCAAACCGGGCGACATGGTTTTCGAATAAGAAGAACAGCTCAATACCCAGCCACCCTTGTCGAAGGCCTTGCACGGTTTGGGTCGGCGTTGGGAAAAGCCGAGGTCGCCATAGATGTCGTCTTCGACCAACGGCACGCGGCGCCTGCTGAGTAGCTCAACCAACCGCTGCTTGTCGTCGTCGCTCATGCAGTAACCCAAGGGGTTGCTGAAGTTCGGAACGACAATACAGGCGGCAATCGGCCATTGCTCGAGTGCCATCTGCAAGGCGTCGAGCGAGATGCCCTGCTGCGGATGGGTCGGTATCTCGATCGCCTTCAAACCGAGCGAATCGATAACCTGCAACAGGCCATAGAAGGTCGGTGATTCGATCGCGACGACGTCGCCGGGCTTGGTGGTTGCCCGCAGCGCCAGCATCAGCGATTCCTGGCAGCCGTTGCTGATCACCACCTCGTC
The DNA here is from genome assembly GCF_002009425.1 of Thiosocius teredinicola. Taxonomy (NCBI): domain Bacteria; kingdom Pseudomonadati; phylum Pseudomonadota; class Gammaproteobacteria; order Chromatiales; family Sedimenticolaceae; genus Thiosocius; species Thiosocius teredinicola. The sequence continues at coordinate 1,625,447 of NZ_CP019936.1, forward strand.
GGCCGTAACCGTGCAACCGTAGCTGGCCATGCGATGTGCGATGGCCTGTCGCAGTTCGGCGCGGCCCGGCGGAAAGCTGTAGCCGATCGCGCGCTGCCGGTAATGTTTGGCTGCATTGCACAATGCTCGCTCGATGGCGCGGGTCGGCAGAAATTCAACGTCCGGCACAGCGGCCCCGAGCTGAACCGTGCGATGGTCGTTGGTCGCCTGTACCAGCTGCAGCGTGAGCTGCTGACCGCTGACGGCAACCGGGCGCGAGCGGGGCCGGGAGGCGGCGGGTGCGCTGATGCCAGGAAAGTCGAGGGCACGGACAAAGTATCCGGAGCGCGATCGCGCCTCGATCAACCCTTGGTCTTCGAGCTTGCGGTATGCCGCAACCGCCGTCGACACACTCACGCCCTGTTGCGCGGCAAACGGACGTACACCGCTCAGGCGCTGACCGGCCGGCAAGATTCCCTGTCGGATCTGCTCAGCAAGTTCGGCGGCAAGTGTTTCGTAGCGATATGACATCGGGTGCGCAGCGATACAGTGGGTCCGATTCGGGATCAGTACAGTTGCAAGACAATGCAATCTGTACTGCTACAAAACGCTGAATCTGAATCTGTATTCATAGCGAAGCGTCGCTTATTGTCAAGCTTCGACGACAGCCAGGAGAACACGCATGCCGGTAGATATCTTTACCGTCGACGCCTTTTCGGCCGCGCCGTTCGCGGGCAACCCGGCGGCGGTGTGCCTGTTGCAGAAGACACGGCCGGATCGATGGCTGCAAGCGGTAGCTGCGGAAATGAACCTATCCGAGACGGCGTTTCTGCTGCCCGGCGATGGGGCATGGCAGCTGCGTTGGTTCACCCCGCGCACGGAGGTCGATCTCTGCGGCCACGCCACGCTGGCATCCGCCCATGTGCTGTGGAATGAACTGGGTCATGCGAATGATCGCTTGCTGTTCGACACCTTGAGCGGCCGTCTCGCGGCAACACGTGTGGCGGACCGGATCGAACTCGACTTTCCACTGGTGTCCATCGAACCGACGACGACCCCGGAGGCGCTTGGTGAGGCGTTGAACGCCAAGGTGCGCGAAACGCATCGCGCAGGCAGCGATCTGCTGGTATTGCTGGCGTCCGCCGATGCCGTCCGCAGCCTGATGCCTGATTTCCGACGACTTGCCGCGATCGATGTGCGCGGCATCATCGCGACCTCGACCGGCGACGATGGTCGCTACGACTTCATCTCCCGCTTCTTCGCCCCGCGTGTCGGCATCGATGAAGACCCAGTCACCGGGTCGGCGCATTGCGCACTTGCTGCATTCTGGGGAGAGCGGCTGCAGCGCGGGCAGATGCTTGGTTATCAGGCGTCGGGGCGCGGCGGTGTGGTCGAGGTTGAGCTTGCGGGTGAGCGCGTTCGCTTGCGCGGACAGGCGGTTACCACGTTGAAAGGAGTACTGTATGCCGACTGATGATATCTGTTGGATCGACGGCGCCGTCGTGCCGGCGAGCGAGGCGCGGGTTTCGGTTCTGGATCACGGGCTGTTGTATGGCGACGGCGTATTCGAGGGCATTCGTTTCTATCGTGGTCGACCGTTCCGGTTGACGCAGCATCTGGATCGCCTGGACCGTTCGGCGCGCGCCATTGCGCTCGATGTGCCGCTGGACAGGCAGGCATTGGTGCAGGCAATCGAGCACACCGTTGCGTGTTTCGACAAACCGGATGGATACCTGCGCCTGGTGGTCACACGTGGCGTGGGATCGATGGGGATCGATCCACTCGCTTGCGACAATCCGCAGCTGTTCATCATCGCCGGCCATCTGCGCGTCGTCAGTGCCGGAACGCGCGATCAGGGCATTCGGGTGATCATTGCGTCGACCCGGCGCCTGCCGGCAGACGGTCTGGATGCCCGCATCAAGAGCCTGAACTATCTCAATCACATCCTGGCACGCATCGAGGCCAACCATGCAGGCGCCGATGAGGCGGTATTGCTGAACGCACACGGCAGGGTGGCCGAGGCGTCGGTGGAGAACCTGTGCATCGTACGCGACGGCGAACTGCTGACGCCGCCGGGAATCGAAGGTGCGCTCGAAGGTATCACCCGACAGTGTGTCTGCGAAGCGGCGTCAGACATCGGCATAGCGGTTCGCGAGGCGCCACTCGCACCTTACGACCTGTACAACGCCGACGAATGCTTTCTGACCGGCACCGGGGCTGAGTTGATTGCGGTGCGCGAAGTCGACGGGCGACACTTGCCGGCCTGCCCGGGACCGGTCTTCAACCGGGTGCAGGCGGCATTCCGTGCGCTGGTCAACCGCGAGTGTGCCGCTTGACCAGCGGTCGCCTCATAGCGAGCGGTGAACCTGCCGACAAGCGATCAATGAAGCCGATCGACCGGTGCCGTCATTTCGTTATTGATACTTCAGTCGATCGGTAAGATCCGCCAAGCTTGTTTTCACGTCGCTAAGCGATCCGTCGTCCAGCACGCCGACGATGACGCCCTTGCCGGCGACCGGAATCACGCTGTCGATCTGAAATCGTCCGCTGGTGCCGCGAATGAAGCATTCTTCGTCGAAGAACAGGCGGTCACCCTGGTCGCCAATCGCGTCTGATTCGATCGTGTCGAATCCGATCAGCGCCTTGACGTCGTCGATATCCGAGACCTCTGTCTGCGTGATGGTCTGGTGTTCAGGGTCTATCAGCAGTGCCTTCACAATGTTTTCTCCTGGGTGTCGGTGACTGGGGTTTGAGCGTTTCCGCGCCAGTAAATCAATTGTTCGCTCAGTTTGGTAATAGATAGTTTTCAACGCCCCAATAGTCGTTCACTATCGAATGAGTGAATGGTCCGGAGCAACGATGGCTCTCGACGTAACAGTTCGTGTCGAACCCCCGTGGCAAACAGACGTTGCCGCATTGATCGATGAACTCGATGCCTATCAACGGACGCTCTATCCGCCGGAGAGTCTGCATGCGCTCGACTGTGCTGCACTGAGCGCCGACGATGTGGTGTTCGCCGTGGCCCGCGACGCATTGAACACCGCCGTCGGCTGTGCGGCGTTGCGCGTCGGCGATGGGTATGCCGAAATCAAGCGAATGTTCGTACGTGCCGGCGTGCGTCGCGGCGGCATCGGTACAGCGCTGCTTGGCTTTCTCGAAGCCGAGGCCGCCGAGCGCGGCTTCGATCGCATGCTGCTGGAGACAGGTGTCCACCAGCCGCAGGCGATTGCGTTGTACTCGTCGCACGGGTATGTGTGTTGCGGTCGGTTTGCCGACTACCCGGACGATCCATTGAGTGTGTTCATGCAAAAGCATCTGAACGGTTGAGTTAATGGCTTTTGCCGTGTGGAATCTGTGTGGGGTAAGGGACGTGGTGGTGCTAGAGGGACGTGATGGTTTGCCGGCATTTAGTTAACAGCGGCTTCGGCCGGACGCAGATGGGCAAGTGGATTGTCAGCGGGCTGTCGATCTGTAGCCTGGTCTTGCTGACGGCATGTTCAACGGTGCCGCGCTCGCAGGACCGCTTTGTCGACGAACCCGGACAGGCCACGCGCCGCATCCATGTCGTCAGTCATGGTTGGCATACCGGAATCGTCGTGCCGAGCGATGTGGCAACCACCTATCTGCCGGATCTCGAGAAACGTTTCGGCTCGGTGCCGTTCCTCGAGTTCGGTTGGGGCGACAAAGGTTTCTACCAAGCCGAAACAATCTCCGCCGGTCTGGCCCTGCAGGCTATGTTCTGGCCGACCGACGCGGTCATGCATGTGGTCGCAGTGCCCGAGCGGGCCGACCGTTACTTTCCGCATAGCGAAGTGGTCTCGCTGTGCGTCAGTGATGCGGCGTTGGCGTCGATGATGCAATTCGTAGCGCGCAGTTTCGTCCGCAACGCCGACAATCTTGCGCCGTCGCAGAATGGCCTGTACGGCGACAGCCAGTTTTATGCGGCTGTCGGTGACTACTTCATGTTCAACACGTGCAATACGTGGACGGCAACGGGTCTGTACGAAGCCGGCGTGGAGATTTCGCCCCACCTGTTGACTGCCAGCGCAGTCATGCGAGCTGTTGCGGATGCAGCCGAAGGAACGGCCGAGGTCGAGGACTCTGCCGGACAAGCAGCGGTATTTGCAGCTTGCCGTTGAGGGGCGACGTGGCAGTCGAGGTTACTGCGGCTGGTCGAGTATTGCGCGAATCGATTCGGCGATACACGCGAGCTGATCGGGATCGGTGATCGGCTGGTTTTCGCGATCGGTAACGGCGAAAGTGTCTTGAGCCTCGGCGCCTGCTGTCGAGACGCGTGCGTTGTGCAGCCTGAGTTTGTTCTTGGCAAAGGCCTGGCCAACCAATGACAACAATCCTGGTCGGTCGCTGGTCACGAGGTTTATCCAGGTGACCACCCGACTATCGTCCTGTTCGAAGCTGACCTGCGAGGGCATCTGGAAGGTCTTCAATTGGCGCGGTATGCGAGGTCTGCTCAGTGGTGGTTCGCCGCTGTTGAGGCTCTGCTGCACGAAGTTGCGAATGTCATCGAGGCGCTCTTGCCCGGTGATCTGGTCGCCGTCTTCCTCGAGCACCAGGTAGGTGTTCAGCGACAGGCCGGATTCGGTGGTCTGGATACGTGCGCTGAGCACGTTGAGGCCGGCTTGGTCGAGCAGGGCGGTACTCTGGGCGAACAGGTCATCGCGGTCCGGGCCATAGATGCAGATATCGGTGCAGCGGTGAACGGGGTCCTCGCGCAGCTCGACGTGCATCTCGCCGAAGGTTTTACCCGGTGGCCACAGCAGTTCGGTATGCCAGACGATGGCGTCGACGTTGTTCTGCAGGAAGTAATCGGTGCTCAGCGACATCCACAGCAGGTTGAGCTGATCGCTGTCGAAGCCTTTGCCGACCAGACGGCTGCGTGCATCGTTCTGGCGCTGCGCGATCACATCGTCTTGTTGCTGCGGCTGGTCGAGGCCACGTTCGAGCGCCTCGCGTGTGCGTGTATGCAGATGATCCAACAGGGCTGCCTTCCACGAGTTCCACCGCCCCGGGTTGGTGCCGCGCATGTCGGCGACGGTCAACAGGTAGAGGTAGTCGAGCCGGGTGCGGGTGCGGACCTTTTCGGCAAACTCCAGCACGACATCCGGGTCGTCGATGTCCTCTTGCTGTGCAGTGTGCGACATCACCAGGTGCATCTCGACGAGCCAGGCGACCAGGTCGGCGTCCCACTCTGACAGCATGTGCTGATAGCAGAATTCGCGTGCATCTTCGGCGCCGAGTTTCGAGTGATCGCCGCCGCGTCCCTTGGCGATGTCGTGAAACAGGCCGGCGAGGTAAAGCAGCTCGGGTTTCGGCAGCAATTTGAACACATCGTTGCAGCGCGGGCATTCGTCGGCGTGACGGTCGAGCGAGAACCGTCGCATGTTGCGAATCACCATCAGGATGTGTTCGTCGACCGTGTAGACATGGAACAGGTCGAACTGCATCAGGCCTGTCACCGCGTGAAACGCCGGCAGGTAGCGAGCGAGGATGCCGTAGCGGTGCATGCGTCGCGTCGCGTGGGTCAGGCCGTTGTGTTCGCGGAAGATCTCGATAAACAAGGAACGCGCACGCAGGTCTTTGCGGAACCGGTCGTCGATCAGGTGGCGGTGGGCGCGTATCAGTCGAATCGTACTGGCGCGCACGCCCTGCAACTGGGGGTTCTGCTGCAGGATCAGGAACAGCTCGAGCATGGCGAGCGGGTAGCGCGCGAACGTGCCGCTGTTGACCACCTCGAGATAGCCGTTGCGGGCCTGGAAGCGGCGGTTGATCGGCACCGGGTCACCCAGCTGGTTGTTCAGCAGAATGGCTTCTTCGAATAGCTGCAACAGCATCTCGTTGAGGCGCTGCATCTCCACGATCCGCCGGTAATAGTCCTGCATGAACTGTTCGACGGCGAGGTTGGCGTTTTCATCGGTGTAGCCGAACTGCTTGGCCAGCGCGCGCTGGTGTTCAAACAGCAGGCGGTCTTCATGCCGGCCGGTCAGCAGGTGCAGGCCGTAGCGCACGCGCCACAGGTGTTCTTCGCCGCGCTTGAGCTTGCGGAATTCGTGATCGGTCAGAAAGCCGTGTTCGACCAGCGCCTCCATGGTGCTGACACCGAAGTGGCGCTTGGCGACCCAGCCGATCGTCTGGATGTCGCGTAGCCCGCCGGGCCCTTCCTTCAGATTCGGTTCGAGGTTATGCGCGCTGTCGTCGAACTTGGCATAGCGTTCACGTTGCTCGGCCGCCTTGGCGGTGAAGAAATCACGGCTCGACCAGATGCGGTCGGGGCCGGTCAGCTCGAGCAGGCGATGGAACAGCTTGGCGCTGCCGGCGATCAAGCGGCATTCCAGCAGATTGGTGATTACCGTGATGTCCGAGGCCGCTTCATGCACGCATTGTTCGAGGCTGCGCACGCTGTGACCGACTTCAAGGCCGATATCCCATAGAAACATCACCAGCGGCTCGAGGTACTCGGCGAGTGCCGTGGGCTCGGCCGCGGTCAGCACCAGCAGGTCGATGTCGGAAGCCGGGTGGAGCTCGCCGCGCCCATAGCCGCCGACCGCAGCGAGGCAGGCATCGACATCGTCGGGGACGAACTGCGACCAGGCCTTGCCGACGATGACATCGGTGAACTGCGCCGCTGTGTGCACCAGGATGCTGGCCCGTGTGCCGGCGCGGAAGCGGTCGGCGAGCTCTTCGCGCCCGCTGCGCAGGGTCTGCTTGAACACGGGCAGGGGGTCTTCGCCGGCGGACAGGCGCCGGTCCATCGTGGCGAGCAATTCGTCGGTCATGGATTCAGCCGGCGGCAGCCTGGCGTTCTTCCTCGCGCAGCGTCAACACGTCGTAACCCGTGGGGGTGACCAGGATCGTGTGCTCCCATTGCGCCGACAGCTTGCGGTCTTTGGTTACCACGGTCCAGCCGTCGGGCAGCAACTTCACATTGCGTTTGCCGGCATTGACCATCGGCTCGATGGTAAAGGTCATGCCGGCCTGCAATTCGAGCCCGGTACCGGCGGAGCCATAGTGCAGCACCTGCGGGTCTTCGTGAAAACCACGGCCGATGCCGTGACCACAGTATTCCTGTACCACCGAATAACCGTTGCCCTCGACGAACTGTTGGATCGCGTGCCCGATATCGCCCAGGTGGGTACCGGGTTTGACCAGTTCGATGCCTTTCCACATCGCTTTCTGGGTAAGGTCGACCAGCCGCTGCGCCAGGATCGACGGTTTGCCGACCAGGAACATCTTGCTGGTATCGCCGTGGAAGCCGTCTTTGATCACGGTGATGTCGATGTTCACGATATCGCCGTCTTTCAGAACCTTGTTCCCAGGGATGCCGTGGCACACCTGGTGGTTGACCGAGGTGCAGATCGATTTCGGGAAACCGCGGTAGTTCAGCGGGGCAGGGATGGCCTGTTGCTCGCCGACGATATAGTCGTGACAAATTTTGTCGAGTTCATCAGTACTTACGCCCGGTTGGACGTGTTCTTCGATCATCTGGAGGACTTCCGCGGCCAGCCGCCCCGCCACACGCATTTTTTCGATTTCGTCGGGCGTTTTGATAATGACTGCCATCGAGGCCCCTTGAGAGGAAATTTGCACTAAGAAAACAGGATGTTGGCCTCATTTCTCGATTGAGGCCGAAGGATAGGTATGGTATAAAACGCGCCGCTTGGCGGCAATGGCCGCTTGGCACCCCGTTTACGGGGTTAATTAAACGACACACACGTACCGCAACTCGGCGCCTGGGTGCCCCGCGAAAGCAGGGTCGGTCGTCAGGGTACGTGGAGGCTCAACCCAAACAATACCTGGAGTAATCCATGAGCAACGTTTCTATGCGCCAGATGCTCGAAGCTGGCGTGCACTTTGGTCACCAGACCCGTTACTGGAACCCGAAGATGCGTCCGTTCATCTTTGGTCACCGCAACAAGATTCACATCGTGAATCTGGAAAAGACGCTTCCGCTGTACAACGATGCGATGAACTTCATCGGCAAGCTCGCCTCGAACGGCGGCAAGGTCATGTTCGTCGGCACCAAGCGTTCTGCGCGCGACGTCGTCCGCGAAGAGGCCGAGCGTTGCAGCATGCCCTACGTCAACCATCGCTGGTTGGGCGGCATGCTGACCAACTTCAAGACCATCAAACAATCGATCAAGCGCCTCAAAGAGCTCGAAGACATGGCGGCCGATGGCTCCATGGCAGCTCGTTTCCATAAGAAAGAAGCGCTGACCCTGACGCGAGAGAAAGAGAAACTCGACCGTAGCCTGGGTGGTATCAAAGAGATGAACGGTCTGCCCGACGCGCTGTTCGTGGTTGATACCGGCCATGAGAAAATCGCTATTGCCGAAGCCAAGAAGCTCGGTATTCCGGTGATCGGTGTGGTGGATACCAACAACGATCCGGAAGATATCGATTACGTCATCCCGGGCAACGATGATGCGATCCGTGCCGTACAACTGTACGTGCAGGGTGCGTCCGCAGCGATCCTTGAAGGTCGTGCGGCGGCCGCTACCGCGGCTGCAGCCGGTCGCAGCGAAACGGCGGACACGGCAGCAGGCTAACGGTCAGCGCCGTCACGTCATGACGATGTGCCCCTGACCGGTTCGCCGGCCGGGGGTCGTTTGTTATCAGCGAAATTCCAGAATTGAGGTAAAGAGCATGGCGATCACTGCTTCTCTCGTTAAAGAACTGCGCGAGCGCACCGGCGCTGGCATGATGGAGTGCAAAAAGGCACTCACCGAGACCAACGGCGACATCGAAGCCGCCATCGAAAACATGCGTAAGTCCGGCCAGGCGAAAGCGGCCAAGAAAGCCGGGCGTACCGCGGCCGACGGTGTGATCGTTATCGCCACCAGCGGCGACGGCAAAGCATCGGTCATGGTCGAGGTCAACTGCGAAACCGACTTCGTCGCCAAAGACGACAACTTCAAGTCGTTCGCCGATGCGGTCGCAGATCGCGCGTTGAACAGCGATGTCGCCGATGTCGATGCCTTGATGGCTCTGCCGTTGCACGAAGGCGAAGACACCACGATCGAAGAAGCCCGCCAGGGTCTGGTATCGAAGATCGGTGAGAACATGGCGGTACGCCGTTTCACCCGTACGGCTGCGCAGGGCGACCTGTCTAGCTACAGCCACGGCGTGCGCATCGGTGTCGTCGTCGACATCACCGGCGGTGACGAAGAGCTGGGTCGCGATATCGCGATGCACATCGCGGCTAGCAACCCGGTGTGCGTGAGCGAAGACGAAGTTCCGGCCGAGAAGCTTGCCAAGGAACGTGAGATCACCGAGGCACAGGCCAAAGACAGCGGCAAGCCGGACAATATCATCGAGAAGATGGTTGAGGGCCGCATGCGCAAGTTCGTCAATGAGATCACGCTGCTCGGCCAGCCTTTCGTGAAGGACCCGGATACCACCGTGGGTAAGCTGGCGAAGGCGAAAGGTGCAACCATCAACGGCTTCAAGCGCTTCGAAGTCGGTGAAGGCATCGAGAAAAAGGTCGAAGACTTCCGTGAGGAAGTCATGGCCCAGGCCGCGGCAGCCCGCGGCGAGTAAGCTCGGTACAAACGGCCCGCCATCAAGCGGGCCGTTTGCTTCATCAGCGCGGTAAACTGACTGCTCAATCAACCAACAAGCGGGTTCTCATGCCTGACGACACAGTTCCCCGACGAATCCTCCTCAAATTGAGCGGCGAAGCCCTGATGGGCGACGGCGACTTCGGCATCGATCCCAGCATCCTCGGACGCGTGGCCGGCGAGGTGGCGGAACTCGTCGAGATGGGGATCCAGGTCGCGCTGGTGATCGGCGGCGGCAATATCTTTCGCGGTGCAGGCCTCGCCGGTGGCGGTTTCGATCGCGTTACCGGCGATCACATCGGCATGCTCGCCACGGTCATGAACTCGCTGGCGATGCAGGATGCCTTGCGCAAACGGGGCATCGATGCGCGTACCATGTCGGCCTTCCGCATAGATCAGGTCTGCGAATATTACAGCCGCGACGAGGCGGTGCGTCATCTGCAGGCCGGGCGCGTGGTTATCCTTTCTGCCGGTACCGGCAACCCCTATTTCACGACCGATTCGGCTGCCAGTCTGCGCGCCATCGAGATCGGTGCAGACGTCATGATCAAGGCGACCAAGGTGGATGGGGTGTACTCGGCCGACCCGAAGAAGGACCCGGGTGCGGAGTTTTACCCGCGCCTGAGTTACGATCGGGTGCTGCGCGAAGGTTTGGCGGTGATGGATGCCACGGCGGTGGTACTCTGCAAGGAGCAGAACATGCCCCTGCGCGTAATGAACATCAATGTAGAAGGCGCTTTGCAGCGCGTCGTTCGCGGGGAGTCCGTAGGCACCCTCGTTTCGACTGGAGAGGAGTCATGATCGACGACATTAAAAAAGATGCGGCCGGGCGGATGGGCAAGAGTGTCGATGCGCTGGGCGAAAACCTGGCCAAGGTGCGTACCGGTCGGGCGCATCCGAGCCTTTTGGACCATCTCGTTGTCTCGTACTACGGTTCCGACGTGCCGCTCAAGCAGGTGGCCAACGTGGGTGTCGAGGATGCACGTACGATCACCGTGCAGCCGTATGAGCAGCAGATGGTGAGTGCGGTTGAAAAAGCGATCATGGAGTCCGATCTGGGTCTCAATCCCAACAGTGCCGGCACCCTGATTCGCGTGCCAATGCCGCCGTTGACCGAAGAGCGTCGGCGTGACATGACCAAGATCGTGCGTCACGAAGCGGAGCAGGCGCGCGTCGCCGTGCGCAACATCCGTCGCGATGCCAACAACGATTTGAAAGCGCTGGTCAAGGACAAGCTGATTTCCGAAGACGACGAACGTCGTGGTCAGGAGATCATCCAGAAACTGACCGATCAGCACGTCAAGGAAATCGACGAACTGCTGGAGAAGAAAGAAAAAGACCTGATGTCGGTGTAACGCCGCACAGCAGACATGACCGGCGATACTGAGACAATGGGGAGTCCCGCCGTCTCCGGCGCGGTGCCGGAGCACGTGGCGATCATCATGGACGGCAACGGTCGCTGGGCCGAAGCACGTGGTCAGGCGCGCCACGCCGGACACCGTGCGGGTGTGCAGAGCGTGCGCAGCACGATCGAAGAGTGCATTCAGCACGGTGTGAAGGTGCTGACCTTGTTCGCCTTCAGCAGCGAGAACTGGCGGCGGCCCAAAACCGAAGTCAACATGCTGATGGAGTTGTTCCTCAGCGCGCTGCAGCGTGAAGTGAAGCGCATGCAGAGCAATGACATCCGGCTCCGCGTCATCGGCGATATCTCTGCCTTTCCCGAAAAACTGCAAAAACGCATTCGCGAGTCCGAAGACAAGACCCGCGACAACAAGCGGCTCGTTCTGCAGATTGCGGCAAATTACGGCGGACGTTGGGACATTACCGAGACTGCTCGCAAACTTGCTGCCGCCGTGCAAAGTGGCGAGTTGACGCCTGACGACATCAACGAAGAGCTGTTTGCCCGGTCTACTGCCTTGGGCGATCAACCCGATCCCGATCTGTTCATCCGCACCGGTGGCGAACTGCGCATCAGCAATTTTCTGCTGTGGCACTGCGCCTATACCGAACTGTATTTCACGCCGGTATTGTGGCCCGATTTCGATGCCGCCGAGTTCCGCAAGGCGGTTGCCGAGTTCGGATCGCGCCAGCGTCGCTTCGGCAAGACCGGGGCGCAACTGGAAAGCGCACGCTGATGCTCTGGCAGCGCGTGCTCACCGCTGCCGTACTCGTTCCGCTGGTGGTGGCGGGCGTGCTGTATCTCGATACCCGCATTCTGGCGGTGATCCTCGGCGCTATCGTGTTGCTGGGTGCGCGCGAGATGGGGCGCCTGGCGAAGCTGAACGGCCCGCTGCCGCTGGTTGCCTACATGGCCGTGGTTGGTGGCGCACTGTGGTTGGCCTGGCGGTTCGTCACACCCGATCAACTGTTGGTCGTGCAGGGCGTGTTGAGCATCTGGTGGATACTGGCAACGGTGCTGCTGGTCGCGCGGCGCAAGCCGCTCGAAGCGGCAGACCGGCCGCGCTTTGCGATCCTGGTGATGGGTGCCCTGGTGCTGGTTGCCGCATGGCTGTCGATCGTGAGCCTGCACGCGTCCGATCCCTATGGTCCGCGGTTGGTGCTGTTCCTGATGATCTTGATCTGGGTCGCCGATTCGGGTGCCTATTTTGCCGGTCGCGCATTCGGCAAGACCAAGCTGTCGCCGATCGTCAGCCCCGGCAAGACCTGGGCGGGCGCCATCGGCGCTGCAGTCGGGGCAGTGGTCAGTGCGTCGATTCTCGTGTTTACCGATGTGACCGGTTCCCAGCCGCTGTTGGGATTGATCTTGCTCTGCGTTTTGGTGACCGCGGTCTCGATTGGCGGTGATCTATGGGAGAGCCGCCTCAAACGCGAAGCGGGCGTCAAAGATAGCGGCAACCTGTTGCCCGGACACGGCGGGGTGCTCGATCGCATCGACAGCCTGCTGGCGGCCGCACCGGTGTTCGCCCTGGGCATCGCCGTGCTGGGCGGGATTGCATGAGAGGGATTGCGATCCTCGGCTCGACCGGCTCGATCGGGCAGAGCACCCTGGATGTCGTGTCGCGTCACCCGGATCGCTACCGGGTTGTGGCGCTGAGCGCCAACCGCGATGTGCAGGGGATGCTGGAACAATGCCGTCGCTACCGGCCTGAGCTGGTCGCGATGGCGGATGAGCAGGCAGCTGCCACATTGCGCGAGCTGCTGTCGGCAGAGGGCCTGCGGATCGAGGTGCTTGCCGGCCCGGCCGGATTGGAGGCGGTTGCCTGCCACCCGGAGGCCAGCGACGTCATGGCGGCGATCGTCGGTTCGGCGGGTGTGCTGCCGACCCTCGCGGCGGTTCGTCTCGGACGGCGAGTGCTGTTGGCGAACAAGGAAGCCCTGGTCATGTCCGGTGCATTGTTCATGGCCGAGGTACAGGCTCACGGCGCGACCGTGCTGCCGATCGACAGTGAGCACAATGCGGTATTCCAGTGCCTGCCACCGAACTTTTCTGATGGGCTGGAGCGGGTCGGCGTCGAGCGGATCCTGCTGACGGCGTCGGGCGGCCCCTTCCGTGAGCGCCGGCTTGATGAGCTGCGCGCGGTTACCCCGGAACAGGCCTGTGCGCATCCGAACTGGGACATGGGGCGCAAGATCTCTGTCGATTCGGCGACGATGATGAACAAGGGCCTGGAGGTGATCGAGGCGCGCTGGCTGTTCGATGCCAGGCCGGACCAGATCCAGGTGGTGGTGCATCCACAGAGCGTGATTCACTCGATGGTGCAATACAGCGACGGTTCTGTGCTGGCTCAGCTCGGCAATCCCGATATGCGCACGCCGATCGCCCACGCGCTGGCCTGGCCGCAGCGGCACAGCTCGGGCGTCGGCTCGCTTGACCTGTTCGATGTTGCGCGGCTCGACTTCGAACCGCCGGATCTAACCCGGTTCCCGTGCCTGCGGCTGGCCTTCGAGGCGGTCACGGCCGGGGGGACCGCACCGGCGGTGTTGAATGCCGCCAACGAAGTCGCTGTCGCCTTGTTTCTGGACAAGCGCCTGGGCTTCACCGAGATCGCTGACGTGGTCGAGCGGACTTTGGGCGAATTCCCGCATGGCGAGGCCGTTGATATGGAGGCGCTGTTGGCGGTAGACAGGCAGGCTCGTACGATGGCGGAACAACAGGCAGCATTCACGGTCTGATAGGCGAATGGACGATATTCTCTTTAAAATTCTGGCATTTATCGTGGCCGTCGGCGTATTGGTGGCGATCCACGAATTTGGCCATTTCTGGGTCGCGCGCAAGCTCGGCGTCAAGGTGCTGAGATTTTCGATCGGCTTCGGCCGTCCTCTGTGGCGCCGCCAGACCTCACCGGATGCGCCGGAATACGTGATCGCCGCCATTCCCCTGGGCGGTTACGTCAAGATGCTCGACGAGAACGAAGGCCCGGTGGCGCCGGAAGAGGCGAAGCGGGCGTTCAACCGGCAGTCTTTGTGGGTGCGCTCGGCGGTCGTGGTGGCCGGGCCGCTGTTCAATTTTCTGTTCGCGATCGTCGCCTTCTGGGGGGTGATGGCGCTCGGCGATACCGGGCTGCGCCCGTGGATCGGCGCGGTCGAACCCAACAGCCCGGCGCAACGGGCCGGTCTGCAGGTTGGTGACGAGATTGTCTCGGTAAACGGCGAAGTCACCCCGATCTGGAGTTCGGCGATTGAGAAAATCGCGACCGAATCCGTCGGCGCGCCGGAACTCAAGATCAGAGTGCGTGACGCTGCGGGCAATGAACAGGTGCGCGTGATGCCCTCCAGCGACGTCGGTGATCTGTCGCAAACCAAGAATTTGATGGCGCACCTGGGTCTCGATCGCGAGCCCTATCCGGTTCCGGCGGTGTTTGGCGAGATCATCGAAGGTGAAGTCGCCGATCAGGCCGGTGTGCGCACCGGTGATCGCATTGTGACGGTTGACGGCAAGCCGATCGAGTACTGGGGGACATGGGTCGATTACGTCCAGCAGCGTCCCGGCCAGGCGATCGATCTGGTTGTGGATCGTGATGGTGCGAGTGTCTCTTTTGAGCTGACGCCTGCACCGTTTGCGCAGAAAGACGGGGCTGTGGTCGGGCGGATCGGTGCACGCAACGAGCGCTACCAGATGACCGAGGCCGAGGAGGCGCATTTCCACGCCGAGTATCGCTTGGGGATCGGCGAAGCCTTTCCGGCAGCCGTTGCGGAAACCGGCCGATATTCCTTGCTGACGCTGAAGGTGATGTGGCGGATCGTGACGGGGCAGGCCTCGATTCACAACCTCAGTGGGCCGATCACGATTGCCGATGCCGCCGGCAAGACCGCCAGTATCGGCTTTGTCTACTTCCTGAAGTTCCTGGCGATCGTGAGTATCAGCCTGGGCGTGTTGAACCTGTTGCCGGTGCCGGTGCTGGACGGCGGTCATCTGCTGTATTTCGCCATCGAAGGCATCAAGGGCAGTCCGCTGTCGGAATCTGCGATGCTGCAGGGCCAGAAAATCGGGCTGCTGCTGTTGCTCGGGCTGATGTCGCTGGCTTTCTATGTCGACATCCTTCGCATAATGGATTGAGGGCCGTTACCGAGCCTACTTTTGCCCGGGCCGATACCGTATAATCCCCGGCTTTACGTGGCCGGCACTTTCTTACGTGCGGGTGCAATAAAAACAGGAAACCGGTAAACAAGAGAGAGCATATGCGGGCAAGATTCTGGGTTATTCTGTTACTGCTCGGATGTGCCACCCACGCCATCGCTGACGGTTTCCGTATCAACGACATCCGCGTCGAAGGATTGCAGCGCATCACCGCCGGCACGGTGTTCAATTATCTGCCGGTCAAGCCGGGCGATGTCATCGATATCGACCACACCTCGGACATCATCCGGGCGCTGTACAAAACCGGCTTTTTCAAGGATGTGCGCCTCGAAAAGCACGGTGACGTGCTCGTGGTTATCGTGACCGAGCGACCGGCCATCTCCGAAATCAACTTTTCCGGCAACAAATCGATCGACACCGATGCGCTCAAGGAAGGCCTGAAAGACATCGGCCTCGCCGAGGGTCGAACCTTCGAACGTTCGGTACTCGACCGCATCGAACAGGAACTGCAGCGGCAGTACTACAACCAGGGCAAGTACGCGGTCAAACTGACGTCGACGGTGACGCCGCTGGAACGTAACCGGGTCGCGATCGATATCGATGTGGTCGAAGGCGAAACGGCCTTGATCAAGAAGATCAACATCGTCGGCAACACGGCGTTCGACGAGGAAGACCTGCTTGACGAGTTTGAACTGTCGACCGGTGGTTGGTTGTCGCGCCTGACCAAAGACAACCAATACTCGCGGCCGAAGCTCGCCGGCGACCTCGAAACGCTGCGTTCCTATTACCTTGACCGTGGCTACGTGAACTTCAAGATCGACTCGACGCAGGTCACGATCACGCCCGACAAGCAGGATATCTACATCACGATCAACATCGCTGAAGGGGATGTGTTCACCATCAGCGACATTCGCCTGGCCGGCGATCTGGTCGGCGAGCCCGAGGAATACTTCCCGCTGATCCACCTGAAGCGCGGTCAGCCGTTTGCGCGCAAAGACATTGTCGAGAGTAGTGACCGCATATCGGCACAGCTGTCCGATCTCGGGCATGCGTTCGCCAACGTCAACAGCATTCCCGAGATCGATGAAGAGAACAAAACCGTCGCCGTGACCTTCTTCGTCGATCCCGGCAAGCGCGCCTATGTGCGTCGCCTGAACATCCGCGGCAACCAGCGTACCCGCGACGAGGTGGTGCGCCGTGAGTTCCGTCAGATGGAGGCGGCATGGTTCTCGGGCGAGAAGCTCAAGCTGTCGCGCGAGCGCGTGCAGCGTACCGGTTACTTCGACAATGTGTCCGTCGAGACACCGACCGTCGCGGGTTCTGCCGACGAAGTCGATATCAATGTCAGTGTCGACGAAAAGCCGTCAGGCTCGTTGCTGGCCGGCGTCGGTTTCTCGCAGTCTGATGGCCTGGTGGTCAATGCCGCGATCAACCAGGACAACTTTGCCGGCACCGGCAAAAAAGTGTCGTTGGCGTTCAAGACCAGTGATGCAAACCAGCACTACCAGATCTCCTATCTGAATCCCTACTACACGATCGACGGCATCAGCCGCGGCTTTGACATCAGCTACCGCACCACCGATTTCGACGATCTGGATACCGCGGACTACAAAACCGACGACGGCGTTCTCGGTATGACGTTCGGCATCCCGTTGAGCGAATTCAACCGCTTCAACTTCGGTGCGTCGATCCACCATATCGATTTCGAACTGGGTGAGAACCCGTCCAACGAGATCGAGGCGTTCGAAGATCGCGAGGGCAATACCTTCCTCAACTTCGAGGTCAACCTGAGTTGGCGCCACGACTCGCGCGATACGGCCCTGTTCCCGAACGAGGGTTCCTTGCAGTCGTTGTATGCCGAGGCCTCCGTGCCGGGTAGTGACCTGACGTATTACAAAATTTCGTACGAGCACCGACGTTATTGGCCGCTCGGCGGTGATGTCGTCGTGTCGTTGGCCGGCGAGATCGGTTATGGCGACGGTTATGGCGATACCGAGAAACTGCCGTTCTTCGAAAACTTCTTCGGCGGCGGTCCGGGCAGTGTGCGTGGCTATGCCTCGCGCTCGATCGGCCCGCGTGATTCCGAAGAGGACCCGCTGGGCGGCAACGCCATGTACGCCGGTAGCCTCGAATTGTTGTTCCCGCCGCCGTTCGTGAAGAAGAGCGATACCTTGCGTCTGGCGGCGTTCGTTGACTTCGGTAGCGTGGTGGACACCGACGATGATTTCTTCGATCCCGATGAGTTCCGCTATTCGACGGGCCTGGGATTGTCTTGGTTGTCGCCGATCGGTGCGTTGACCATCAGCTACGCGTTCCCATTGAAAACAGACAGCCAGGACGAGAAAGAATCGTTTCAATTCTCGTTTGGTTCGACCTTCTGATTGGCTGGAGGTGTGATGATGATCAGGCGCTGGTTTGCATTGCTCGGCTTGGCGGTATGCCTGTTGCCGGCGTACGTCAATGCGGCAGAGGTTACGGTTGCCGTCGTCAATGTGATTCGTCTGCAGACCGAAGCACCACAGGTCGCCGAGGTTCGTCAGAAGATCAAATCCGAGTTCTCTGCGCGCGAACAGAAGATCGCAGAACAGGATAGCCAGATCACCCAACTCGAAGAGAAGCTCGAGCGAGATCGCGAGTTGATGACCGACCCGGAAGCGAAAAGCCTGCAGCGCGATATCCGTTCGCGCAAGCTTCGCTTGGGCAACGCGAAAGAAGAACTCGAGAGTGATCGCCGCTTGCGCATGAGTGCCGAAATGGATCGGCTGCGCCGCGTGTTGTCCGAGGTGATTGCGGAAGTCGCCAAGGCCGAGAACCTCGATATCGTGCTGGAAAGCGGCGTGACCTGGGCATCCGAGCGCGCCAACATCACCGACAAGGTCCTCGCCAGAATGCGCGAACTTGCTGTGGCAAGCGATTGATACGGAGGTTGCGTGGAGTTCACTTTACAGGCCTTGAGTGAACTCACCGGAGCGGAACTGCGTGGCGATCCGCACCGGTTGATAAACCATGTGGCGACGCTGCAGGATGCCGAAGAGGGCGCGATCTCGTTTCTCGCCAACAAGCGTTATCGAACCTATCTCGATACCACCAGGGCATCGGCCGTGATTCTCGCAGCAGAAGATGCCGAGCGTTGCAACGTCGATTGCCTGGTCGCCGACAATCCCTACCTTGCGCACGCCAGAGTCGTCACCGCGCTGTACCCGCCAGAGGCTGTCTCGCCTGGTGCTGCCGTGGGCGCCTTTGTACACGATACGGCAACGGTGGCAGACAGCGCACATATCGGGGTCAACAGCTATGTCGGCGCCAATGTCGTTATTGAAGACGACGTGGTGATCGGGCCGGGGTGCGTGCTGCTGGACCGTTCGGTGGTAGGTGCCGGCTCCCGCCTGGTGGCAATGGTCACCCTCGGCAGCGATACGCAGCTTGGCAAGCGCTGCCTGATTCATCCCGGCGCAGTGATCGGCGGCGACGGGTTTGGCCTGGCCAACGATGATGGGGCATGGGTGAAAGTGCCGCAGATCGGTCGGGCGGTACTCGGCGACGATGTCGAGGTAGGCTCATGCTCGTCGATAGATCGCGGTGCGATCGGGGATACCGTGCTTCAAAACGGTGTGAAGATCGATAGCCAGGTGCACGTCGCGCACAATGTTTACCTGGGTGAACATACCGCGATGGCCGGACGTTCGGCGATTGCCGGTTCATCGCATATCGGCGCCTACTGTACGATCGCCGGTGGTGCCGGCGTGACCGGTCATGTCGAATTGGTTGATCATGTGCACGTGTCCGGCGTTACTTCGGTCACGCGTTCGATCAAAAAGCCCGGCGTCTATACGGGCACCATTCCTGCCATGGAGCATGCGGTCTGGCTGAAGAATTTCGCCCGCTTGCGCCAACTGGATGATATGGTTCGACGGATAAAATCACTCGAACAGGAAGTTGCGGCGCTGCGTGAGCAAAAAGAGCAACAAGGGTGAGACCGGCTGCCTGCCGGTACGACAAATAGCAAAGATAAAGAGTTTCCGGAGGTTGCGTTAGACGCCATGGATATTCAGCAAATTCAAAGCCTGCTGCCGCATCGTTACCCGTTTCTGCTGGTTGATCGGGTACTCGAGAGCGAGCCGGGCAAACGTCTGGTGGCGATGAAGAACGTAACGATCAACGAGCCGTTTTTCCAGGGACACTTTCCCAGCAAACCGGTGATGCCGGGCGTGCTGCTGATCGAGGCCATGGCGCAAGCAACTGGCCTGTTGGCAATGGAAAGCGCCGATGTGCCGAAAGAAGCTATCTATTACCTGGTCGGCGTAGACAAGGCGCGCTTCAAGCGCCCGGTGGTGCCTGGCGACCAACTCATCTTCGAAGTCGAAGTGCTCAAGCACAAGCGCGAGATATGGGTGTTTTCTGCCGAGGCCAAAGTCGACGGCAGTGTCGTAGCTTCTGCCGAGATCATGTGCACCGCGCGGAACCTGTGAGTGTGATCGATTCGCGTGCGGTAATTGATCCGTCAGCGCAGATCGATGAGGGGGTCAGCATCGGTCCCTTCGCAGTGATCGGCGCCGGTGTGAAGATCGGCAAGGGTACCGAGATTCGTTCGCACGTCGTCATCAACGGTCCATGCACTATCGGTTGCGACAACCTGATCTATCAGTTTGCGTCGATCGGCGAAGACCCGCAGGACAAGAAATACGAGCGGCACGAACAGACGTTTCTCGAGATCGGCGATCGCAACAAGATCCGTGAGTTCGTCACCATCCACCGCGGCACCACGCAAGACGAATCGTTGACCACGATCGGCAGTGACAACCTGCTGATGGCCTATGCCCACATCGCGCACGATTGCCGTATCGGTGACAACACCATCATGGCCAATGCCGCTTCTCTGGGCGGGCATGTACATATCGATGATTGGGCGATCCTTGGTGGATTCAGCATCATTCACCAGTTCTGCCACGTCGGGAAACATTGTTTCACTGCGATGGGCAGTGTGATCAGCAAAGACGTACCGCCGTATGTCATGGTGGGTGGCCATCCTGCCAAGCCGCACGGCATCAACAGCGAGGGCCTGCGTCGCCGCAAGTTCAGCGCCGACCAGCTTGCAACGATCAAACAGGCCTACCGCACGCTCTACCACAGCGGTCTGCCGTTGGCTGAGGCACGCACGCAGATCGTGGCTGCCGCCGATGCCAGCGAGGAACTGCGCATCATGGCGGACTTCCTCGAGGCCAGCGAACGCAGCATCGTTCGCTGAATCGGTTCAGACCCCAGCCCATGCAGCCGTTGCGCATCGGTATCATTGCCGCAGAGCCTTCAGGCGACTTGCTCGCGGCCGGCTTGATGCGCGCACTCAAGGCTGAAATGCCGCAGCTCCAGTTTGAAGGGGTGGCCGGTCCCTTGATGATGAACGAAGGGATCGACCAGTGGGAGCCGATGGACAGCCTATCGGTGATGGGGTTGTTCGAGGTCCTGCATCATCTGCCGCGGCTACTACGCCTGCGCGGCCAGATTCTCGCGCGCTGGCGCGACACGCCGCCGGCCTTGTTCATCGGTGTCGATGCGCCGGACTTCAATCTCACGGTCGAAACGCGATTGCGCGAACGCGGGATACCGACGGTGCACTATGTCAGCCCGACCGTATGGGCCTGGCGTACCAGTCGGGTAAAAACCATTCGCCGAGCGGTCGATCTGCTGCTCACGATCTTTCCGTTCGAAAATGCCTTTCTCGAAAGTCACCAGGTGTCGGCCCACTATGTCGGACACCCCTTGGCGGGCGAGATGCCGCTGCGTCCCGATCGGGCAGGTGCGCGTGAACGCCTCGGTATACCGGGTGACGCGCCGGTGCTCGCCGTGTTGCCGGGCAGTCGCAGTGGCGAAGTCGGGCGGTTGGCGCGACCGTTTCTGCAGACCGCGCAGGTACTGCAGCGCGAAATCGACGGCCTGCGCGTCGTGGTGCCGCTGGTCAACGACAGAACACGCGATTTGCTGATGGCGGAGCGGCAACGCTATACGCCGTCGCTCAATGCACAGGTCGTCGTCGGCGATGCGCGCAACGCGATGGCCGCCGGCGATGTGGTGCTGACCGCTTCGGGTACCGCGACGCTTGAAGGCCTGCTGAGCAAACGTCCGATGGTGGTCGGCTACAAGGTGCAGGCCGCCACCTATTGGTTGGCGCGTCTGTTGAAACTGGTCAAGGTGCCGCACGTCGCAATGGCCAATTTGCTGGCGGACGAGCGACTCGCGCCGGAGCTGATCCAACACGATTGCGAGCCGGAACACCTGCTGCCGCCACTGCGTCGGTTCTTCCAAGACGACGCTCTGCGCGAGCGCATCGCAGCGCGCTATACCGAGATCCACCAGTCGATGCGCTCGGATACCAATCGCGAAGCCGCGGCGGCAGTCATTGCATTGATGAAGGAGCGGGGCATTGTCTGAAGTTCTGGTGTGCGGCGTCGATGAGGTCGGCCGCGGTCCGTTGGCCGGACCGGTTGTGGCGGCGGCCGTGATCCTCGATCCAAACAGGCCGATCGCCGGCCTGGCCGACTCGAAAAAGCTCAGTGAGAAGAAGCGCGAGGCCTTGTATCCGCAGATATGTGATCAGGCGCTGGCGTGGGCCGTGGGGCGCGCCGAAGTGGCCGAGATCGACGAACTGAATATCTTGCACGCCAGTCTGCTGGCGATGCAGCGTGCGGTCGCTGCACTGGCCGTGGCACCCGGCCACGCCCTGGTCGATGGCAACAAGCTCCCCAAGCAGCTGCCGTGCAGCGCCGAGGCGATCGTGGGCGGCGATGGAAGCGAGCCCTGCATCTCGGCCGCGTCGATTATTGCCAAGGTCGTGCGCGACCGTGAGATGGTCGAATTGGACGCGCGCTATCCCGGCTACGGCCTGGCGATACACAAGGGTTATCCGACCAAGAAGCACCTCGAAGCCTTGCAGGCACTGGGCATCAGCGAGATCCATCGGCGCTCGTTCGGGCCGGTTCGCAAGCTACTGGCATAACGCACGCTCGGATCAAGCGCAGCATGGTGCTCGGTCTGGGAAAGATGTCGTAGTCATTTGATATCTAAGCAATAACTGCGCTCGATCTTTGCATCTTCCAATGCGTGACCCGGGCATGCAAACGGTGCTGGAAGCCCATGCCGCGGCACGGTATCCTGTTCGCTCTTCTGACCCCACCTAGGTCCCGAATCGCCGTATGTCAGCCGAATTCGTCCACCTGCATGTGCATTCCGAGTACTCGCTGGTGGACGGTGTTGCGCGCATCAAGCCGATGGTCGCGCGGGTGGCCGAGCAGGGCATGCCGGCGGTCGCGCTGACTGATCAATCGAACATGTTTGCTTTGGTGCGCTTCTACAAGGCGGCCATCGCGGCGGGCGTCAAGCCGATCGGCGGCGTCGATGCCTGGATTCACAATCCGGATGATGCGCAGAAGCCTGACCGCCTGGTGCTGCTCGTACAGAGCAACGAGGGCTACCGGCACCTTACCGAATTGGTCTCGCGCAGCTACCGTGAAGGTCAGCACCTCGGTCGCGCGATGATGCATCGTGAGTGGTTCACGCCGGAGAGTACGCGCGGCATCATCGCTTTGTCGGGTGGTCGAGAGGGCGATGTCGGACGTGCCCTGCTATCCGGAAACCGCCAACTGGCCGAGCAGCGGCTGGATGACTGGCTGGCCCTGTTCGGTGATCGCTACTACCTGCAACTGGTCAGAACCGGGCGCACCGACGAAGAAGATTGTCTGCATGCGAGCGTTGCACTGGCGGCAGAGAAGGCCGTGCCGGTTGTCGCGACCAACGGCGTGTGTTTTCTGCGCCCCGACGAGTTCGCCGCACACGAGGTGCGCGTGTGTATCCACGAGGGGCGCACCCTCGACGATCCGCGGCGCACCAAGCAGTATTCCGAGCAACAATACCTGCGCTCGCCGCAGGAGATGGCGGAGCTGTTCTCCGACATCCCCGAGGCCATTCAAAACACGGTAGAGATTGCCAAGCGCTGCAATCTCGAGATCACGCTCGGCAAGAACTTCCTGCCGGATTTCCCGATCCCGCAGGGCATGACGATCGACGAGTTCTTTCGCGAGGAATCGCGCAAGGGTCTCGAATGGCGTCTTGATCGCATCTTCGATCGCAACGACGACGATTTCACCGAGAAGCGCAAACCCTACGATGAAAGGCTTGAGATCGAGCTCAACGTCATCATCAACATGGGCTTTCCCGGCTACTTCCTAATCGTTGCCGACTTCATCCAGTGGGCCAAAGACAACGACGTGCCGGTGGGTCCGGGGCGTGGATCGGGTGCCGGGTCGCTGGTGGCCTATGCGTTGAAGATCACCGATCTCGATCCGCTGGAACACGACCTGCTGTTCGAGCGCTTCCTCAATCCCGAACGTGTGTCGATGCCCGACTTCGACGTCGACTTCTGCATGGACAAGCGCGACAGCGTTATCGACTACGTGGCGCGCAAGTATGGTCGAGATTCGGTATCGCAGATCATCACCTACGGCTCCATGGCCGCCAAGGCAGTCGTGCGCGACGTCGGCCGCGTGCTCGGCCACGCCTATGGCTTCACCGATCGCGTCGCCAAGATGGTGCCGTTCGAGATCGGCATGACGCTCGACAAGGCACTGCAGGAGAGTGAAGACCTCAAGCAGGCCTACGAGACCGACGAAGAGATCACCCAGCTGATCGATATGGCCAAGCAGCTCGAGGGTTTGGCGCGCAACGCCGGCAAGCACGCCGGGGGCGTGGTGATCGCGCCGGGCAAGCTGACCGATTTCAGCCCGCTTTACTGCGAAGCCGACGGCACCAACCTGGTCACGCAGTACGACAAGGACGACGTCGAGGCGGCCGGCCTGGTCAAGTTCGACTTCCTCGGCCTGCGTACCCTGACGATCATCGACTGGGCGCTGAAGACGATCAATGCCGAGAAGGGCAAGACCAACGAGGCGCTGATCGATATCGCGACCATCCCGGTCGACGACGTCGACGCCTTCAAGCTGCTCAAGAGCGCCGAGACCACCGCGGTGTTCCAGCTTGAATCGGCCGGCATGAAGCAATTGATCAGCAAGTTGCAGCCCGACTGTTTCGACGACATCACCGCACTGGTGGCCTTGTTCCGCCCGGGTCCGCTGCAGTCGGGCATGGTGGACGACTTCATCGCGCGTAAGCACGGTATCCAGGAGGTGGTCTACCCGCACCCCGATCTCGAACCCATCCTGCAATCGACTTACGGCGTCATTCTGTATCAGGAGCAGGTCATGCAGATCGCCCAGGTACTCGCCAGCTACACGCTCGGCGGCGCCGACCTGCTGCGGCGTGCGATGGGCAAGAAGAAACCGGAAGAGATGGCCAAGCAGGGCGAGATCTTCCGCAAGGGGGCGGTGGCACGCGGCGTCGAAGAGGATACCGCCACCTATATCTTTGACCTGATGGAGAAGTTCGCCGGCTACGGCTTCAACAAGTCGCACTCGGCGGCCTACGCGCTGGTCTCTTACCAGACCTTGTGGCTGAAGGCGCATTATCCGGCAGCGTTCATGGCGGCGGTGCTGTCGTCGGATATGGACAACACCGACAAGGTCGTGACCTTCATCGAAGAATGCCGCGCGATGAAGCTGAAGGTCGAGCCGCCGGACGTCAATCGTTCCAGCTACATGTTCACAATCGATGGCGACGACACTGTGGTTTACGGACTCGGCGCCATCAAGGGCGTCGGTGAGGGCGCCATCGAAGGGATCGTCGAGGCACGCCAGCGCGACGGCGTCTTCCGCGACATGTTTGAGTTCTGCCGGCGAATCGATCTGAAGAAGGTCAACCGGCGGGTGCTCGAATCCCTGATCCGCGCCGGTGCCCTGGATCGCCTGGGGGCGAATCGCGCCACGCTGATGATTCAGTTGCCGTTGGCGCTGAAGATGGCCGAACAGCACGCGGCAATGCTGGCAGCGGGGCAGGACGATCTGTTCGGCATGTCCGAACCCGAACCGGTCGAACCGGTGTCCGGCATCGTGCCGGACGAGATCGAGGAATGGGACGACGATCAGCGGCTGGCCGGCGAGAAAGAAACGCTCGGCCTGTATCTGACCGGGCACCCGATCGATTTCTACGCGGCCGACCTCAAGGCCCTGATCAGCAGCCGGATCGCCCGGCTGAGCCTGGATGACGTGCGCGAGGCGCGCGGTCGGCGCGGCGGCGGCAAGAAGGTCACGGTTGCCGGCATGGTGGTCGCGGTCAATCGACGCAACACCCAGCGTGGCACGATGGCGTCGGTGTTGCTGGATGACAAGACCGGGCGTATCGAGGCGGCGCTGTTCAGCGAAACCTACGAAAAGTATCGCGACGAGATCGCCAACGATCGGGTGCTGATCGTCGAAGGCACCCTGGTGCACGATGAGTATCGCGGTGGGTTGAGTATTCGCGCCGACAAGGTCGGCGGTATCGAAGACGCGCGCCTGGTGCGTGCATCGAGTATCGAGCTGACGTTGCGCAGTACGACGATGGCGCAGCGCGGTCTGTCGACCGAGGCGATCATACGCGAGCTCAAAGGGCTGCTCGAACCGGTACGCGATGGTAGCTGCGACGTGCGCCTGCGTTACCAGCGGCCGGATGCCGAGGTGTTGCTCAAGTTCGGCAGCGCGTGGCGCATCAAGCCGGGTGACGGTTTTCTGCGTCAGGCCTATCGTCTTTTAGGAAGCGATGCACTGAAACTACGTTTTCGTGCAGCAGTACCCGAAACCAGGGATTCGGCCATGGGTTTCGCACAATCGGGTTGATCATGGTGATCTTTACGTGCGGCCGGGACGATTCGGCCGGTCGCATTGGGTTATCATTAGCGATTAGCCAAAGGTCTTATCCCACACAATAACGATGAATCTTGATTTTCTTGAATTTGAGCAGCCGATCGCCGAACTCCAGGCAAAAATCGAAGAGCTGCGCCTGGTCGGTAATGACAATGAAATCAACATCCAGGAAGAGATCGAGCGCCTCGAGGGCAAGAGCCGCTCGCTGACCGAGCAGATCTTTTCCAACCTGTCGCCGTGGCAGATTTCGCAGCTCGCACGTCATCCGCTGCGACCCTACACGCTCGACTATGTCGCGCGCATCGTCGACGACTTCGAAGAACTGCATGGCGATCGCGCATTCGCCGACGACCGTGCGATCGTCGGCGGCTTGGGGCGCATCGCCGGCAAGCCGGTGATGGTGATCGGTCATCAGAAAGGGCGCGATACCAAAGAGAAGATCAGTCGCAACTTCGGCATGCCGCGACCCGAGGGATATCGTAAGGCGCTGCGCCTGATGAAGATCGCCGAGCGCTTCAACATGCCGGTACTGACCTTCATCGACACGCCCGGCGCCTACCCCGGGGTGGGCGCCGAAGAGCGCGGCCAGAGCGAGGCGATCGCGCGCAACTTGTTCGAGATGGCGGGCCTGCGTGTGCCGATCATCGCCACCGTGATCGGCGAGGGCGGATCGGGCGGCGCGCTGGCGATCGGTGTGGCCGACCGCCTGTTGATGCTGCAGTACAGCACTTACTCGGTCATTTCGCCGGAGGGTTGTGCGTCGATCCTGTGGAAAGACGCCGAGAAGGCGCCGCTGGCGGCCGAGGCGATGGCGATAACATCCAAACACCTGAAGGAATTCGACCTGATCGACGAGATCGTGCCCGAGCCGCTTGGCGGCGGACACCGCGACCCGGATACGGTTGCCCGAAATCTCAAGGATGCGTTGCTGGCAGCGCTCGATGAGGTGCGCGACGCACCGATCGACCGCCTGCTCGAGCTGCGCTACGAGAGGCTGATGTCGTACGGTGTCGTCTCGAGCTGAATGTACTATCGATGCGCAGCGGCTGCTCGCGCATCTGCACGATGACCTGCCCACCCCGACCCATTACTGGGTCGGCTTCAGCGGCGGTGTCGATTCCACCGTTCTGCTACACCTGATCGCACAGATCCGCGCGTCGTTGCCGGCGCCGGTCTCGGCGATCCACATCGACCACGGCCTGCAGGCCGAATCGGCGAACTGGTCACAACACTGCGCGCGTACTGCCGAGCGGTGCGGCATTCCCTATCATTCACTGCGCGTCGATGCCCGGCCGTCGGCCGGTGAGAGCCCCGAGGCGGCTGCGCGGGCGGCACGCTATGCGGCGATCGCCGATGCGATCGAAGACGACGCGATGCTGCTGACTGCACATCATCTCGACGACCAGGCCGAAACCTTGTTGCTGCAACTGCTGCGGGGGGCCGGCGTCGAGGGCCTGGCGGCGATGCCGGCATGTCGCCGTTGGCACAACCGATGGCACGCGCGACCGTTGCTCGCGTTGCGACGCCGCACATTGCATGCCTGGGCTGTCGAAAAGCGACTGCACTGGATCGAAGACCCGAGCAATGCGATCGATGTTGCCGACCGCAACTACCTGCGCAACCGGGTCATGCCGATGCTCGGCGCGCGCTGGCCGGCGGCGGCCGACAATATCGCGCGCAGCGCCGAGCTGTGTGCCGACGCGGCCGAGACGATACTCGGCGTCGCCGAAGCGGACCTCGCGACAGCGCAATCCGACGATGGCGCATTGCGGCTGTCGATGCTGCGTGAGTTGCCCAAGGCGAGGGCACGCAAGTTGTTGCGCGTGTGGTTGCGCGGGCATGCATTGCCGAGCCTTTCGCTGACACGGCTCGACGAGGCGTTGTCGCAACTGTGCGACGCGCGCAGCGATGCCGACGTGACCATCGAGTGCGGTGACCGGGCGATCCGCCGCTTCCGCGGCAAGGCCTACGTGGTCGCGCAACATCGGCTCGATCTGCCCGGCGAGCCGTTCGATTGGCAGGGCGACGAGGTCGTGTTGCCCGCCGGTCTCGGTGTTCTGCGCCGGGTTGCCGCCCCGGGTGGGATCAGTCGTCAGATGTGGGACAGCGGCCGGGTGCAGGTCGGTTTCCGGCATGCCGATGTGCGCTGTCGGCCGGCCGGGCGCGAAGGCACGCGGTCATTCAAAAAATTGGCCCAGTCGTTCGACATCCCGCCGTGGGAGCGCGAACGCATCCCGATCCTGTTGATCGGCGGCGAGGTGGCTGCGCTGGCCGGCTACTGCGTGTGCGAACCGTTCGCCGCCGCCGAGGACGAGCAAGGCTGGCAGCTCGAGTGGATCGCGGAGCGGATCAAGGAATGAGTTTTACCAACAGCTACGCCTATCGGCGGCCGGGTATCGGCATCGCCATCAACCTGGGACTGCTGCTGTCGTTGGCGCTGCTGCTGTACGGTCTGCAGGCGCCGATCCTGACGCTGGAGAAGTTCTACTTCTTCAGCAACACGGTCAGCCTGTTGTCGGCACTGCAGACCCTGGCCCAGGAGGCGGAGTGGGGCCTGTTCGCGTTGGTCGGCTCGTTCAGCGTTGCCTTCCCGATCCTCAAACTGATCGCGCTGTTCCTGATCTGGAACTTCGACCCGTCGCAGGGCGAGCGCCACCGGCGCCACCTGGAGTGGCTGGCGGTGTACAGCAAGTGGTCGATGCTCGACGTGTTCGTGGTCGCCCTGCTGGTGGTCTCGATCAAGCTCGGCGCGCTGGCCGAGGCGCATGTCGGCATCGGCATCTACGCCTTCGCCGCCAGCGTCGTGCTGAGCATGCTGCTGTCGAATTGGATCAGCCGGCACGCGATCGAAACACCGACCGCGCCGGTTGGGTAAAGCCCGGCCGTTGAGATAGAATGCCCGGTTTAGATTTTCCGGGGTGCGCCATGCAGGATATCAATCCCATCACGAACAAGATTGCCGATCTGAGGGGACGGTTGTCGTCTCTCAGGGGGTATCTTTGACTACGAAGGCAAGAAAGAACGCCTGACCGAGGTCCTGCGCGAACTCGAAGACCCGGACATCTGGAACGATCAGGAGCGCGCCCAGGCGCTGGGTAAGGAACGCGCACTGCTCGAGGGCGTCGTGCTCAACATGGACGAGCTCACCGCCGGCCTGAGCGACGGCGCCGACCTGCTCGAAATGGCCGTCGAAGAGGGCGATGAAGACACGGTCGACTCGATCGCGGCCGATGTCGACGCGTTCGACGAGCGCGTTGCCGAACTCGAATTCCGCCGCATGTTCGCCGGTGAACTCGATGCCAACAATGCCTTCCTCGATATCCAGGCAGGCTCCGGCGGCACCGAGGCACAGGACTGGGCCGAGATGCTGCTGCGCATGTACCTGCGTTGGGGCGAACAGCATGGTTTCAAGACCGAGCTGATGGAAGTGTCGCCGGGCGAAGTCGCCGGCATCAAGAGTGCGACCATCCGTTTCGAAGGCGATTACGCGTTTGGCTGGTTGCGCACCGAGACCGGTGTGCACCGTCTGGTGCGCAAGTCACCGTTCGACTCGGGTAACCGCCGGCATACCTCGTTCAGTTCGGTGTTCGTCTCGCCCGAGATCGATGACTCGATCGAGATCGAGATCAATCCGGCCGATCTGCGTATCGATGTGTACCGCGCATCCGGTGCCGGTGGTCAGCACGTCAACCGGACCGAATCGGCGGTACGTATCACGCACAATCCCACCGGCCTCGTAACCCAGTGTCAGAACGACCGCTCGCAACACAAGAATAAAGACCAGGCGATGAAACAGCTCAAGGCCAAGCTGTACGAGCTCGAGATGCAAAAGCGCAGCGAGAGCCAGCAGGCGCTCGAAGACAGCAAATCGGACATCGGCTGGGGCAGCCAGATCCGTTCCTACGTGCTCGACCAGTCGCGTATCAAAGACCTGCGCACCAACATCGAAACGGGCAACACCCAGGCCGTGCTCGACGGTGGCCTGGACATGTTCATCGAAGCGAGCCTGAAGAGCGGCCTGTAAGGTCGGTCTCGGGATTCACAAGATTTAAGTGGTTGAAGGACAAATGACAGACGCCAACACCCAAGCGGACGAAAACAAACTGATTGCGCAGCGCCGCGAAAAACTGGCCGTGATCCGCGAGAATGGCATCGCTTTCCCGAATCATTTCCGGCGCGACGTGCTCGCGGCGGAACTGCAGGACCGGCTTGGCGACAAGTCGAAAGAAGAATTGGAAGAACTGGCGCAGCGCGCGCGGGTGGCCGGCCGCATCATGGCGCGTCGCGGTCCGTTCCTGGTCATCCAGGACATGTCGGGGCGTATCCAGTTTTACGTCGACAAGAAGAGCCTGCCCGAAGAACTGGCCAGCCAGATCAAGAGCTGGGACATCGGCGACATCGTCGGTGGCGAAGGGCCGGTACACAAATCGGGCAAGGGCGATCTGTACATCTATCTCGATGAAGCCGTACTGCTGACCAAAGCCCTGCGCCCGCTGCCCGAGAAGTGGCATGGGCTTGCCGATCAGGAGCAACGTTATCGTCAGCGCTATGTCGACCTGATCGTCAACCAGGAGGCGCGTCAGACCTTCGTGATGCGCTCGCGCATCATCGACTACATCCGCCGCTACTTTGTCGACGCCGGCTTCCTCGAAGTCGAGACGCCGATGATGCAGGTGATCCCGGGCGGTGCGACGGCGCGGCCGTTCGTCACCCACCACAACGCCTTGGATATGGCCTTGTACCTGCGTATCGCGCCCGAGCTCTATCTCAAGCGCCTGGTGGTCGGCGGCTTTGAACGGGTCTTCGAGATCAACCGCAACTTCCGCAACGAGGGGCTGTCGGCGCGCCACAACCCCGAGTTCACGATGATCGAGTTCTACGAGGCGTATGTCGATTACAGTCACCTGATGGATCGCACCGAAGAACTGCTGCGCGGTATCGCCGTCGATATTCTGGGCAATCCGGTTGTTTCCTATCAGGGCCAGACATACGACTTCGGCAAGCCGTTCACCCGCATGTCGGTCAAGGAAGCGATCCTGCACTACAACTCGGACATCAACGCCGACGACCTCGATGATCTGGAAAAGGCGAGCGCACATGCGAAACGCCTGGGTATCGACGTAAAGCCGACTTACGGCTTGGGCAAAGTGCAGATCGAGATCTTCGAAAAGACGGTCGAACACGAGTTGAAAGACCCGACCTTCATCACCGCCTACCCAACCGAAGTATCACCGCTGGCACGCCGCAACGACGCAGATCCGTTCGTTACCGATCGCTTCGAGTTCTTCGTCGGCGGTCGCGAGCTTGCCAATGGTTTCTCCGAGTTGAACGACCCGGAAGACCAGGCAGAGCGATTTCGCCGTCAGGTCGAAGAGAAAGAGGCCGGCGACGACGAGGCGATGCACTTCGACGCCGACTACGTCAGGGCACTCGAACACGGTCTGCCGCCGACCGCGGGTGAGGGTATCGGCATCGACCGCCTGGTGATGCTGTTTACCGATTCGCCCTCGATCCGCGACGTGCTGCTGTTCCCGCACATGCGGCCGGAAGTCTGATCGCTTTTCAGCCTAACAGCGTCGCCATCAAGCGGCGGCGCTGTGGAACGGATCGCGCTTGACCCGCGACGGCGCGTTCAGCGGTTTGAGCAGCAACGAGCGCGCCGTCATCGTATCCGGCTGATCGAGCCCCATCAGTTGCAGCACGGTTGGCGCGATATTCGACAGGCCGCCGACGCACGATAGCTGCCAAGTCTCGTTGTCAATGACGATGCACGGCACCGGATACACGGTGTGCTGGGTATGTGGCTCATCGGTCAACGGGTCGACCATCTCCTCACAGTTGCCGTGGTCGGCGGTCACGATCACCGAATAATCGTTGGCCACCGCCGCTTCGAGCACCCGGCCGACCTCGCGGTCGAGGGTTTCGACCGCTTCGACCACCGCATCGCGCACTGCGGTGTGTCCCACCATGTCGCCATTGGCGAAGTTCACCAGGATAAAGCCGTACTCGTCGCGCTTGATTGCGTCGATCACCTGGTCGGCCACGGCCTGCGCGCTCATCGCGGGCTGGTGATCGTAGGTATCGACCTTGGGCGACGGGATCACGACCTGCTCTTCACCGCTATACGGGTCACCGCGCTGGCCGTTGAAGAAGAAGGTGACGTGCGGGTACTTCTCGGTCTCGGCGCAACGGAACTGCTTCGCGCCGTGCGCGCTGATCACCTGGCCGAGCGTGACCGCCGGGCGTTCGGGCTCGAACGCGTAGGGTAGCCCGTAGGTCTTGTCGTAGGCCATCATGCAGGTGACGTCGATGCGCGGTGTATCGCCGCGATCGAAGCCGTCGAAGTCGTCCAGACCCAACGCCGCGACCAATTGCCGCGGGCGGTCTTTGCGGAAGTTGAAGAACACCACCTCATCGCCGCCGCGGATCGGTTCGAACGACGGCAGCAGGAGCGGCTGAATGAATTCGTCGCCATCGCCGGCTGCGTGAGCCGCGCGGATGCCGCCCTCGGCAGACAGTGCGTGTTGGCCCTCGCCATGGATCAAGGCACGCCAGGCAAGTTCGGTACGGTCCCAGCGCTTATCGCGATCCATGGCGTAGTAGCGGCCGGTTACGCTGGCGATCGCGCCGCCGGCTTCATGCAGTGCCGGTTCCACTTCGGGCAGAAACTGAGGTGCCGATTTCGGCGGCGTGTCGCGGCCGTCGGTGATCATGTGCAGCAGCGGTTTGACCCGATGCTGATGACACAGATCGATCAGTGCTGCCAGATGATTCAGGCTCGAATGCACACCGCCGTCCGAAACCAGTCCGATCAGGTGCAGCGGGCGCTTCTTCTTGGCGGCCCGTTCTACAGCCTGGGTCAGCGCCGGGTTGCGCGCGAACTCGCCGTTGGCGATGGCATCGTCGATGCGCACCACGTCCTGGCGCACGATGCTGCCGCAACCGAGCGTCAGGTGGCCGACCTCCGAGTTACCCATCTGGCCGTCGGGCAGACCAACGGCAGGACCGGAGGCGTGCAGCGCGGTGTGCGAATAGCGCGAGAAATAGGCGTCGAGATTGGGCGTGTGCGCGGCCGCGACGGCATTGTTCAGGCGGCCCGGATTGATACCGAAGCCGTCGAGAATGACTAGTAAAACCGGGCGTCGCGGTACGCCGCTTAGGGTGCTCATCAGATGACCTCGCTGGTGGCTGAACCGGCTGAGCGGTAGTTTGCTGCACGATCCATCTTCAACTTGCCTGATCTATGTAAACAGGTTTCGTGCCAGCCAATTTGTCGCGGTATGCGTGTTTCAGTGCGTGTGCCTGCGCCATCGTTGTGCGAACCGCGCTACCTCCGCTCGGTCTCGGTGCGTGTAGGTTCGACAAACGGGTTGATGTTTCGTTGCATCGCAACATGCGAAAGATGCGCCGGCCGTCACAGTGTGTATCGGCATTTGACCCTGATCACTGATGCGACATATATCCGTCGCCAATCGTCAGTCTGTAACGAATTTCGACAGCAAAGCGTGCTAATAGTTAACGCATTCCCAAGACCTAAAGATGACAAAAGGGCAGACATCCTGTGAATACGGCTTCAGACGAAATGAACGCGCAGACGGCGCAACACCAGTGGGTTTACGCGTTTTCCGAAGGCGACGGCAAGAACAAGCAACTGCTCGGCGGCAAGGGTGCCAACCTGTGCGAGATGACCCAGATTGGTCTGAACGTGCCACCGGGGTTTGTAATTTCAACCGAGGCCTGCCTGCATTACCTCGATTCGGACAGCAAGGAACTACCGGGCGACATGATGGACCAGGTGCGCCTGCACATGGCGCAGGTCGAGTCGCAAACCGGCAAGGGCTTCGGCAACCCCGACAATCCGCTGCTGGTCTCGGTGCGCAGCGGTTCGGCGATGTCGATGCCGGGCATGATGGATACGATCCTCAACCTCGGTCTGAATGCGGCGACGCTCGAAGGCGAGATCCGTCAGACCGGCGATCCACGCTTCGGCTATGACGCCTACCGTCGTTTCATCCAGCTGTTCGGCAAAGTGGCGATGGGTGTGCCCGACGAGATCTTCGATCGCGAATTCGAGGCGGTCAAACAGGAGGCGCACGTTACTGAAGATGTCGGCCTGTCGGCGGACGATCTCAAAAAGATCAGCGATCGCTTTCTTGCGGTGTTTGCCGAGCATACCGGCCGGCCGTTTCCCGAAGACCCGTTCGAACAGTTGGAGATCGCGATCAAGGCGGTGTTCCGTTCGTGGATGGGTAAGCGTGCGGTCGACTATCGGCGCGAGTTCAAGATCACGCCGGACATGGCCAACGGCACTGCAGTTAACGTCTGCACCATGGTGTTCGGCAACCGCGGCAACGATTCGGCGACCGGCGTAGCGTTTACCCGCAACCCCGGCACCGGCGAAGACAAGCTGTTCGGCGAGTACCTGGTGAACGCGCAGGGTGAGGACGTAGTCGCCGGCATCCGCACGCCAAAACCGATCCATCAGCTTGCGGTCGAGATGCCTGAGATGGCGCGCCAGCTCGACCAATTGCGCGACCGTCTCGAAAGCCACTACAAAGAGATCCAGGATTTCGAATTCACGATCGAGCGCGGTGTGCTGTATTGCCTGCAGACGCGCAACGGCAAGATGAATGCGGTGGCGATGGTACGCACCTCGGTCGAGATGGTGCGCGCCGGCCTGATCGACAAGAACCAGGCTTTGCTGCGTATCAACCCGACCCACCTCGAACAGATGCTCTACCCAAGGCTCAATCCCGAATTCAAGGGTGAGCCGATGGCCCAGGGCCTGCCGGCTTCGCCGGGTGCGGCATCCGGCTATGCCGTGTTCGACGCCGATCGCGCCGAGACCCAGGGCAAGGACATGGGCCGGCCGGTGATCCTGGTGCGCGAAGAGACCAAGCCGGAAGACATCCATGGCTTCTTTGCGTCGCAAGGCATCCTGACCAGCCGCGGCGGCAAAACGTCACACGCGGCGGTCGTGGCGCGCGGCATGGGCAAGCCATGCGTTGCCGGCGCCGAGGGCATCCATGTGGATGTGCAGCGTCGCGAGGCGCACGTCGGAACACACGTGATCCGCGAAGGCGACATGATCACGATCGACGGTTCGAGCGGCAATGTCTATCTCGGCCAGGTGCCGATGGTCGAGCCGGAGTTCTCGGACGAACTCAAAGAGCTGTTGCAGTGGGCCGACGAGGTCTCTTACCTGCGCGTCATGGCCAATGCCGATACGCCGGTGGATGCAGCGCGTGCCCTGAAGTTCGGTGCGCGCGGTATCGGCCTGTGTCGTACCGAGCGCATGTTCAACGCGGTCGAACGCCTGCCGGTGGTGATCGAGATGATCGTGGCCGACAACACCGAGCAGCGCCAGGTCGCCCTCGACAAGCTGCTGCCGATGCAGCGTGCGGATTTCCGCGGATTGTTCGAGACCATGGCACCGCGGCCGGTGACGATCCGCCTGCTCGACCCGCCGATCCATGAGTTCCTGCCGACCGAGAAACAACTGCAGAGCGATCTCGAACAACTGCGCCACCTGCGTGACTCGGTGCGCGGCATGGAGGTGCTTGCCGGTTCGATGATGTTGATCGACAAGTCGCCGACCGACGTCCACGCACAAGAGATCAAAGAGCTCGTCAGCCTCGAGATGGTCGAGGCGGCGATCTCCAAGAAAGAGCAGATGTTGCGCAAGGTACGCGCGCTGACCGAGGTCAACCCGATGCTCGGTCACCGCGGGGTTCGCTTGGGCATCACCTTTCCCGAGATCTACAAGATGCAGATCCGAGCGATCCTCGAGGCCGAGGCCGAATGTGCGGCCAAGGGTCTGGAAGTGCATCCACAGATGATGGTGCCGCAGGTATGTACCGCTGAAGAACTGCGATGGATCAAGAAGTATGTTGATGAGATTCGTGCGGATGTCGAAGCAGCAACCGGGCAGACCTTGAACTGCCGGTTCGGTACGATGATCGAGGTCGTGCGTGCCTGCATGCGTGCCGAATGCCTGGCCGAAGAGGCCGACTTCTTCTCGTTCGGCACCAACGATCTCACCCAGGCGACGTTCTCGTTCTCGCGTGAAGATGCCGAGAACAAGTTCCTGCCGATGTACAACCAGAGCAACATCCTGCACGACAACCCATTCGAGGTGCTCGATACCAAGGGTGTCGGCAAGCTCATGGAACTGGCCGTGCAGTGGGGCAGGTCGGTCAAGCCGGAGTTGTCGGTGGGAATCTGCGGTGAGCACGGCGGCCATCCCTCGTCGATCGCCTTCTGTCACAAGGCGGGCTTGAACTACGTGTCGTGTTCGGCGCCGCGCGTGCCGGTGGCGCGTTTGGCGGCGGCGCACGCCGCGCTACAGGAATAGCGGGTTCGGATTGGCGGCGCCCCGCGAAACAGGGGCGCCGTTCACACCATCGAGGTTTTCGACGCCAAAAATGGACGTTTTGGCGGCTTGTGGCTTATCTGCTTGATATCCATCAATAAGCGAACGCGCATAATCTCGCATCATCGGGCCAGTTCCGTTGCCACCCCTCAAAATTTCCAATAACGGCAACGGAGAACGCGGTCGGTACAGGGTGCCGCCACCACGCGTTGGATTGCGCGTGGATGCGTTCACAATGTGAGATGACATCATGGATTCGACCGGTCAGGAACCGAACCGCAAGCGTGGCTTTTTACGACGCCGCTCGCCGCTTGTTGTACTGGTGTTGGGTTTCGTCGTGGGCATCATCTTCTGGGGCGGTTTCAACACGGCCATGGAAATGACCAACTCGATGGATTTCTGCATCAGTTGCCACGAGATGCGCGATACCGTCTACCAGGAATACAAAGAGTCGGTGCACTTCCGCAATCCCTCGGGTGTGCAGGCGACCTGCGCCGATTGCCACGTGCCGCGCCAGTGGGAGTACAAGGTGGTGCGCAAGATCCAGGCGACCAGCGAGATTTACCACAAGGTCATGGGGACGATCGATACCCCGGAGAAGTTCGAAGCCAAGCGCTGGGAACTGGCTAATCGCGTCTGGGACAAGATGAAAGAGACGGATTCACGCGAATGCCGTAACTGTCATCATTTCCAGACCATGGAACTGAGCGAGCAGGATCGCTCGGCGCGCCGCAAGCATGAGCAGGCACCGGTCAAAGGCCGGACTTGCATCGACTGTCACAAAGGGATCGCGCACGAGTACCCGGACAAACCCGATGATTTGGAAACGGCTGAGGCGGCAGCGGAATGATGGGCGCAGTAATTCGCATTGCTACGGTTCTGTTGGCGTTGTTGGTGTTCAACACCGCGATAGCGGCCGACGTTGAGCGCGAGAAGGCGCTGATCCGCGCAGCGTTCGACGGCGACGCTGCCACCGCCACCGAACTGCTTGCGGCCGGCATCGATCCGAATGCGCGCAACGAACTGGGCAAGACTGCGCTGATGTATGCCGCCGAGGAAGGGCACGGCGAGGTCGTCGCGTTGTTGTTGCAGCACGGTGCCTATGTCGATGCCCAAACCCACGAAGGCTTTTCCGCGCTCGGCCTGGCGGCGGAAGCTGGTCAGGGTGAGGTGGTCAAGCAGTTGATCGATAATCGCGCCAGTCTGCGGCTCGCGTCGCGCGCCGGTGAAGACCCGTTGATGATGGCCGCGGCTGCCGGTCGTAGCGAGGTGGTCGATCGCCTGATCGAGGCGGGAGCGGACGTCAGCACGCGCAACCACGATGGTCAAACGGCGTTGCTGATTGCCGCCGAAGAGGGGCAGGTGGAGGCCGTCGGGCTGCTGTTGGATGCGGGTAGCGATGTGGCGGCCGCAGATCGGCACGGTGCCTCGGCGCTGATGCTGGCCGCGGGCAAAGGTCATGTCGGCGTGATCGGGGTGCTGGTCAAACAGCGCGCGCCGCTCGATCAGCGTGACAGCAACGGCTCAACAGCCCTGGCTTGGGCCGCCGAGGTCGGCGCCTTGTTGGCTGTCGAAACCCTGATCGAGGCCGGTGCAAATGTCGATGCCTCCGATCACGAAGGCTGGTCGGCGATGTTCGAGGCGGCAAACGCCGGTCACACCGATGTGGTTAAGCGGTTGCTGGATGCCGGTGCCAATCCGGCGTTTACCGATACCGGTGATATGTCGGCGGCAGACTACGCCAAGCGCCGCGGTCATGCTGAAACTGCCGCGTTATTGGCGGAAGCACAGGCGAAGCGGTCTCAATAGCGCCGGGTAAAATGCACGCTGCGAATCAGGCAGCGTCGAGATGCTGCTGGCTCAAGGCGAAGGTCAGCAGTTCCCACATCACAACGCTGTGGTCGCTGCGACCACTGTCATGCTGCGCCTGCAGCTGTCGCAGATAATCGACATTGAACAGCCCGCTGTCCTGCATCGCCTCGCTTAGCACCAGCTGGCGATACTTTTCACGCAACGGTCCGCGGAACCATTTCGCCAGCGGTATCGAAAACCCCTGTTTTGGGCGATACAGGATATCGTCGGGCAACAACGGTTTCAGCGCGCGTTTGAACAAATGCTTGCCGTCGCCGCCGACCAGCTTCCATTCCGGTTTAAGTCCCGACATCCATTCAACCAATAGATGATCGAGTAGCGGTACGCGTACCTCCAGCGAATGCGCCATGCTCGCGCGGTCGACCTTGTGCAGAATGCTGACCAGGAAGGTTTTCAGATCGAGGTATTGCACCAGCGACAGCGGGTCATCCGTCGGCGCATGCTGTGCATGTTCACGCAGCACCTGTACAGCGTTATAGCCGCCGAGTTCGTTGCTTAGCGACTGACTGAAGAGGCGTCGGCGCTGCCCATCGGTCATGCGCGACACGCTGTGGAACCAGGCGCCGACGCTGTCACGCGCCAATGATTGAAAGGTCGTCTTGGCACGCAGGAACTGCGGTGCCCAGTCGGCCTTGGGATACAGTGCGCCGAGCGGGCCGAACAGGGCGCGGCGCAAACCTGCCGGGAACATACCGCGCAGCTTTTCTTCGGCCATGTGCATGCGGTAACGCCGATAGCCGGCCAGGTTCTCATCGCCGCCGTCGCCCGACAACGCCACGGTCACACGCTTGCGTGCCGCCTCGCACACCCGGTAGGTCGGCATAGCCGAGCTGTCGGCAAATGGTTCGTCGTACAACCAGCCCATCTTATCGACCAGTTCGTAGTCGTCGGCCTTGACTGTATCGGTCTGGTGATCGGTCTGGTAGCGCTCGGCGACTTCGCGCGCATAGGCGGTCTCGTCGAACTCGGGCACATCGAAACCGATCGCACAGGTCTTGACCGGCTGATCCATCATGCCCGCCATCAGGGCCACGACCGCACTGGAGTCAACACCGCCGGACAGGAAGGCGCCCAGCGGCACTTCGGCGACCAGGCGGATATCGATTGCCTGCCTGAGGCGCTCGATCAACTCGTGTTCGGCATCGGCAATCGAGGTGATGCCGTTGTCGGCGAACGGGATGTCCCAGTACTTGCTGGGCCGCGGCAGAGACTTCTGGCCTTTCTCGATCACCAGGGTGTGACCGGGCGGCAGCTTGTGCACGCCTGCGTAAATGGATCGCGGCTCAGGGATGTAGCCGTAGGCAAAGTATTCTTCGATCGCACACGCGTCGCGTTTGCGCTCGAGCGAGGGATGCGGCAACAGTGCCTTGAGCTCGGAACCGAATACAAAGTGACCGTTGGGCAGCAGGGCGTAGTAGAGCGGTTTGATGCCCAGGCGGTCGCGCGCGATAAACAGGCGGCGATGTTTCTGCGACCAGATTGCGAACGCGAACATGCCGCGCAGGCGTTTGACACACTCGCAGCCCCAGACCTCCCAGGCGCGCAGTATCACTTCGGTGTCGGAGTTGGTGTGGAAGCGGTAGCCCAGCTCTTCGAGTTCGGGACGCAACTCGGCGAAGTTGTAGACCTCACCGTTGAACACGATCGCCGCGCTCTTGTCGTCGTTGAACAGCGGTTGCTGACCGCTGGCGATATCGATGATCGACAACCGGCGATGCCCCAACGCGACGCCCGGTTCCAGATGAATGCCGGATTCATCCGGACCGCGATGCGTGAGGGCATCGGTCATGGCGGTGATCAGGTCGCGATTCGGCGTCTCGTCACTGCGCGTATCAAAGAGTCCGGCTATCCCACACATGCTGTTGCCTTACGCGCTGCCACGTTTGTCCAGGAGCTGATCATACACGCCGCCATACGCCGAAAGCATCTGCGCCATGCTGAACTGTCTACGGATACGTTCG
This sequence comes from Thiosocius teredinicola, assembly GCF_002009425.1. Lineage (NCBI taxonomy): Bacteria > Pseudomonadati > Pseudomonadota > Gammaproteobacteria > Chromatiales > Sedimenticolaceae > Thiosocius > Thiosocius teredinicola. Next base: position 1,665,529 of record NZ_CP019936.1, read on the forward strand.
CAGCCGGCTTCGCCATGGGTATGGCGCAGCGGACCGTTGCCGGCATAGATCGCCATCTGTTCGGCCATGGCCGTGGGACTGTTTGGCGGAACAACGACGCCGGTGCGGCCGATGTCGATCAGCTCGCTGTTGCCGCCAACATCGGTTGCGATTACCGGTAGGCCGGTCGCCATGGCTTCAAGGATGGTGTTCGAGATGCCCTCGGCCTGCGAGGGCAGTACGAATACATCGAAGCCGCGCATCACCTCGGGCACGTTATCGAGGCTGCCGGGCAGCCAACATTGGTCGGGCAGGCCGGCGTTGTCGAGCAGATCACTACAGATTTCGCGTAGCGGCCCGTCGCCGACCAACACCAGCCGCAGGTTCGGTTGCAATGCCGGATGCTGTTCGCACAGTTGGATAAAGGCCTTGCACAGCGTGACCTGATCCTTCACGCCATGCATGCGGCCAACGGTACCGAACACCACGCTGTTTGCATCGACGAAGCCTTCGGGCAGCGCCGAGCTGTCGCCCGGTGCAAAGCGTCGGTTGTCGACACCGTTATAGATGCGGCTGACCTTGTCGGCCTTGATGCCGACGCGCTCGAGCAGATAGCTCTCCAGCTCACGCGACAAGGCGATGAAGCGATGCACCAGGGGGCTGTGTGCGCGCCTTAACCATTGGTATTTGCGGTTGCTGCCATCCGGGTCGCTGACATCCCAGCCGTGTTCGCCGTGCACGCGGCACGGTACGCGCGCCAGCCAGGCCGGGATCTGCGCTTCAAGGCAGCCGATGTTGCGTGTATGCACGACAGCCGGTCGCAGTTGGCGAAACAATTTGTACAGGTCGCGCCACAGTCCGAAGTCCTGCCCCGGCTTCTTGTGCATCTCGTACACGCGTACATCGTCGCGTTGGATGCGCTGTTGGAAGTCGGTCGATTCGGTCAGGCAGACGATCGCATTACGGTAGCGATCGCTCGGTAATTGATTAACCAGGTTGACGACGCCATTTTCCAGCCCGCCGACCTGTAGGCGGTAGAGCACGTGGAGTACAAGCGGGCGTGGGTCGTCGTGAGCGACGGCAGGGGACGGCAAGACAGATTCCGATGGTTAATGACCGCCGCGATTATCGCAGGCGGTCAGCCACCAAGAAAGGGTGAATGGCGCGGGGTGTTAACCCTCGAGCATGCTGCGGACTTCGGCGATCTCTTCGGCCGGGCCTTCCATGTCGACGATGATCACCTCGGGCTCCATGCCGATCTTGGCGAATGCCGGCACGTGCGACCAATCGGTTTCGGCTTCGGGGCCACCCTTGGCCGACAGGTTCTGCAGGCGTGCCACCAAGACCACGTCTGCATAGGTCGGGGTCGGGCCCGGGTCGTAGCTCAGGTCGTAGACCGCGGTCGGGATGTTCTGCAGCGACGATGCGAAGTTCCAGTGCTTGAGGATGCGCGCGCCGATCTCGGGTGCCAGCTCTTCGATCAGCTGGTGGATAACCAGCGTGTCGGCGTCGAAGCCGAACAGTTCGTCGATCTTGGTCAGCAGCGGCAGTGCGCCGATGTTGTGAATCAGGCCGCCGAGCATCGCCTGCTCGTTTTCCAGCTCGGGTACGGCGCCGGCCAGCACGCGGCTGATCGCGGCGACCTGCAGGCTGTCGTCCCAGATCTTACGGAACTGCTTGTCGAGTGCGTCGGAGGTTGCCTGGAAGATCTGACGCATCGCCAGGCTGACCACCAGGCTGCGCACCATCTTCACGCCCAGACGGGTGACCGCCTGCTGGATCGTGTCGATCTCGCGGCTGCCGCGGTACAGCGGGCTGTTGGCGACCTGCAACAGGCGCGCCGACAGGGCGGCGTCGTTGGCCACCATCTTGGCGATCGAGGCTGCGTCTGCCGTATCGCTCTCGACTGCATCGCGCACCTGCAGGGCCACCTCAGGCAGGGTGGGGAGCTGCAGCTCATTGTTCTCGATTTCTTTGCGGATGACGTCGGCTAGGTCGGCACTCTGCGCAGCGTTGAGCATGTCGGCTCCGGTTCAGCAGTAAATGATAAGAACTACTGCGGAAGGAGCCGGCAAAACTTGAGGGAAACTCACTCCTCAATCGGTGGCAGTTCGTACGGCAGGTCCAGCAGTTTCAGGGCCGGCCCGTCGACCGAATCCAGGTGGATATCGCCGCCATCTGCGACGCTGATTTCGAGCACCGCCAGCACCTCGTAGCCACCGTCAGGCGATGGCGCGGCATCCACGATGCGGCCGGCGCCCTGGCCCGATGCGCTGGTCGGGGAGTGCAGCTCGGTGCCCGGCGCGGGGCGCTCGCCGACATCCGCGTGCAGGCGGTACATGCGGCGCTTGAGTTTGCCCAGGTACTGCATGCGCGCGACGATCTCCTGGCCGGTGTAGCAGCCCTTGGTGAAACTCACGCCGCCGATCAGCTGCATATTGGTCATCTGCGGCACGAAGGCCTCGACCGTGTCTTCGAACACCGTCGGCATACCGGCGCGGATATCCATCAGCGCCCAGAACTCCGGGCCGCTCTGCTCGGCCTTGGCGCTAATGTCGGCCCACAGCCCGGTCATGGTCGCGACCGGGGCGATCAGTTCGAAGCGGGGCCGGTCGCCCGGCAGGCGGATGATCGTCAGGTCATCGCGGGTTTCGCTGGCCTTGTCGCCGCTCGGCGCGAACGGCAGCAGTCCGGCGGCACAGTCGCCGGCCAGTCCGACCCGCGCGAGCTGCTCGCTGGCGTTTTCGAGTTTCACCTGCGAGCGCAATACGAACATCGTGAGCCGTTTGAGCGTGGCGTCGAGGCGCTCCATCGGCAATTGCATGTACAGGTCGTCACCGCGCTGAAAGATCAGGAAGCTGCCGAGCATGCGGCCTTTCGGGCTGCAATAACTGCTCAGCTGTACCAGCTCGGGGCTGACCTCGCGGATATCGTTGGTCAGTTGGCCCTGTAAAAAGGTGCGGGTGTCGTCGCCGTTGACCTTGATCAGGCCGAAATGCGACAGGTCGGTAACGGCACAGTCGGGAAAGGTCAGGCCCAACGGTGCTTTCGGGGTAACGGTTTCTTGCCAGGTATTCATCGTGATGTGCTGCTCTGGTTGAATTCGCGCCGAACCGGCGCGGCAATGGCGTTATCATAAACAATCCGCCGCTGAGGTTAAGCGGCCAACCCCAGGTAGATTTGTGACCGCCAACGCCCTGCGCCCCGGCAGCCTCGTGCTGTACAAGATTCACCCCGCCATCGTCAGCGATGTTGCCGACAAGATCGAGATCAAGCTCGCCGGCGGCAAATCGAAGCGGGTACGCGACAAGGACGTTACGCTGCTGCACCCGGGGCCCTTGTCGAGCCTCGGCGCGCTCGAGGCCGGCGAGGCCGCGATCGACGAGGCGTGGGAACTGCTCGAAGGCGAGGAGGTCGCGCTGGCCGATCTGGCCGAGTTTCTGTACGGCGAGTTCTCCCCGGCGACTGCGTGGGGCGCGTGGGAGATCTTGCAGGATGGCCTGTATTTCGAGGGAGATGCCGGCCAGATCCGTCGTCGTAGCGAAAGCGACATCGCCGCCGAACGCGAGGCGCGCAACGCCAAGCAGCGCGCCGAGACCGAGTGGCAGGATTTTCTCGAACGTGTCGAGCGCGCCGAGCTCGAGGACGAAGATCGCAAGAAGCTGGCCGACGTCGAGCGGGTGGCGCTCGGCACTGCCGAACGCAGCCGGATCCTGAGCGCTTTCGATGTGCCCGAGACGCCCGAGGCGGCACACCAGTTTCTGATCCGCTGCGGCTACTGGCCGGCCCACGAAAACCCCTGGCCGCGGCGTGCCGGGGCGCGCCTCGAAGCCGTCGAGATCGGTGTGCCCGACCTGCCGGACGAGCCGCGCCGCGACCTGACCCACCTCGCAGCCTGGGCCATTGACGACGCCGGCAACGAAGACCCGGACGACGCCATCAGTCTCGATGGCGACCGGCTGTGGGTGCACGTGGCCGATGTTGCGGCGCTGGTGCGGGCGGGCGGGCACATGGACATGGCCGCGCAGGAGCGCAGCGCCAACCTCTATCTGCCTGAGTTCATCCACACGATGCTGCCCGAATCGGTCACCCATCGCCTGGGCCTTGGCCTTGCCGAGCAGTCACCGGCGTTGTCGATCGGTTTTGTGTTCGACGGCGGGCAGATCACCGATATCGAGGTGGTGCCTTCGTGGGTGCGTGTTTCGCGTTCGACCTACGACGAGGTCGACACCCGCATGCATGAAGAGCCGTTCGCATCGATCGCCAAGATCACTGACGCTTTTCGTGCTCAGCGCGTGGCGCGCGGTGCCGCACGCATCGATCTGCCTGAGGTGTCTGTGCGGGTGATCGATGGCGAAGTCGTGATCCGCTCGTTACCCAAGCTGGCCAGCCGCGACATGGTGACCGACGCGATGCTGATGGCCGGCGAGGCCGCGGCGCGTTTCGCCCAGGCCAACGGGGTCGCCATCCCGTACGCGATGCAGCCGCCGCCCGACGAGGTGCGCAGCCCGCAGAGCATGTCCGAGATGTTCGCCTACCGGCGGTTGTTCAAACCGAGCCGGGCGTCAATCGAGCCCGACGCTCATTTCGGTCTCGGGCTGGAGATCTATGCGCGTGCGACCAGCCCGTTGCGCCGCTATGCCGACCTGGTGGTGCACCAGCAACTGCGTGCCTACGTCACCGAAGGCAAGCCGCTGTCGCCCGACGCCCTGTTGGAAAAGATCGCCTCGGTCGACCGCGCGAATGCGACCATCCGCCGAGCCGAACGGTTGTCAAATCTGCATTGGAAACTGGTGCACCTGGGGCGCAATCCGGACTGGCAGGGCGAAGCCGTGATAGTGGCGCTCGAGGAGCGCAAGACAACCGTAATCGTGCCCGAGCTCGCCCTCGAGACCAAGCTGCGTGCCTCGCCCGAACACCAGCTTGATCAGCCGCTGAAGATTGCCGTGCGCGAGGTCGATGTGCCATCGCAGGCTGCTTATTTTCGGGTTCTTGGCTAGAAAAAACAGTCTGCCCGGCCGGTTCGGGTGATGGACTTTCGATTTTGTTGATAAGTGTCATCAGCCGCCGGACAAACCGCGACGCTGCGTCTTAGAGAAATCACCTCGAACACGTATACTTCGAGGTTCGTTGAAACTGCGCCTCTCAATTGGAGATCAGCATGCCCATGACCGACCGGCCCGCGCCCGGTACCCGCAAGGGTGTCACCAAACCCTCTGAGGAATTCGCCGATTTCTGCGAAGCCGAATTTGAGCGGCGGCTGAACTCGGGCGTTGAGTTCAACGAAACCCTGTATCGCAAGGCCATGCTGATGGTGATGGATCGGCTGACGCAGCTCGAGGAAGAGGGCGCCGCATGATCATCCACAAGATCCGCGCTGAAAACGTCCTCAAGTACGCCAAGCTGTCGATCGATCTTTCGGAGCATGGGCTGATCGCGATCAGCGGTCCCAACGAATCGGGCAAGAGCAGTATCGGTGAGACTCTGTGCTTCGCCTTGTTCGGGCGAACCTTCTCGATCGGTCCGGGCGACATCCAAAAGGTGATCCGCTGGGGCGAGAATCATTGCAACGCCACCACCGAATTCTCGGTAGAGGGCACGCGCTACGAGCTGACCCGTTTTCTCGATCGTGACGGCAACCACAGCGCCAAGCTGGCGCGCGACGATGATCCGGAAGATCCGATCGCGCGCGGGGTGAATGCCGTAGGCGATGCCTTGTTCGGCATCCTCGGATTCGAGTACGACGAGTTCGTTGAGTCGTTTTATCTCGCGCAGCGCGAGATCACGACGCCGCATCCGCACAGCCACGCGGTCAAGATCATGGCCGGTATCGCGCCGCTCGAGCATGTAGCCAACGGCTTGCAGGGCGAGATCGAAGAGCGCGAGGAACTGCTCGGCGAGATCCAGGCCGAGTGGGAGGCCGTCGATCAGGACGTCAAGGGGCTGGGTATCGAGGAAGGGCGCATGCCGCGCCTCGAAGACGAGCGTTACCAGACCCACCAGCAGCGTGAACAGATCGACGGGCTGATCAACGACGTCAATGAAAGTTTCGGCGTATTCAGCAGTTGCACCGATGAGATCTACCGTGCCGAAAGCAAAAAGGGGCGCTCGTCGTTTCTGCGCTTCATTCTCTTCCTGTTGGCCGTGGCGCTGGGTGGTGTTTGGGCCTTGTTGACCTACGGCGATCAACTGCCGCAGACGCAGACCGTGCGCGAGCTACTGGCGCAGTACATCCCGCAATGGGACGACGCCAAGGTGATCTGGATCGCCTATGCCGCTGCCGCCGTCGGCGTGCTGTTCCTGCTCTCGTGGATCGCCGTTGCCGGCACCAAGCGACGCATCGCAAGACTGCGCGCGCAGGCGGCCGAACTGGGCGATGTGCTTGGCAAGGCACGCGAGATCGATGTCGAGACGGCGTCTGACGAGGTTGTCGAAGGCGATGACGACAACGAAGAACCGTTGGCGGTCGCCGTCGAGGATGCGGCCGATGAAGAAGAGGTCGCAATCCGTGCGACCCGGCCGGAGTACGCCGAGTACCAGTCGGTGCGTGCGATGATCGAAAAGGGCGACGCCACGATCCGCATGGTCGACGATTACTGCGAGCGTGAGACCGGCTGGTTGAAGCTGGTCTCGGACCAGCTGGGCGAGCAGATTCACGACCTCGACGGCGAGATCGACGACGAACAAAGCCGTGTGCAGGAAGCGATCAACCTGTCGGATGTGCTCAATGGCCTGACCGACAAGCGTGAAGAGGTCGAAGAGCGAATCGAAGACCGCCACCGTGCCCTGGAACTGCTGCAGGGCGCGATCGCCCACCTGTCCGGCCACTTCAATCGCGACATCAAAGAACTGGTCGGCAAGATGCTGCCGCTGTTCACCGACGGCCGCTACGAACACCTGCAGATCGACCCCGGCCTCAAGGTACGCGTGTTCTCGAGTGAGAAACGCGATTTTATGGACCTCGACGAGGTTTCCAGCGGTACTCAGCGCCAGATCATGCTCGCGCTGCGCCTGGCCCTGTCGAAGAAGCTGTTGAGCCGCACCGTGAAAGGCAAGCAGTTCGCCTTCCTCGACGAACCGTTCGCCTTCTTCGACCAGGAACGCACCCGCCAGGCCCTGCATGCACTCGCCAACCTCGGCGACGACATCAGCCAGGTGTGGATCGTGTCGCAGGACTTCCCGGAGAACTGCGAGGAGACCTTCGACACCACGATTCACTGCGATCGCGACAGCGATACCCTAAATCTGACAACTTGATGTAGAATGCGCGGCTTTCCGGCGACAAGGTCGGAATCCGGCGAGCCTCAAGTGCGCTGTCGGGACACAATCTGGAGAGGTGGCTGAGCGGTTGAAAGCGCACGATTCGAAATCGTGTTTAGGTTAGCGCCTAACGAGGGTTCGAATCCCTCCCTCTCCGCCAATAAAACAAAAGGCCCCCGTGTGGGGCCTTTTGTTTTATTCGACCTCGAGCGATTGATTCGAACCCTCGTTTCTAAATGGCGGTTCGACAGCCGGCACGCAGTGCTGGCGCAGACGCCGGCTATGCCGGTGCCCCGAAGGGGTGAGCTGCGAAGCAGCGAATCAATCCCTCCCTCTCCGCCAATAAAACAAAAGGCCCCCGTGCGGGGCCTTTTGTTTTATTCGACTACGAGCGATTGATTCGAACCCTCGTTTTTAAATGGCGGTTCGACAGCCGGCACGCAGTGCTGGCGCAGACGCCGGCTACGCCGGCGCCCCGAAGGGGAGAGCTGCGAAGCAGCGAATCAATCCCTCCCTCTCCGCCAGTAAAGGAAAAGGCCCCCGCGTGGGGCCTTTTGTTTTATTCGACTACGAGCGATTGATTCGGACCCTCGTTTTTAAATGGCGGTTCGACAGCCGGTACGCAGTGCTGGCGCAGACGCCGGCTATGCCGGCGCCCCGAAGGGGTGAGCTGCGAAGCAGCGAATCAATCCCTCCCTCTCCGCCAATTAAGTAAAAGGCCCCCGCGTGGGGCCTTTTGCTTTGTTCGACTACGAGTGATCCGATTCGAACCCTCGTTTCTAAATGGTGGTTCGACAGCCAGCCCGACCAACCGGTCCAATTTTGCATGAGGAGCGATCGTCCCAGAGCGGCCAAGCATTCCGGGTCTCTAGTTCGTTCGAAAGATACCCAACATATTCGGTTACTTTGCAGAATGACCCAATAACAGCTCGATAATCGCTTGCTGTTTCCGATGCTTGGCCAAATCCAAGGCGGTTTGCCCATACTGATTTTTTACGTCGATATCAGCGCCTTGCTCGATCATCGAGGTCATCGCCTTCACCCTCCATTCGACAGGCAAGTCAGAAATCACCGTCGTCGTGATCAGTGGGTTGCCCACGTCGTCCATGAAATTAGGGTTGAACCCATAGGTCATGAGCGCATCGGCAATTATGACCCGTTTGGCTTGTTTGGCAGCGATTCTTTGGTCTGCCTTTTTCCTGGCGGCAGCGATGTCGGCTTCGCTTACGATGTCCCTGCTGTATCCGCCAGGAGGTGGCGCTGCCGGCAGAATCGTGCATTCAACCAAGTAGGAAATCTGCTTTGGGGCCAGAGAAGCGGCAGATGCTGGCTCGAACTCGCCGTGTTTCGCTTCCAAACACCAACGCGACATGTCCTCCGCCAATGCGAAGTCCTGAGCAAAGGAAGGTCCGCAGAACCCCGCGACTGCAATAGCGATGACCGCGAGTCTAGCCAGACGCTTAAGGCGTGAACTCAACGTAACCTCCCGTTCTTGGTACTAAGCGATGCGGCAACGCATCTGACGGCCAATGTCCTATCGAGTTCTAGTATTGTTGCGAACTTATCCATTTATTGCGCTGCATGACTTGGTTGTTTTCGCCGCTGTTTGCACTGAAAACGCTGACATTAAAGAAAGGCGCATAAGCCTGTGCAATACTTGGTTTCGGCATCTGCCGCTCATTTGAGCAGACCAGCCCTGAGATGACAAAGTGATGCCGAATACCTTGGTCATTCAATCCCACCGGTCACCCTTGCCCTATCCATGGCTTGCTGGCTGCTTGGAATCGGTACGCCGTTGGTGCGTTTTCAACAAGTTTGACTACCGTTTCCTCGATGATGAGCTGTTCACTTGCCTCGACGCTGAGTTGCTGGAGAAATCTGCAGAACAAAGGGTGATCGCAGCGGATCTGGCGCGTCTGAAAGTACTACAAACTGCTTTGCGTGACGGCATTGAAACAGTGGTTTGGCTAGATGCAGATTTCCTGATCTGCGATCCGGATAATTTTGTGTTGCCCGAGACACCGTACGCTGTCGGTCGCGAGGTCTGGGTGCAGCACGATCGGCAAGGGAGGCTGAAGGTGTACAAAAAGGTTCACAACGCCTTCCTGATGTTCCGTCACGGCAACACGTTTTTAGACTTTTATCTCGAGACAGCCGAACGACTGTTGCGCCAACACCAAGGCGGAATGCCACCGCAGTTCATCGGACCAAAACTGCTGACGGCCCTACATAACGTCTGCCAGCTACCCGTTATGGAATCCGCTGGAATGCTGAGTCCGTTGGTGATCCGAGATCTGCTGCAGGGCGGGGGAGAGGCGCTGCGGATGTTTCATGCGAAGTCAGCCGCGCCGCTGGCGGGCGCCAATCTCTGTGCATCGAGTTGTGACAAGGGCCAGGTAGACAGTGCCGAGATGGGGCAGCTTATCGAGGCCCTGACTGCGAAACCGCATCTATTGCTGTGAGCTGTGGTGCGGCCGCACCAGAGCCTTGGGATGGCGTGCGTTCCAAAGGTCGTATTCGGAATGTCGACGATGGCTTCGACGGCAATTGGTAAGCACGATATTTTCCTCGGTATGGGCTTTGCGGGAGCTTCCAGCCTGTCTAGTGATTAGCAGCATCGGTTGAAGTATTATCCGAGGCACTCGCGGAAGGCTGGTAATACCTACGCGGTCGTGTGCGAAGGCAAACGGTCCCCCAATTGTCTAAGAATGTGCCGAAGGAACAACACCCATGAGGCGACTCTATTTTCTCGTGCCAGATCTGAAAACCACACATCTCGTGGTGCGGGCTTTAAAAGCTCAGGGAGTTGATGACCGCCATGTCCATGTGGTTGCTGCGCCGGGTACCGAGCTGGATGATCTGCACGAAGCGACCGTCAAAGAGACGAGCTACCTGATGCCTGCCATGAAGAAGGGCGCCGAGTACGGGGGCACGATGGGGCTGCTGGTCGGGCTGCTGGCTCTTAGTCTCCCCGGGGTCGTACTCGCAGGTGGGGCAATGCTCGCAATGGGTGTGCTGGGAGCGGGAATGGGAGCTTGCCTGGGTTGTTTACTCGGCGAAGATATCGAAAACGTGCATGTGAAAAAGTATGCATCAGCGATTGCCGGCGGCCAGTTGCTTGTGCTGGTGGATGTGCCTGAAAAGCGAGTGGGTGAGTTTCAGGCGTTGATCAAGCAACACTATCCCGACGCCAAGCTGGAAGACACAGAGGCGACGTCGCCGGAGTTTCCGTACTGAGGCGCAACGAGACTGCGAGCGCATTCGGTATAAGGCGATCGCGGGTCACGCATCAGAGGCCATGTCGCGTTCAAGACTGAAGCCGCAGCGTCATGCTGACAGCGCGCCGCAGCCCCCACACTCTGATTCCGTTATCGCCAAGCGAGTCGCTAACCATTGGCCAGCGATCCGGCGGATCGTTCTGCCTCTTTTTGACTCAGGCCAGCGCGCTTACCCATTCGTTTGCCCACAAGGCAGCCGTGAGTGGCTGATTGTCGACCTTTCTCGCATCCAATGCGCAGATTTCGCCGACTCGTTTGGCGCCGGATAGATACAAGGCATTCTCCATCATGTAGCCTGCTTGGGCGAAGTGCTCGTAGCCGCTGTCTCCCAACGCGATGATGCCGTAAGTGCGGTCCTTGAGGTCGACGGTTTGCTCGTCGAGCGCGAAGAACAGCGGATACAGGTTGCTCGGCAGTTCGCCGTTCCCAGTGGTAGAGCAACACACCAGTAGCGCTTCGTCGGCATCCTGTTGCAAGTCGTGAGTTGTAGGCTCGGTATTGAGCCGTGTTTCGTGACCCTGCCGGTTCAGCACATGGGCAACGGCGGCCGCAGTCTGTAGGGCGCGGCCGTTCACAGAACCAACGATGATCTGTATCTTTGCCACGGCTTTACCTCGTCAGCAACCGTTTGCCGGCTCAGCGGACTGCAACCGGGGTGAATTATTCAACCCAGCCTTCTTCTTCCATATCCTCGAAGCGCGAATCGGACTTCGAGGTTTTCTTGCTGACCACGCGCTGTAGCATCGGCGACATATCGCCACTCAGCTCGCCTTGCAGTTCTTCGATGATCTCTTCGATCTCAGGTCCGCCTTTGACGACGATGGGATTGACGCCCAGCATGACCAGCTGCTTAGTGGCCGAACCCCCGATTGACCCGACGTAGACCAGGTCGCAGCCGTGCAGCCATTTCAGCTTCGGTTTCAGCTTGTCTTCGTTGCCGTCTTTCTTTTCTTTGGGAAACACCTTGGTTGCCATCAGCGTGGCTGAATCAGCGTCTACGCCGAACACATGGAAACCCTGCGAGGAACCGAAATGTTGGTTGACGCATTCGCCGTCCGACGAGGCGAAAGCCACCATCAACAGGTTTGGGTCGGCTGCCACTTCGGCAACGCTCTCGACTTCGGCCACTTCACTCATCGCTTCCTCCGCTCAAGTGGGCAAGGTGGTCACAACTACTCAAGTATCAGCACGATTCGTTCCACCCAAACTCGGCGCGCCGAAGGCATGGCATAACACTTGCCACACAACAGCCAACGCCTTGAGTAGGACCGATCTAGAGGCGGCAACCTGGTCAAATCCGGGTCGTGATAGGGACATTCACTGTAGCGATTGTAAGTTTTACAACAACGCGCCTGATGCTGGTCGCCTGGTTTTGGCGAGTACCCGACAGGACGCATCTGGTGGGAGATCAAGATGGCAAAGATAGGTCTTTTCTACGATACCGATACCGGCAACACCCGCAAGGTCGCCAAGCTGATCAACAAGCTGTTCGACGACGGCGATATCGACATGAAGAATGTCACCAAACTCGAGCCGGCCGACTTCGAGGCATATTCCGCCTTCATCCTCGGTACGCCCACGCTCGGCGATGGTGAATTGCCCGAGAACTGGGAGGCCTTCCTGCCGCAGCTCGACAATGTCGATTTCAATGGCAAGACCGTTGCCTTGTTCGGCCTGGGTGACCAGGAAGAGTACTCGCACGAGTTTGTCGACGGGCTTGGCCTGTTGTACGAAAAGCTCGATTCGCTGGGTGCTTCGTTCATCGGTTTCTGGCCGACCGAAGGCTATGAGTATGAGATTTCGGCAGCCGAAGTCGACGACCAGTTCTGTGGCCTGGTGATCGACCAGGACAATCAATCGGGCCAAACCAAAGAGCGTGTCGAAGCCTGGGTGGCGCAGATTAAGCCGGCGTTGCTGGCAGCCGCCACCGAAGCCGAAGCGGCTTGATCGCGTGACGGGTATGAACGAGTAGGGACGGGTAATCGAAGATGAAACTGACTGACATCGCCTTTGAAGACGACGCGTTCAAAGCCTGTGTGCTGGCCACCGGGTGCGAGAACGCCGAAGACATTACCGAACTCGTTTGCCGCAAACAGAAGATCACGAGTGCGGCGGGCGTCGAGCATCTGTGCAATCTGAAATTGTTGGACCTGACGCGCAATGAACTCGGTGCACTGGACCTGGCGAAAAACACCAAGCTTGAAGAATTGTTTGTTGGGAATAATGAGCTCGAGATGTTGGATATCAGCGGTTGTACTGAGCTGACTTACATCGAGGTGTTCATCAATCAGCTTGAAGAGCTGAACGTCGGCAACAGCCCGATGCTGGAAACCCTGTGCGCAGACAAGAACGACCTCGAAAGCCTCGACGTCAGCAAGAATCCCGAGTTGCTCGATCTTCGTCTGAGCGGTAATGAGCTGTCGGAGCTTGATCTGTCGGCCAACGCAAAGCTGGAGAAACTGGATCTGCAGAAGAACCCGCTAAGCGATGAAACCAAGGCCGCCATCCAGGAGCTCGGCGACATTCAGGTTCATCTTTAAGGCTTGAGGGGCAACACCGACGACGCCAAATGCTTGCGCCGTTCGCCCGGTGTTCATGCCGGGTGGAGCGATTGCGACTAGTGGCAAGAACGCCGAGCACGATCTAACGGCGATTGTCGTAGTTAAACCGCAGTTTGTGATGCCGATGATGGTTTGGCAGATAGCTTCAATGATTCACGTGTCGGCCCACTGTCTCACCAGGTTGTGATACAGCCCGCTCAGCCGCAGGACATCATCGTGGTTGTCGCCAAGCGATGCAGTCAATGACTGTATCGAATGGTCCAGGTCGTGCAGCATTGCGCGCTGCTGGTTGTCGCGCACCATGCTCTGCATCCAGAAGAATGAGCTGATGCGTTCACCACGGTTGACGGGTGTTACCTGGTGCAGGCTGGTCGAAGGGTAGAGGATCATATCGCCGGCCGGCAGTTTCACCGATTGGCAACCGTAGTTGTCCTCGATCAGCAGTTCGCCACCGTCGTACTCGTCGGGTTCGCTGAAAAACAATGTAGCCGACAGGTCGGTACGGATGCGGACGATCGAGCCGGGGATCGCACGGATGGCATTGTCGACATGCAGACCGAAAGACTCGCCGCCGCCGTAGCGGTTGAATAGGGGTGGAAATATCTTTGCCGGCAAGGCTGCCGAGATAAAGGTCGGGTGCCCTGCCAAGGCATCCAGAATGCGATCTCCGATCGCTCGTGCGGTCGCTGAATCTTCCGGTAGTTGTCGATTGGTTTTGACGGCCCCGGATTGTGTGCCCGCGGTAACCTTGCCGTCGACCCACGCGGCTTGGTCCATTTGTTGACGGATGTCGGCCACTTCCTGTTTGGTGAATACGTTCTCGACAACGGTCAGCATGGGCGTTCTCTCAATAAAAGGACGCCTCCGGACAGAGGCCCGGAGACGTCAAGGCTCCAAATCGTTCGACGTGGGGCGGCCTTAGAAGGTGTAGTCCAGCGTCAATGTGGCTGAGCGACCTTCGCCGATATAGGTGAATGGTGCACCTGAGCGATACAGGGCGTCGTAGTACTCTTCATCGGTCACGTTGAGCACATTGACCCGTGCCTTCAGGTTCTTGCTGAACGCGTATTCGGTCATCAGGTCAAGCCGCGTATTGGCATCGATGGTGTTATCGGTCGGCGCGCCATTGGGCGTTCCACCCGATATCTCGCCGGTGTAGGTGACGGTGCCGCCAATGGCCCACTCCGGTGTCGCCTGGTAGCGCAGCTGCACGTTGGCACTGGTTTCCGCGGTATTCGGGAACGGGTCGCCGATCTCGTCCGGGTCATCCGACTCGGTGATCTCGGTGTCCATGAAGGTCGCCCCAGCGAACAGGCTGAGCTTGGGTGTGATGTTGCCGGTCAGGCCCAGTTCGAGGCCGCGCACCCGCATCTCGCCGACCTGGGTCAACACCACCGGCGCACCGCGCCCGCCGGAGGATGAGATCACATCCTCTTTGGTCACCTGGAACACGGCTGCGGTGAACAACAACTTGTGATCCATCAGCTCCCACTTGGTGCCGATCTCGATGTTGGTGTTCTTCTCGGGTGAAGGGAACTCGCCGTTGGCGTCTTCACACAAACCACCATAGGCGCAGTTGGTAAAGGCATCGAACTGCTCGCCCGTTGGGTTCGACGAGGTGCTGTAGGCCAAGTAGACGTTGCCGTTGGCCCAAGGCGAGTAGGTTACACCGAAGTGGCCGTTGAGGAATGATTCGTCGTTGGTGACTTCGCCATCCGTGCCACCGGTGTAGGCGGTCGGACCGGAGTTCACGCGGTAGTCGAACGAGTCGTGGCGCAGCCCGGCGAACACCTCCCAGTCGTCGTTGATCGTGACCGTGTCCATCAACCAGAGTGAGCGGGTCTTGACCTCCAGCTCGGCGTATCTGTCGGTATTGGGTACCAGTGTGCCGCCGCCCTGAAGCCAGGCGTAGTTGTTCGGGTTGTTGGGGTCGCCCGCGTTGGGCGAACGCAGCGAGTCGGAATACGGCAGGTTTTCGGCCTCTTCCTTGGAGAACTCGAAACCGAACACGAAGGTGTGTCGCATGTCGGCCAGCTCGGTGTCCCACTGAAAGTTGGTCTGGTTGCCGAGGTAGGTGTTTTCCTGGTTGCGGTTCTGCGACGATGCGGCGACGAAAACGCCGGGGGTGCTGACGCCGATCGGCGTGCCGCCGGGAACGGCGCCGGACCTAAGCCCAGGGATGGTCACAACGTATTCGTTGGTCGTCTTGCCGTGACGTGTCTGGTTGGTGACCTTGAAGGCATCGGTAAAGTGGTACTCGGCCGACAGGGTCGCGATATCCGATCCGGTATCCCAGAAGTCACGCCCCTTTTGGCCGTAGAACTTACTGCCGGAGACCGGCTCACCCTCCACCGAGTCCCAAGGTACGCCGCCATCGGGCACATCCTCTCCACGCAGGTAGTAGTAGTCGGCAACGAACTTGAGCTTGTCGGTCGCCCACCAGTCGACGGCCACCGCCGCGCCCTTGCGCTCTTCGCTGGCCCAACCGCGATCCGGCACGTCGCGGTCCGCGTACAACAGGTTGGTGCGGATCGCGATATCGCGATTGAGCACGAAGTTGTTGTCGATGGTGTAGCGTTGCTTGTTGTCGGTGCCGACGCTGATCTGCGCACGGGTGAAGTCGAAGTCGCTGGGCTTTTTGGTCACGTTGTTGATCGCGCCACCGGTGGTGCCGCGGCCAGCGAAGCTCGAGCTCGGGCCTTTCGAGATCTCGATCTGTTCGACGGCGAAGGTTTCGCGCGTGGTCACGCCCGGGTCACGCAGGCCATCGACGAACACGTCGTTGCGCGCCTCGAAACCGCGAATGATGTAACGGTCGCCGAAGGCATTACCGCCTTCACCGGTACCGATGGTGATGCCCGGTTGGGCACGTAGCACGTCGGCCAGATCGGTATTGCCCGAATCCTCGATCGCCTCTTTCGGGATCACGGTAACCGTCTTGGGTGTTTCGCTGATTGGCCGGGTGTACTTGGGCGACGACAGGGTATTCACCTTGTACGGCGCACCGGGTTCAGCATGCGGATTCTTTTCGGCTTCGACTTTTTCTTCGACGGTCAACTTATCGAGCGTTGCGTCCGTGGCTGGATTGGCATCGGCCGAGTGCGCGATGCCGGCACTGAGTGAGCTGGATATCGCCAATGCCAGCGAGCTCAGGGTCGGCGCACTGTCTTTGCGCGGTCGTCGCAACGACAGCGGGGTCCCTTGGTTTTTCTGGTTCAGCATGGAATCTCTCCGTTAACTATGGCGCTACCGATGCAACGAAAATTCGATCGGTAGCGTGAGTTTGAGCGGGCCGTCCCCTATGGCTTTTGGTATCGGGGGGAATGGGCTCGCTCGTTTCAGCATCGCGAGAGCTTCCTTATCCAGGCGTTCGTCTCCCGAGCTGCGTTTCAACAGCTGGGTTTGAAGGCTGCCGTCGGCCGCAATGACGAAAGTCACCGTGGCAACGCCGGTAGCGCCTTCGCGCCTGGCAGAACGGGGATAACGTTTATGACGCGCGATCTGCGCCATCACTTGTGCGTAATACCCCTGACGTGCGGCAGGATCGCCGCCGGTTTCGAGTTGCTGACCGGTGCCCGTCGCTTGGGTAGAGGGTCGGCGTGCCGTCGTGTTATCGGCGACGGTCTGTTGTTTGATGGGTGGTGTGGGTGCCGGGGCAGGCGATTTGGGTTTCGCCGGCGCTATGCGTTTCGTCACCTGCTTGGGCCTGGTCGGCTTCTTGGGTACGACAGGCTTGGGTGCGATGGGCTTATCGACTGCCTTCTCAACCGGCTCGGGTTCGGTCTGCTGAACCACCTCGGTCGCCGGTTCTGTTTCCGGCGTCGGTTCTACCGGCGTCTCCTGCTCGGCAGGTTCGACCGGGGCTTCATCATTAACCGTCTCTTCAGGTGCCGGTTCGACCGGTTGTGGCGTTGGCGTGTAGCGGCCAGCGAGACCGACACTGACCTGAATACCGCCGACCCCGGCGTCCATCGCGCCGTCGTCGTGCGGGCGGTTGAACCAGGCCGCCGCTATCGCCGCATGCAGCAAACCGGCGAGCAGCAACGCAGACATCCAGTGACCTTTGTTCGGTGTCACTCGATCGTCTCCGTCGCAATCCGCAGCTGTGTGATACCGAGCCGGCGCACCGTGCGCAGCACCGGGTCGAGCGCCGAAGCGGGCAGGGCCTGATGAACACGGCATACCACAGCGGTGTTCTCGTCCGGCTCAAGCGTGTCGAGCAGTGGGTCGAGTTCAGCGGCGACGATCTCGCCATTGACGCGCATCACGCCGGTCGCGTCGATGCTGATGTCGATTGCGGTCACGACCAGCGCTTCATCGCTGGTTGAGCCGGGTACGTTCAGTTCGTCTTCGGTGTAGGCGTTGATCTGGCCGGCGATCATGAAGAACACCAGCAACAGAAAGACGATGTTGATCATCGGGATCAAGGCATCGTCGTCACTGCGCCGTTTGTGCGGCGCTGCGGTCCCGGGCAGCACGATCAGTACGACTCGCTGAGTTTGAGGTTGGCTATGCCGGCTGCTCGCAGGCTGTCGAGCACCCTGATCAGGGTCTGCACGGGCGTATCGGCGTGCGCGGTGACCACCACGTTGGCATCGCTACGTTTCCAGTCGGCAAACAAGGCGTCGGTTAGTGCAGTGCCCGGCACATGGCGTTGCCCATCCGCGTCGAAAGAGCCGTCGGCCGCGACCAGTACACTGCGCGTATCGGGCACCTGTTCGACCGACCCCGTGCTGGCCGACGCGAAGCCGATCTGCTGGTAGCGCACGAAGGTCGACGACAGCATGAAGAACAACAACATGATGAAGACCACGTCGATCAACGGAGTGAGCGGCACGTGCAGCGTCGGCCGTCGCTCGTTATGCGCGAGCACGGTGCAGCTCCAGCGGCTGGGCGTCGTGGCCATCCGCAGGTGCCAGGCGCGCGGCCGTCAGCATCCGACCGAAGCGGTCGTTCAGACCGGCGTTGAAACGATCGATTCGGCGCTCCAGCCAGTTGTGCGTGACGATGGCCGGTACTGCCACGATCAGACCGACGGCCGTGGTCAGCAGTGCTTTCCAGATACCTCCGGACAAGGTGCCGGGATCGACCTGGCGACCTGCGGCCTCCATCGCCTGAAACGCCTCGATCATGCCGAGCACCGTACCCAGCAGTCCGAGCAAGGGAGCGAGGCTGGCGATCAGTTCGATACTGCGCAGTTGCGAACGCAACTGTCCCAGTATCTTGCTCGCCTCGCGACCGATCTCGTCGATCAAGGCCTGACCACGCAGGCTGCCATCTTTCAGGTGGCGTGCAGACAGCACGAGGATGCGGCTTTGCGCATCGCGAGCGCGAGCTATCTCATCGATTGCCGCGTCGGCATCGCCGGATTCCCAAAGCCCGACCGCACGGTCTGCGCGTGCGCGGGCAAACGGCGAGAACAGGCCGCCGGCGCTGAACTGCCACAGTTTCATCAGCAGCAGTGTGACCAACAGGATCGACATCAGCAGGTGTACCCAAACCACCGGACCACCGACGTTCAAGAAGGCAACAGTCTGTTCAACAATTTCGTTGTTCATAAGCGGGTATCCACACGCGAATGGAAAAGTTCATCGACACCGAAGAGGCATGCCCTTGTCGGGCAGCCGGGATCAGTCAGGTATGCGGATATCGAAGGTGGCGGACGGCATGGCGCGTGCCGGTCGTATGGCAAGCGTTCGATGGTGGTCGAGCGTTCGCGGCAAGAAGCGAACTGGTGGCGCGTTGGAGGCGGGCGATCGAGGGGTAAGGCATCGTTACAGCTCTCGTTGTTCGTGCACCGCATTCCCCGCCCGATAGGGGACATGCCGTGCCGCGGCATCTCTTCGTTGTTCGTCGGCGGGCACGTATCTGGTTTGCCTGCCTTACCGATTCAGCCCCTCGCTGTCATCGGCGATGTTCGTCGTGGTGTGCGTCGGTTCGCCCGATCAACCTGCAGGGTGCGCGGCGTCGAAATCGACGACGTAGCGGTATTGCTTGCCGCAGTGCAGGATCACCTCTTTCTGGCCGCGCCGAAGCAGGCGCACCTCAACCCGGATATCGCCGTAGCCATCGTGCGCGCAGACGTCGCGATACAGCGACGTGAGCTTTTCCAATACCTCGTTATGCGACGCCGTGGGCGAACCCATTTGCAGCTCCGTTTCTGTCGACCAAATACAAATGCCACGGTCACGCGCCAGACGGCGCGCCCTTGCCGGACTATACAAAGATGCGAACGCGGTTGCAAATCATTCGCATTAATAGCAAAAAACGTAAGGGTTTCGGGCCGGCCTGAGGCTGCGTCTGGCCCGGGGGTGGGGTACCCAATACCAGTGGTTGCGCGGTGCCCCGGGTGGCCGCGCCGGGCACCGAGTACGGCGACCGCTGCGTTTGATCAGTGCCGATTTCGCCGTCGATAGCCGACCGGAATGCGGGCGATCTGAGGTGATACCGATGCTGCTGTGTTCATGTGAAATGATGCAAAGGCGAAAATTCGGGTCTATATCTTTAATAAGGTCCGGCAATCTACGTAGTGACTGTTTCAGGTGCTTGGTCGGTCACCGGTACGGCGTGCTTTACATCGCTTGAACGACACGCATCGCAGATTGCCGACAGCGCGGGCACAGAGGTATGTCGCCCGGAGGAGTTCCAGCGCACGACATTGGAAGTCACGGAGAACGAAACATGCGCGCGATCGTCATACTTGGAGCGCTTGGCGCTTATCTCGTATGGAAGCTTGCCAGTGATCCCGATTTTATCGGCACTCAGGCGGTGGGGTATCAGCCATCCGGCGATACGGGTACCGACGATGTCCTGGGATTGACGCTGATCGTCGGCGAGATCATCGTTTTCGTTTTCTACTGGTTCAAGTTCAATGAATGGGCGGGCGAGGGAGAGGCGCCGGCCGGCTTTCGTCCACGTCCTGTCCGGCACTTCACCACCTGGTTGAGATTCCTCGGTTGGAACTGTACCTACGGGCTGCTTATGGCGGCGGCGTATACCGTCATCGTCTTCTTTCCCGACCTGATCTACGAGGTCGCCGGCTCGTTCTTGCGGGCTTCGAACGAACTGCAGGCGCCGGTCGTCGGCCTCGCAGAAACCCAATCGTTGGTCGACCTGTTCTTCGACGAATCCCGGTTCGCTGCTGCCGATGTCAGCACACCGGCCGACCTGGCACCGTATGCCGTCGTGCTGGTCACGGTGCTGTGGGCCGGCACGCGACCGTTTTCGGATTTCGAACGGCGCTTTCGCCTGCAATTGCAGGAGCGTGCGGCGGTGCCTACCCAGGCACGCGATCTGATCGAAAGCTTCAGCTCGAACGACAGCAGCTTCAGCGCAGAAAAGGAAGTCGCCAGGTCGGCGATCGAGCAGTCGGGCAGGATGCTCGGTACACAGGATTTCATCAACCACGCCGACAACCAGGGCTATTGGCTCGTGTATGCTCGGGTCGAGTACATCTATACCCAGCTTCAACGCTATTGGAGCAAGCCGGTGTTTTCGAACCTGTCGGTGCGCTATGCGCACGAGTTCGAAGACATCGAATCACGCGTCGTTGCGCTGCGCAGCCGAATCCGCGAACGCATTCAGGATGTTCAGCAACATCTGGACGATGAAGGTGTGGAGACACCGCCCAACGTCACGCTGACCTTGCGCGACGCGGAGGGGTGGTTGCGCAAGCTTGATCAGAAAAAGCAGAACGCGTTGCGTGACAAATATTTCGGGGCGCAGCACAGCGAGATCGAACGCGACGTGAACGCGGTGTGGCGCGATATCCTGCAGTTGTTGGTCTGCAGCATCCTGGCCGTCGGCCGCACGCCCACCCATCGCGCCGAGATGTTCGAGGCTTTCGGTTTCAATCTCAAGGGTCAGATTCCGCTGCAGCTGAATTGGGAAACCGTTACCTGGATCGCATTCGGTACGCTGGGTATCGTCTTCAGCGCGTCGATGGCGTATCGACTGCTTCTCGACAAGGTGAGTGGCGAGTTGCCACCCCATGTACCCGAAGACGTCAACCAAATGGTGTGGTGGTCGGTTGTCGTCAGTTGCATGCATCTGGTGGCGATCATCGCCGGCTACACGGTGCAGCGCTCGTTCGCCGCGAAAAGAGAACGCATGCAGATCGGCAAGCCGCGCTTTCCATCGCGTAGCGATCTCACCGCTGAGGCCAGTTGGTCGGCGTTGTTCGGCGTGTCGTTGAACGTGTTGCTGTTCGCTGTGTTGTTTGCCTCGTCAGGAAACTTCAACCAGCTGGTCACGGGCTGGTGGTGGGCGCTGGTCCCCGGCGTGACAGCGTTTTTCGCGGCCGTGTACACGCAGCAGGAACGTCATCGGCAGTTGATGCGCAGCCAGAGGCGCAGCTTCGACGAGATGCCGCGTATGCGGATGCTGGTTGCCCAGGCAGCGGCGACGGGTGCGACCGCATTCTTTGTCCTGTTGCTTCTCTATCACCAGAGCTATGACCTGTCGCAACCGAAAATGCTGCTGTATGGCGCCTACGTGGGCCTGACCAACACCTTTCTCGGGCTGGCACTTGGCTTGATCCTGTGCGAATGGGTGAGGGCCGAGACCAACGTACAGATACTCGATCTGAAGGGGGAGACCGAGAAGCGTCGAAATCGTAAGAAGTATCGATCGCATGCGGAATGGAGCGACGAACGGCGCAAGCTCAGGGTTCGTACCGTGACGATCTCCGACAACGGCGCCGAACTGGTGTCAAAAGAAGATCTGGCTGTCGGTAGCCGGGGACAGATCTCGATACCGCCGTTTCCGCCGCAAGCCGCCCAGGTCCTTCGCCGGGACGCGCGGGATGAGCACAGGTTCTATGTCGGCTACATCAAGGATGCGGCATGAAAGCCGGCAAGGGGAAGCAAGCGGTGATCACAAGGATGTCCGTCGGAGAAAGAACCAGTTGGCATGAAAGACATGTAGCTCGCGGTTTGCTGTTTGGCCTGCTGCTTGTCGTGCAGGTGCTGTCCGCCCTGGCGGATGACGGCTCCGACGACGGTATTCTCGTCATGGGCGTGCGTGCCGATGCAGCGCCGTTCTCTGCGCTGGACCGAAATCAGCGGTACACGGGTTATTCCGTGAGCCTGTGTCAGATGATCGCGCAAAGAGCGATATCGATGGGCGTATTCTGTGGTGCGCGGTATGAGCAGGTCGATACCGCCAACCGTTTCGCCAAGCTCGGCGATGGCAGCATCGATATGCTGTGTGGCGCCACCACGGTAACGCTGGCCCGACAGCGCATCGCCGACTTCAGCCTGTTTACCTTTCTGAGCGGTGCGTCTTTGATGTATCGCGTGAATGTCGAGTCCGAAGACGATGATGTGCAGAACGATGAGTTTGTCATCGGGGTCTTGCAGCATACGACGACCGACATCGAGGTGCGGCGAATTGCCGGCGAGTTCCAGTTGCGCTCGGAGATGCCGCTGCCGGCATCGAACCGGTTCGCCGTCAGCTATACCAAGCAGCACGGCGAAGCGTTGGACCTGCTGCGCAGCGGCGAAATCGATGCCTATCTTGCGGATCGCGAGATATTGTTGGCGCTCAAGCAGAAGGCCGCTGCAACCGAGCGGGATAACCCGGGTGGGCAACGGCTCGACCTCAAGGTTTCCGAGCACTACTACACGTTCGAGCCGTATGCCATCGGTATCAACCGCGACAGCAGAGGCTTGCTGTATATCGCCAACCTGGTGCTGACCGAACTGTTCGACTGGGAAAGCAACCGTTCGCGCCGCAATATATTCAACGTACTTGCGCAGAGCTTTCCCAACAAGCGCTTCAGCAAGGCGTTGCAGTCCATGTTTCGTTTGCAGCGTATCCCGGTCGGGGATGTGCTGGGTGAGTCCGGTTTCCCGCCATTGGAGCGGCGCGACTGTGGGGGCCGACCCGCGCATTTTAATATTCGATAACAACAGGCCGGCATTCGGTTGACCGGCTCTTTGCCCCTGTGCTGACGAGGTACACAACATGGCGCTCTATGCTTTCGATGGAACCTGGAACTCCGACGAGGATGAACCCGAGGTCGATACCAACGTCGTGCGTTTCACTGAACTCTACAAGGGTACACAGGTGGAGTACGTTGCCGGCGTCGGTACGCGCTTCGGCAAGCTCGGTGCAGCCTTGGGCGGATTGTTCGGAACCGGCGGGCGCACGCGTATCGCCGAGATGTACGATGAACTGTGCGAGAACTGGCGGCAGGGCGACCACGTCATCGATATCGTCGGCTTCAGTCGCGGTGCGGCGTTGGCTGTCCACTTTGCCAACCTGATCGGCGAAAAGGGGATACGGACACACGGCGATCACTTCGACAAGACGGCCAAGGTGAGGTTCATCGGGGTCTGGGATATCGTCGGCTCCTTCGGCCTGTCGTTCGATACCATCGTCAACTTTCAAGATATCAATCTCGGCTGGAACATCGACACGCTGGATGGTTGTGTAGAGCATTGCTTTCACGCGATGGCGCTCGATGAACGGCGCGAGACCTTCAATGTGACCCGGCTCGATCCGCAGCACAAATGCCCGGGTATTCGCGAAGTCTGGTTCCGCGGCGTACACAGCGACGTCGGTGGCGGTAACGGCAATGAGGCCCGATCCAATATCGCCCTGCAGTGGATGTTGGACAAAGCCAGGTCGTGCGGTGTCGAGTTCGACGAAACCAAGGCGGCGCACCCTCGCTACAGCCGCGTTGACAGGTTTGCTCCGATTTCACCGAACAAGGATGTCAAGCGCGACCCGAGGCGAACGGTGTCGGCGGCCGACCAAGTCGACCCCAGCGCCGAGCCGATCGAACTGGAGGTGGGGGGCAGTCATACCTGTACCGTGTCGTCGAAAAACCTCTACAACTGGTGCGGCGTGCGGGTGCGCGCCGGCGCGACTTACGAATGCAAGGTCGCGGACGGTGCACGCTGGAAAGATGGCGATATCGAGTGCGGGCCTGAAGGCTGGAGCAGCGACGATCTACCCGTCATTCAGCGGGAGATCGTCCGCTTTGCTGAGCGCTTTCGGCGCATCGAAGACGCAAACTGGTTCGCACTGGTCGCTGCGTTGGGCGATGAGGACGATGACGTGATCGTGTTGAACGGCCTACAAACGTCGTTCAGCCCACAGGCGACTGCCGATCTCTACATGTTCGCCAACGACATGTCATCCAAGTACGGCAACAACGAAGGCGCGATCAGCGTAACCCTCACGCGCACGGCTTAGACGTTGTTAGCGCCTGGTCAGTATGAATGCGTGTTCGCGAATGAAGTCGAGTCCGAACTTGTACTTCATCTTGTGGTCGGGTACGTCCGGCCATTCGATGTGCTCGATTGCATAACGCTCGGCATAGTACTCGCTGACCTCGTCGGGCGTGACCGAGAACGGCGGTGTCTCCATGCGCGGTTCGTACTCAAGCGTTATCAGCAGGATCTGTGTGCCGGGGTCTGAGAGCTCATCGATCTTGTCGAGGTAACGCATCCGCATGTCGTACGGAAACGCGATCAGCGAGGCGCGATCGTAGATCAGGTCCACCGGGCCGACCTCGTCTCTGCTCAAGTGGAACAAATCGGCGCAGAGAAAGGCCATCTTGTCGACGCTGTACCGTCGCCCATCATGCACGCTGTAGGCGAGATCGTGTTCATCGAAGAACTCGCGTATCGGGCTGTCGACCAGTTCCACGCCGGTTGTGTAGGCGGCGTGCCGGCGAAACCAATCGAGATCGTTGGATTTCCCTGCCAACGGCACGAATACGCGCTTGCCGGCCAGGTAGTCGGCCGGGGTATGCTTGATTACGTAGGGATGAATGTCCGGTCGGTGGAAGCTGGTTTTGCTGCCCCGTTCCTGCCATGAATCAATCCAGAATTCCGGTTCCATGCGAAGCTCCTTTTCGCGCCAGGCCACAACGGCAAATTGAAGTCTAGACCAATTCAGCCCGGCCGGTGGGCGAGGTCGCTACATCTGGCTGACGGTTTCTTCCTGCCCGAGCATCGACGCGGTGACCAGCACCACGCCTTTGTCGGTCACGCGGTAGCGCTTTGCGTCCGCAGCGCGGTCTTCGCCGATGACGGTGCCCGGCGGTATTCGGCAGCCGCGATCGATGATCGCGCGATGGATCCGGCAGTGCCGACCCACTTCAACCTCGGGCAGCAGCACCGAGGCGGTGATCTTGCTGTAGGAATGGATACGTACGTTCGAGAACAGCAGCGAATCGATCACCGCCGAACCGGAGATCACACAGCCGGCGGAGACGACGGAGTCGAGCGCCTTGCCTTCGCGGTCGGGATCGCGAAACACGAACTTGGCCGATGGCAACTGCAGGTGATAGGTGCGGATCGGCCACTCCTTGTCGTACAGGTTGAGTTCCGGTTCCACGGATACCAGTTCCATGTTCGCCTCGTAGAACGAATCGAGCGTGCCGACATCGCGCCAGTAAGGTTGCCTGCCCGTCTCGCTGTCGAGAAAGGGGTAGGCGAAAACACGGTGTTCCTCGATGATCGACGGGATGATGTCGTGTCCGAAATCATGTCGTGAGTCGGCGTTGTTGGCGTCTTCCTCGAGTTTGCGGAACAGGAACTCGGTGTTGAACACATAGTTGCCCATCGATGCGAGGGCGATGTCGTCCATCCCGGGCATGGGTTGCGGATCATCCGGTTTTTCATCGAACTGCCGGACGCGGAAGTCTTTGTCGACGCTCATCACGCCGAAGCCTTTGGCGTCTTGCAACGATACGCCGACGCACGCCACCGTGAGGTCGGCGTCGTTCTCTTCGTGGTGCGCCAGCAATGCACCATAGTCCATCTTGTAGACATGATCGCCGGATAGCACCAAGACATACTTGGGCAATAGCGTGCGCACGATATCCAGGTTCTGATAGATCGCATCCGCCGTGCCTTTGTACCAGTCGCCGGTGGTACGTTGCGACGCCGGCAGTATCTCGATGAACTCACCGAGGTCGCGTCGAAAGAAACTCCAGCCTTCGACCAGGTGGCGAATCAGTGAGTGCGATTTGTACTGCGTCAGCACACCGATGCGGTGGATGCCGGAGTTGATGCAGTTCGACAAGGGAAAATCGATCAGGCGGAACTTGCCGCCGAAGTACAGCGCGGGCTTGGCGCGACGTTCAGTCAGCTCGTGTAGCCTGGCCCCGCGGCCGCCGGCGAGAACCAGCGCTAGCGTATTGCGGGTGAGTTGATTCAGATAGCGTGGGTCGCGCGCATTCATTTCGATTCCTTAGTCGATACCAGCGTTGAACAGCAGCCCGAGCGGCTCGCATCTTTTTCGATTGCACGGGGTTGTACGGCACCAATCCGGAAATTGCCGTCTCATCCCTATTATTGGGGTCAGGCATGTCATTGCCCGGGTATGGTGCGCGAATGCCAAAATATCGGCATCTTCTTCTTCAAGGCGCTGATGTGGATCAGCTTCTCGCGTTTTCGCTGCTCATTTCAACTGTCGGAAGAATACAGACAAACTCATTGCCGAATGCCCGTCATTCTGCCGTTTCGCACAGTAAATCCTTGGTAATAAGCGCTTTATGGCTTGGGCTTGTTCGTTGGATGTGTGTGGGGTAAGTGAACGATCAGTGCATTACATTGCGTCCAAACGCATCGCGGCACGCTTCCTGCAAAGTCTGTGACGCCCCGGTTTGTGCGACCTTTATTTCCGCAACGGCCGGGCGCGTTGTAGATTGTTTATATAGAGATGACACTGGGTCGCCGGTCTGCACGGGTGTAGGACGATTGTAGTAGCCGGGCTGTTGTCGAAGCGACTCAGGATGCGAGGCCGTTTATGGAACTGTGTGCAGTACTACTATCTTGGGTTTTTACTTTGTCCGATTTTGAGAAGGTCGAGGGGTGCCCGCAAGTCAGCAAGGTGTCGCACGCCTGGCTCGAAGAACAGGCCTGCGACGGTCGCAAGTGCAAGGTCTTGGGGTGGTACCCCGGTGACGGCGATGTGGTTTATGTCGATGATCGGCTCGATCTCGAACGCAACACGCTGCATACATCGATCTTGCTGCACGAACTGGTTCACTGGGTGCAGGGCAAGACCGGCGCACTCTCGCAAACCTGCGAACACAGCATCGCGGCCGAGCGTGAAGCGTATGCGATTCAGCGCGAGTATCTTGCAAAGTACGGCATCTATTCGCCGACAGGTTCGGTCGTGCCCATGCTGCGCTGCAAGCCGGCCGCCGACATTGTTGCCGAGGAACGCACGCCCAGCTGAGGTAACTCAGCCCCGCTGATGAATACACCTTGCGCCGATCCGGTTAAGTGGCATGGGCGGCGCCCACCGTTGAACGTCAATCGCAACGTTTGATCTCATTGTTGCCAGTCGACAGCAACTGTCGAACCTCGCGGCCGGAAAGGCGCTGCTAGGCAGAAAAAGCGTTTTTGAGTACCCGCCTTACTTTCCAGCGTGCCTGCATCACGCTTTCCTCCAATCGTCGATTTTTGTCGTTCAACTTTGTTGAACAGACGACGCTGAGCTTGGGCAACACGCTGGCAAGCTGAACTGCGCTGCCACGTGCAGGGAGTCAGAGAGCCTTGAGCGTCCAACGCGATGTTGAGCAGGTCGCACCAAGGCGTGTTTGCATACCCATTACCTTATCGAGAGTGGAGTTTATGGATCGTCGTCTTTCGACCTTTTTGCTTACTGCGATGCTGTCTGCATCCGTCAATGCCGCGCCACCGAATACCACCGATGGTGGGGCGCCGTGGAAACATCGCATGTTCGGTGCCGGTCATGCCTTTGTCAGCGGCGACCTGCCGCGTGGCCGACTGCGTAATCGACTGGATTCGATGCCTTCGCGCGCGCGCAACAGAGCGATGGAGTGGTTGCATCGTTTCGAGTTCCCTGCCGCCGATGCTGAATCACTCGACGTCGATGAAGAGGGCGGCGTCTTTTACGTAGACGAGAATCTGCCGGTACCCGGCGACGTGCAGCAGGCAGCGGGCGAGTCCGACACGCCGTTTGCCAGCGCGAATGCCTGGGCCGTTGATGAGCCTTTCGCGTTGCACAGCCGGCCTGGCGCACCGAACGTGGTCTATCTCGATTTCAACGGTCACTCCTTTACCGATACGGCGTGGGGTGCAGGTACGATCACGGCGCGCGCGTTCAGTCTGGACAGTGACCGGGCGAACTTCAGTGAAGCGGAACGTGCGGCCATTGCCGAGATCTGGCACCGCGTGGCAGAAGACATGGCGGCATTCGATATCGACGTTACCACTGAACAGCCGCCGGCCTTCGGTCCCAATGTCGGTCGCGTGCTGATCACATCGCGTACCGATGCCTCCGGCAACCCGATGCCGCACGATACCGCCGGTGGTGTCGCCTATGTTGGTGTTTGGGGTCGCTCGAATTACACCTACTATTCACCGGCACTGGTCTACCACGACAACCTCGGCAACGGGACGACCTATATCGCCGAGGCGAGCAGCCACGAATTTGGTCACAACCTCGGCCTGTCGCACGACGGTACCAGCAGTGAGGGTTACTACACCGGCCATGGCAGCGGTGCGACCTCGTGGGCGCCGATCATGGGTGTCGGCTACTACCAGAACGTCACCCAGTGGAGCAAAGGTGAGTATGCCGATGCCAACAACACGCAAGACGATCTGGCGATCATTGAAAACAACCTGTCGTCAGCGGCCGACGATCACGGCGATACACTTGCCGACGCTTCACCATTAGTTATCGAGTCCGACGGCAGCGTGCAGGTCTCCAACCCGGAGGCCGATCCGCACAATGTGAACCCTGAAAACAAGGGTGTTGTCGAAAACAGCGGCGACGTCGATGTCTTCGGCTTCAGTGTGCCGGACGGGGCTATCGATCTGACGATCAATCCGGCATGGGACGCGTTCTATCGTACCGACCGGCGCGGCGCGAACCTCGACATCCAAGCCCGCCTGTTGAATGCGTCGGGGGAGGTTGTGGCGACGTCCGACCCGGGCACCGACACCTATGCCAACATTGCAGCCAACGTCGACGCAGGGACCTACTACCTCGAGGTGCGTGGTGTAGGCAGCAACAACTACAGCAACTACGGCAGTGCCGGTGAATACTTCATCGGCGGCATGGTGCCTGCGGGGTCGGTAGCCAACCAGGCACCTTCCGCACAGTTCGGCTACGGTTGCATGGACCTGGCGTGCTCTTTTACCGACACCTCGAGCGACAGTGACGGCACGCTCGTCAGTCGCGAGTGGCGTTTTGGCGACGGCACGACATCGACCGCAACCAATCCCAGCCATAGCTACGATGCAGCGGGCAGTTATGCGGTCGAACTGACGGTGACCGACGATGACGGCGAGACGGCCACGGTTTCACAAACGGTGAACGTTACCGCGCAGGTGAACAATCCACCGACAGCCGAGTTTGCCTTCGCTTGCGATGGGCTCGGATGTGGCTTCAGCGATCAGTCGAGCGACAGCGACGGCAGCATTGCCAGCTGGCAGTGGAGCTTTGGCGATGGATCGTCGTCGACGCAGCAAAGCCCGACGCATAGCTTCGCTGCGGCTGGCTGGTACAAGGTCGGCCTGACCGTCACTGACGACAGCGGCGCGACCTCGACGGTTACCAAGGTCGTCACGCTCAGCGAGCCTGTGGGCGACACCCAAGACCCGGAGGTCGCGATCACATCGCCAGCCGACGGTGCCACGGTAAGTCGGCGCGTGAGGTTGTCGGCATCGGCGACCGACAACGACCAGGTAAGCAGCGTGGTGATCTATGTCGACGGCAATGCACGTTGTTCCGGTACGACCAGTGCGTCATGTACCTGGAACCTGCGCAGGGTAGCTGCAGGCAGCCACACGATCAGCGCACAAGCGACCGATGCTGCGGGCAATAAAGCAACCACGTCGATCAGCGTGACGGTCGAAGCCGCGACCGGCAATGGTGGTGGTAAGAGCGCAGGCAAGTCGAAGTAAGCGATAGCCTGAGCATTCACAAGCAGAGCCGACGGCGAGCCCGCGTGGTTTGTCGTCGGCGTCTGTTTGTCCGGTGTATGGCTGCCGGCATCCTCAAATCGAATCAAACAAGGCGATACTCGATTCGAACGAGCGTTGTGCTTCGTGTTCGAGGAAATCGATCTGCGTTGCGGTCAACGCCAGGCGATCCAGTTCCTGTTTGATCTGCACCATTGTCGGGTGCTGCGCCTGTGCCGCGGCGAAGCGATAAAAGCGCACGCCGTTCTCGTCATGTAAGTCGAAGGCGCTGGCGACGGCACGACCGATCATCTGCCCGCCGGCGAGATCGCCGAGGTAACGCGTATAGAAATGTGCGACCACGCCGAGGCGATAGCGGTCGGCGCTGGCACGAATCTGCTCTACGTAGGCTGAGGTCGCGCCGGAATCGACGGGTGCCGGCGTGTGACCGAAATGCATCAGATCGCTGGCGATCGCCTGGGCGCGTGGCAGATCCCACTCAGACCACGACGCCAATTTTGGCGCAATGTGTTCTTGCGACAGCCGGTCGAGGGTCTGGTAGACCGGCAACAGTTGCTGCAGATAGCGTACATACTGTGCGCTCGACAAGCGGCCGCCCAGCATCGACGAGACAAACGGATGCCGCTCTGCCGCACGGTGCAGCTGCCCGGTCGCCGTTTTGAGCCTGGTCGTCAATAACATATGTTGAATCGCGTGCCGCTTTGCGGTGCTAAGTTACTTTCCATATTGTAAATAGTGGTTAGTCTTTCACTGCGCTACAGGCGAATAGTGTGGCTGTATAACGCGACGCAACGCCCAGGCGACTCGCCGAAAATGTCATTTTACTTGGCGCCGTGTTGCGGTGACGCTTGGGTTTTTTTCATTTCCAACGGCAACGTGGCGCCATGCGTGCAGAGCGCGTGGATATCGCATATTCGGCATGGCGCCAGATCTACTTGTCCAGAACATGAAACGCCAAATAGTCTGTGCTAATCTCGCGGCGCTATCAATCATGGAATGCACTTGGAGTGTGCGTTGAGCGAAAACGTAGCCGGCGAACTGTTGACCCGCGGTGATCTTTCCACCTGCGACCGCGAACCCATCCATCTTCTCGGACGGGTTCAGCATTTCGGCTGCCTGCTCGCGCTCACCAGCGACTGGATCATCAGCCGCGCGTCGACCAACGTTCGCGAGTACCTCGGTCTCGACGCCGACGCATTGGTTGGTACGCCCTTCGGTAGCTTGATACCGGGTGAGGTGTTTGCCGAGCTCCGCGAGCACGTCAGCGAGTTGAATACCGAAGATGCCGTATCGCGGATGTTCGGTGTGAAGCTGCTCAGCGGCAGCGACAGAACATATGATCTGGCGATGCACGTGTCCGGCGCGTGGATCATTCTCGATATCGAGGCCGGGGAAGCCGCGGAATACAGCGACACCAACCAGCATGTGAGGAATATGCTGGCAGCGCTGCCGTCCTGCGACTCGGTTGAGGCGCTGTGTCGCGCCGCGGCGCGGCAGGTGCGCGAGCTCACCGGGTTCGATCGCGTCATGGTGTATCGCTTCGCTGCCGACGGCAGCGGCGAGGTGGTTGCCGAAGAGCGCCATGCGTCTGCGACGTCTTACCTCGGACTGCATTTCCCCGCGTCGGACATTCCACAGCAGGCTCGAACCCTCTACCGTCGCAATCTGCTGCGCATCATCAGCGATGTCGACGACCCCGGCTCACCGATCGTGCCCGAGTTCAGCCCGGACGGAAAACCGCTGGACCTGTCGATGTCCGGTTTGCGCTCGGTTTCGCCGATCCACATCGAGTACCTGAAGAACATGGGCGTGCATGCGTCGCTGTCGATCTCGATACTCAAACGCGGCAAGTTGTGGGGCCTGTTCGCCTGTCACCACGAATCGTCCAGGGTGCTGCCTTATCGGATACGTACCGGCGCCGAGTTGTATGGCCAGATCTTCGGCTTCGTGCTGGATCAACTGGAGGGCGAGATTCGAAGCCTTGGTTCGGGCAAGGCGCAGGCGCTGCATCATCGGCTGATGTCGGAGCTCGCCGACGAATCCGGTTTGGCCGCTAAGTTTCCCCGTCTGGCCAGTAGCCTGCAGACGGTCATCGAATGCGACGGCGTGGCAGGCTATATCGATGGTCAGTTGCTGGCCGAAGGGGACACGCCGGCGGAAGAAGACATCAAGAAGGTTGTGCGTTTTCTGAACACGGCCGGCTGCAGCACCATCT
The DNA here is from genome assembly GCF_002009425.1 of Thiosocius teredinicola. Taxonomy (NCBI): domain Bacteria; kingdom Pseudomonadati; phylum Pseudomonadota; class Gammaproteobacteria; order Chromatiales; family Sedimenticolaceae; genus Thiosocius; species Thiosocius teredinicola. The sequence goes on from NZ_CP019936.1 coordinate 1,697,741, forward strand.
ATAAAACGGACTGCCTCGGCGACGTGTTCCCACCGGCCGAGCACTATGCCGCGACGGCATCGGGCTTGTTGGCCTTGCCGGTGTCGCGTACGCCGCGCGACTACATGATGTTCTTCAGAAAGGAATTCGTCAGCACGGTTGCGTGGGCGGGTGACCCGACCAAGCCATTGGTTGCAGACTCGCAAGGTGAGCGCCTCACCCCGCGCAAGAGTTTCGAACTGTGGCAACAGACGGTGCGCGGCAGGTCCAAGCCATGGAGCGATATCGAGTGCGAGGCCGCCGAATCGGTACGGGTCACTCTGCTCGAGGTGATCCTGCGCATGGCCGATGTTGCAGCGAGCGACCGCGCGCGGGCTCAGGAGCGCCAGGAACTGTTGATCGCGGAACTGAACCACCGCGTGCGCAACATCCTCAACCTGATTCGCGGCCTGGTCACGCAGAGCAGCGCCGATTCACGCTCGGTCGCCGATTTCACCGACGTTGTCGGCGGGCGGATACATGCGCTGGCGCGCGCCCACGATCAGATCACACAGCAGAACTGGTCGCCCGCGTCGCTGACCCGACTGATCGATACCGAGGTCAAAGCCTATATCGCCAGCAAGGCGGAGCGCGTGGTTGTCAAAGGCAACGACGTGATGTTGGCGCCGGTCGCCGCGACAACGATGGCGCTGGTCATCCATGAGCTGACCACGAACTCGGCGAAGTACGGCGCACTGGCGGATTCGCGCGGCACCGTGACGGTCGAACTCGACACGAAAGGCAACGGCGACCTTTCCATGCATTGGATAGAGACCGGCGGTCCGCCCGTGCAGGCGCCGAAGCGACGCGGGTTCGGCAGCGCGATCATCGAGCGCTCCATTCCGTTCGAACTGAAAGGCGAGGCTGCACTTCATTACAGACTTGCCGGTGTCGAAGCCGACTTCGTGATCCCGGCCGCCTTCATTTCGACTGACGGCAGCGAGTCGGTAACCGTGGACGAGACAACAACGGACGAACCAATGTCATCACAATCTGCGTTTCAGCACGCCTTGGTGGTCGAAGACAATTTCATCATCGCGATGGACATGGAAGCGTTATTGAAGCGCCTGGGCGTACCCAACGTAACGGTGGCGGCCGGCGTGATCGACGCCGACCGGGTGCTAGACGAGAAACCGATCGACGTCGCCGTGCTCGACGTCAATCTCGGATCAGAAAGCAGCGAGCCGATCGCCACCCGTTTGCAGCAGGCGTCCATCCCATTCGCGTTCGCGACCGGCTATGGCGATGTTGCCACCTTGCAGAAGACCTTTCCCGGCGTACAGATGATCACCAAGCCGTGCCAGGAAGAAGCATTGCGCGAGGTGTTGGCGAAATTGTCTTCCTGAGCTGCCTGGCGTTAGCCGGTCGGCACGCGACCTCCGGCACCCGGCCCGGTCGCGCCTGCGATCTGTTGCATCGTCCATCTGCATTTTGCTTCTAGGGTTGGCCCAGGCGTTTCCCCGACTTGCCAACATCCACACCATAGTAGTCGTACTCGCCGCCGTGGTGCTGTTTGACCGTTTCTTCGAAGTCGCCGTCATAGCGTGGGTCTTGCGGTCGTTCGTGACTGTTCATGAACGCGGCAACGTCCCAGGCTTCCTGGTCGCTCAGCCCGCCGACGCCTAAAGGCATGTTGTGTTTGATGAACGCGGTGGCGGTGTTGATGCGATGCATGCCGGCCCCCCAGTTATACCCATGTTCGCCCCATAACGGTGGGAAGATCGCCGACCCCTCGGCATCCCTGACGCCTTGACCATCCTTGCCGTGACACATGGCGCAATTGTCGGCAAACACCTTGGCCCCGCGCTGCGCATCGAATCCTTTCTCGGTAGCTGCGACCTCGGGGTAGCCGCGCCCCGCCATATCGCTGTCTCCGGTCGGTGCCCCGCTTGCAAGCCAATAGCTGTATGCAGTCAGCGCAACGATCGTATCGCTGTCCGCAGCGGGGGGCTTGCCGGCCTTTGATGCCTGTGCATTCATCGAGTACGTGAAGCAACCCTGCAGCCGTTCGATGTAGGTATTCACCTTGTCGTTCTTTTTGCGGTACGCCGGATAGGATACCCAGGCAGCCCAGAGGGGAGAGGAGTCGGCCAACCGACCGGCATCCAGGTGGCAGTTAGTGCACGCCTGATCGTTTCCGACATAGGGCGCGGATACGGGATCGGTATTGGTCTGGGTGAAGATGGCCTCACCCTGGCGAACCATGTCGCCGAACGGCCCCACCGGGAACTGTTCGCGGGATGGAGGCGTAAACGTCGCCTGCTGACCCGCGTCGGGTGCCGGCGTTGTGCCCGCAACTGGCTGCTTGGGAGGTGCCTGCACCAGGTTGTCGGCGGCTATCGTTTTGCCTGGCGGCATCGATGCATAGTAGGTCGCCAGCAGATCGATCTCTTCCTCGCTGAGCGAGGTGGCGACGTGTTTCATCAGGCCGAGCGGATCGTTGCGTCGGGCACCTGACTGCCATGCCTTGAGCTGTGCTTTGAGGTAGCTTGCGTGCTGACCGGCGATGCCGGGAAAGTTTGCGCCGACACCCTCACCCGATGGGGCATGGCATTGGTTGCATCCCGGTAGCTTACGTTGCGGCCAGTCTCCCCAGGTGGCGAGGTGGTTGGCGCGTTGCAGCAGGTCGCCCTCGAGCGGGCTGGCCTTTGGACCAGACCCGGATGCAGCCGGCAGCAGAGAGTAGTAGCGGGCAACCGCATTAATTTCACTGTCTGCAAGGTTGGTGGCGATAGGCGTCATGATCGGGTTGTTGCGCGTACCGTCGCGGAAGGCGTGCAACTGCGAGACGAGGTAGTCGGCATTCATGCCGGCGAGTCGTGGGAAACCGCCGGCGGCCATGCCTTGTCCGTCGCTGCCGTGGCAGCCTATGCAGGCTGCCGCACCGTTGCTGTTTCCTTTCTTGGCCAATTGCTCGCCGACGTCTTGGTCGGCGAGGGCAGGCGTCGCGCCTGCGGTCAGCCAGGCCAGCAGCCCGGCCGTGAAAATCAAGGCTCTGCATTGATAGCGATTGACGTTGTGCATATCTTGCCTTCCTGTGTACTGCGTTTGTTGGCAACCAGTTCTTCGCGGATGTCTTCGGCTGCGCGTCGAACCGTCTGCTCGAACGCGCGGTCGGTCTATTGATTCGCCGGTAAATGGCCGAGGGTAGGGAACTCCTACTTTCCTTGGGTCTGGTCCGGCAGCGATGGCAGCCTTCAGACGCCTGTGCGATCGAAACTGCGTACCGTGTTGTAAGAGAGGTGGCAAGCTGCATGCCACATGCACCTTCGCAAATTGGCACGGACTAACGAGGCGCGGTGCCGCGGGATGTCTTTTGCCCGGTTGAATTCAACCAGCCGGTCTGGCGCAACTGCACCAGTTAAGTAGCGATTAAAGGCCAGTGCGATCGCCGATGAACGTCGCTCGCCGCTCGCCTGTCGCGGGCGAATCGTCAAACGTTGGGTCGGTCAGGTCGGCAGGAACAAACTGACCGACAGGTGAGAGGCGTCCGGTGTATGAACCTCGAGCTTGCCATCGAGCAGGCGCGTCAGGGTGGTCGCCTTGCCCAGGCCGTCGCGCAGGCGCTCGGCTGCCGAGTCGCTGGCAGCATTGGTGTCGAGCCGGATCTGCGGTAGTTGCAACTGAACGCCTCCGCTGACTGTTTCGACGCAGACAGTCGCCGGGCTGGGTACGCCGGCCTCGAACAACTCCGTCACATGGACGAGGATCTGGTAGATCGTGCGCATCACTTGTTTGCGGGGCAGGGTAACCGGCGCCTGATCGTCTGCCGTGCAGCTGCAGGCCCAAGCGGTGGCGTAGCGCTGGTTGACGATCTCACACAGTTGGACAACGGTCTCGTCCAGGTTGAAGGTCGTGGCATGTTCCAGCGGCTGGCTGATCTTCGCACTGATCGGTTGTAGCGTTGCGAGGCCGACATCGATCTGTTCCTTGAACAGCTTCAGGCGCTCGGCAACGTCGGCGTCGGTCGTCTCGCTAAGCAAGTTGTTGCACACAGCCGCCAGCGCCGCATAGTTGTTGCGCGATTTGTGGATGATGTATTTCACCACATCTTCCCATTCGTCGACGGCCTCCCATTGCACGAGTTCGCCGTAACGCTCCATCAGAGAAGCGATATTTGCCGATGTGTCGGCTTCTTCATTTTTGCGGTTCTGTTTTTCCATAATCTCGTGCCGAACTTCGCCAGCCTCGTCCGCCAGGGTCGACCCCGGAGCTTCGCGTTGAGTGCAGGTCCAATGTCGAGAGTCGCCCTACAGTTCACAGATGAATCGGCTCCGGCCTCCTGTCTGCAGACGATCCGGTAACCCGATCTCCGGATCGTTGCGATTTCCACGACGGATACAAAAATGTTATTGCCAGTAGGGCCGGGTGCGATAGGTGTCGTAAATTTTCATCTCGTAGTCCCGGTCGGTGAAATCCGGCCAGTCATCTTTTTCGAACCCTTCGGCCAACGTCAACCTCGCGCGGTCGATATCCAGAAGCAGACCGTTGCTCTCGCCATCCAGGTGGAATGCGTTCCAGGGCACAGGAAACAGCTTCTCGCTGACGCCCAGGAACTGACTCATGTCCAACAAGGCGTAGGAGACCAGTCCGGTATCCGTGTCGATCATGACCTCTTCGACGTTGCCGAGATTTTCGCCTTCCAGGTTCTTAACATAGCCACCGATAAACGCTCGTGCCGAAATGTTCATAACTCCTCCGACTCGCCTCTAACAAAGATACGGGAACCAGCGACTGAAATACCCGTTTCGACCCTGGTCGCCGCCCACGCGGAACGCGACCATGCTGCTCCGAGTTCAGCACTAACCGTGCCAGCCCTGGCCAGCAAGGCGCTGTGCCGCCGATAGGGGATGTACAAACCACAGGCGGCGGCGTGTGTCGGCTTATCGTCGACCATCGAACAACTCTGAAAGCCCCGGCGGCGGGTCGCTCCCGATGGGTGGCTGAATACAGACGAGCGGTGGTCGATTAGCACCTCGCACCCGGTTTCGCGACGTCGGCACGCCCGCTTTAACGCCGTCCGATCGTGCTTTGGCACATTGGCATATGGCTTGCCCTAACGCTCCGAAACGCCGATCGGCGTCGTATTCAGTGAACACATCGACAGAGAACACGGGGCACCACATGGCAACGAAATCCGGCACACGAAAACGCAAATCATCGACCGCTAAAACAGTGATCGCCGACATCGAAACGCCGATCGGCAGCGGTGGCGAGATTCAACAGGCGCCCGATCAGGGCAATGGCGAGACGCTGACCACCCAACAGGGCGTACCCGTCAGCGACAACCAGAACTCGTTGAAGGTCGGCCAGCGCGGCCCGACCTTGCTGGAAGACTTTCACTTCCGCGAAAAGATCTTCCACTTCGATCACGAACGTATCCCCGAGAGGGTGGTGCACGCGCGTGGCTACGGGGCACACGGCTACTTCGAAACCTATGAGTCGCTTGCCGACCTCACCAGCGCCGACATCTTCCAGCGCAAGGGCGATAAGACACCGGCGTTCGTCCGGTTTTCGACTGTGGCCGGCAACAAGGGTTCGGTCGACCTGGCACGCGACGTTCGTGGTTTCGCCGTGAAGCTGTATACCAAGCAAGGCAACTGGGACATCGTCGGCAACAATATCCCGGTGTTCTTCATTCAGGATGCAATGAAGTTTCCCGACCTGATCCACTCCGCCAAAGATGAACCCGACCGCGGTTTCCCGCAGGCGCAGACGGCGCACGACAACTTCTGGGATTTCATCTCGCTGACCCCCGAAGCCATGCATATGGTCATGTGGATCATGTCCGACCGCGCGATACCGCGCTCGTTCCGTTTCATGGAAGGCTTTGGTGTACACACCTTCCGCCTGGTCAACGCCAAGGGACAGTCACGCTTCGTCAAGTTTCATTGGAAACCGAAGTTGGGTATGCAATCGGTAACCTGGGACGAGGCGGTCAAGATCAACGGCGCCGACCCGGACTTTCATCGTCGCGACCTGTGGGACACGCTGGTCGCGGGCGATAAGGTCGAATGGGAACTCGGGCTGCAAGTGTTCGATGACAAGTTCGCCGACAAGTTCGAATTCGATGTGCTCGATGCCACCAAGCTGATACCCGAGGAACAGGTGCCGATCAGGATCGTCGGCAGGCTGGTGCTCGATCGGGTGGTGGACAACTTCTTTGCCGAGACGGAGCAGGTCGCCTTCTGCACGCAGAACATCGTGCCCGGTATCGATTTCACCAACGATCCGCTGTTGCAGGGGCGCAACTTCTCGTACCTGGACACCCAGGTCAAACGCCTGGGCGGACCGAACTTCACCCATATCCCGATCAATGCACCGAAGTGCCCGTTCCATCACTTTCAACAAGATGGCCACATGGCGATGAACAATCCCAAAGGACGGGTGAACTATGAGCCGAACTCGTGGGGTAGCGACGGCGGACCACGTGCGTCGAGCGATGGTTTTACCTCGTACCCTGCCGAGGAAAGCGGTGAGAAAGGCAAGTACCGATCGGAAACCTTTGCCGATCACTACAGTCAGGCGCGTCAGTTCTACGTCAGTCAGGCCGATGTCGAACGTGAGCACATGCGCGACGCGTTGGTCTTTGAACTGAGCAAGGTGAAAGAACCCAATATTCGGGTACGTGTGGTCGCTCACCTACTCAACATCGACAAGGGCCTGGCGGAAGGCGTCGCCGAGGGGCTCGGTATCGCCCAGTTGCCGAAACCGGCAACAGCGGCGCGTGCACCGATCAAGGACCTGCCTGTATCCGATGCGCTCAGCATGCTGAAGAATCCACCGCAGACCTTTGCCGGCCGCAAGCTGGGCGTGCTTGTGACCGAGGGATTCGACGGCAAACTGTTGGCCGCCTTGCGCAAGGCCGCAAAGAAGGAAAGGGCCAACATCACCCTGGTGGCGCCGGTCGCCGACGGCATCGAAGACGACCAGGGGCAGCGACACGCCGCGGATGAGATCCTCGAGGGTGCACCGTCGGTGCTGTTTGATGCGGTTGCGATTATCGTTTCCGAGAAAGGGGCGGATGACCTGTTGATTGAAAACGCCGCACGCCAGTTCATCGCCGATGCGATTTCCCACAAAAAGTTCGTGGCCTATAGCAAACAGGCACGTGAGTTGGTCGAGGCATGTTTGCTGAATGGGTCCCTTGATGACGCGGGCATTGTGGAGTTGTCGACCGGCAAAAGTGCATCCGGCTTCATCGAGGCCTGCGGCGAATTGCGTTGTTGGGCGCGCTAGATGATCCGCGACAAGAGAGCATTGCCGGGGTCGAACGGTAGTTTGGGCCGGTCCAGTGGACGCCCTTGGTAGGGCAGGGTGGTGACGATCAGTTGGCCAGGGTGATCTCAACCACCCGGCCACCACCAACCGGTTGGTTGCGGTAGGGCCACATCAGCCGCTCGCTGAGCTGAGCGGTCAACTGCAGGCCCAGACCGAAACCGGTGGCCTCGCCATTGCCGTTGTCATGTGTGTCGGCCTGCCGATTTTCGATGCGCACCTCGCTACGCCGCTGGGTGATCTTCACCTGGCCCTCCCAGGTGTGCTGGAAGGCGTTGCGGATCAGGTTGCCGAGCACGATGCGTGCGGCGGTATCGGGTAGTTCGGCGATACTCTGGTCGGTCTGCAATTCGACCTCGACATGCTTGTCGGCGAGCAGGTAGCGATTGTCGTCGACCAGCTGTTTGATGAGGTCGCCGATCGACACCATCTGGGTCGGCAGCGTTTCGAGCTCATCGCGGCTCAGCCACAGCAGGGTCTCGGTGAGATGCTGCATGGTCTGGCTGGCCCGATCGATACGGTCATAGGCCTTCTGCTGCGACTTGTCCGGCAGGTGCTTGTGATCGAGTTGCAGTTTGCGGATCAGTTCGACGTTGCTGCGGATAACGCTGATCGGTGTGCGCAGTTCATGACTGGCATGGCGCAGAAAACGGTGCTCGCGTTCGACCGATTGCTGCACCGACGACACGCTGTTCTTGATCAGCTGCGCCAGCCGGTTGAGCTCAGGATAGGCAAAGTCGGGCACGGGTTTGGTGATGTTGTGCGCGTCGAGTGCCTGCGCCCAGCTGCCGAGCTCGGCAGCTGGGCGTGATACGCGCTTCATCAACAACCAGATGATCACGGCGAACGCCAGGGCGCTGGCGGCGCTGATCATCAACAGCGCCTTCATGTTGCGCGCGATGTTGCGACCCACGAGGCGCGAGGCGTTTTCGCGGGTGAAGGTGCGCGAGATCAGCAATTCGTCGCCGTTTACGCGAAACCGCATCAGGAAGTGAATGGCATCCGGGCGCTGCATGAAGCCCGACGCATCGTGCTTTTGCAGAAAACCGACGCGGGTAGGTGGTTCGCCGAAGCTGTCGCGGACGGCATCGGGCAGCTGATCCCAGCGGTTGCTGATGGTATAGCCGTCGAAACTGTTGCTTTCGCTGTAGTCGGCGGAGGGCGTTGATTCGACGAAGCTGTTGACGGCCGCTTCCATATTGGCGGCGATGATGTTGTCCATGCCGCGCATGAAATACTGAGCCGTCAGCACCGAGTAGCCGATGACCAGCACGATACCGAGCGCCAGTACCGCCAGCGCGATGAACCAACGTAGGCTAATCTGGCGTTTCATCGTTTTCGCTCCGCACGGCAAAACCGTGACCCGCGATCGTGTGCACAAGGCGCGGCCCCGCAGAACCGTCGACCGCTTTGCGCAGGTTGAAGATATGCACCTTGAGGCTGTTGCTGTCGGGTGGTTCGTCACCCCAAACGGCGTCTTCCAAGGTTTGACGGCTGACGGTGTTTGGCGAGGCGCGTAGCAATACCTCGAGCAGTCGCCACCCGGTCGGCGACAAGTGGATCAATTGGTCGGCCCGTGCCACCGTCTTTTCGCTGAGGTTCATGACGAGGTCGGCACAGCGCAACACATGCACCTGGCCGCTGCGACGTCGTGCCAGCGCATGCACCCGAACAACGAGCTCCTGGAGTTCGAACGGCTTGACCAGGTAGTCATCGGTGCCTGCGCGGAAGCCGTCGATCTTGTCTTCCAGACGGTCGCGGGCGGTCAGCATCAGTACCGGGGTGTCGTCACCGTCGGCGCGCAGGCGCTCGCAGACGCTGAGCCCATCGAGACGCGGCAGGTTCAGATCGAGCAACAACACATCGTAACGCGCCTGCTGTGCGAGGTTGAGCCCGGCAACGCCGTTGCTGGCGTGGTCGCAGCGTATCTGTTCGAGCTCGAGGTACTGCACGATTGTTTGCGCAAGATCGAGGTCGTCCTCAACCAGAAGTGCGTTCAGCATGGCGAGCCGTTTTCTCCGCGGTGAACAAGGCGTTTTTGATCCGCTTCAGCAGGTCGGCGATGTCGTGCTGGATCAGCAACAATGCCGGTATCAGGATCAATGTGATCACTGTAGCAAACATGATCCCGTAGGCGACCGATACGGCGGCCGGAATCAGGAACTGGGCCTGGCGCGAGGTCTCTCCAAGCAGCGGCATCAGGCCGGCGAAGGTGGTGAACGACGTGAGCAACACCGGACGCAGACGCTCGCGGCAGGCGCGGCTGATCGCCTGGTGCAGATGAGCGGCGTCCGGCTTGTGTTCGTTGAAGCGCGCCACCAGCAGCAGGCTGTCGTTCACCACGACGCCGCTCAGCGCGATGATACCGTTCAACGACAGGATGCCGAGCGACAGGTCGTTCAGCCAATGACCGAGAATTGCGCCGACGATGCCGAACGGGATCGCGGTCATGATCAACACCGGTTGGGAGTACGACTTCAGCGGTATCGCCAGCAGCAGGTAAATGACGAGCAAGGCGAGCATGAACATGTGCGTCATCGATGTCTGCGTTTCGGCCTGCTGCTCGGCCTCGCCGGCAAAGTGGATACCCAGGCCGGGGAACTGGCGTTCAAGCTGCGGTGCGACCGAGCTTTTCAACTGCGCGACCAGCTCGGTGGCCGAGAGCTGTTCCTTGTCGACGTCGGCCGACACATAGGCCGCCCGTTTGCCGTCGATGCGGCTGATGCTGTCGCGTGCATAGCCGAAACTGACGGTTGCCACGCTCGATAACGGCACTACGGTACCATCGGTGGTGCGTACGCGCGCATTTAGAACGTCGGCGGCGCTCTGCCGTTGGTTCTCGGGATAGCGCACCTTGACCTCGATTTCGTCGCTGCCACGTTGGTAGCGCTGCACGATCTGACCGCTGAACGCCTGCAGTACCTGCGCCGCCAGCGCATCGGTGGTCAGGCCGAGGGAGCGTCCCTGCTGGGTCAGTTCCAGGCGCATGCGTGGCATCCCGGGTTCGAGGTTGTCCTCGATGCCGAATACCGCCGGCATCGCGGTGAGTTTCGCTTTGAGTTCTTCGCCGGCCAGCGTCAGCACCTGGTCGTCGTCGGCGCGCAGCTCAACACGCACGGCATCGACCATGCGTGGCGAGTTCTGGATCGCGAGCGAACGCACGCCCTCGGGTAGGCCGGCCAGGCTGCGCCACTTTTGGGTGAAGGTGCGAATGTCGTAGGCCGACTGGTTGTCCAGCTCGATTGTGACCCGGCCCGATTGGTCGGCCTCGGACAACACCTGCAGGTGCGCGATGCCGCTCGCTGCCTCGCCGCGCAGGGCACGGTCGGCCTCGTAGGCCCGCTGTTCGATCAGGCGCAGCGCATCATGCGTCTGACCGAAGCTGGCGTCGTTGCGCATCGTCAGCTCGGCCCTGACCGTGTCGCCGGGGATGTCGGGAAAGAAGCTGACGCGTAGCGCACCGGTGATCGGCATCGATACCACCAAGCCGAAGACTGCGAGGAACAGCAAGGTCACTGCGTAGCGATGATGCAGGGCGATATCGATGACGGGGCGGTACAGCTTGTCGCTGAAGGTTTCGAACAGACGATCTGCGATTTGTTGCACCTTCTGCCACAGGCCGACGATGCCACGGCTGCCATTGCTGCGGTGTGTGTTCAGATGTGCCAGGTGCGCGGGCAGGATCAACTTGGATTCGACGATCGACAGCACCAGACACACCGCGACGATGGCTGCGAACTGGGCATACAGTTCACCCAGGCGTCCGCTGGTCTGCGACAGCGCCCAGAAGGCTGCCACCGTGGTGAACACGCCGAACAACGTGGGGATCGCCACGCGCATCGTGCCCTTGACGGTGCTGGTCAGGGTGTCGCCTTCGGCGCGCCGCACGCTGTAGACGCTCTCGCCGACCACTACCGCGTCGTCGACCACGATGCCGAGGGCGAGGATGAAGCCGAAGGTCGTGAACTCGTTGAGCGACAGGCCGAGAAAGCTGTCACCCATGAAGTACAGGGTGCCGAAGAAGATGAACGGCAGGCCGGCGGCCACCCAGATGGCGACGCGCAGGTTGAGAAACACCGCCAGTAACAGGAACACCCAGAGTATGCCGCTCAAGGCGTTGCGTACGAGCAGGTTCAGTCGATCGTTGATGGCGGTGCTGCGATCGTACCAGCTCGCCAGTTCCACGCCGTGCGGTAGCTTGCCTTGCTCCAGCCAACTCTCCACGACCCGATGCGCCGCGGCCACCGACTCGGTGATATCGTCCTGGCCGGCGGTGATGACCTGCACTGCGATACTGTCTTCACCGTTGAAGCGCGACAGCACCGAGGTGGTGTCGTCAAAGGTGTCGCGAATCTCTGCGACGTCGCCCAGCAAGATTTGCCGACCGTCATCCGTCGTGACCAGCGGGATGCGCGCGAACTCTTGTTTGCGGTAGGCCTGCTCCGACGCCTGCAGTTGCAGGTAGAGCTGGCGATTGCGCATCACCGCGGTCATGGTGTTCGACGAGCCCTGGTTGATTGCATCTTCGACATCCGACAGCGACAGCCCATAGGCCTGCAGGCGTCCCTCGTCGATCTCGATCGCCATCATCGGGTCGAGCCAGCCGGAGATGCTCACCCGGCTGATCGACGTATCGGCGAGCAACTCGCGCTTGAGATCATCCGCCAGTGCCTGCAAGGTATCGCGGCCCACAGCGCCGTACAGCTGCAGCCAGATCGAGTGCTCTTCGCGCTCGGCCTTTTCGATGACCGGTTTCTTGGCGTCGGCGGGAAAGGTCGAGATCGCGTCGACCTTGGCCTTCACGTCGCGCAGCAGATCGTCGAGTTCGTAGTCCGCCAGCTTCTCCACCGTCACCGTAGCGCCGTTGCGGGTCGACTCGCTGGTGATCGACTCGATACCGATGACACCTTCGAGCTGGTCCTCAATCTTGATCGCGATGCCTTCTTCCGACTGCTGCGCCGAGCCGCTGTCGTAGGTCACCGACACGGTAAGCCGGTCGGGTTCCATGCTGGGGAAGGCCTCCTTGCGCAGGCTGCCCATCTGCATCAGGCCCAGTACGATGACCAGGATCATCAATAGGTTGGCGGCGACTGGGTTGGCGGCGAACCAGGCGATCACGCCGCGGTGTCCACTACTCATCGTGCGGCTCTTCGACCGGGTTGATTTGCATGCCTTCGAGGTAGCCATTCAGCGGATGCACCAGCACCTGTTGCGGCATCGTTTCGAGCTGTTCCGGCACGGCGATATAGATGTTGTCGGTATCGCTGAACACCGGCGTCGCCGCTATCTTGGCCAGGGTGTTGAATGCGGTGATGTACCAGATCTCACCGCGTTGGCTCAATGCCGAGACCGGCAGCTTCCACAGGTCATTGCGCTCGGTGCCTGCGACCTGCGCCCTGACAAAGGTGCCGGGTAACAGCGGTGGTTCTTGGTCGAGCGGTTGGTCGACCGCGACGATCAATGCGCGTTGCCGCGTCGTGTCGTCGAGGTGTTGCTCAACACGTATCACCCGGCCGGACCATTGTTGACCGTTCTCGACATCGGTCAGGCTAACCGGCCAGTCACCCGCGGTCAGTTGATCGTCGGCCGGCAGGTTCTGCCAGTCGCGTGCCGACAGCGCGATGCGGATCTCGATGCGGTCGGTACTGTACAGCGTGGCGACCTCGGTGCCGGCCTGCACATAGCCGCCGGGAGATACCAGGCGCTCGACCACCAGGGCATCGAACGGGGCGAGCATTCGTGTCTGCTCCAGATCATGACGCGCACTGCGCAGCGCCGCCTGTGCGGTCGACACCGCGGCCTGCGCAGCGGCCAGTTGCGGTTTGCGCAGCACCAATGCCGAGTCGGGCTTGCCGCCGAGTCCGGAGGCCTTCCATTCTGTTTCGGCCTGCACACCCTGGCGCTGTTCTTCGAGCAGGGCGAGCTTGGCGTCGGCCAGCTCTTTCTCGGCGCTGGCCACGGCTGCCCGGTAGCTGCTGTCTTCCATCTGCAGCAGCGACTCGCCCTGGGCGATGCGTCGGCCGTTGGCAAATGCCTCGTTGAGCGATGTGATCTTTCCCGCCACCTGTGCGCTGAGGCTGAGTTGATAGTGGGCCTGCGCTTCGCCAAACGCCGCCACGTGTGCCTGGTAGCTGGCCGGGGCGACGCGCACGGTGGCAACATCGATCGCCTGTGCGGTCGACGATGGTGGCTGTTCGGCAGGCACAGCCGACGCTGGTGGTTGCTTCGCCTGTGCCGGCGCACCTGCCGGTCCCGATCCGGGTGGCGACAGGTGTTGAAACAGATAGCCGGCCACGCCGACGCAGATCGCGAGTGCGATAGCCAGAGTCAGCCATTGGGTGCCACGTCGAGTCATTCGGGGTCAGCTCCGCTGAGGGTTGGGTCGACACCGAGGCCGAGCGCCAGCCCCAGGGTGATACGGTTTGCCAGGCGTTCGTAACGCAGTGTGTTGACCTGGTCTTCCAGGTCGTAGGTTTGCTGCTGCACGGAAAGCAGGTCGAGGATGTCGACCAGGCCGGCGCGATAGCTGCGCTGGTATTGGTCGAGGTTGTTGCGTGCGCTGGCGAGCGCCGTTTCGGTATGGGTCAAGCGGCGTGCCAGTGCGTGCTCGTTGCTCAAGGCGTTGCTCACTTCGGAGACCGCCGTCAGCAGCGTGTCGCGATAGCTCTGGTAGGCGTACGCGGTTTCAAGTTCGGCGACCTCGGCCGCCGCGCGCAGCTGGCCACCTTTGTAGAGCGGCGCGGTCAACTGCGCGAGTAGCGACCAGACGGGATCGGTCAGCAGCGCCGCGCGAGGGTTTTCGGCGACGTCTTGCAGAGCGGCCGTCAGGCTCAGACTGGGCAGCAGTTCTTTGTAGGCGACCGACGTGCGCAGATCGGCGGCCACGATGGCGTGATAGGCGGCCTGAAGATCGGGTCGGCGCTGCAGCGTTTGCGATGGCAGGCCGGCCGCGGGAACTGCGACGCTGGGAAAGTCTTCGCTGATCTCGACATCGTTGGCATCGGTTCGGCCGAGCAGGCCGCGCAACGCTTGTTGCAGTTGAGCCAGGGTTTCATGCTGTTGCGCCAGTGTCGCGCGGGCGCTGGCGGTCGAGGTGCGTGCACTGTCGAGATCCTCGAGGGTGCCCAGGCCGTTGCGGTAGCGCTGGACGATGAACTGCTCGTTGCGTGTCAGCGATTCGAGACGCTGCCGCTGGATGTCGACGGCACGTTGTTGGCCGACCAGGTTGAGCCAGTTGGTCATAACCTCGGCGGCGAGCGTATCGCGCGCAGCCTGGAACAGCGCACGTTGCTGGGCGACGTCTTTGTCGGCGGCGGCGGTATCGTCGGCGAGCTTGGACCACAGGTCGATCTCCCAGCTGATGCTGAGGGTGCCGGTATAGGCATCGTCGCTGTCTTCGGTGCGTTCACCACTCAGACCCGCCTCGATTGTCGGGCGTTGTGCGCCATGGGTCTGGCGCCGCTGTGCCTGACGGATGCGCAGCGTCAACAGGGTTTGCTGCAGGCTGGGGTTGGATTGCAACGCCTCGCTCACCAGGGTGTCGAGTTTGCTCGATGCAATGAGATCACCGATGTAGCCCGGCGATTCACCGGGTTCCGACGCTGACCACGCGGTAACGCTGCCCGCTTCACGCGTCGCGCGTTCGGCGAATTCGGTACGTGGCACGCCGCTGCTACAGGCGGTCAGGGCGAGCGCACACAGCGACGCGGTGACGATGCCGCGTACCGTCGATGCCGCCCGTAGTGTCGATGTCTTGTTGCCCACGTCTTCCAACCGCCCAATGTCGTGATTTCACTGTATGCGCCCGGTGGTTAACGGGCGGTTAACAGCCCGAACCCGGGTCGTACACATGGAGTCGGGGCCGGGTAGCTGGCGGCGGAGACAGGGGGATCCGCTGCTATGCTTCGGGTGAAACCTTGTGGAAGAAGAGCGGACCTATGGACTGGCCATCGCTTGTTGCGCGCAGACTGGAACAACTTGGCTTTGCAAGTGTGCACGGCAACACGCTGGTGAAGCGGGTCGACGATCTGTTTCATGTTGCCTGGATCGATGCTGGCGGCGATCGCAATGTGATGCTCTGGGTGGGCGTCTGGGCGCCGGAGATGCAGCCGGGCTTCGCGGGCAAGAAGTTTCCCAAGGGTTTTCGCACGCCGTTGTTTGGCGGCGTGGGGATGAACCAAGTACATCACGCTGCCGGCGGGTGGCCTTGGTCGCCGGACCAACTGGTCGACTCCGACAGTGCGTCGCAGATGCTGGCGCAGGTCGAGCAGATCGCGATTCCCTGGTTATGTGCGTTCTCCGAACGCGGCGCAGTGGTCGAAGCACTCGACGAATTGGGAGACAGCGAGACGGCGCAGCGGGTCGGGCAGTGCGCCGGCGGTGGACCTGCATTGGGCCTTGCGCCGGGCCGTGCTGATGAGCTGTGCGCCTCAAGGCGCTATCAGCGAGTGTCACATGAGCGGTTCCGCCAAGAGTTCGGTCGGGCAGCGGCCAGGGAACTCGTTGGTAGAGGCTTTGCCGCCGGTAAGAGTGACCACAACCCGCAGTTCTATCGACACCGATCCGACGTCAACATCTATGACGTGATTCATTTCGAATTGATTGGTCTGGGAACCCGGACGTTCGTCAACCTCGGCAGTTGGGTGCCGGAGTTCGAGATGGCGCATCGTGTGGATGAACTGCCGGAAGATCTGATGATGATCAACCCGCAGATTGCCGGACCCGACGACGTCGTCGGCTACCCAAAGATCAATCGACTATGTTCGGTGCCCCTGGCGGAGGATTGGCTCACCGAGGTGCTGCGGCGCATCGACCATGCGGCGATGCCCTGGTTCGATTCGATAGGTTCAAGACAAGACATCGTAACCAGTGCATCGCCGGACTTCGCCGCGCGCTTGGACGATCCCATCATCGGATCGACAACGCTGCGCGATATGGTGATGGGAAAACTCGATGGCGGATGATCACCTGCGAAGAGGGTAGAACCGACCAGTTGGCTTGTTCTTGCCGTGCAACCAGCGGGATGCGCTAGTTGACCATCTTCACTATGAGCTGCGAGTGGGCGGCCCGACCATGATCGTCGACCACGCGCACATCGAAACTTCCGACATCGGGTTGCCAGAAAAACACCTCGCCGATGTCGCTCTGGCCGACGAAGCGGTCGTTGACGAACCAGTAGAGGGTATCGGAGTCGGTATCGGCGATCGCGCTGAAAGGGATGCGTTCCTCGTTACGCTGCGCCGATCTCAAGGTATACGTGATGTTCGCATCTGGTGCGCGGATCTGCGGTGCCGCGCCGCTGCTGCTGGCGAGGTTGAGTGGACAGTCCGCTTCGAACGGCGGCGGCAGGCGACGGGATATGCCGGCGCTGCGAAACAGGGCCAACAGATCGCTGGGCCAGAACTCGTAGGTCTGCAATTCGGTACGCGGTGGTTCGTGGAAGCAGGCGCGTTTGCCGCTGGCCATGTCAACCGGTATGGCACGGTAGATGTCGCTGATCTTTAACGGCGACACGCCCGGTATGAACCATGAAGTTGTGGTGTGCGGGCAATGCTCATTCGGCAGGTCGCCGGTCGGCGCACACACGTCGACCTTGGCCAGGTTCAAGCCCGGGCCCGGCATCGGTACCTCGAACGGGCCGCGCTCGCGCTCGATTGCTCGCGCGATGTCGAAAAACAGCGGCCCCGCCGCACGACGGCCGACGAAGGCGGGATTGCCGCGACCGTCAAAGCGCCCGACCCACACGGCCATGACATAGTCACCGAACACGCCCATCGTCCACGCATCGCGAAAGCCATATGAGGTGCCGGTCTTCCACGCGACCGGCAATACCTCGCGTAGTTGTCCGGGCAGTGTCTGCTCGTCCGGTGCATCTGCCTGGTACAGCATATCCAGAGTAAGAAAGCCTGCCTCGCTGCTGATCAGCCGAATGCCATCGTCGGTCGAGGCCGCACCGGGCAGGTAGCGTGGTGTCTTCAGCACACCGTCGTTGACCAATGCCGCATACAGCCGCGTCAGTTCTTCCATGCTGACCTCGAGTGCGCCGAGAGCGATGGCCAGACCATAGTGCTTGCGCGGCTGCATCTGCTTGACACCTGCCGACTTCAGCAGCCCATACAGGTCCGGGTTGTTCAGCTCGCCGGCCAACTGCACTGCCGGAACGTTGCGGCTCAACGCCAGTGCCGTCTTGGCCGACAATGGACCGAGGAAATCCTTGTCGAAGTTCTCCGGCGTGTATCCGCCGAAGCGACGCGGTGCATCTTTGAGCAAGCTCATCGGATGGATCAATCCCTGGTCCATCGCCAAGGCATAGACGAACGGTTTGAGTGCGGAGCCGGGCGAGCGGCGTGCGCGCACGCCGTCGACCTGGCCCTCGATCTCGTCATTGAAGAAATCGGCCGAGCCGACATAGGCCTCGACATCCATGGTTTTGGTATTGACCAACAGTGCCACGGCGTTGTCGACACCTACCGGCGCACGTCGTTCGACGTAGTGCGAGATGTGTTGTTCGAGCAGCCGCTGCAACCGGGCGTCGATTGTCGTCTGCACCGTTCCAGATTGACCGTTCGGCAGTTCGCGTTCGAGGCGTTCCGTCAGGTGTGGCGCGAGAAAGGGCAGTGCTTCGGGCGGACGGAATGCGAGCGCGAGATCGAACTGCGAGGCACGCGCCCGGTCTTGCGGGTGGCTGGTGATCCAGGTGTCGAACAGGCGTGAGCGGGCTGCTGCCAAGCGGGCTCTGCCTTCCGCTGTATCCGGGTTGCGTGCAGCCGGGTTCTGCGGGATCACGGCCAGGCTCAACGCCTCGGGCAGCGACAATTCGCTGGCCGGCTTGCCGAAGTAGATCAGGCTTGCCGTGCCGACGCCTTCGATGTTGCGACCATAGGGCACGCGCGACAGGTAGGCTTCGAGCAGTTCCTGCTTGTTGTAGTGTCGTTCGAGTTGTACGGCGCGCGCGATCTGCACCAGCTTGCCCGGCACGTGGCGGGTGTCGAGATCGAAGCGGATGCGCGCCAGTTGCATGCTGATTGTCGAAGCGCCCACCCGGCGATCGCCTTCGACAAAGGTCGTCCATGCCGCGCGCAGCAGGGCGATTGGATTGACGCCCGGGTGATCGAAGTAGTAACGGTCTTCATACAGCAGCGTCGCGTCGATCATCGCAGGTGCGACTTCCGCCAGAGGTGTGCGCAGGCGGTAGCGGTCATCCGCCGCCAGCGACAGGCGCATCAGCTCGTTGTTGCGATCGGTGTAGGCGCGCGACCAGGGTACGTCGCCGTGCAGATCGGGCTTCGGACAGACGGCATAGGCGAGCAGCGCGATGGCGCACAGGCCGCCACCGGCAAGCAGCAGCCGGCGCGACCATCGGCCGAACCGCCAGCCCGTCATTGTGCTGCCTTGACCTCGAAGCGCCCCGACAGGCCTTGGGCGACGGCGGTGCGATCGTACATGGCCTCGGCAAACGGTGGCGGTACCACGAAGTTGCCGCGCGCCGTGAGCTTGACCTTGTAGCTGAGCTCGGTCACCTGGTTGCCGAAGGTGCCGTAGAACACCACGCGGTCTTCGCGCACATCGGTGTAGTCGGCCAGCCAGTTGGCCGACTTGCGACGCACGCTGTCGCGCTGCACCTCGAAGCCGCCGGGCAGCAGATCGACGACAGCGACATTGCTCAAGGTGCCCTGCAAGGCGCGTATGCGCAGACGTACAGTCAATTCATCACCCTGTTTGGCGGATGAAACCGGCTTGCCCTGTGCATCGAGATACTGTCGGGAGACTTCGAGCTTCTCGCTGATCGCCGTCTCCGGCATCGACTGGTTGTAGCCGGACTGGCTGGCCAGATAGAACAGTTTCTCCGGTCCGTCGATCATGATCTGTTGTGCGTCGATCGGCGCCGTTGCCTGAGGGTACGGTTGATCGGCGATATCGAGCACCTGTTCACCGCCCTCGGCAGTGGGCACAGCGAACCTGACCGACTCGGCGGCCGCGGTATCGCCCGCACGATCCGAATAGGCATCGAGTGCCAGAATCGCCGCGGCCGAAGACACCGTGTTGTAGCGGCCCTGGAATATCGGGTCTACCAGCGACAGCAGCTGTTTGCCCTCGAGACTGTCGAAGCGGGCAGGGAAGTGCCGTGCCATCAGGTAGACATACTGCGCATCGTGGGCCAGTCGCGAATCGTAATCGCTGCGATCGGTGGCCTGTTTGCCGGTGAGACCGTCGACGAACTGACCGATCTTATAGTCGTTCATCAGCTTGTCCGCGTCGGCTTCTTTCTTCAGCAGCTGGTAGGTCGCCGCCATGTAGATCGCGGTGATGTCGGTGGCCCACTCGCCGGCGAACTTCTTGTTCAGCGTCTCGTGCAGATTCACCAGCATATTGGTCGTGACGATCCCGTTGCGCGTCAACACGTACTGGGCGCGGGCGATCAGCCGGGCATCGTTGAGTGTGAGCGGCTTGTCGCCGGCATAGCCACGCAGGTAACTGGTAAGACGTTCGAGCATGTCGCGCGGCACACCAACGCCGCGTTCGGCCGCATCGGTCAGGAACTGTGCAACATAGATGCTGGGGAACGTCGCCGTGCGGCTGTCGCCAGGCCACAGACCGAAACCACCGTCGGCCGACTGGCGCGAGCGCAGACTGCTGATCAATGCCTGCAGTCGTTGGTGTTTCGACGCAATATCGCCCTGGTAGTCTGCCGAGTCGAGATAGGCAAGCAGCGGGTAGGTCTGGCTGACAATCTGCTCGGTGCAGTTGTGCGGGTAGTGCTGCAGATAAGTGATCAGCCCGTCGGCCAATGCAATCGGCTGCGCCGAACCGGTCGCACGATTCTCACCGAGATTCTTATACAGTGTGCGCGGTAGCTTCACGGTGACCTTGCCGTTCTCGGCGAAGCCGGCATCCAGGCTCGTGCGATAGGGCACTGCTGGGCGTACCGACAGCGTGGTGGTGATGCGTGCGTCGGCTTCGGCGTGACTGGCGCGGAAACGGAGTTCGGTATCGCCGAGCGCCGCAAGCGCCTTTACGCGGTACTCCACGCGCGACTCCTTGCCCTCGCCAAGCGGTATCTCTTGTTTGGCGTCACCCAGGATCTGCAGACGGTCGCCGCCGACCGCTTCGATCATGACCTTGGCATCGGGACCGGACCCTTCGAGCGCGTTGCTGACGCCGACCGTTACGTCGAACTCGTCGCCGGGTGCAACGGCCAGCGGCACATTGGGTTGAAGCACGAACGGACCACGCACATGGGTGCTGTCCGATTGCATGCCCATGCCCTGATCGCTGACGGCGACGGCGATCAGGCGCAGTTCGCCGTTGAAACGGTCCGGTATGGTGAACGACTGTTCGCGGCGTTCGGCATCGGCCTCGATGATCCCCGACCAGAAAGCAATCGGGGCGTCGGCCTTGCGTGCGAACGGGTTCAGGTTGGCGCCCAGGGCGCGTTTGCGTTTGGCTTCGTCACCACCGGTGGCGGATAGCGATTTCAGCAGCGCGAACTCGGGCAGGATCAGGTCGACGATCTGCGCAGTTCTGACCTCGAGCGCACGTTTCTGCAGGAAGTGATCGAGCGGTTCGGGGTTCTTGTAATCCGCAACCTGCAGGATACCTTCGTCGACCGCGAAGACCACCATGCGCGACGGTTTGGACGACGAGAAACCGATCGTCAGTGTCTCGCCGGGTTTTACCCGCTCGGGGGCATCGAGCGTCAGCTCGAGCTGGCGTTTTGCGCGGTCGATACTGAACGGCGCGACGCCATAGCTGAGCGGGCTGGTGAAAATCTCCTTGGAATCGGCGGCACGCACGAAGGCGACGTTCACATAGGCGTTGCCTTCGAGTTGCTCGGGTATGCGGATGCGCTGGACCGAGCGCGTGGTATCGCTCTGGAACCATTGGAAGGCATACACACGATCGCGTTCGATCGTGATCAGGCCGGCGCCGTGATAAGGCGCGGTGATCGCGATCTCGATCTCGTCACCCGCGCGGTAATCCTTGCGGTCGAGCTTGATCGACAGCTCTGCGTTCTTTTCGAGTTCACCGGCGACATTGGCGGCACCGACGACCGAGAACTTCAGTCGACTGACCACGCGTCCACTGTTGCCGACCAACTCCAGCTCGTAGTCACCCGGTTTGTCGGACGGCAGTTGGTACTCGGCGGCGTCCTCGGCTGCGATCGCAAACGGCGTCTCGGACACCGGCCGGCGTTTGAGCACCGATTGGAAGCGATAGGTGCCGTCGCGTTGCTGCACCAGGGTTGATACCTGCTGGCGTTCGACCAGGCGCAGTGTGAGCTCGTCGTAGGCGACGCGATTGAGCTCGGGATCCACGGCAAGAAACTCCACGCTGCGCTTGGCGTCGCGTTTGAGATAGTCGAGACCGCCATCGGCCTTGTAGCCGATGAGCTTGTCGGCGGGCGTCAGCAGCACACCGGTGGCAGCGCTCACGCTGCGGCCGTCGCCACTTTCATAGCCGTCGGCAGCGAACGTCAGCCGATAGGTGCCCTGGTCGAACTTGGCGAGCGGCAGTTCGAACGTGGCATTGCCCTTGTCGTCGCTGCGCTGCATCGGCAGCTTCTCGCGAATCGTGCGCGGCGGCTTTTCCGGGTCCAGATAGGGGTCGATAAAGGTGTAGTCGGCGAACTCCTTGAATCCGAAGCCGCTCGGGCTCAGCGTGAGCTCGGCCTCGATGCGTCGGTTTTGCGCCGGTGCACCGAACAGGTTTTCGAGCGCCACCAGGCCATTGACGTCGGTGGTGTTTATCCAGCCTTTCGCCTTGGGGCTTGAGAGGCGCGTGCGAATGCGCATGCGGTCGGGCTGGAATTCCTCGACGCGGAAATTGGTTGTGCCGATCAGGTCGCGGCGTTTCTGCCGATCGATAATATAGATCGCCGCTTGGTAGGTACCGGTACGTGCGACGTCGTCGGTGGCGAAATCGAGTTCGATGAAGCCACTCGGGTCGAGGGTGAGTTTTTTGTCGACCAGGGTGTTGCCCTGTGGGTCGGTGATCTGAACCGCCAACGGTATCCGTCCGGGCTGCTCGAAATCGAACCGGCGCACGATGGCCCCGATGTGGCCGCTTTCACCGGGGCGATAGATGCCGCGGTCGGTGAACAGGTAGGCCGTGAGTTGGTCGTCGCGCTGGTAGCGGGAGTGCAGGCCGCCGGTATCGAAGCGTGAATAGTTCAGGAACCGCGGAGCGCGACTGAAGGGGATGAAGGTTACATCGGTTTCGGTGCGCACCAGATAGACGGTGGGTGTGCGTTCGCGCTCGAAGCCTTCGGTTTCGGCGAGCCTGACATGACCGAGCTCGTCGGTGGTGCCGCGCAGGATCGGCAAGCCATTTTTGCCGAGCAGGGCAACTTGGGCGTTGCTTACCGGCAAGCCGTCGTTGATCGACTGCACGAAGACGTCGTGACTGGTATCGACGTTGTCCTTGACCAGCAGGCCCAGATCGGTGACCAGCACCAGGCGTTGGTCTACGGTACCGGGTATGGCGTAGCCTTTTTTGCGGTCCCAACCCTCGACCTTGACCAGGAACAGTCCGAGGCGATCGTTGCTCTGCGCCAGGTAGGGATTCAGGTCGATCGACGCGAAGCTGGCTTTCTTGGGGTGTTGTTGTGCCAGGCTGATCAGTCCGCTGAAGCGTTCGGTGAGGTTGTCCTCGTTGAACTGGAAGTTGATGAACTGCGGCGAGCTGATGTCGCCCGCGGTCTGGCTGACCAGGTGATTGATGTCTTGTGGCAGCAGCCGACCGATGGTGTAGCGGATGGTTTCGAGACCACGAGTCTGCAACGGCAGATGCTTGTCGCCGCTCTTGGCGACCAGCGCGCCCTCGGCCATTACCCGGACTTCTTTCGGATATTCCGGGCTGCGCAACACCGTGTCGTAGCGGGTCGCCATCTTGAAATCGCCATCGGACGTCAGTCCGCGTTCGAGTTGCACGTAGAGATCGCGACCTTCCGGGATGTTGAGCAGGAAGCTGTGCGATTGCGATGAATCGCGTTCGCTCTCCATCGCTTCGAGCACGACCGGCTCGGCCTTGGCCAGCACGGCGTCGGTGACCTCGCGCGGGCTGTTCCAGCGTTCGTAGGCATTCTCCTTGGTCGGCAACAGCCAAACGTGCGTCGCATCGACGACGGCGCTGTGTTTCACGTAATCGGTGAAATTGACGACCAGCGCCTGTTCCGGCTCGTCGTCCGCGTTGCGCGCGATCATTGCCTGGCTGGCGGCGACCTTGAAGAAGGTCTCCCGGCTCGGGATCTTGACCGATGCGTCGACCGTCTGCGCACTGGCGTCGCCGCCGAGTGAACTGGCAACGCCTTCGTTGACATGCAGCTTCATGTAACTGGTCTGTTCGCCAGGCGATACCGGGTCGGAGTGGATATACGCCTCGCGGTGAAACTTGTCGAACGTGATCTTGCGGCCGTACAACGTCGGCTTGGTCACTACGCCGGCGTCGGATTCGCGCATGGCGACCGAGAGTTTCTCATCGAGACTCTCGGCATCGACCGGATGACTGAACTGCAGGGTGGCGACGGTCTTGCGGATTTTCTTGTCCGCCGGATCTTGGTAGAAGCGGAAGTTTTTCAGCTTGACCGTCATCGACGGCGTGCTGAATACGGCGCCGGGCTGCGTGAGTTCGACATGCGGTGCGAAAATGGAAGGCGCGAAATCGACGGTGTAGTCCTGGTTGGGAGCCCAGTCGTTTTTCGGCTGAAAACGCAGGGTGTTCGCGTCGAGCCATTCCCAGGTGCCGGGTACGGCCGGTTTCATCGTGACACCGTTTTTTACGGTCTCTCCGATCAGATCCAACTGGGCAACATCGGGCGCGCCTTCCGGATACTGTGCACGCAGTACATCGGTGGACAACACGGCGTTGAATCGAATGATCAGCGGCTGCGGTTGCAACTCATCATTGACGACAGGGGTGACACGCGGACTTTCAGCGGCGGCGACGTAGCGCAGGGGTTCGGGCAGGGTCTGGTAATAGAAATAGGCGGCGCCGCCGGCAATGCCGATCAGCAGCAATACGAGCACGGATCGATTGAATGTCGCGCTGTGATCGCGGCGCCAAACCGTCATCGGACGCAACCAGGGCGGCGCTTGCCAACTCAGGCTTCCGAAGATCAAAGCCAGTAGTTTGCCGATTGCCCGGAAGATGAAACCCATGCGACGTTCCTTGTAGTTGGTGTCCGAAAACGACGCGCAAGTATAGGCCGTTTGCTGCTGCGGTTCATGTGCAAATTGTGGCGAAACACTGGCGATTTGATGGACCCGTTCGCTTGGCGAACACGACGCCGATTTCGTGACTGCTGATCCATAGCGTGCGATTCAAGGTCGTGCAGCATGCCTAGTTGAACAACTGCTAAACCATGCGTCGTTACAGCGAATGGAATGCATTGATGTTCTTGTCAGGCGCGTGCCGTTGGTGGCGGGTGTCGTCTGAAATTCGGATGATTTCCGATAGCGGTTGGAGGGCATCGAGCCGTCGTTCGGTGAGAACTTGGGGATGGCTTTTGTAAAGGCACGATGTTCGGCTTTATTTTGAACTGCTTCTCAAATCTGAAAATCGGTGCGCGAGGGATAGTCGTTAAATGCCTGATTTAAGGAAGCTTTTGGTGAGTTGTGGGAATCAAGGGCTGACTTCTGCGATAAAAAATCGTTATATTAGGCAATGTTAAAGTAATGCCCTGCAGGGTCGATAGCTGAAGCCGGCCGAAACCCACCGCCATGGCATTGCGACGGTTGCTCGTCACGAGCGCTTACCGAGAGGAAGTCTGAGCTTGGTGCACGCGTCGTGCTACGCCAATGGTTGGTTGGGACACTCCTCTTAGTAGGTGCATTGGAGGCCCGAAACTTTTCCCGACTCCAAGACAGAGACAACACAACGAAATGAACATACGAACAAGACTGCTAGCCATCTTTTTTCTCATGGGTGCCGTGATCCTGGCGTACGCGCTCGCGGTGAGCTCACTGAGCAATCGCCAGGTACAACTGGTTGACGAAACCCTGCTCAAGAACAGCCAGGCGCATGCACTGGCGAACTCGCTGATGATCCAGCTGCAGAAAACCCGTCGCTACGAGAAGGAATACTTCATCTACGTCGGTCATACCGCGAAGAAAGCCAAGTACATCGGCGAATGGACCGAGTCGATGAACAAGGTCGACGTCATGATCAAAGCGATGATCGACGATGCGGACGGTTTGTTCGACGACAATGATGCGATCGAATTCATCGAGTGGCAGAAAGCGATCGCGTTCTATCGCAGCGAGTTCGAGAAGATCATCGAGCGTTATGCCGGGCTGAACGAGGTCGGCGAACTGGCAGCGGTTGCCTCGACCCAGCACACCGTGGATGCAAACACGCAGATCGCCGATGGCAAGAATCGACTCAAGCTGGTGTTTTCAGGGCTGGATACGCTGGAGGCGAAGAAAGATACCGAACTTGTTGCGACGCGCGCCAGCGTGCAGGACAGCGCCGACATGATCGCCTATCTCACTTACGGCGCCGGCCTGCTTGTACTGGTGACGATGCTGATCGGCGTGATGACGCTGGATCGCTCGTTCATGGGCAAGTTCCGCAAGATCATCGATCAGACGCGCTCGATGCGCGATGGCGATATGGGCGTGCATTTCCAGAAGACCGGCATCAACGAGCTCGATGAACTAAGCGCCTCGCTGGAGATCATCAAGACCAAGTTGCTGCGTCGTAGCTGATAACGTCATAGCAAAACCCAAAGAAACCCACCGGCGAGGCCGATCAGCGCCTGCCGGTGGGTTTTTTGTTGCCCGGTCGCGGCAGCTTACTCGCCAGCGATGGCGATGCGAAGACTGTAGCCGTGTTTGTCGAATCCGAGTTTGTCGTAGAAGGCATGCGCTCGCTCGCGCTTGAGATTGGACGACAAGGTCATCTTGTAGCAGCCCGCTGCGCCACACAGACGCATCGCCTCCTCGATCATCGCCGTACCGATGCCGAGCCCCTGTTGCTCGGGGGTAACCACGATATCTTCCAGCACGCCTGAAGGCGTCCCGCAGTGACCGAGGTTCGGCATGATCATCAGGGCAAAGGTGCCGACGATCTGCTGTTCGTGAACGGCGACATACAAACCGTAGCCGGGTAGGGCGTTGATCTGGTTGAAGACAGCCTGCGCAGCCGGGAGCGTCAGCACCTTGCCGTCGTCCAATTCGGGTTGGCTGTACAGATCCAGGATGGACGGAAGATCGGCTTCGGTGGCGGCTCTGAAGGAGATGTCGATCATCACCGTGTCAACCTGATGAATTTAGAACCCGATCGCATGATCTACGGTGCAATGCCGAAAAGCCATAGGCGAAACCACTCGAGCAACATAATGTTGTCATTGTCAGCCATGACAATTCAGCGACAATCAATCGCCGAGACAAACCACGATGCCGATGCGCGACCCCGTTGCCGAGATTCTTCACCTGTTCGAGCGCCACGGACAGGGCCACTATGGCGAAGCCGTGACCCAGACGCAGCACGCGGTGCAAGCCGGCGCGCTGGCGATTGCCGAAGGGCATCCCGATGATGTCGTGATCGGCGCTTTCCTGCACGACATCGGGCATCTGATGGTCAACGAGGTGCCGGAGGCGCAACGTGATGCAGCCATCTACCGTCATCAGCAGATCGGTGCAGACCTGTTACGTGAGCTGGGGTTCTCAGAACTCGTGATCGATCTGGTGGCGACCCACGTCGACAGCAAGCGCTATCTGACTGCGGTCGATCCAGACTATCTGGCGACTTTGTCTCCCGCCAGCGTCGAGAGCCTGGCGTTCCAGGGCGGGCCGATGAGTGCAGATGAAGTGAGCGAGTTTCAAGCCCGTCCGGATATGTACCTGCACGTTCGATTGCGCCATTGGGACGACCTGGCCAAAGATCCGCACAACGACAAAGTCGACATCGCACCTTTCGTGTCGCGCATGCGGGACCATTTTCGAGGTCAAGCCGGCGCGGCAGATTGATCGCAACCTGACGGTAGCGATTGGGCGTCAGATCTCTATCACCAGACCATCGTAAGCAACCGTTACCTCGTCGGGTAGCCGATGGTCGTGCTCCATCAGCCAGCTATCCAGTTCGTGCCCGATATGTGTGAGCAGATTGCGTGGTGACTTCAGCGACTCGATGGTGGCCAATGCGCGTGTCAGATCGTTGTGATTGCGCGGGGCGGCGTCGCGCGGCGGAAAGCTGCAGTCGATGATCACTGCAGCGAGCGTTTGATCTTGTAATCGTTCTGCCGTAGCGTCAGGTAGACCGACGGTGTCACAGAGATAAGCGACCGTTAGTCCGGCATGTTCGATCAGGTAGCCGAATGTCGGTTTCGAGTGTGTCAATGGCAAGGGTGTCAACCTGACCTCGCCGACAGTGAAAGGCTCGAATGCCGTTGCCTTGTTTCCGAAATCGAGAATACCGGGGTGTTTGAGCAGATCGCCGCAGCCCTCCGGGTCGTCCGGTCCGATCACCGGGACGTGCTTGCCGGTTCCCCAGCGGATCCGGAACAGGCCCTGCACGTGGTCGGTATGGTAGTGGGTGAGCACCACCTTGGTCACACGATCCATGAAGGGCTGGGTTGCCAGTTCGGGCAAGCCGGCATCGAGCAGAATCACGCTGTCGTCGGCCTCGATCAGCAGACAGGCAGAGTGGCGCCTGTAGGCCGCCGAGAGCGTCGCACGTTCACAGGCCGGACAGTCGCAGCCGAACAGCGGTACGCCGCCGGCGTTGCCACTGCCGAGAAACGTCAGCTTCATTGCTCGTCTTCCGACAGCAGCCTTATCACTTGCTGGCCCGCCCGCTGCAGGCTGCCGTTGTTGTCGATGCATGTCAGGCGCGTGTGGTCGACCAATGCATCGCGCTCGCTGGCCAACAGCAGGCGTCGTTCGACCTCCACCCGGGTTTCCCGGCCGCGTGCGGTGAGTCGTTGTCGCAGGATCTCCGGGTCGGTCCTGATCAAAATTGGATGAAGGTTCGGGAAAAGTGCTGCCGCCTTGTCGAGGTAGGTGCGAGAGCCATTGACAACGGCATGCATGCCGCGCTGCATCCATTCCTTGATCTCGATGCCGACGCCATACGAGAGACCATGGCTGCGCCAGTGCATGGCAAAGCAGCCTGCTTGCAGCCGACGGGCGAATTCGTCGGGAGTGAGCGCGACATGGTTCTCACCACCGGCATCCGCAGGCCGGGTGATATAGCGATGGGCGAACAGCACGGATGCAGCCGTCGGCAGGTTGTCGCGCGCATAGCGCATGATACTGTCCTTGCCTGCACCAGACGCACCGATGATATAGAACAGTTTCGCGCCCACCAGAATATCGGTGCGTCTCAGGGTCAGACGACGCGTGTGCCCTGGCGCCATACCTGTCTCACTACCGGCACATCATCCACGCAACGCACACGTATCAGGTCTGCCCGCTTGTCCACGGCGATGCTGCCGCGGTCGTGCAGGCCGGCGGCGTCCGCGGGGTTCAGATTGACCATGGCCACGGCTTCCGGCAGTTGGATGTGATCGATGTGCTGTGCAAGGACGAACGCGGCGTGCAGCAGGCTGTTCGGTACGTAGTCTGACGACAGGGTATCCAGCAGACCCTGTTGCGCGAGTTCACGTGCCGATACATTGCCCGAGTGCGAAAAGCCGCGCACGACATTCGGTGCGCCCATCAACACGTGCAGGCCGTGGTGGCGTGACGCGTTGGCTGCGCCCACGGTTGTCGGGAACTCGGCGATACTCATGCCGTCGGCAACCGCTTCTTCGACATGCTCGATCGTCGCATCGTCGTGACTGGCCAGAGACAGGCCGCGTTCGCGGCACATCTCTGCAATGGCCGCGCGATGATGGCGGCCGAGACGCAGGCTGGTCTCGGTCTGACGCTGGATCTGCGCCTCCATCTCCTCATCGCTCAGCTTGTACTTGCCCTGGTAGTACTCGCGGTACTTGTTGATGTCGGCGAACTGCCGCTGGCCGGGCGAGTGGTCCATGACCGATACCAGCTTGACGAGCGGGTCGTCGACGATCGACGTGAAGTTTTCCAATGTCGGCTCATAGGTGACCTCGCAGCGTATATGCAGCAGGTGCTCGGCGCGCGTGAGATCGGACGCATGTGCCTGGCGAACGGCCTCGGTCATGTGCCTGAAGCGTTGGATGCGAGATGAACCCTGGATTACGTCGCCTGTCGCCACGGCATTGAACACGGTGGTGATACCGGCGCTGGCAACCGCCGCATCGTGGGCAAAGATCGCCGGCATCGCCGGCCAGCTCACGGTCGGACGCGGGCTGAAGTGCTTTTCGAGATTGTCGGTGTGCAGTTCGATCAAACCGGCGATCAGGTAGTCGCCGTCGAGGTCAACAACGCTGGGCAGCTGACTGTGACCCTCATCGACCGCCTTAATTTTGCCGTCGTGCAGGCAGACCGTACCTTTGATGACGCAGTCCGGCATCACGATCTGTGCGTTGCTGAGAACTGTCTCGCTGTTCATGCGGCCATACTCCGTAGTTCGCCGGTACCCATATCCAGTCGGTGCGTACCGACGTTTTCGCGCACTTCGGCGTCGTGGAAAATACCGATCAGGGCTGCGCCGCGTTGCATCGCAGCGTGCATCAGGTCGATCACGACCTGGCGGTTGGCGGCGTCGAGCGACGCAGTCGGTTCATCGAGCAGCAGGATCGGATAATCGGCGACGAAACAATGCGCGATGTTGACGCGCTGTTGTTCGCCGCCGGAAAAGGTGCTTGGTGCAAGCGACCACAGACGCCGCGGGATGTTGAGTCGGTCGAGATAGGTCTCTGCCTGTTCCCGGGCTTCATTGGCCGGTACGCCTTGGCGGCGCAGTGGCTCGGCGACGATATCCAGGGTGCTGACTCGGGGGATGACCCGCAGGAACTGACTGACATAACCCAGGGTTCGCCGCCGGATGTCGAGTATCTGGTGCGACGCAGCCGTCACCATGTCGACCCATGCCTCATCGTGACGCACCAACACCTGACCCGATTGCGGGAGATAGTTGGCGTATAGCGAACGCAGCAGGGTGCTCTTGCCGGTGCCGGATTGACCGTGCAGCACGATGCATTGACCGCGTTCGATGCTGAACGACACGTCGTCAAGCACATCGAGACGGATGCCGCCCTGGTTGTGCAGGGTGAAGTGTTTGTGCAGGTCTCGTGCTTCGAGCATCATCGAGTCCATCGGCGACCTCATGGTTGCAGTACCGATGAGACCAGCAACTGCGTATAAGCATGTTGCGGATCGTCCAGTACCTGGTCGGTCAGTCCCGTTTCCACGACTTCGCCACGGCGCATGACCATCAGGCGATGTGCCAGCAGGCGGGTTACGGCCAGATCGTGGGTGACGATAACGGCGGACAGTTGCAGATCGGTGACCAGGTTGCGCAACAGGTCGAGCAGGCGCGCTTGCACCGAAACGTCCAGGCCCCCGGTCGGCTCGTCCATGAACACCAGCCGCGGGGTGGTGACCAGGTTGCGCGCGATCTGTACCCGCTGTTGCATGCCGCCGGAGAAGTTCTTCGGCAGATCGTCGATGCGGGCGGCGTCGATCTCGACACGTCCGAGCCAGCGCTGTGCTTCGTTGCGAATCCCGCCGTAGTGCCGGGCGCCGACAGCCATCAAACGTTCGCCGACATTGGCGCCGGCGCTGACCCCCATGCGTAGCCCATCGCGCGGGTTTTGGTGCACGATGCCCCAGTCGGTGCGCATCAGCATGCGTCGCTGCGCCTCGGACATAGCAAACAGGCTCTGCATACCATCGTGGCGCGTGGCGTATTCGACACTGCCGCTACTTGGTGAGAGCTGGGCCGACAGGCAGTTGAGCAGCGTGCTTTTGCCGGAGCCCGATTCGCCGACGATTCCCAGGACCTCGCCCGGATGCAGTTCGAAGCTGACATCGCGACATCCCAGTTGTTCGCCGTAGTATTTGCTCAGCCGTGTGACGCGGAGTAACGGCTCGCGGGTGTTGCTGTTCATCGTTCGGATTCCGGGTGTGGGTATGCCGCCGGCGTGATGTCGTCACCGCTGAATCCCTGATCGCGGCGTTGTGCGCAGTACTGGGTATCGGAACAGACGAACATGCGACCACCACGGTCGTCGGTGATGACCTCGTCGAGGTAGCTATGGTCGGAGCCGCACAGGGCGCAATGCTGCTGCCATGACTGCACCTCGAAGGGATGGTCTTCGAAATCGAGGCTTCTGACCTCGGTAAACGGCGGAATGGCGTAGATGCGTTTCTCACGACCGGCGCCGAACAGTTGCAGTGCCGGGTTCATGTGCATCTTGGGGTTGTCGAACTTCGGAATCGGCGACGGCGACATGATGTAGCGGCCGTTGACCTGCACCGGGTAGTCGTAGCCGGTGGCGATGCGACCGAACTGGGTGATGTCTTCGTAGAGCTTCACGTGCATCACGCCGTACTCCTGCAAGGCGTGCATCTTGCGCGTTTCACTTTCACGCGGCTCGATCCAGCGTAGCGGCTCTGGGATCGGTACCTGGTAGACGAGGATCTGGCCATCCCGCAGCGGCACCTCGGGTATCCGGTGGCGCGTCTGGATCACGCTGGCCGCTGAGGTCTGCTCGGTGGTTGCAATGCCGGCGGTACGCGCGAAGAAGCGACGAATGCTGACCGCATTGGTCGTATCGTCTGCGCCCTGGTCGATGACCTTCAGGGTGTCGTCGGCGCCGATCACGCTCGCGGTTACCTGAATGCCGCCGGTTCCCCATCCGTAGGGCAGAGGCATCTCGCGGCTGCCGAACGGCACCTGATAACCCGGCACGGCGACGGCCTTGAGGATCGCGCGGCGGATCATGCGCTTCGTCTGCTCGTCGAGGTAGGCGAAGTTGTAGCCGTCCATCGGTGCGCTTGCGGCGGTGCCGTTCATGCGGCACCTCCGGCCTTACGCTGGGTGGCGTCGTCATGTTCATCGGCTGCACGCAGGCGACGTACCAGATCGAGTTCGCCCTGAAAGTCGACGTAGTGGGGTAGCTTCAGGTGCTGCACGAACCCTGATGCCTCGACGTTGTCGCTGTGGTAGAGCACGAACTCTTCGTCTTGCGCGGGCGCCGATGTGTCTTCGCCCAGCTCGCGTGAACGCAGCGCACGGTCGACCAGGGCCATGGCCATCGCCTTGCGTTCACCGTAGCCGAATGTGAGTCCATAGCCACGCGTGAAGCGCGCCTTTTGTTCGGCGTTGCCTTTGAACTGGTTGATCATTTCGCATTCGGTGATGACGATGTCGCCGACGTCGATCGCGAAGCCGAGCTCCTCGGGCACGATTTCGACGCTGACTTCGCCCATGCGGATCTCACCGGCAAAGGGATGGTTGCGCCCGTAACCACGCTGCGTCGAGTAGCCCATCGCCAGCAGAAAGCCTTCGTCGGCACGGGCGAGATTCTGCAGTCGGATGTCGCGCTCGGCGGGGAACGTCAGCGGTTCCCGCGTCAGGTCGCCGACCGGTTCATCTGCGTTGGCGTTTGCTTCGGTCTCGATCAGGTCTTCGTCGTTCAGCACGTCGGTGACCCGCGGCATCGCCTGCTGCGTCGCGTCGACCTTTGACGCCGGATGAGAAGACTCCGACTTGGTGGCGTCGCTATCAGCCGCGGTGTCGCCTTCGGCGGCCAACGCGAAATCGAGCAGTCGGTGGGTATAGTCGAATGTCGGCCCGAGGATCTGCCCGCCGGGGATGTCTTTGTAGGTCGCCGAGATGCGACGTTCGACATGCATCGCGTCGGTGTCGATCGGTTCGCTGACCGCGAGGCGGGGCAGGGTGGTGCGATAGGCGCGCAGCAGAAAGATTGCCTCGATGACGTCGCCGCGCGCCTGTTTGAGCGCGAGCGCCGCCAGGTCGCGGTCGTATACCGAGCCTTCAATCATCACGCGGTCGACCGCCAGGCTGAGCTGTTCGCGGATCTGATCGACGCCGATCTCGTCGATCGCGCGGTCGCCGCGGCGATCGCTGGCCAGCAGCCGGTGCGCATTGTCGATGGCCTTTTCACCACCCTTTACGGCTACGTACATGTCAGGCCTCCAATCGCGTGCTGCGCGGTAATGCAGCCAGGCGATTACCGCTGGTCAAAATGAAATCGACACCGCGTGGAAAAAGCGTTGCGTTGTCGGCCACCCGTTGCCAGAGACCGGCCGGCGCGCCGGCAACTTCAAGCTCGATGACTCCGTCGATACCGGGGCCGATCAATCGCTGACCGCCATCGTTGGCGATGCCGGTAACATCAATGATGACGGTCGCTGCCTGTTCCGGATGTTCGTCCGTGCCGATATGAATCTGCGCAGTGCGATCGAATGCCTGTGCCTCGCCGAACAACAGGTATTGCGCACGCTCCGCTGCATCCGCAATCGGGCAGCCGCAATGAAAAGCCAGAAATTCGCGCGATTCTGAGGCTGCACTATCCAGCCAGACGGGTGTTTCAAAGTCGAGCAATGCGAGCGCGATCTGTGTCGCGGCGGCAGACAGGCCGTTGTTCGGTGCTATGCGCGAGTCCGGCAGCGTGACAACGAGGCCGGGGCGCGACATCGCCTGCAACACATGGCGAAAAACTTGCTGTGACTGGTGCACCGGGTTGTCGAACCCGGTAGCGAGCACGTCGCTTGCTTGAGGCATCTCAGTCGTCCCCCCGTACCAGCGTGAAGAAGTCCACCTTGGTTTTTGCGACCTCGCCGGAACGTGACCGCCGAGCCTGTTCGATGGCCTGCTGCAACGGCGCGACGGTCGCCGCCGGCAGGCTGCCGTTGAGCAACAAGGCGTCGGCTACGGCAGCCAGTTCGGCGCGCCGCTTGTCACGCCCGCAGATATAGGCGACGCCGGTTGTCTTGTCGGCGAGTTGTATGACACAGCGGGTCATCGTCATCTCACCCAGGTTGAACGCCCGGCCGTTGCCGCCCATGCGACCGCGCACTTGGCACAGCCCCGACTCCGGGGGACGTGGCAGGCTGTAACTCGGCTTTTGCGGTGCGTCGTCAATCAACGACTGCAACTGCGCCAGCGAACTGCGCGCGAGGGTCGCCATCCAGGCGCGTCGCTGCGTTTGTTGTGTTGAGGTTTCACTCATGTGCTGTTCAGACAATCCAAATATTTGTATAGACAAATGTTGTCTATACAATTACGCTGCCACGGTGACTTCCGCAAGGACGTTTCGGTGAATTTTTTTTGACAGACGAGGCGTATGTTCATGGTTGTGTCAGATAACGCTGCTTCACTGCCTGTATGGCGCCAGATTCAAAACCGTCTGAAGGCCGCCATCCTGGACGGCACCTATGCGGCCGGTGAACGCATTCCGACCGAACATGCGCTGGCGAGCGAACTGGGTGTCAACCGCCATACCGTGCGGCGTGCCATTTCCGGCTTGACCGAGCAGGGCCTGTTGCGGGTCGAGCAGGGGCGCGGCATGTTCGTGCAGGAGAACGTGCTGTTCTATCCGATCGGAAAACGCACGCGCTTCACCGAAACGGTCGAGCGGCAGAACCGGTCGCGCGGCCGTCGCATCATCGCTGCCGACACCGCCAAGGCGGATGCCAAGGTGGCGCAGGCGCTCGGCATGCTGCGCGGGCGGGCGGTCATCCACCTGCGCTCGATCGCCGAGGTCGATGGGCGCCCGGTCAGCGTGTCGGACGATTTTTTCAATCGCGCGCGTTTTCCCGATATGGCGGGACATGCGCTCGACACCCTGTCGATCACGGAATCGTTGCGCCTGTGCGGCGTCGATGACTATTTCCGCAAGGTCACGCATGTAACGACGCGTATGCCGAAACGCGATGAAGCAGAGCAACTGCGCCAGCCGCTGAACCGCCCGGTGCTGGTCACCGAAAACATTGACGTGGACGTTGATGACAAACCGGTTGCCTTTGGCTCGACAATCTGGAGC
Source organism: Thiosocius teredinicola (assembly GCF_002009425.1). Lineage (NCBI taxonomy): Bacteria > Pseudomonadati > Pseudomonadota > Gammaproteobacteria > Chromatiales > Sedimenticolaceae > Thiosocius > Thiosocius teredinicola. The sequence goes on from NZ_CP019936.1 coordinate 1,732,914, forward strand.
GGCGACCGCGTGCAACTGGTCTTTGAAAGCTGACGTGCACGTCCGGTTAAACGGGCGCATCGCGGGGTCGGTCGAGTTCCCAAGAGATTCACGCAGCAACACGTTGACGCGATGTGTAGACCGGTTGGCCGGCGACGAAGGTTGTGATGACCTCGGGCAGGCCGGGCTCACGGTCATCGACGATCAGCACGTCGGCACGCATGCCTTCTCGTAGCGACCCGCGATCCGTCATCCCGGTTGCGGCCGCCGGCCAGCTGGATACCAGGGGCCACAGCTCCGCTAGCGTCTTGTCGGTCCGTTCAACCAGTTTGAACAGCGCGACCAGCAGCGATGGGTAGTAATAGTCCGACGTCAGGATGTCACAAACGCCATCGCGTACCGCGCCGGTTGCACACAGGCGGTCGCAATGGCTACCGTCCCGTACGACGTTGGGTGCGCCGAGGATCACGAAGTCGCCCTGGTCTTTGGCGGATCTGGCAACCTCGGTGCTCACGGGAAACTCGCACAGGCGCACGCCCAGTTCATGGAACCATGAGCGCATCTCGATGGTTTCATCGTCATGCGACGCACACGGGATGCCCGCATCGCGTGCCGCTTGAGCCAGTCGGGCGATCGCGGGCGGCACATCGGCGGCGCGCGAAATCACGTCGTTGAAAACCCCGATGAACGCGTCGTGAGTCAAACCTGTCCGATTGGCGTATTCATTGATCTTGCGGCGGTTGTCGGCCGCGATGTGCTGACCGATGTGGGCGGCATGGTCGTTGAAAGCCAGCAGATCGACACGTCCGTCGTGCAGCAGGTCGGAAACGTCTCGCTCGCCCGCCAGGTTAAAGGTCTCCCAGCGCAGGTGCACGCGCGTGTCGCAGCCGAGGTTGGGCCTTTGTTGTTCTATGGCATCGATCAGAGAGAGTGCGGTTTCGCGTCCTCGCAGCCCGGGTTCCCATGAGTAGGTAATGCCGTGGAACGCGGTGGTGATGCCGTTGGCGAGCAACTGCCGATCGGTTTCACGCAGCGCCAGATCGACCGGGAAATGAACCCCGGGGCGCGGCAGAATCTGGCGCTCGAAGGCATCGCCGTGCAGGTCGATGATGCCTGGCAGAATCAACGCGCCCTGCGCGTCGATGGTTTGCCCGGCCGATGCCGGACCATTATCAGCGGAGCCGGCAATCACGCCGTCGCGGAGTTGCAACGGGACCGACGCGATGTGGCCTTCGCCCGTCAGCACCCGACCGTTGATGATCGTGAAATCCATCGGTCAGATAACCAGTTTGCGCAGGCGCTGCGAAAGGATGTCGAGCAGGCTGACGCTGACCACGATGATGACCATGATCGCCGCAGTTTCTGCATAGTAGAAACCACGAATCATCTCGTACAGTGGCTGGCCTATGCCGCCGGCGCCGACGATGCCAAGCACCGTCGCCGAGCGCACGTTGGATTCGAAGCGGTACAGCGAATACGAAATCCACAGCGGCAATACCTGTGGGATGACGCCAAAGATGACTTCCTGCAGTCGGCTCGCGCCGGTGGCGCGGATACCTTCAACCGGACGGGGGTCGATCGCCTCGACCGCTTCGGAAAACAGCTTGGCGAGTATGCCGGTCGTATGCACGAACAGTGCGAGCACGCCGGCAAAGGGGCCGAGACCGACCGCTACGACGAACATCATCGCAAATACCATCTCGTTGATGGCGCGCGCGGCGTCCATCAGTCGGCGGACGGGTTGGTAGATCCACCACGGCACGATGTTCTCTGCCGACAACACGCCGAAGGGGATAGACAATACGACAGCGAGTACCGTGCCCCATACGGCGATCTGAATGGTGACCATCATTTCTTCGACGTAGTCGGTCCAGTTCGTGAAGTCGGGCGGGAAAAAGCCCTGCAGGAACGAACTCATGTTGCCCGCTTCGCTGAACAGCACGCCCGGCGCCATTTCGGCGCCCTCCCAGGACCACACCAACACGGCGAGTGCAGCGGCCCAGCCGACGTAGTAGGCGAGCGATTTCTTCAGATCCCGCTTTGGGAGTTCCAGTTTGCCGGTGGCGGTAGCGGTGTGATTCATAGCGATGTTATGGACGTTGGCGGGTGGCCTCCCCGGCCGGAAGCCGGGGAGGTGCCGCGCGCAGGGGTGCGCACGGCCAGGGGCGTCTTAGTTGGCGGCGACGCCCATCGAGCTGCTGATCAACACTTCGAGCTCGGCGAGCTTGGCGTCGATCTCGGCGATCTTTGCCTTTTTCTGCTCAGCGCTCATGTTGTCGTTGCCTTCGATCTTGAGCTTGTCCTTGAACAGGGCGAGCTGACGCACCGGGTACAACTGGGCGTTGTTGGAGTCGGTGTAACCGCCGCCACCGGTACCCAGGTCGGCAAGACGCTGCTGCTGTGCCGCGGCCTTGTCACCGAGACGGCCGTAACCGAGGAAGAACGATTTGATCTTGGCCTTGAGCGGCTTGCTCAGGTCCTTGCGATAAGTGATCGGATCTGCCGGGATCAGCGGTGAGGTCCAGACGATCTTGATCTTCTCGGCGGCATCCGGGGCAGTGACCTTGGAGCGTGCTACCTGCTCCGAGTTGTTCGACGCGGCGTCCACTTGCTTGTTGGCGACCGCCAGCAGGTTGGTCTCATGGTTGGCGTTGCGGACGGTTTTGAAACATTTTTTCGGATCGACGTTGTTCTGTGCGAACACGTAGTAGGTCGGTACCAGGAATCCCGACGTGGAGTTCGGGTCGCCGATGCCGAAGTTCTTGCTGCCGTCGCACTTGAGCAGATCGTCGAGCGAGTTGATGTCCTTGTTGGCGACGTTGGTGATGATGTGCGAGTAGTAGCCCTGGGTTCCGTCGGCCTTGATCTCTTGAACGAATACCTCGGCACCAGCACGATCGACGGCCTCGATAGCCGATTTATTGCCGTACCAGGCGACGTGAACCTTGCCGAAACGCATACCTTCGATGATGCCGGCATAGTCCGAAGCGAAGAACGGTTTTACTTTGATGCCGATCGCGTCTTCCATGTCCTTGAGAAAGGGCTCCCAGGACTGTTTCAGGTGGATGGTCGACTCGGTCGAGATGATTCCGAAGTTGATGACTTCGGGATCGCCTTCGAGCGCCTTGAAGTTTTGTTCGGCGACGGCTGCGCCGGTCAGCAGCAGCGCGGACAACGCGCCTTTCAGCAGGGTCTTCATCATGATTCTATGCTCCAGGTGAATGTGGGCCGGGTTTCAATTGCACTAACTGGCAGAGGCGTAGACGACGTCGGTGTCGAACGCGTCGTCGTAGTCGTCATCGTCGGCGGTGTTCTTGCGGGTGCCGAGGATGAGTTCTTCGCTGTCTTCTCCGTACAGCTCGGTGAGAAATTCGGGGGTCAAGGCCTCGCTGGTGCCGTCATAGACGACTTCGCCGTCGCGCATCGCCAGTGTTCGCGGGCAGTAGTGGATTGCATACGACACTTGATGCAACGACACGATGACGCTGATGTCCGCTTGGTTGATCGCGGCCAGCGCCTTCATCACGCGTTTTGAGGACGCGGGATCGAGTGAGGCGATCGGTTCGTCAGCCAGAATGAGTTGGGCACGTTGTACCAGGGTGCGCGCGATCGCGACGCGCTGCTGTTGGCCGCCCGACAGTGTCGATGCGCGCTGATCGGCAAAGCGTGCCATGCCGACCTGGTCGAGCGCTTCCATGGCGGCAAGTTTCTCGGTTTTGTTGAACCACCCGAGCGAGCCCCGGTTTACCGGAATCCGACCCAGCAGCCCGAGACAGACATTGGTAAGCACAGAGAGGCGCTCTATCAGATTGAATTGCTGGAATATGAAGCTGGTGTCGGCGCGCTGATGTCGTTTGCCGCGACGGATACGACCATTTCGCTGCACGGTTCGCCCGTTGACCTCGACAATGCCGGCGCCGTTCTTCGCGTCTCCAGCGGCAAGGCCGGCGACGTGACGTAGCAGGGTGGATTTGCCCGAGCCCGACGCCCCGATCAAAGCGACCATTTCGCCACGTGCGATATCCAGGTTGATATTCTTCAGTGCGGTCTGCGCGCTTGATCCCCGGCCGAACGTTTTGTTCAGCTGCTGAATGCTGATTGCTTTGGACATGGCTCGGCCTCCGTCTTATGTAACTATTCTCCCGGCGCAGCCATGACTCCCGCGTTTACGAACGATGACAAATCGGTTACCGGCCATGATTTGTCTATACAACGTTGCTGATTGGTTGGTGCGTCGCGGATCGATCTCTGTCGATCGAACGCCTGTCACATCGTGCGGGTAGTTTTTGTTGGTTTACCGGTATCGAAAATCGCCGAATCATGCAGCGACAGCGCGTCAGAATCGTCACGCTCAACACCTGGAAAGGGGAGCGCGATTATGCAAACCGCTTGCGGTGTCTTGCCGACGGCTTGGCGCGGATCGAACCCGATGTCGTTCTTCTGCAGGAGGTGCTGGTGGCATCGGCGGGAGAGATCGATACTGGCGTGTTCCTGGCGAGAGCACTCGATATGTATCTGTGTTTCGCACCTGCGCGTCGCAAGCGGCGTCGGGTGGGAGAAAGATCGGTCGACTGCTATTCCGGACTCGCGATATTGAGCCGCTTACCGCTGTCGGCCACGCGAATCCTGGCGCTGAACAGCAACCCGCGCGATGGCGAGCGTGTCGCCTTGTGGGCGGAATGCCACCTCGGATCGGTTGTGGTGGGGCTGCTCAACGTTCATCTGACCCACCTCGATCCCGGCGATCGTTTACGCGCGCAGCAGGTGGGTCAGCTTGTCGATTTTTTGGATACCAGGGTCACAGATTTGTGTGTGTTGGGCGGTGATTTCAACGCCGGCGTGCATTCACCTGCGCTGCACAGATTGGCCGGACGGGACGATGCGATTTCGGTCTGGGACGAATGCAACGCGGGCAATGACCTCAACACATTGAACTTCGACGGCCGCGGATGCATCGATCATCTGTTTCGCTTCGGTGGCGGTGTATTGGGTATTCGCTGGGCTGCGCTATCTGTCGCCCTCGACCGGCCGACATGCGATGGCAGTTTCGCCAGTGACCACGCCGCTGTCGTGGCCGATCTCGATCTGCCGGACGGGGTGGATGTATGCGCATGACGGGGAAACGCTGATGCTGTGGAGTGTGTCGATCGACGTCGAGCAACCTGACCTAAGAGTTGGGGACAAACCGCCGTTGCTGCTGCAGCCGATACCGCCGGGTGAATGGTTTCAACGGGTTGCTGCCACTCGGTATACCAACGCGGCGCTGGCCGGCCGACTGACGGCGGATGCGTTGTCGCAAGGCGCAATGCTGCTGTGTGCCGTCGACAACCGTGCACTGTCGATCGGTTTCGACATCGAACTGACGATGGACAGGCCCGACGCTTCGGTGTGGCGGCAGCCAGACAATCGCTATACACGTGCAACGATCGGGTTGGTCGACACGGCGAGATCGACCGTTGCCCATTGCGCAAACCAGGCAGATGCGGTGCGGGCGCTGGTCGAGCATGCCGCCGTACGATTCGAATACGCCCACCCCAAACAACGATTCAACGATGCGACTGCTGAGATGCCCCTGGTATGTGGTACGGCGCAAGGCAGTTGCGTCGACATGCATGGCTATATCATGGCGATGGCCAAAGCCGTCGGCCTCAAAGCGCAATACCTGGCTGGGTATTGGGTTCATCCGGAAAAATCGCAGACCCACGACATGCATTGTTGGCTCATGTTCGAGGCCGACGGCGACATTGTGTACTGGGATTTGGCGCATCATCTGAAGTGGCGGGTGCCGGAGCTTGCGCCCGCACTCAATCCCGCTGGTGGCAGGCGGGTACTGATGAGCCACGGGCGCGGTCTGGTGTTTCATACGCCCTACGGTTGCGTCGAAGTCAGTCATTTCTCAGAGCCGCTCTGGATAATGCCCGATGGCTCGATCGTCGAGCCGCAGATCACCGTCAGGATAGATGGGCCACACATGAACTGAGTGGTCATCGAGATTGCGCGCCCTCGACGGTCGATCTGACTTGGACGCGTTTGGCGTTGACGACGCGCCGACCGGGATATTGAGCTTTCATCGTCTCCCTGCCTGTTCTTTGCGCCCGGTCATTCGCACTACCTGCCTGGCTGTGTTATTGATTCGAGGGAACTTGAACGAATGATCTGAAGATGTGCGAGTTATTTGCGATGTCGAGCCGATCGCCGACCAGTGTCGGGTTCTCGCTCGAACGCCTGACGCGTCGGGGCGGTGCCGAAGGCCCGCATCGCGATGGTTGGGGCGTGGCGTTTTATGCCGGTCCCGATGCCTTGTTGCTGCGCGAACCGAGTGCCGCGAGCGAGAGCGACCTGGTGAAGTTCATCGAGCAGCACGGTCCGCCGACGCAGCGGGTGATCTCGCATATCCGCCTAGCGAGCTTCGGCGAGCGCGCATTGCACAATACGCAGCCCTTCGTGCGAGAACTCGGCGGACGTGCCCACGTGTTTGCACACAACGGCGACCTGCCGGATCTGCTCGGCAAGGTGCCACTGCGGCATTCGCGCTTCCGTCCGATCGGTGAGACTGACTCCGAAGTCGCATTCTGCAAGCTGCTCGATGGCCTGGCGCCACTTTGGGATGAGGCCGGGGGCGGTGTGCCGGACCTGGCAAAGCGGCTGCAAACCGTCGCCGATTTCGCCGCGCAGACACGCGAACTCGGCTCCGCCAACTTCATCTATTCCGATGGCGATGTGCTGTGGGTCCACGCGCATCGCCGCACCGAGCCCGACAAGGAGATGGTGTTGCCGGGTATGTTCGTGCTGACGCGCAGCTGCGAGGAAGCGACGCCCGACCTGTCGGGGTCCGGGGTCACCCTGTCGCCGGTTGCGCAGGCATTGACCCTGGTGGCCAGCGTACCGCTGACCGACGAATCGTGGGAGGTGCTCGCAGAGGGGGAGATTCTCGCGATCCGCGATGGCGAGATTGTCGAGCGCCGCATCGGTCGATAAGACCGGCCGTCAGGTACCTTCCCGCCAGCTTGCGAGATACTGTGCCTGCTCGTCCGTTAGTTCATCGATGGCCAAACCCATGGCGGCCAGCTTAAGAGCGGCGACTTCGTTGTCGATCTCGGCGGGTACGCGATGCACCCCTGCCGGCAGGGCATGGTCGCGCAGATAGGCGACGGCGAGCGCCTGGTTGGCGAAGCTCATATCCATCACCGCAGCGGGGTGTCCTTCGGCGGCTGCGAGGTTCACCAAGCGGCCTTCCGCCAAAAGGCGTACACGTCGTCCATCGTTGAGCCGGTATTCGTCGACATGCGGCCGCGGCCGGGTAACCTCGACCGACATCGCCTGCAGCGCCGGGATATTGATCTCGACATTGAAATGCCCGGAGTTGCCGATCACGCAGCCGTCCTTGATCGTCTCGAGGTGGGTTGCATCCAGCACGTGTTTATCGCCGCTGGCGGTGATGATGAAATCCGATTCGGCGGCCGCCTGACGCAATGGCATCACACGATATCCGTCCATCGCCGCCTCGAGCGCGCGCACCGCGTCCACCTCGCAGACGATGACGTGTGCGCCGTGTCCGTGGGCGCGGTTGGCGATGCCGCGTCCGCACCAGCCGTAACCGACGACGGTGAAGGTGCGGCCGGCCAGCAGGATGTTGGTCGCGCGAATAACGCCGTCCAGGGTGCTTTGGCCGGTGCCGTAGCGGTTGTCGAACAGGTGTTTGGTATCGGCATCGTTGACGGCGATTACCGGTATGCGCAAGGCGCCGTCGGCCGCCATGGCGCGCAGTCGGATCACACCTGTGGTGGTTTCTTCGGTGCTGCCGACCACATCGTCGAGCGTTGGGCCGCCGCGCTTGTGCAACTCGCTGACCAGGTCGGCGCCGTCATCGAGCGTCACTTGCGGTCGGTGGGCGATAGCCGCATCGATATGTTGGTAGTAGCGCTCGTTGTCTTCGCCGCGCACAGCGAACACCGGTATGCCGAAATCGTGCACCAGTGCGGCCGCCACGTCGTCCTGCGTGCTCAGTGGGTTGCTGGCACACAAAGCGATATCGGCGCCTCCTGCTTGTAGTACGCGTGCCAGGTTGGCGGTTTCCGTCGTGATATGCAGGCAGGCGCTGACGCGCAGCCCGGCGAGCGGTTTGTCGGCTGCAAAATGTTCGAACAATGTCTGCAGTACCGGCATCTCCGACCAGGCCCAATCGATGCGTCGACGGCCGCCGTCGGCGAGAGACCGGTCTTTGATGTCGCAGTGCATGATGGGTACGCCTCGCGTTTGTTCACGACGAGCCGGCCGGCGTGTCGAACGGTGTTCGATGGCGACCGTGTTTTCACTACTATGCTTATAGTAGATCGAGACTTCGTCCAATACGGTTTGCGGCATGTCAAGCAAAACACATGAAGCCGACAGCATGTTGCAGGCAATCAACGACGATGTGGCCCTCACACGTCGTCAGACGGGCCGGGATGCGTTGGCTCCCGCCGTGATCGACGCGCTGCGCCGCGTGCCGAGGCATGCGTTCGTCGACGACGACCTCAAGGACCATGCCTATGACAACCGACCGTTGCCGATCGGGCGCGGGCAGACCATCTCGCAGCCGTTTATCGTTGCCTTGATGACCGAGCTGGCCGAGGTCGGCAAGGGTGCGCGCGTGCTCGAGGTGGGTACGGGTTCGGGTTACCAGTGCGCGGTTCTGGCCGAGTTGGCCGATGAGGTGTACTCGGTCGAGATCGTGCCGGAACTCGCCGAAAATGCGGCGCGCAGGCTGAAATCACTCGGTTATCGCAATGTGTCGACCAAGTTCGGTGACGGTTACGAGGGTTGGCCCGACAAGGCGCCGTTCGACGCGATCATCGTGACCGCGGCGACGCCACTGATACCGCCACCGCTGATCGAGCAACTCAAGCCCGGCGGCAGGCTGGTGTTGCCGCTGGGCCAGCCGCATTTCAGCCAGGAGCTCGTACTGTTGCGCAAGAACGCGCACGGTGAGATCGAAACCCACAACATACTGCCGGTAGCGTTCGTACCGCTGACAGGCCAACATGCACGCGGCGATTGATGTTCGCCAAACGGAGTCCTGCAGCGCGAGTACCAGGTGTCGGCGCTGCCGGTACCATCTTCTCCATCGCCGACCGTGGGTATCCGTCGAATGACAGATTCAACGTTCGAAAACCGTGTGTCGCAACAGATCTGGGACAGCCGCTACCGCTACCGGCTCGACGGTGTGGTGCAAGACCACACTTTGCAGGACAGCTGGCAGCGTGTGGCCGCGGCGTTGGCGAGTGTCGAGCCATCGGACCAAGCGCACTGGCAGGAGCGCTTCTATGCACAGTTGAATGCGTTTCGCTTTCTGCCCGGAGGGCGGATTCTTGCTGGTGCCGGCACCGGTTTCGACGTGACCCTGTTCAACTGCTTCGTCATGGGGCGCATCGAAGATTCGATGGAAGGCATCTTCGAGGCCTTGAAGGAAGGCGCGATCACGATGCAGTCCGGGGGCGGGGTCGGTTACGATTTTTCGACCCTGCGTCCGTCGGGCGTGCCGGCCTGGCGGGTCGGCGGTACGGCGTCCGGGCCGGTCTCGTTCATGCGCATCTGGGACAGCATGTGCGAGACCTTGCTGTCCACGGCCGCACGGCGCGGCGCCATGATGGCGACATTGCGCTGCGATCATCCGGATATCGAGGCGTTCGTCGACGCCAAGCAGCAGACGGGCCAACTGCATAATTTCAACCTCTCGGTATTGGTCAGCGATGCGTTCATGCAGGCGATGCACGCAGACGATGAATGGCCGCTGGTGTTTCCGGCAGACGGTCTCGCCGGCGGGCAGCATGCCGGCAACGCGATCATTGAGCGTGAATGGCCCGGCTATGCAGGCCGCGTGCCCTGCGTGGTGTTGCGTGTCTTACGGGCGCGGGCGCTGTGGGACAGGATCATGCAGGCCAGCTTCGAGAGTGCTGAACCCGGCGTGTTGTTCGTCGATAGGATCAACCGGCAGAACAATCTTGCTTACCGCGAGCGCATCAGCGCCACCAATCCGTGCGGTGAGATCCCGTTGCCACCGTATGGCGCCTGCAACCTGGGTTCGATCAACCTGGTTCAGTTCGTCCTTCATGCGTTAACTGCAGAGGCGCGTATCGATCTGGACGGCATCGCCCAGACCGCTGGGGTTGCGGTACGCATGCTCGACAATGTCATCGACCTGTCGCGTTTTCCGTTGCCGGCGCAGCAAGAGCAGGCCCGTGGCAGCCGCCGCATCGGTCTCGGCATCACCGGGCTGGCGGATGCGCTCATCATGCTCGGTCTGCACTACGGCAGCGATGCGGCACGGCAGCTTGCCGCGACGATCATGCGCACCGTGTGCCACGCCGCCTATCGTGCATCGGTGGCGCTGGCAGAGGAGAAGGGCAGCTTTCCGTTCTTCGAGCGCGATGCCTTGCTGCAGCAGCCGTTCATCAAGTCGTTGCCGCAGGACATTCAGCAAGGCATACGCAGCAGCGGTCTGCGCAACAGCCACCTGACGGCCATTGCCCCTACCGGCACGATCAGCCTGCTGGCCAACAATGTGTCCAGCGGTATCGAGCCGGTGTTCAGTTTTGAGCACCAGCGACAGATCCGCGACAACGACGGTTCGCCGCAGTGCTTTGCCTTGTACGACTACAGTCTCGGGCTATGGCGCCGGCAACGTGGTGAACAGTCGCTGCCCGATTACTTTGTCGCCGCTCACCAATTGACGCCGGAAGAGCATCTGCAGATGCAGGCGGCATTGCAGCCCTATGTCGACAATGCGATCTCGAAGACCGTCAACATCCCCGAGGATTTCGCTGTGGCCGATTATCAGTCGGTGTACGAAGACGCCTATCGTCTTGGACTCAAAGGTTGCACCACCTTCCGGCCGAATCGTGTGACCGGTTCCATCCTCGAGGCGTCTGCCGCCGGGCCGGATTCGCATTGCTGCGGGGTGGATCGCAGCGACGACTGACCTCGCCCTGGTCACCCGATATGCCCGAAGGCCGCGGGTCGATTACAATCGGCAGGCCAGACCCGCGTTTAACGACGCGCAATGCCGGCAGGCATGCCCGGTGCAAGTGGCGGCAACAAGAACAAGGAGGGCGAAAGCGCGCTCATGGCCACGGCGGCTCACGAATTGACAGCGTTCGAAGAAGCAAGGGCCCTGGCTCGCCGTCGTCGATTGCGCCTGTGGTTTCCGATTGGCGTTGTGGTGGTCATGCTGGTTGCGCTGGTCGGGATCGCCATATTCGACTACAGGACCATGCGCGCCGACACCCTGGCATTGTCCAAGGGCGTGATCGTCAATCTGCAAAGCCGGATCGAGACCGAAGTCGTCGCCTATATCGAGCCCATCGGCGACACCATCCGCCTGTCGCGCGATCTCTTGTCTGACAAGACCCTGTCCGATGTCCGCCGCGACCTCGTCGAGCCCTTGGGCATCGGCGTGTTGAACAACATGCCGCAGCTCACGAGCCTGATCATCGGCGTGCCGAACGGCGAGTTCTTCATGGTGCGTCGCTATCAGGACGACAAGCAGCAACAGCGTGGGCTCGAGGTCAAGACCATCAGCAAAGCCAGCGAGGCCGATGGCAAGCCCGTCGTGCGCCTGGTAAGGCGTGATGCTGCCGGCAAAGTGATTTCAGATCAGGTTGTCGAGTGGGACGGGTACGATCCCCGTCAGCGTCCGTGGTATCAGGGGGTAAGCCATGAGGAAGCCGACCGCCTGTTCTGGACCGACGTCTATCCGTTCTTCACCGACCGCGCCGCCGGCATTACGGGTTCGCTGCCGTTTATCAACGAGGCGGGCGAACTGGCGGCCGTGATAGGTGCCGACGTCAAGCTCGAAAGCCTGAGTCGTTTCTTGAGCGACCTCAAAATCGGCACCACAGGCTTTGCGTTCATTGTCGACAAAACCGATCGCGTTATCGCCCACCCCAGTGCCGAATTGGTCAAGGAGACGGAGGCCGGTGAGGTGCGTTTGACGCGCGTCGCCGATCTTGCCGATCCGATTGCACGACGCGCCTACGACCGTTTCCGGGTAGAAGGCCACGGCCGGCGCGATTTTGAATTGAACGATCGCCGCTACATCAGTTCGGTATCTTCACTGAAGCACCTGATCGACCGGGACTGGTCGGTGATCGTGGTGGTGCCGGAGGATGACTTCATTGGGTTTGTCGTCGAGAACGTCGGCAAGACGCTGGCGATGGGTTTGTCGGTCATGCTGCTGGCGGCCTTCCTCGCCGCCTTGTTGATTCGCCAGGGATTGCGTACCGACCGCGAGGCCATCCGTATTCTCGAACGTGAAGCGCAGCTCGATGCGCAGAGTGAGGCATTCGGCAGCACCGCCGTGCAGTCGGCGATTTTCGACTCGGGCGACGAGAACTCGTTGGCGCCGGTCACCGAAGCGGTGGCGCGTTCGTCGCGAGTCCGGCGTGCCAGCGTGTGGCAGTTCGACAGCGCTCATGACGAACTGCGTTGTCTCGACTGTTTCGACCAAGAGGCAGAAGGACACACCCACGGCAATGCCTTGCGCCGCCCGGACCACCAGGCGTTGTTCGATGCAATCGAGCAGGGCGTGACATTGCGCGAGCTCGATACATCGAATGCGGCGGCAACGACCTCTGTGTACAGCCGCTACCTCGACCCGATGGGTTGCCGGGCCTTGTTGTCGGCACCGGTCAAGGTAAGGGGCGAGGTGATCGGTGCGCTGTGGCTGGAGGATACCGGCAGGCGTGAACGCTGGTCGGACCAGGTGGCGCAATTTGCGCTGGCAATGGCCAACCTGTTGGCCATTCGGCAGGCGACGAGCGGCGCGACCGTGTCGGACAGCCAGCGTGACATGGCATCACCCGTCGAGAAGCGGCAAGGCGGCGCGCTGCCGGCTGCGGCGAAAGCCAGGCGTGACGAGGCGGTCGACATCGAAACCAGCCTGGGGGCGCAGCGTGCGGCAGCCTTTACCGCGAGACTTGCCCAGCTCGCCGGCGAGCAGCGCGCGGCGAGCGCCGAGGTTATCGACGAGTTGGCGGTATTGTCACTGCACTTCACCGATGCCGTCGTGCTGGCCGAGCCGTTCGGCAAATCCAGCGACGAGTCTGTCGTCACCTACCTGATCCGCGAACTCGAGCGCGCCGCCGCCGATCACGACTTGGCCTATATGAAGTTTCTCTCCGATCAAGTGATGGCAGCGGCGGATCCCAACGATGATCCCAGGACCGGCGCGGCGAAGCTGGCCGATTTTGCGCTGCAGGTGCAGACGGTGTGCGAACGATTGTTCACCGAGCAGCAGTCACCGCTGGCGTTCTGTATCGGTCTTGATCTCGGTCCGGTGATCGGGAGCGTCGTAGGTCGCGAGCAGCGCGCGTTCAACCTGTGGGGGGAGGCCGCGCAGATGGCGACAGACATGGCGCTGACCGGGCTGCCCGGCAGCATTCAGGCAACCGAAACGGTCTACCGGGCCTTGTCGGACGACTATCTGTTCCAACTCCGCGGGCGCCACTATCTGGAAAATATCGGTGAATTTTCCACGTACCTGATGAGTGGCCGGCTGTGAAGCTGCGCGAGGCAAACACGGTTGCCGTGAACACTGGCGATACATTGCCGGCTTTGGGGCTACTTGCTCGATTGGGCGAGCGGGTACTACGCGTCATTCGCGCCGTCTTGATGTTCGTCGGCGATGCCTCGGTGGCGCTGGCCCGCGGTTTCGTACCGGGGCGCTGGCGGCGCACGATGCGCGAGGAGCTGTTCACCTATTTCTACCACGTCGGGGTGCGTGCCGTGCCTGCCGTGGTTGTCGCCGCGCTGTTGGTCGGCATCGGGCTGGTCCAGCAGATCCTGTATTGGCTCGACGTCGCCGGGCAACAGGGAAGCGTCGGTTCATTTCTCGTTCTGGTGCTGGTGCGTGAGATTTCGCCCGTGGTCACGGCGCTGATCGTCATCGGGCGCAGCGGATCGGTGCTGCTCGACGAAGTGGGACACATGAAAGTGAATGGGCAACTGCGCATGTTGCAGTCGGTCGGCCTCGACCCGGTCGATCTCATTGCGATACCGCGTTGCTTTGCCATGTCCCTGGCAGTCTGCGTGCTGACGATCATCTTTCTGTATGCAGCGCTGTGGTCGGGCTACCTGATGGCGTCGTTGACCGGCCTGACGTCGATCTCGCTGCTGAGCTTCGTCGATAGCGTATTGAGCGGCATGACCATCGGCGATCACCTGTTGTTGGTAATCAAGCCGTTGGTTACCGGCTACGTCATTGCGTATATCGCCGTCTGGTTCGGTATGCGCGTGGAGGCCAATGCGCTGGCGGTGCGTCGCATGTTGCCGCGTGGTTTCGTTTATTCCCTGATCGCGACGTTCTTGATCGGGGCAACGGTTTCGGCGGTGTTGTAGATGCTTGCACCAATGACTCATCACAACACGGTGCCGCGCCTGCAGGCACATGGCGTCAGGGTGGCCGCATCCGGCACCTGGCCGGCACTGTCGTTCGATCTGAATGTTGCGCCGGGCGAACTGCATCTGCTGCGTTCGCTCGACGTCGAGCGTTCGACGGCGCTCGTGGACATTCTGCTCGGGCTTGAACAACCGCAAGCCGGCGATGTGCGCTTTGACGGACAGGCCTGGCGTGAAATGTCTGAAAGTGACGCGTTTCGCGTGCGCGGCCAGGTTGGTCGGGTGATGAACCGCGGTAACTGGTTACGCTCGCGCACGGTCATGGACAATCTCTTGCTGCCATTGCGGCACCACACAGTGCTGCCGGACGATCTGCTGCGTGAAATGGCGTGTGACCTGGCGCGCCATTTCGGTCTGCCCGGCCTGCCGATGTTGCCGCCAGACGATTGTCCCGCCAGCGATCTCGAACGCGCGGCGTGCGTCAAAGCTTTTCTGGGACGACCGCAGCTGGTGTTTCTCGAGCACCCCATGGAGTATGCCGACATCGGCCTGCTGCCGCCGTTGATGGCGGCGGTGCAACAGGTGCGCCGCCGTGGCGGGGCCGTGGTCTGGTTCACGCGCAATCGGGCCGTGCTTGAACAGCGCAGCATCCCCGCCGATCGTCGCTATCACATCGTCGGCGGGCATCTACTTGACCTGGAGCGAAGCGAGTGACCGATATCAAACGCTATCGTCGGGAGCGTACCTTCCTGGGCGCGACAGTGCTGATAGCGCTGGTGCTGTTCCTGTTCACCTTGATCAAGGCCGATGCGCTGCGCGAGTTGTTCGACCCCGGCGAACCGCTGCGCCTGGTGCTGCCTGATGAGGGGCTTTACGGCCTGACCGAAGGGGCGAAGATCGAGGTGCTGGGAACCGAGGCGGGCAAGATCCAACGCATCGTGATCGAGCCGGACCAGAAGATTCATGCGATGGCGCGCTTGAGCGCTTCGATGGTGCCATTCGTTCGGGGAGATTCTGAAGCCATCATCCGCAAGACCTTCGGTGTCGCTGGCGACAGTTATGTCGAGATTACCCGCGGCACCGGCGAGCCGATGGATTGGGAATACGCCGTATTGACGGCGAGGCCGGACCGGGCGCCGACCGACAGTATCGGCGAGATCATGGAAGACGTGCGTAGCAGGGTCATCCCAATTCTGGAGCAGACCGAGCGCACCATGACGGCGTTGGCCGATCTGACGGAGCGACTTGCCGATCCAGAAGGCGATCTACAGGGGGTGCTGGCCGACATCAACGCAGTCACCGGACGCATCGAGCGCGGTGAGGGCACCTTGGGCAGCCTGTTGAGCGACGAGGGCACCGCCAAAGAACTCGAGGCACTGTTGCTCAGCGCCAACAAGGCGGTCGACCAACTCGGTCCGATCCTCGAGGAGCTACAGAAAACCGCGCAACAGGTCACGTCCTTGTCGCGTTCGATCAATGCGCAGAGCAAGGATCTGCCGGAGATCAGTGCCAGCGTGAAGTCGGTCATGGCATCGCTCGATGTCGTTATGGCCGACCTGAAAAAGACCTCGCCGGAGCTACCTAAGATCACGCGTGACATCAGCGCGTCCACGGCGAACATCCCGGTACTGCTTGGTATGACCCAGCAGACCTTGTCGGAACTGGAAGGCTTGCTGCGTCAACTGCGCAACAGCTGGCTGATCGGTGGAAGTGGCGCGCCGCCTCCGGAGGGTGGTCGCTTGCCTCCGAGCGAGGTGCGGCCATGAATGTTGTCCGCATGGTGATCGGCGCCGCGGTGTGCGCAACCTTACTGGCCGCATGCGGCGGCTCTGCCGAGAAACCCGAGACACCGCCGACCGAGCAACAGTCGCTCGACCGTTCTGCGCGCCTGGCCTTTGCGCAGGGTAGGTACGATCAGGCCGCAAGCCTGTACGAAGCGGCGTTGCTCGCCGCATTGAAGGAAGACGCACCGCAGGCAATCGTCGATGCCCGCTTCAACCTCGCACTTTGTCAAACCTACCAGGGGCAATACGCCGAGGCGCTCGATCAACTCGAACAGGCTGAGGCGGAAAGGCTGCGTCGCGGTGTTGTCGGTGAAGGCAGTATCGAGCTGCTGCGTGGCACGATCCATTACCGAAGCGGTCAACTCGATAAGGCGCGCTTGGTGCTACAGACGCTGTTGGTCGGTGACAACGGTAGCGCCGCGACGGCGACAAAGGCGCACTTCGTGCTCGGATTGATCGCCGCGGATCAGGGCGATATCAAGGACTTGAGCACGCATCTCAACGCCATCGGCGCGGACGCCGTGCAGGCGTCGGCGACCGACCGGTTGGAACTTACGGCATTGCTCAGCGCCTTGCAGGGCGAGGCCGATCAGGCCCTGGCCCAGCTCGAACAGGTTGCGCGTTTGCGTCGGGACGAGCGCGATTACAGGGGGATGGTGCGCGTGCTGGCGAAAGCCGGCGACGTGGCCGAGCATGCGCAACGTATTCAGTCGGCGGGGCGTTATCTGCTACGAGCCGGGCGCAGCGCCGCGCAACGCCGCGAGCCGGAAACACGTGGCTGGCTGGAGCGTGCTGAACAGCTGGCTTCGCGGGCGGGCGATACTGAAACGGCGCGTGAGGCCCGCGAACTGTTGAATGGCTTGGAAGACAAGGCGGCGACGAGCCGCTGAACAGGCCGATCGGTCGAGCTACCGGCGGCCCGCATCCGATGTTTTCATCCGATGTTGAATATCTGCGATCAATTCATCGGTCGCGACTGCGTACCATTCGGGCACTATCGTGAATTGGCTGCGTTCTCCAAGAAGCACACGCACCGGTTCGCTGGTGATCATAATCCGTGGCTTACTCGAGTCGGTAGCCAGTTCGACGGCCGTGATCTTCGAATAGGGTATCTGTGCCGTTGGCGATCCCAAGGGCTCGCGAATCTTCAACGTGTCTGGCCCCAGGTCCAACCCGGGCAAGAGCCAGACTTTTGCGACCTGGAATACAAAGCCTGACACCACCATAGCGATAACTGCACCAGTGACAAACGTGGTGGCGTTCAGATCGAAGAAGCTGAATACGAACCCCAGCAGTCCGGCAAAGCCTGCCATCAGAATGAGGTCGATCAGCCTTGCCGGCCAGGTGAATGCAATTTTCTTGTTATTCATGCCGTCGACCCGTTGTCGAAGTTGTAGGGGTGGCCGGTAAGCTTGGATCGATCGGCAGCCTAACCAATGCCGGACTGCCTCGCTAGTGTGAAATCAAGGTGCGTGCAATGCCGACCAATTGGCGGCGCTGCTTGTCGTCCATGTCCGAATAGATCGTCATCAGTTCGCGCAGTTCGTCGGGAAACGAGGCGCACAGGCCATCCGACTCGATATGTTGTTCGTCCAGCCACGTTCGCGGTTTGTCGCCGGCTTTCTCTATCTTGCGCGCCAGGCGATCGCCGATATGCTTGAAGGGGTTATCGATGTGCTCGATGACCGTCGACGGTTTGAGATGCAGATCGGCGATGAAGGCCGCGGTGGCGTCCTGCGAGGTGTCGGCGGCCATCTGGTACAGATAGACGAGATTTTGATGACGCACTGCCTGCAGGTCGCGTTCGCCGGATCGAATCGGCCCGAGGCCAAACATGATCCAGCAAACAGAGGTGCCGGTGAGCTTGGCGATTGTTGTGACATCGTTGGGGTGGGGCATGGAGTAACCTGCCTCGTACCACGACAGCCTGTTCTCCGGCCATTTCGGCAACTTGCGTTTGAACTCCTTCGCCGATTTGAAGCCGGCCATCTTGCGTGCCTGCGCGATACGTTTGCCGATCTTTATGGCAAGAGGATCTTTGGTGCGCGAAGGGGATGAATGAATTTTTGTCATATGCAAAAAAAGTTCTTGCAAAGTAAGTTTTGCCAATTATACTTTGCGCCATTCCAGCGGGGTATGCCCGCGATAACTTTTTTTACTGGAGTTGAACGTGCGTTTTCTGAACGAGCCAAGAACACAAGCCGAACGCGATGTGCGGTCAGTACTGACCGTCGCGGGCAGTCTGTGCTCGTTTGCGGTCCGGGGTGTCGACGGGTTTGTTGGCACGCTTGGCGACAAGCAACTGAAGATTGGTATGAATTGACGCACTGCGATTGAAGGATCGGAGGCGTCGAGATGGATTGACGCCTTCCGGAAAGAACCCCGGTAGGTGATGAACCCCGGGGTTTTTTTGTGCCCGGTGGTTGGGAATTGAACAACAGGTCGCTGGTGTAACGGTTAGCACATCGGCCGGTCAGGAAAGCGTTGGTGATTCTGGGCAGATTGAGAAGTGTTCGAAACAGACTGAATCAAGGCGCGAATCGCGCGTAATAGCGAGCTATTGCGAAGATTCGTAACGCTTAGTCGGTTTGTTTCGAGCGCTTGGCAACTGACCACGAATTGCCAACGCTTTCCTCAAGCCGAAAGGTACAGGTTCGAATCCTGTGCGACCTACCAGACTGCGCTCATGGCCAAATGGATGAAGGCACCCGGTTGCGAACTGGGAGATTCCGGGTTCGAGTCCTGGTGAGCGCGCCAAGTCGCGCAGTCTGCAGAGGCGGACTGCTTGTTCAACGTGAGAAAGGAGGTGTGCCATGCCACGCATCAAATGGGACGACGAACGTTGGGAAGACCGGGCCAATAGCTTTCGAAAAGATGTCGAAGCGGAGTAAGGGTTATCCGTCGGAAACAAACGTGAAGCGCGGAGAACGCATCGTAAACAAAGACAAGGAACTGCTGGAAAAATTGGGTCGGAACGATCCGTGCCCGTGCGGCTCGGGCCGTAGGTTTCAAGCAGTGCTGCCTCGAAAGGAAGTCCTTTCGACAGCAGTGATCGCAAGGATTACGTAAGAGATTGAAGGGCGGGTCGTATTGGCGCTGCTGTCCTTCAAATGAACTCCCTCGAAGCGGTTCGACTCCGCTCGGGGGAACAAGGTCCTCATCAGGACGTTGCGTGACCGTGGTTGGGCTTCAGAACGCCCGCCGGCGCCGCCTGCACTGCAGTCCGGTGTACCGCACGCAATGGTCGATGGAGACTCCACTGGATATAGCTCAGTTGGGTAGAGCAATCGCCTTACACGCGATCAGTCAGAGGTTCGAATCCTCTTATCTAGACCTGGAAAGGGCGAGAGCCCCGCGGTTCGATTCCGCTTACACCCGAGGCAAGGCCCCGGTGAGTTCCGCGATCGTGTATCGCGGATGTCGTCTCACAGCATGCTGGATGCCTGCGTGACGCCGAGCCGGTAACGGCCAGTGCGCTTCCCATCGCGATGGATGGTCAGACCAGGGACGGTCAGCCAGACAAAACGACCGGAAGCGCACCCGCTGCTATCGATCGATGTCACCCGCACCGTGCATGTGGGGCCGAGCCTTTTCGAAGCGCATCTTCGGGTGCGCTTCGCAAAGGCGAACGGAAGTTCACGAGGAATGCACTAACGATAACAAGGAGAAGAAAATGATGATGTTCAAGCATTTTGTGGTCGCTCAGCACGAACGCGCCTTGCTGTACCGTGACCGTCAGTTGGTCGCCGTGCTTGCACCGGGCGTACACCGCTACTTCGACCCGACCGGTCGGATTTCGGCAACTGTGTTCGACCTGTCGCAGACCGAATTCGCGGATGCCAACGCGGACCTGTTGATGAAGACCTCGGGCGACTTGCTCGACGGTTACCTGATGCAGGTCTTGATGGGTGATCACGAGGTCGGCCTGGTGTACCGCGACGACACCTTCGTTACGGCATTGGCGCCGGGCGAGCGCAAGGTGTTCTGGAAGTTGCCGCACCAGTTGCGTGTTGAACGCGTTGCGGTCGACACCGAGCTGCAGGTGGCCAAGCAATTGGTCGATGCGATTGTGCGTACCAAAGGTGGCGTCGTGTCGCGTGCATTGATGCCGTTCGTCTACAGCGCCGAAGTGGCGGACAACCAGGTTGGCCTGTTGTTTGTCGACGGTGAGATGGCACAGGCATTGAAGCCGGGTTATTACGTGTACTGGGCGGTCAAACGCCGTGTGGTGGTTGAGCCGTACGATACCCGTATCCAGGCCATGGAAGTGCAGGGCCAGGAGATCCTGACCCGCGACAAGGTGTCGCTGCGGGTGAACCTCGGTGCACAGTACCGTGTGGCCGATGCGGTGAAGGCACGCGCTGATCTGCAACAGCCGATCGAATGGCTGTACCGTGAACTGCAGTTTGCGTTGCGCCAGGCGGTGGGTTCGCGCGATCTCGACAAACTGTTGGAAGACAAGGAACGTGTCGACCACGAAGTGTTCGAGAAGGTGGTGGCCACGGCTGCAGAGCACGGTTTCGATCTGCGTAGCGTGGGTATCCGCGACGTCATCCTGCCGGGTGACATGAAGGATATCCTGAACCAGGTCGTGCAGGCCGAAAAAGCCGCTCAGGCGAACGTCATCAAGCGACGTGAAGAAACGGCAGCGACCCGTTCGCTGTTGAACACGGCAAAGCTGATGGACGAGAACCCGACCTTGCTGCGCCTGAAAGAGTTGGAAACGCTCGAGAAGGTGACCGAGAAGGTCGATCGCCTGACCGTGTTTGGTGGTCTCGACGGCGTGTTGAAAGACACGGTCAAGATCAATGTTTAACGTTAACCCGCCCGGTCGTTGTGGTTCGCCACACGCCGGGCACAAACTCAATGGAAGACAACAGGACGAGGGAGAAGAACGATGCCTGTTAAACATACCCTGAACAAGGGCAAGGTGCCGGTACATATCTGGACCGAGGATGCCGAGTCGCAGGCGATGACGCAGTTGGCGAACATCGCGCAGCTGCCGTTCGTGCATCACCACGTGGCGGCGATGCCGGATGTGCATGCGGGTATCGGTGCAACCGTCGGTTCGGTGATCCCGACCAAAGGCGCGATCGTGCCGGCGGCCGTTGGTGTGGATATCGGCTGCGGCATGAACGCGCTGCGTACCTCGCTGAAGGCCGAAGACCTGCCGGAGAGCCTGCGTCGCGTGCGAAACGCGGTCGAGGCGGCAATCCCGGTCGGCTTTGATATGCATAAGAACGATCCGGTGAAGCGATCGACCATCACGCCGATGGCCAAAGGCCTGGACGTGATCATCGACAAGCATCCGGCGCTTGCGCGTATGCAGAAGAAGCGTCCGTACGATGTCTGGGTGCGTCAACTGGCGACACTCGGCGGCGGCAACCACTTTATCGAGCTGTGCCTGGACGAGGTGGGTGATGTCTGGATCATGTTGCACTCCGGTTCACGTGGAATCGGCAACATCATCGGGCGCTACTTCATCAACCTGGCGCGACACGATATGGGTGACCAGCTGGGCCGACTGCCCGACAAAGATCTGGCGTACTTCACCGAGGGTGCGAAGCACTTCGAGGACTATGTCGAGGCGGTGCATTGGGCGCAGGACTACGCGATGGTCAACCGTCGGGAAATGATGCGCTCGATCATCTCGGCACTGGAGAAGTATCTGCCGCCGTTCACGATCACCAAAGAGGCGATCAACTGCCACCATAACTATGTGGCACGTGAAACCCACTTCGGTGCCGACGTGTACGTAACGCGCAAAGGTGCGATCCGGGCCGGCGAAGGTGAGCTGGGCATCATCCCGGGCTCGATGGGCGCCAAGTCGTACATCGTGCGCGGTAAAGGCAATGCCGAGTCGTTCTGCTCGTGTTCGCACGGC
This sequence comes from Thiosocius teredinicola, assembly GCF_002009425.1. NCBI lineage: Bacteria > Pseudomonadati > Pseudomonadota > Gammaproteobacteria > Chromatiales > Sedimenticolaceae > Thiosocius > Thiosocius teredinicola. The sequence continues at coordinate 1,754,937 of NZ_CP019936.1, forward strand.
GCGGGCCGACGCATGTCGCGTAGCAAGGCGAAGAAGCAGTTCAGCCAGACGGACCTGGAACACCAGACCGAGGGTGTTGAATGTCGCAAAGACAGCGGGGTGATCGACGAGATCCCCGGTGCCTATAAAGACATCGACGTGGTAATGGCGAACCAGACCGACCTGGTTGAAGTGGTACACACACTGAAACAGGTGCTGTGTGTGAAAGGCTGAGTGGGCCGGGGCTTCGGCCCACTCTTTTTACGAAACCAGTAATGGAAGCAAAAGCAATGGCGAACAAGACCAACAAGGCAAGAAACCTGTTGCACAACCACCCGATGATGAAGAAGGGTGGCGTGCATCAGAAATCGAACAAGGCACAACGTAAAAAGGAGAAAATGGCGCTGCGCAAGGCGTGGTTTTCTCCGAGTGCAGCCATGTCGGCTGTATTCGGAGAAGACCGTGCACGCATTGACATGGTTCATTGTTAATTGGGGTTAGTTCTGTTCAGGCGATCGTTGCTCAATCAGTTAGACTCGATATTGTTGCTGCTGATGGAGTCGTGGTACCGTTTCGCGCCAATGACTAGCAATGGAGATGCAGCATGCCATGGCAATACAGTCAGAGTACTGGAGTACTCACAAGGGATGGGCGCGTAGTCGGAACCGGCTATTCGGGAGCAGCTGGCGTTGGGCGAAACAATCCAGATGCCGAGCGACTGACTGACGTGGGTCCGATACCGCGAGGTCAGTATCGAATTGGGGCTCAATATTCGCATCAGTCGAAAGGGCCCGTTACTATGGCGTTAAATCCCGTCAATCACTCAGCGCATGGTCGAATGCATTTTCTCATTCACGGAGACAGTATCCGGAATCCCGGCAATGCTTCTCAAGGTTGTATTATTCTTCGGCGTGATATCCGAGAACGTATTGCCAACAGCGGTGATGCAGTTTTGGAGATTGTGAGATGACCCGTTTGTCTATAGCGATCGTGGTGCTGACACTGTTTTCTAGTCCAGCGGTCGCCGACCCGGATTGTACTAGCCCCGATGCTTGGCCGGCCGGTATGGCGTTCACGCATCTGAAGAACGCGGGGTTGGTGACCAACTACAACTTGGATTTCGATAAAACGACCGTAACCCGATTGGCATCGGAAAGAGTGGGTGACGACCTCTATCGCCAGATTCACAGAGTGTCGTTTGTGAGAAAGTCTGGAGCAAAACTCGAAGCAATTACCGTCAATGATGCGTCGAATGAAGAGTGTTCCATGTCGGGCGTCGACGTTTATGTCATCGAGAAGATGCTAGGCGACTTCAGCTCATAAAGTCTTATCGTCATGGGATCTAGGTCTTGAGCCGGATACCCGATGCCAGAGGTGAAGTCGCCAAGCGCGGCCTACAATGACTACGCCTTTGCGCAGAATATGTCAGACGCCCAAGGCGTCGATTCAGTCGATCTCATCGTAAATTCACCTAATTCTTGGCTCTAGCCGAGGACCTCCGTTTCGTCGAGGCGGCCGCGTGCGATCCGCCTTGCTGCACCGCCTTGCCGGTCCTCGCTTGCCCGGCAACCAAGGCGGGCACAGCTTTCTCTATGTGCGTAAGGAACTCGATCATCGTATCAGACAGAGTTTTACCTCGCTTCCAGATCCACTCATAGGCGAACACTGCAGGTTCATTGTTGGAAAGGAGCAAGGGACGCGCGCTCGTATTGTTGGCTGACAATTTGCTCGTCGGCAATATGCCTGCACCGATACCGATCGACGTCCATTCTTCAATGACCTTATAGGTGAGTGCTTGTCCTGGATAGGGTGAGAACTTACAACGCTCGCTGGCAAACATTCGCTCGACCGCGTCGTTCAACCCGCAGCCGCCACCAGTCAAGATGATCGGCGCTGTAGGCAATTCAGAGATAGGCAGTGGGCCGGCTTGTTGGTCACTCTCGTCTGCTGCCGGTAGATAGCGGAGCTCGTCTCTATAGAACGCCATAGAGTTTTCTTCGGCGGCGAGTTCGCGTGCAACAACAACTTGTATATCGATTTGCGTGGCATGTAGACGGGACGACAATTCGTCGACAAAACACTCTTTGAAATACACATGAACATCCGGATGCCGTTGTCTGAACGGTTGTATTGCCTGGTTCAAGCGTTGCATGTCGACCAGCGGCGAAAACCCGATGCGCAACATTTTGTGCGTCGGGTTCAGATACTGCTCCGCTGCTTCCAGCAAGTCGTCGCGGCTTTGTGCGACGCGCTGCATGTACGGCAGCAGGGTCTGGCCGAAGGGAGTGATTTCGACTTTGCGTGTCGTACGGGTGAACAACCGCCCGCCGAGTTCTTCTTCGAGCTGCGAGATCGCGTTCGACAGCGTGGGTTGGGTGGCGAAAGCGAGTTCCGCGGCACGACTGAACGACCCGGTTTGAGCGACCAGCAGGGCAAACTGCAGTTGTTTTAGGTTCATAATCAGATTTATTCGAAAATCATATAAATCAAATTCAGAAATAGAATTTCTAAATTATTCTAGCGGTACTTATGCTCTTCGTCGAAACATCTGACGAGGAAATACTCATGAGTGCACAACGCATGTTGTTCTTTACCGTGGCAGCGCTGCTGTTGACCGGCATAGGTTTGACCGGATGGCGTGAAGTCCACTGGTTTCTGTATGTGGTGCCGGCGATGCTGGTATTCGCCGGGATCTCCGGCATCTGCCCGGGGCTGATGCTGTACAAGAAGATCGGCTTCAAGTAGTCGATCGCACGACCGGCGGTCGATGTCCGTTCGGTGGTGCAGGGCACGTGGGCCATGAACAATTTCGGCTTCGAGTCTTTTCTGTTCTCCGTCATTGTCGTGACGGCGGGTTTGCTTTTCGTAAACCGCTTGGTGGCGGAACTGGCGCCGCGCACGCGACGGCGTTGGTTGTTGGGCTTGGCCATTGGTTCGGGCGTGATCGTGTTTACGCTGAAGGTCGCATTTGCCGTCATCTTCAGCTTTTACGCGGAAGACATTCTTGCCCTGTTGCCCGACAAGGCATCGCCCGGTCGGCCGTCATCGGCTGGTGAATTGCCGGCATTTATCGAGGTAGGGACGGGCGATGCCGCCTATCAATGGCAGGCATTGCCCGAAACAGCCCCGTTTCCGCCCGACAATCCACCTTCGCCCGAAAAGGTCCGCCTGGGTCGTGCATTGTTTTTGGATAAGCGCTTGTCGCTGGACGGATCGGTGGCATGTGCCGGTTGTCATGAGATCTCGAACGACAAGGGCGGGGCGGACGGCGATGCAACGTCAACCGGTGTCGGCGGACGTTCGGGGCAACGCAACGCCCCAACGGTGCTGAACGCCGCGTTCTTTACGGCATTGTTCTGGGACGGGCGTGCGGGTTCACTGGAAGAGCAGGTGCGTGGCCCCCTGCTCAACGAAGTGGAGATGGCGATGCCGTCGCTGGACGCTGTCGTCGACCGCGTTCGAGCGATCCCAAGCTATCCGCCGATGTTTGCAGCGGCCTTCGGTGAGGGAGCGGCGATCGATATCGACGCCATCGCCAAGGCCATAGCGGCTTTCGAACGCACCCTGGTAACGCCCAACGCTGCGTATGACCGGTTCGTGCGAGGTGACGCGACCGCGTTGAGCGACCGACAGTTGCGAGGCATGGCCTTGTTTGAGTCGACCGGCTGTGTTGCGTGTCATCGCGGCCCGGCATTCAGCGCAGCCGCGGAGGCAGGGCGGGGAGACGCCTACCGGATGTTTCCCGCAGTGCCGGGCACCGAGTATGCGAAGCGATACCGACTCGACGAAGACACCGGCCTGGCCGATGCGGACAAAAATGCGGGCCGTGGGGTCTGGCGAGTACCGTCGTTGCGCAACGTGGCGCGTACCGCACCGTACTTTCACAATGGTTCTGTGGATAGTCTCGCCGAGGCGGTACGTATCATGTCGCGCGTGCAGTTGAACAAGCGACTGAGCAACGATCGCAACGACGATCGATCAATCCGGTGGCACCAAGACACGCGTCGGCTTCACGTGCATGACGGAGAAGCGCTCAGCGATGATGAAGTCGACGATATCGTCGCCTTTCTCGAGGCATTGAACGGTGAATTGCCGGTGTTCTGAGGTTTGTCGTAGGAACCGCGGGGTTCAACAGATGCGCGGCAACTGTTCGCCCACAAGCATGTCGACAATGCGTTCGCCGCCGAAACCGGTTTCGAGAATCACGCTACCATGCGGCGCCTCGACCACATGACCGATGATCGCGCTGTGCTCACCCGCCGGGTGTGCCTGCATCGCAGAGAGCACCTTGGCAGAGGCATCGGCCGGCACGATCGCAACGAGTTTGCCCTCGTTCGCCAGGTAGAGCGGGTCAAGCCCGAGCAACTCGCTGAGTCCGCGTACCTCGGCACGTACGGGCAGCGCTTCCTCGCGGATGCGGATGCAGGTGTCGCTGGCGTCGGCGAATTCGTTGAGCACGGTCGCTATGCCTCCGCGCGTTGCGTCGCGCAGGCAATGGATGTCCGGGCAGACATCGAGCATCGCTGCGATCAGGCCGTTCAGCGCGCAGCAATCGGTTTCGATATGGCTTTCGAGCGCCATATCGCCGCGCGCGTCGGCAATCGCGGCACCGTGGTCGCCGACGTAGCCGTTGATGATAACGACATCGCCGGCACGTGCGCGTTGCGTGCGGATGTCGATGCCGTGAGGTATCACGCCGACGCCGGCGGTATTGATAAACAGCTTGTCGGCAGCGCCCTTGTGTACCACCTTGGTATCGCCGGTGACGATCTTCACGCCGGCGGCATCCGCCGTCGCCTTCATCGATGCGACGATACGCCGCAGGTCGTCGACCGCGAAGCCCTCTTCGATAATCATGCCGCAGGTCAGGTACAGCGGCACCGCGCCGCCGACGGCAAGATCATTGACCGTGCCGGCCACCGCCAGCTTGCCGATATCGCCTCCGGGAAAGAACAACGGATCGACGACATAGGAATCGGTCGTCATGGCCAGCGTGCCGCCGAGGGCGTTGAGCGAATCAAGGCTGATGCGTGCCTGGTCTTCGAGGGCTGCCAGGGTTTCGTTGGCAAAGCCGTCGACGAACACATCGTTGATCAGGTCGCGCATCGCCTTGCCGCCGGCGCCGTGCGCCAGCGTGATCGTTTTGCCTTTCAGGCGCGGTTTGGCTGCGGTGTTGGATGCACTCATGCGGAGGCCTCGTGGCGTTGCTTGTCGTTACGCTTGGCGAGCAGTTCGGGCAGGTTGCCGAAGTTATAGTAGGCGGCGCACGCCCCTTCGGATGACACCATCAACGCACCCAGCGGCGTCTCGGGCGTGCAGGTGCCGCCGAACACCTTGCACTCCCATGGGCGTATCACGCCCTTGAGTACTTCGCCGCACTGGCAGGACTTCGGGTCGGCAATCTTCAGGTTGGGCACGGCGAACTTGCGCTCGGCATCGAAACGGGCGAACGCATCGCGCATTTTCACGCCGGAATGGTCGATCGAACCCAGGCCGCGCCATTCGAAGAACTCGCGCAGTTCGAAGACCTGGTGGATCGCGTCGAGCCCGGCCGGGTTGCCCTGCTTGGGCACCACCCGCGCATACTGGTTTTCTACCTCGCAGCGCCCTTCGGCGAGTTGCCTGATCACCATCCACAGTGACTGCACGATATCCAGCGGTTCGAAGCCGGTGATGACGATCGGTTTCTTGTAGGTGTCGGCGACGAACTCGAAAGGGCCTTCGCCGACCACCATGCTGACATGGCCCGGCGCGAGGAATCCGTCGAGCTGCATGTCGGGCGAATCGAGAATGGCCTTGATCGTCGGCACCGTGGTGATGTGGTTGCAGAACAGTGAGAAGTTGTCGCGGTTCTCGCGCTGCGCCTGCAAGACGGTCAGCGCCGTGCTCGGCATCGTCGTCTCGAATCCCAGGCCGAAGAAGATCACTTGGCGGTCCGGGTTGCGGCGCGCCAACTCGAGCGCGTCGAGCGGCGAATACACCATGCGGATATCGGCGCCATCGGCCTTGGCCTGCAGCAGGCTTTTCTTTGAACCGGGCACGCGCATCGCATCGCCGAAGGTCGCGAAGATCACGTCGGGTCGTTCGGCCAAGGCAACGCAGTCATCGACCCGGCCCATCGGCAGCACGCAGACCGGACAGCCCGGGCCATGCACCAGTTCGATCCGTCCCGGCAGCATCTGTTCGATACCGTAACGGAAGATCGTGTGCGTATGGCCGCCGCAGAACTCCATGATCTGCAACGGACGTTGTTTGGCGGCCGGGATGCGGTCGAGCAGTACGGCGATCTCATCGATCAGGCGTCGTGCCGCCTTGGGGTCGCGGAATTCGTCTACGTATTTCATGTCGCTGCTCCGAGTTGGCCGCGATGATCGGCGAGCAGGGTGTGCACCAGGTCCCACAGGATGTGGTAACAGGCGACATGCACCTCCTGCACGCGGTGAATGGAATCGGTTTCGACGACAAGGCAGTGATCCACCAGCCCGCTGGATCGCATCTCGCCGCCATCGCCACCGGCCAGGCCGAGTGTGACCAGGCCGAGTTGCTTGGCCTTGCGATAGGCATTGATCAGGTTGTCGGAATTGCCGCTGGTCGAAAAGCCCATCACGCCGTCACCGGCGCGCGCATGCGCCTCGAGTTGGCGGACGAATACATGCGCCATGCCGACATCGTTGCCGACGGCCGTCAACATCGCGGTGTCGACGCACAAATTCATCGCCGGCAGGGCGGGGCGGCCGGCAGTCACCGGGTGTTGGAACTCGACGGCGAAGTGCGCGGCATCGCAGCTCGAACCGCCGTTGCCCATGCTGAACATCCGACCCTGGCGGCGATAGACATCCGCGACCGCCGTTGCGGCCTCGATCAGCGCTTCGCCGTGCTGGGTAAAAAACTGCTGTTTCACGGCAACGCTGTCAGCTGCCTTGCGTTCTATTGAATTCAGCAGCGCCTGGTGTTCCTGCGCGGCATCTTTGGTCTTGCCGTGCAGGAAGGGGTACAGCGCTTGAAGACGGTCGTCGCTGTCGCTCACGTTTGCTCTGCCGCCGTTTGTTGCATCGCGTTCAGTTCGTCCTGCATCTCGCCCAGTTCCTGCAGGATCGCCAATGTCTTCTGTGCCTCGTCTTCGTCGATACGACTCATCGCAAATCCGACATGCACCAGTACCCAGTCGCCGATGCAGTCCGCGGCGGGCCTTGTTTCGGTGACCACGCAGGCGATGTTCACAGCGCGCCGTACACCGGCGACGTCCACCTTCGCCATGAAGTTGTCGGCGTCGGTGATCTCGACGATCTGTCCGGGGATGCCAAGACACATAGTGCTTACCTCTTACCTTGCTCAGTGCACCGTACAGACCATGCAGGGGTCGAACGAGCGCACGATGTGCTGTATGGAAACGGTCTGTTTGCCGTTGTCGCCGACCTCGGTGCCGATCAGCGCCTGTTCCAGCGCGCCCGGTACATCGTCCTGGTCGCGCGGAGAGAAATTCCAGGTGGTCGGGGCGACGATCTGGTAGTTCAGAATCCGCCCGTGCTTAATCTGCAGCCAGTGGCCCAGGCTGCCGCGTGCCGCTTCGACGAGACCGACCCCTTCACCGTCTTTGGGCAACTTGCCTTGGTTACAGAAGGTTTCACCGATGGCGATGGCTTTGATCCAGCCTTCCATCATGGGAACCACGCGCGCCAGTTCGAGCAGGCGCGCAACCACTCGGCTGAACACATTGCCGCCGCCGTTCGTCACCAGTTCGGCGATCAAGGGGTGGCCGTCGATCAACTGGCGTGCGACGGCGCCCACCTCGAAGACCCGGCCGTTGTAGCGCGGCGCCTTGCACCAGCTGTAGGCATCGGCGATATCGGCGTCGGGCAGGGTACTGCCGTCGAAGGGGTGTTTCGGCGTGCGTTGCGCGTGCATCCAGGCGTGACTGATGTCTTCGGTGATGGCGCGCTGCTCGAACGACTCGCGGCGACCGTCGAACCAGATGCCGGATTCGAAACGGTGGGTCTCGTTGGGGTGACCGGTGGCATAGGCACCGTAGCTCATGAAGTGGTCGGTGGCGCGTCCGAGTTTGGCCAAGCCGGCCGAAGCCGCGATGCGGACGAAATGCGCGAAGTCGCCACCGGCATGCTGTCCGGCCCATGCCATCAGCTCATCTTCGGTAGCGATTGCAGCGACGTTCTCCAGCTTGTCGGCAAACAGTGTGGTTTCGAGAAAGCGCCGAAAACCTGCAACGATGGATTGAAGGCGCAGTTTTTCACGCGGCTCGATCGCGCGCGTCGTACCGCCCGGCTGCAGGGCCAGCGAGTGAGGCCATTTGCCGGCGAGCAGGCCGGTGATGTGCATCCATTCGCTGCGTGCCGGCAACATGTCGCGCGATGCGCTGCCTTTCTGTGCAACGAAGCGCTCGGCGGCATCGCGATGCCAGGCATGTTCGGCATAGTCGCTGCGCGCGAAGTCGGGCATGAAGAACAGGTAGAAGTGCGACAGATGGTCGGCGACGTTCTCACAGGCAAGGATCAGGTTGGTCGCCAACAGGCCGTTGGGCGTCTGCTCGATCCCCTGTGCATCGGCGAGGGCGCGTGCGGCGGCGACCGACTGCGAGACCGAGCAGATGCCGCAGATACGCGGCGTGATCACGAGCGCATCGCGCGGGTCCTTGCCGACCAGGATCTGTTCGAATCCACGGTAAAGAGGTGAGTTCACCCAGGCCGACTCGATTCTTCCCTCGTCGATCTCGACCTGAACTTCGAGATCACCTTCGACGCGATTGAATGGTCCGAGGATGCGACGTGTGGAGTTGCCCGCCATCAGCGTTCACCCCGTTTCTTGTCGCTGCCCGGCGGCACCACGATGTGGTCGGCAACTGCATTTTCGCGCAGGCGCTTGGGTGTCGCGGCTTTCGACAGGGAAGCCAGCGCAACGAACCATGCCTTCGGCATATCCGTGGGCAGGCCGATCGGTATGCCGGCAATCTTCGGTGTTTCGGTGAACGGATGCCCGGGTTCTTCGAACACCGGTGCGGTGCAGTTGATGCAGGCATAGCCGCCGCGAATACACGAGCCTTCGCCGTTCCACGGGCGGCGGTTGCAGTCGGCATGCGCCTGGGTGCCCAGGCAGCCCATGTGCTCCATCATGCAGCCCTGATCGGATGGCGCCTCGGCGCTGGCCTTGAATTCGTAGAACTCGTTGCGCGTACAACCGTGATGTACCAGGTGATTGGTATAGCTGCGTGGACGGTTCCATTCGTCCAATTGCGTCTCGTCCATATCGCCCATCGCCACCTGCGCCAGGGTATCGGTGACCCAGCCGGGATGCACCGGGCAGCCGGCCACGTTGATTACGCGCAGTCCTTCCGGGCTGTGCCAGTCTTCGCCGAGCAGTCCGCCGGGCTGATTGCCCTCGTATTGCAGTCCACACGCCTCGGTCGGGTTGCCGCCGGCCATCGTCACGCCACCGAATGCAGCACACGAACCGATGGCGATTGTGTAGCGTGCCTTGCGCGACAGGTCGGCTATCCATTGCATCATCGGCCGACCGGTGCCGGCGAGCATATGAAAGCGCCCGGTATCATTGGGGCCGCGCATCACCGAGCCTTCGAGACAGAGGATGTCCAATGCCTGCTCGCCGCTCATGATGCGGTTGAGCAGATCGATGAATTCGCCGTTGGATGCCTCGCTGAGCGACGGATGCCAGAGCAGTTCGATGCCGGCGTATTCCAGTGTTGCGTAAAGATCCGGCGATTCGGCATTCAGCAGCGACATGCTGCAACCGCCACAGCTGCCGGATTGAAGCCACAAGGTACGCAACGCTGTCGTCATTCACTCAACTCCAACGGCACGGTCAAGGTAAATACAGCGCCACCTTCGTCGCGATTGGCTCCTTCCAGTTTGCCCTGGCACTGATCGGTGGCCAGCGAATAGCTGATGTACAGGCCGAGGCCGGTCCCTTTGCCGACCGGTTTGGTGGTGAAGAAGGGGTCGAACACGCGCAGCAACTGGTCTGGTGCGATGCCGGTGCCGTTGTCTGAGACCTCGACGGTCACCGTTGAATTCTGGGTGCCGGCGCGTATCGCAATGCGTCCATCCTTATAGTCTTCGATTGCGTCGGCGGCATTCTGGATCAGGTTGACCAGAATCTGGTGGACGTAGCCTTCGTAGCCGTACAGTTCGAGCGATGGCGGGATGTCGATGACCACTTCGGGCCGTTCGCGGCGTGCCTTGATCACCCATTCGGCCGCCGTGTTGATGACCCGGCTGAGATCGAAGCGGCTGCACTGTTGTTGGTTCGGCGTCGAGAAACGACGCAGGTCTTCGACGATCTCGCCGACGCGTTCGGCGCCTTCGAGCGAGCCGTCGATCAGCGGGCCGATATCCTGCAGCAGGCGGTCGATCTTCAGATCGCTGCGCAGTTGTTCGCGCTCTTTGTCGCTCGCCGAACGGTGAATCGCACCGAGGTATTCGGCGAGGCGTTTCTCGTAGCGTTTCAACGCGTGCATGTTGCCGAACACGAAGCTGATCGGGTTGTTCAATTCGTGCGCGACGCCGGCCACCAGCTGGCCGAGCGATGCCATCTTTTCCGATTGCACCAATTGTTGCTGCGCGGTCTTCAATTGATCGTGCGTCTCGCGCAGATCCTGGTAGGCGCGGCGCAGTTCGCCCAGCGGCCGACCGGTGATCACCAGCCCCGACAGGCGACCGTCGTGATCGAAGCGCGGTGTGCAGTTGATCGCGATCGGCGCGCCTTCGCCGTCGGGGCCGCGCAGTTCGACCTCGCAATCGGTGATCACGTCAGTGCGGATATGCTCGGCGAAGTCTTCGACCTGTTCGGCGTATTCCTCGGTGAACAAGGTGCCGAGCGCGACGCCGGTCAGGTCGCTGGCAGTGCGACCGGTGAGTTCTTCGAGTGCGCGGTTGACCTGCTGGATGCGACCGCGGGTGTCGGCGACGATCAGCACATCGGTCATCGACGAGATCACGCTCTGGATGAAGCGGTGCGCATCCTCCAAGCCGGCATTCTTTTCTTCGAGTTCGACCTGGTAACGCACGATGTCCGCATAGATGGTATCCATGCGCTGGATCACCTCGATCCATGCCGATTCATCGACCATACCGTGCTCGATGTTGCCGACACGCGCCATCAGGCCGCCGATGTCGTCGTTTGCCGCCTTGTCGCCGGGCGACGTCACTGTGCGCGACCCGTGCTTTTCAGTTCTTCCATGCCGTCCACCTTCTCGAGGTCGTAGCGTTCGAGCTTACTGCGCAGACCGACGCGCGACAGGCCGAGTTCCTCCGCGGCGCGCGTCTTGTTCCAGCGATGCCGTATCAGGGTTTCTTTCAGAATCCGCGCCTCAAGCGATTCGATGCGCTCCTTGAGGCTGCCTTCGGTCTGGCTGACGATCGCCAGATCGTCGGTGCCTTCTTCGTCCGCGCCTTGCAGGATGCGCGGCGACAACAGTTCGGCGCCGAGGATCGCGTCCTGGGCGAGTACCAGCATGCGCTTCAATTCGTTCTGCAGTTCACGCACGTTGCCCGGCCAGTGATAGGCCTCCAGGCAGGCGAGCGTTTCGCGGCTGATGCCGTCGACGCGTTTGCCCAGCTGGCGCTGCAGATCATCGAGCAGGCTGTGGGCGAGTACGGCGATGTCCTTGGGGCGGTCGCGCAGCGGCGGCAGATTGATCGTGAACGTGGCGATACGGTAGTAAAGGTCTTCACGGAAGCGACCGGCACGCACCTCGGCCTCGAGATCGCGGTTGGTGGCGGCGACCACGCGCACGTCGACCATGCGCCGCTGGTTGCTGCCGAGCGGGCGGATCTCGCCCTCCTGCAACACGCGCAGCAGCTTGACCTGAAACGCCGGCGATATCTCGCCGATCTCGTCGAGAAACACGGTGCCGCCGTCGGCCAGTTCGAACAGGCCGACGCGTTCTTCGCTGGCGCCGGTAAAGGCGCCGCGTTTGTGACCGAACAACTCGCTTTCGAGTAGCTCATCGGGCAAGGCGCCGCAGTTCTCGGCGACGAACGGGCCGTCGCGCCGCAGGCTGTTGTAGTGCAGGGCGCGTGCGCACAGTTCCTTGCCGGTACCGGACTCGCCGCTGACCAGTACGCTGACGTCATATGGCGCAACCCGGCGCACCAGGTCGCACACGCCGTTCATACAGCTTTCCGGGCCGCGCACGATGCCCTGGTCCCAGTCGAAACGCTGCTGCAGCAGACGGCGTTTGCCTTCGAGATCTTCGGCGACAGTCTCCGGGCGCAGCTTCAGCTCGGTCGACAGCAGCGCATTCTGGCGTTGCAGGTGAAACAGATCGACCGCGTTGCGCAGCTTCAGCAACAGCTTGTCGGGATGCCACGGCTTGCTGATGTACTGATAGATGCCGGCCCGGTTGATCGCCTCGACCAGGTCGCCGGCGTCGGTGTAACCCGAGATGATGATGCGGATGACCTCCGGCCAGCGATCGCGCACCCGGCTGAGGAATTCGACACCGGTCTCACCGGGCATGCGCTGGTCGCACAGGATGGCCTGCACCCACTCGCGTTCGAGGATGCCCTCGGCCTCGGCGGCGTTCTCGGCCGTCAGTACCTCGAATTCCTCTTCGAGCGTACGCCGCAGGGTTTCGAGCGAGCGCGGCTCGTCGTCGATGACCAGAACGGTGGGCAGGTTGCTACTCATACGTGATTCTTGACCGACTCGGCGATGTTCAGCGGTTCGGACAGGGGATGACCGATCAGGCGCAATTGGCGCGACCCACGAATCCAGGCATACCAGTCGCTCATGCCTTCGCCGGTGGTTGCAGACACCTTGAGGACCTGTAGCTTGGGGTTCACCCGGCGCGCGTAGGCGATGCATTTGTCGACATCAAAATTCAGATGCGGCAGCAGGTCGATCTTGTTCAGCAGCATCAGGTCGGCCGCATGGAACATGTCCGGGTACTTGATCGGCTTGTCTTCGCCTTCGGTAATCGACAGGATCGCGACCTTGTGTGCCTCGCCCAGATCGAACGCGGCGGGGCACACCAGGTTGCCGACATTCTCGATGAACAACACCGAGCCGGTCTGCGGCTTGAGGTGCTCGATGGCGTGCCCGACCTGATGCGCATCGAGATGGCAGCCCTTGCCGGTGTTGATCTGAATCGCGTGTGCGCCGGTCTCGCGAATGCGTTCGGCATCGTTGCTGGTTTCCTGGTCGCCTTCGATAACCGCCAGCGACAGTTCGTCTTTCAGATCGGTCAGGGTGCGGGTCAGCAGGGTGGTTTTGCCCGAACCCGGTGAAGACACCAGGTTGAGCGCGAGGATGCCCTGGTCTGCCAGCATCTGGCGGTTTGCATTGGCGTATTGATCGTTTTTGCTCAGGATGTCCTGTTCGATCTGCACCATGCGTGATTGCGACATGCCGGGGGCATGTGCGCGCGCCGGCCCATGACCGTAGTGATGATCGTCGCCATGGCCATGCGCATGCGAGTGTTCATGCTCGTGATCATCATGATGGTGGTGAGGATGGTCGTGAGAATGCGAGTGATCGTGATCGTCGGTGACACCTTCGATACGCGATTCACCTTCGCCGCAGCCGCAGACGGTACACATTATTCCACCTCCAGTTCTTTGATCCGCATCTGGTCACCGTGGGTGACCTGCAATTGATAGCCGCCACAACGCGGGCAGGCGTCGTAGCGTTGATTGATTTCGACGTTGTCGCCGCACGCCATGCACCAGGCGATCGCCGGTTGATCGACGATCTCCAGCTTGCAGCCATCGGCCAGCGTGCCGCGACAGACGACATCGAAACTGAACAGCATGGCCGACGGCTCGACACCCGCCAGCGCGCCGATCTCGAGCCATACCGTTTTGACCCGCTTGAATTGCTGCGCCTCGGCTTGGTCTTCGAGTACCTGCAAAATGCCTTCACACAATGACATCTCGTGCATCAGCTTTCCTCGATGTGTAGGTCGTAGCCGACACAGGGATCGATCGAGTGCACCAACAGGCGCGCCTGTAGCTGCGCGGTCGATTCATCGGCTGCACGGACCGACGTCAGCGTGCGTACAGCGACGCCGCTCGGATGGAAGTTCCATTCGGTCGGCGCCAGGATGCGGTAGCGTGAGACTTTTTCGCCCTCGAGTTCGACGTAGTGACACAGCCGGCCGCGCGCCGCCTCGAGTTGCGCAAAGCCGGTTTGCCCGCGTGGGGGTTTCTCCGTATCCAACAACACCGACGACAGCTCGGCGATCTCGATCAGCCGCGCCGTCAGACGCCACAGCAGGCCGTTGCCGAAGCGACGGCCGATCGCCTTCATCAAAGGATGCGCAGCCTGGCGCGCCGACGGGCCGGTTTCGCGTGTCTGGTTCTTCCAGGTCGGTTGTGCGACGAAGACGTCGGCACCTTCGGCGGACAAGATCGCCGTCAGTTCGCGCTCGACACTCTTGGGCAGGGTGGCCATCTTGGCATTGCCGAGGCTTTCCCAGGCGCGCCGGCGGACGAACTTGAGCAACTGGGCAGCCGGCGAAGGGCTTGTATCGGCCCAGGCGAGAAAGGCGTCCTGGTCGTGATGCAGCCAGGTTGCGATGTCGCCGCCGAACACCTGCGAGGCGACGGACTGGCGAAGGTGTTCGGCCAACGGGCGCAGTTCATCGAGGTTCAATGCGAAACGTTGCAGACCGGGCCAGCGACATACCATCTGTTCAGGGTCGATCAGCTGCTTGAGCGCCTGCACATCCTGGGTGATTCGTCCGAGCGACGCATTGGCGCGTTCGCCGCCGCAGAACTCAGGCCATTCGAACAGCACGCGCCACAGGTGTTCACGCAGTGTTTCGAGCCGCTGCAGGATGACCCGCGCGTGCTGAACATCGCCGTTCGGGGTTTCGCCGATCGCCGACTCGATGGCGCGCACGGCAGCGACCGATTGCGCCTGGCCGCAGACGTTGAACACCAGTGGCATGAGCTTCAGCGTCTCGTCGATCGTGCGCCCCTCGAACAGGCGCGAAGCCAGGGTCGGGCGCGTCGAAAGCACGCTGACCGCGGCGCGTTTCGGCGCTACGCGGATATCCAGGCGTCCTTCGATGGCCGACCGACCGGGGCTCACGGTGATTCTTCTCCATCCTTGTGCAGGCGGCCACGCAGAAAATCGCGCCGGCTCAGTTTGGTAGGTTGCGCCGTCGCTGCGACGTCTTCAACGGTGTCGTCGTTGCCTGTCTGCTCCTCGCCGTGCCAACGCTTGACGATCTCATCGGCGAAAGTCGACGACTCGGTGTCACGGCATTCGGCATCATCGATGGCTTCCAGGGCGGCGAGCGCAAACGCCACCGCGGTTTCCTGGTCTGCGATCTCGCCGACCGGTGACAGCAGGGAGCAGGACTGGAAGCGACCGATGCCTTCTTCGTGCCCGATCACGAAATCGTAGGGACCGGAGGCGAACACATGGGTCTGGTAGCTGCCCACCGGCAGGTCATGCCAATCGTCGCCCTCGCAAGGCAACAACATCAGATTGATGAACCAGGGGGTGATCAGAATGCCCAGGCAGCCCTGCGGCGTGCGCCGAAAGCCGACCGGTTCAACCGACAGCGCCGGGTTCAGGATCGGAACGTCCTGCATGCGCGTGTTCTGCACATGCTGAAAATGCCGCCGCAGTCCTCCCGCCAGTGCCTGTAACTGCAGATCCACGTCAGTCCTCCAGGATGACCATGAACTGCGCCTTGGCGCCGTCGCATTCGGGACAGCGCCAGTGGTCGGGCAGCTGCGAGAACGGTGTGCCGGGCGGGATCTGCCAGTAGTCGTCACCCTCGGCAGGGTCGTAGACATGCCAGCAGATCTTGCACTCCATATGGGCGTCATCGGGCAGACGAGCATCGTCGCCGGCGTATGACCCCTCGAACGTCTTCACCGGTACATCTCCAGTATCTCGTTCAATCGCTCTGCGCTGTCGAGGATGTCTTCGGGCGCGGCCAGCGCGACCGACGGCACGTCGACGACCTCGATGGTATTCAGGATCAGCGCGTCCTGCGAGTTGAAGTACTTGATCCACCACACGTTGGGGAAGGCGGTGCTGCCGATGCGGCAGTTGCCGTAGCCGCGCGAAAGTACCGTGACCGGGCCTACGCCGAGGCGTTCGCCCAGCAGCATCACGTCGCCTTCGGTCAACGGCAGCAGGGTCAGGTTCACCGTGTGCTCCGCGTCGCCCGGGCGAAAGTTCGCCATGTGGTCGGCCAGTTCCACGAGAATCGCGGGCGCGTTCTGAATGCCTGGGTCGGTCGCGTCGAACTGCGTGTCCAACGGGGCAGGCGGGATGGTCTGCGAGATATCGCTGACCAACGACGGCACATCGCCGACCTCGATCGTATCGTGGCGCATCTGGCCGAAGCTGTCGAAGTGCTGCACGCGCCAGACACCTGCCAGTACCGATTCCTGCGCCTTGCTCGGCGACAGCCCCTCCATCGTCGCGCTGACTTCGCCTTCACCCAGCAACTGGTTGATGAAGTCGAGGTTGGCCGCATCGAGTTGCTCGAGCGTGATGGCCGTCGACGGGTCGCCGCATTGGTAGCTGCGCAGCGCGCTCAGCGCCTGCTCGAGAATGCGTTTGCTAACCGACAGGTCGGCCTCGACTTCGTCGGGCTCCGGCAATATCGGTTGATGATAGGTCTGCATGTCGCCAGGCATCTGCATATAGTTCAGCTCGCCGTCTTCGTCCGGCTGACTGCCTGGGCCGATACCGATACCGATGACGGGGATGTCGGGAAGCTTAGGCATGGCGTTGCTCCTTCGAGGCGTCGATCACCGGGATACCGACACCGGGGTTGTGAGACGGTGCGTTGTCGAGGATTTCGGGAATGCGTTCCATGTATTCCGACCAATCGCGAATCTTGCTGATCTTGCCGAGAAATCGACCCCGACGAAGGAACACCAGACTCGGCCAGACCGTGATGTCGTAAACCAGCTTCAATTGATCCTCGAGTTGGCGGTCGACGACCATCGGGATGAAGCGATCGGGAAAGGCGCGTGCCAGTTCGGGCAGCACCACGGCGACGTCGTTGCTCTCGGGGTAACGCTTGGGGTCTTCGGTGAAGAACAGCACGACAGTGCTGTCGCTCTCCAGGGTGGACGCCAGGTTCTGCGCATCCAGTACGGGGTAACCATGTTCGGCAACCAGTTGGGCGATCAAGGGAGATGGCACGGCTTACGCCTCCTTTATGTTGTTTTTCAGGTGGTCGGGTAGCTGTGGCTCGCGATCGATCAGATCAGCGAACAGGTGATCGACCTGGTGGTCGCCCGACATCACGTGTTGAATGGCGTTGACGGCATCCCGCATCTCCAGTGCGGTCCGCTCATCGAGTATTTCGCGGGCGGCCCCGAGGAACACGAGCAGCCAGTCACCCGGCGAGGGTGTGCCGACCAGGCTGATATCCACGATGTGTCGTTGGCCGTTGTCGTCACAGCCCGCCTGAAACTCGCCGACATCGACGACCTGCATGGGGATGCCGATACACATCAGTCTTTCACCCGGTGGTCGACATTCACGCTGAGTTTGTCGCCTTCGAACTGCACCGGCTTGGGGTCGAACTGCATGTTCTCGTCCCGCAACACCCGCTCGTCACCACCTCGATAGGCGAGGCGCTCATCCGGGCGTCCGGTTTCATAGGCGCTGAGGTTCAATGCCTCGGGGTTCAGGGAATCGTTGTCGGGGAGCGGCTCGGCGCGCTGTTCGGCATTCGCCCCGCGCTGCGCCAGCCAATTCAAAGCCGCTGTGATCGCCGGCTCGATCTGCGCGCGCACCACCGGGCGCAGGCTGCCGCCGTAGTCTTCGAGATGCTCTGGTTGCACACCGACCAGCAGCAGTGCACGTGGGTAGGATCCGGTAAGTTCGGCCATCGCCAGCACTTCCTGGAAACCGGTCTGGTGGAGGCTCATTTTCTTTGCGCCCATGAAGCTCGGCACGTCGTCGCCTTCGACCAGCTTCAAGGTGCCCGGTGCAAGGCCGTAGTCGACCGCGTCGAACACCACGAGGATCTCGGCGGTTTGCACATGCTCCAATAGATAGATGCCCTGGGTACCGCCGTCGATCAACGAGACGTTGCCGCCGAATTGATACCGCCGGTTGAGTTCCTCGATGGCGCGTACGCCGAACCCCTCATCTGCCCATAGCACGTTGCCGATGCCGAGTAGGGTGACACTGGGTGTCGTCATGTCTGCTCCGCAGGTTGCGTGTTAAACGATTTGCAAGCCAAGTGGCAAGTTGCATGCCGCTCGTAGGGCCATCGCTCAAGTACCGGATTTTCAACGTGTTCTTGAATGCTTATCCGGTCGGTGCAGCAGAATTCGGAAACAATCCTTTCAGTGATGTCGGCAATCCGGCAAAGAACTTTACAGAATACTTGACGATTTTGCTTGGGGAAGGCGGTTACTTGGTGGCGCCTGGCGTCGAGTTCCGGCTGAACACTTGCCACTTGGCGTTCATGCATGAATTTTCATTCAAAAAGCGGCTGACCGCTGCCGGCGGAGGTGAAAGCGTTCCTTCCAGCTGAGTGCAAAGAACCGTTTAACGCTTTTCGGCAATGCTTAGGATTGAAATCGAGAAAACAGCATAACCCTTTGTTTTTAAAAGCCTAAAAAACTTGGCAGAGTCTTTGCTATTCCTGCTTACACAAAGCGCACCGGCCGAGTTGCGCTATTGCCACGGGAGATAAGCATGACAGAGACCTTTTACGAGGTGATGCGGAAGCAGGGGATTACCCGCCGCAGCTTCCTGAAATATTGCAGCCTGACCGCTGCCGCGCTGGGGCTGGGTCCAGCGTTCGTTCCGAAGATCGCGCATGCGATGGAAACCAAGCCCCGCATCCCGATCCTGTGGCTGCACGGCCTGGAATGTACCTGCTGTTCGGAATCCTTTATCCGCTCGGCACACCCGTTGGCCAAGGACGTGGTTTTGTCGATGGTCTCACTCGACTACGACGACACCATCATGGCGTCGGCCGGTCACCAGGCCGAGGCCATCATCGAAGAGACCATCCAGAAATACGACGGCAACTTCATCCTCGCGGTCGAGGGCAACCCGCCGCTCAACCAGGATGGCATGTCGTGCATCATCGCCGGCAAGCCGTTCGTCGAACAGCTGCAGCATGCTGCGGCACACTGCAAGGCGATCATCTCCTGGGGTTCATGCGCCTCGTACGGTTGCGTGCAGGCGGCCAAGCCGAACCCGACGCGCGCCACGCCGGTTCATAAAGTCATTCACGACAAGCCGATCATCAAGGTGCCGGGCTGCCCGCCCATCGCCGAGGTCATGACCGCCGTTGTGACCTATATGCTGACCTTCGACCGCATTCCCGAGCTCGACCGCCAGGGTCGGCCGAAGATGTTCTACAGCCAGCGTATCCACGACAAGTGCTACCGCCGTCCGCATTTCGATGCCGGTCAGTTCGTCGAGAGCTGGGACGATGAGAACGCCCGCAAGGCCTACTGCCTGTACAAGATGGGCTGCAAGGGTCCGACCACCTACAACGCCTGTTCGACCATCCGCTGGAACGAGGGCACCTCGTTTCCGATCCAGGCCGGACACGGCTGTATCGGTTGTTCTGAAGACGGCTTCTGGGACAAGGGCTCTTGGTATGCCCGCCTTACCGACATCAAGCAGTTCGGTGTCGAAAGCAATGCCGACAAGGTCGGTATGACTGCCGCCGGCGTCGTCGGTGCAGCCACCGCCGCACATCTCGCCGTTAGTGCCGTCAAGCGCGCCCAGCAGAAAGGAGACAAAGAATGAGTGTTAAACAGACGCCTAACGGTTACAGCCTGGATACCGGCGGTCGGCGGGTCGTGGTCGATCCGGTTACCCGGATCGAGGGCCACATGCGCTGCGAGGTCAACGTCGACGAAAACAACGTGATCCGCAATGCGGTGTCGTCCGGCACCATGTGGCGTGGTCTCGAAGTGATTCTGAAAGGTCGCGATCCGCGTGATGCCTGGGCCTTCGTCGAGCGTATCTGCGGTGTGTGTACCGGTTGTCACGCGCTGACCTCGGTACGTGCGGTCGAAGATGCACTGGGCATCGAGATTCCGAAGAATGCCCACCTGATCCGCGAGATGATGGCCAAGACGTTGCAGGTGCATGACCATGTCGTGCACTTCTATCACCTGCACGCGCTCGATTGGGTCAACCCGGTCAACGCGCTGAAAGCGGATCCGAAAGAGACCTCGAAGATCCAGCAGTTGGTGTCGCCGCATCATCCGATGTCGAGCCCGGGTTACTTCCGCGATATCCAGACCCGCATCCGCAAGTTCATCGAGTCGGGGCAACTTGGCCCGTTCAAGAACGGCTACTGGGACAACCCGGCGTACAAGCTGCCGCCGGAGGTCGACCTGATGGCGGTCGCGCACTATCTCGAAGCGCTCGACATGCAGAAGGAGTTCGTCAAGGTGCATACGGTGTTCGGTGGCAAGAACCCGCACCCGAACTACCTGGTCGGTGGCGTGCCGTGTGCGATCAATATGGATGGCGATCTGTCCGCCGGCGCACCGCTCAACATGGAGCGCCTCAACTTCGTCAAGGCGCGCATCGACGAGATGAAGGCGTTCAACGACAACGTCTACATTCCCGACGTTATCGCGATCGCCAGCTTCTACAAGAATTGGTTGTACGGTGGCGGCCATGGCGCGAAGAACGTTATGGATTACGGTGCCTATCCGAAGGTCAACTACGACAAGTCGACCGATCAATTGCCGGGTGGTGTCATCCTCAACGGCAATTGGAACGAGGTGCTTCCCATCGATCCGCGCGATCCGGAGCAGGTGCAGGAGTACGTTGCGCATTCCTGGTACAGCTACCCCGACGAGAAGAAGGGGCTGCACCCATGGGACGGTATCACCGAGCCGAACTTCGAACTGGGTCGCGGCACCAAGGGCAGCCGGACCAACATCGAGGAACTCGACGAGAGCGCCAAGTACTCGTGGATCAAGTCGCCGCGCTGGCGCGGCCATGCGGTCGAAGTCGGTCCGCTGTCGCGTTACACCCTGGCGTACGCGCAGAACGTCGAATACGTGCAAGAGCAGGTACACCGCAGTGTCGCGGCGTTCAACCAACTGGCCGGCACCAATGCCGATGCCAAGACCGTCCTGCAGTCGACCATCGGCCGGACCTTGGCGCGCGCGCTGGAATCACAGTATTGCGCCGACATGATGGTCGACGATTGGAATGAATTGATGGCCAACATCAAGGCCGGCGATACCGCGACTGCCAACATGGAAAAGTGGGATCCGTCGACTTGGCCGAAAGAGGCCAAGGGTGTGGGCACCGTCGCCGCACCGCGCGGTGGGCTTGGTCATTGGATCAAGATCAAGGACGGCCGTATCGAGAACTACCAGTGCGTGGTGCCGACCACCTGGAACGGCTCGCCGCGTGACCCGGCCGGCAACATCGGTGCGTTCGAGGCCTGCCTGATGAACACGCCGATGGAGCGTCCGGATGAGCCGGTAGAGATCCTGCGCAGTCTGCACAGCTTCGATCCCTGCTTGGCGTGCTCGACGCATGTCATGTCTGAAGAAGGTGAGGAACTCACCAGCGTCAAGGTCCGCTAAGGCGAGGAGAACGACGATGATGAAACGAAAAACGGCAATGCTGTTCGGGGCCTTGGCGACCATTAGCGGGTGGGCGATCGCTCATCCTGGGCACGGCCTGCACTCGGTGAATGATGGCTGGCACCCGATGTTCGGCATCGAGCATATCGCCCTGCTGGCGATTCTCGGCGGTGTGGGCTGGTATCTGGCGCGGCGCAGCAAGGTGTCGGGCCGACACAACGACCGTCAGGAGTAGCCTATGACCACCATGGCAACCAAAACCCATTCGGAGCCGGCGGTCTACGTCTACGAGGCGCCGCTACGGATCTGGCACTGGGTCAATGCCTTGTGCATCGTGACCTTGGCCTTGACCGGCTACTTCATCGGCAGCCCGCTGCCGAGCGTGCCGGGCGAGGCCAGTGACAATTTCCTGATGGGTTACATCCGCTTCGTGCATTTCGCCGCAGGCTACATACTGGCGATCGGATTCCTGTTCCGCATCTACTGGGCGTTTGTCGGCAACCATCATGCACGCCAGTTGTTCGCGCCACCGTTGTTCAGTGGCAAGTTCTGGAGTGGCGTGTGGCATGAGATCAAGTGGTATGCCTTCATGGTCAAAGAGCCACGCAAGTACACCGGGCATAACCCCTTGGCGGTGGTCGTGATGCACGTGCTGTTCGTATGGATGCTGATCTTCATGATCGTGACCGGCTTCGCGCTGTACGGCGAGGGCACCGGCATGGGGTCGTGGCAGTTCGAGCTGTTCAGCTCGTGGGTGATCCCGTTGTTCGGCCAGAGTCAGGACGTGCATACCTGGCACCACCTGGTGATGTGGGCCCTGGTGTGCTTCGTGATCATTCACGTGTATGTCGCGATTCGCGAAGACATCATGTCGCGTCAATCGCTGATCAGCACGATGATCAGCGGCTGGCGCATGTTCAAGGACAATCGCGATATGGATCGTCTCGAATAGTCCGCACCTGAGCACCCTCCCGACGGGTCCCGCGTACCCCCCCGTACGCGTGGCCCGTTGGCTTTTCGGCTGCGCGGTTGGCCGATGGGCGGCCGATTTCCTCTTGTCGTTCCCGCCCTTTTTTTTTGTATCTTTGTGTCCGACCGCATAGTGCCACCATTTCGTCGTGGGTCAAATTGATTTCTGACGTTGCACCTGCCTGTCGGCCTGCCTAGAGTGCTGCGTTTTGTCGTTTCAGTCAGTGAGGAAATCATGAGCTACGAGTTCAACGTTACCCTTTCCATGCCGTTTGCCGCCGCCCTCGAGAAAGTGCGCGAAACCCTGATGTCGGAGCACCTCGGCATCGTCAGCGATGTCGACGTACAGGCCATCTTCAAGAACAAGATGGACAAAGACATTCCGCCTTACCACATCCTGGGGGCGTGCAATCCCAAGTTGGCCGATCGTGTGATCGGCAGCGAGCCGAATGCCGGCGTGTTGCTGCCGTGCAATTTCGTGCTGCGCGAGGTCGACGGCGGCAGCACCGTGGTGAGTTTCATGGATCCGGTGCCGGTGCTCGCGCTGACCGCTACGGATGAGCCGAAAGCGGTCGCCAGCGAAGCCCGCGAGATCCTGCAGCGCGTGGTCGCCAAGCTCGGCGGTTGAACGTCCAGTAAGGGAACGGCGCGCGTGACCGGTGTCCGCGCGTTGTCACCCGGCGTTGTTATAATCGATCAAGCTTTTACGTCGGCGACGCGGGCCAGCTATCTCCAGAGACCGGTTTGGAGCAGCCGTTAGATGTTTATTATGCGCATATCTCATCTTTTGGCTGTTTGATTCCTCTTAGACTCCTTTAAATGAGGCTATCGGCTCGTTCCGCTACATCCATTGATTATTTATGAAGTGAGCTCGCATCGATGACGACGAAAATACTGCCGCACGGCAGTGAGGACCTGGTTAACCTGCTGGCGGATCCTGAAGCTGCCGAGGTGCTCAAGAACGAGTCCGGCGTGTATCCGTCGGTCACCCTGAGTCAGCGCCAGATGTGCGATCTGGAACTGCTGATGAACGGCGCGTTCACGCCGCTGACCGGCTTCATGGACCAGGCCGCCTACAATGCCGTGGTCGACAACTTGAGCCTGCCCGACGGCACCCTGTGGCCGATCCCGATCGTGTTCGATGTGCCCGAGCAGATAGCCGAAAAGCTCAAGCCGGGCGACAAGGTTGCGCTGCGTGACAACGAAGGCTTCATGCCGGCCGTGTTGACGGTGTCCGACGTCTGGCAGCCGGACAAACAGCACGAGGCGCAGCAGGTCTACGGTACCAGCGACATCGAGCATCCGGGTGTGCGCTACCTGATGAACTCGGTCAATTCGCATTACATCGGCGGTTCGATCGAAGGTGTGCAGGCGCCGGTTCACCACGATTTCGAGAATCTGTGGGACACCCCGGAAGAGATGCGTGCGATGTTCGCCAAGCTCGGCTGGCGGCGCGTGGTGGGTTTTCAGACCAGCAAGCCGATGCATCGCCTGCAGCGCGAGATCACGCTAAGGGTCGCCAAGGAGTTGCAGGCGCATGTGTTGTTGCACCCAACCGTCGGTGTGACCAAGCCGGGCGATCTGCAGTACTACGCCCGTGTGCACTGCTACCAGGCCATTCGCAAATATTTTCCGCACAACCTGGCGATGCTTTCGCTGCTGCCGCTGGCGATGCGCATGGCCGGCCCGCGCGAAGCGCTGTGGCATGCGATCGTGCATCAGAATTATGGTTGCTCGCACATGATCGTCGGCCCCAAGCATGCCGGCCCGCCACCGGTCGATGGCAACGACGCGCCGTTCTACGACACCGAAAGCTCGAAGGCGTTGATCGAAGAGCATGCCGGTCGCCTGGGCATCGAGATCGTGCATGTCGAGCCGCATCAGTATGTGCCGGAGAAGCAACGCTTCATGGGCGTTTCCGAGATTGCGGCCAAGGGTCTGGAGGGTATCGAGTACACCGATGCCCAGCTCAAGCAGGATCTGGCAATGGGTGAGCAGCCGCCGGAATGGTTCAGCTATCCCGAGGTCGTCGCCGAGTTGCGCAACGTCTACCCACCGCGCAGCCGTCAGGGTTTCACGCTGTTCTTCACCGGCCTGTCGGGTTCGGGCAAATCGACGCTGGCCAAGATCATCTACGGCAAGCTGGTCGAAGGCGGGCGCCGCCCGGCGACGCTGCTCGATGGCGACATTGTGCGTCAGAACCTGTCGAGTGAGCTGGGTTTCTCCAAGCATCACCGCGACCTGAACATCCGGCGTATCGGCTACGTCGCCAGTGAGATCACCAAGAACGGCGGGATTGCGATCTGCGCGCCGATCGCGCCGTACACCGAAACGCGGCGTGCGGTGCGCGAGATGATCGAAGACCGCGGCGCCTTTATCGAGGTGCACGTGGCAACGCCGTTGGAAGTCTGTGAGGCGCGCGACCGCAAGGGGCTGTACGCCAAGGCGCGCAAGGGCATCATTCCGGAATTCACCGGGATCAGCGATCCCTACGAACTGCCCGAACGGGCCGAGATCAAGATCGATACGGCGAATGTTTCGCCGATGGAGGCGGCGCAGGAGATCTACCTGTACCTGGTCAAGGAAGGCTACATCGATTCCTGATCGAGGCTGTCGATCAATGAAAAAAGCCCGCGTGAGCGGGCTTTTTGCTGTTTGCTGTCAGTGAGCTTTTTTGATCTCGTCGAACGGATCGTTTTCCGCATCGGACGGTTCGACATGGTGGTCGCGCGGGCTCCACATGCCGTGGCAGCGGTCGGCCTCAACCCCTTGCAGGGTCAGCATGGTCCAGACAGCGGCGATGCCCCACATGGCAAAACCCAGTGCGACGGTGTACCAGCTGATGCCGGCTTCGCCCGTCGGGCCGCCGAGAAAGCCGTAGACGACGCTGACGACGCCGAATAGCCAGAATACAGTGACCGGCGCGGCGCAATTTGTTCCGCAACCGTAACGGCATGCACCAACCGGCGGTACAACTGCCGACGTCATGTATCGCTTCATCCCCATTCGCCATCCGCTCCCGAGAAGCTTCTCAATAATGACGATTGATTAGTAACACGGGCGTTACACCTGGGCAACACCTAATTCACACAGTGTCACTCGGATATTTGTCGTTTCACGAACGGTTTTGGCGTCAGGCGGGCATCGATTCGGGCACATGTGGCCGGATCGTGGAGATCATTTCGCGGTGCAGCTTGATGCTGCCGGTGACCACGTTGCCGGTCTCAAGGTGGCGGCTGCCGCCGCGGATGTCGGTCACCACGCCGCCGGCTTCCTGAACCAGCAACGCACCGGCTGCGAAATCCCAGACCGACAGGCCGAGCTCCCAGAAGCCGTCGAGCCGGCCGCAGGCGACATAGGCGAAATCGAGCGCGGCCGAGCCCGGGCGGCGGATGCCGGCAGCCGGCTTGGCCAGGTCTTTCATCATGCCCAGGTATTCATCCATATAACGCTGGTCACGGAACGGGATGCCGGTGCCGAGCAGGGCGCCGTGCAGACCTTTGACATCGTTGACACGGATGCGGCGATCGTTGAGCAAGGCACCTGCGCCGCGATCGGCCGTGAACATCTCGTCGCGCAGCGGATCGTAGACCACGCCGCTCTCGAGGCGGCCGCGGTGCAGCAGTGCAATCGACACGGCGAACTGCGGAAAGCCGTGCAGGTAATTGGTAGTGCCGTCGAGCGGATCGATGATCCACTGGAAATCGTCCTTACCCTGGGCGCCGCTCTCTTCGGCGAGGATCGCGTGGCCTGGGTAGGCCTTGCGGATCGTGTCGATGATCGCCTGCTCGGCGTTGCGATCGACTTCGCTCACGTAGTCGTTCGACTGCTTTTCGATCACGGTCAGACTGTCGAGCCGACTGAACGAACGCATGATGACGCTGCCGGCCTGGCGCGCGGCGCGTACTGCAATATTGGTCGTGGGATTCATGGCGCGCGAGCATACGGGAAATCCAGTGGCGCGGAAAGGCGAAGCGCCGCTGTCTGTGCATTTGATAAGCTCTCGCGCCATGACGAATAACGTACGCATTGTCATGGTGCAGACATCGCATCCCGGCAACATCGGCGCTGCTGCACGCGCGATGAAAAACATGTGCCTGTCGGAGTTGGTGCTGGTCGATCCGAAGCGCTTTCCCTGCGACGAGGCCACGGTGCGCGCCTCGGGGGCGGACGATCTCCTGGCGAGCGCGCGTGTGGTCGGTTCACTCGCCGATGCAATAGCCGATTGCCGCATCGTGATCGGTGCCAGCGCACGCCTGCGTTCCGTCTCCTGGCCGTTGGTCACGCCTCGCGAGGCGGCGGCGTTGGCCCTGGCTGAAGCGCCGACTGCGCCGGTGTCGATCGTGTTCGGTCGCGAGAGTTCGGGGTTGAGCAACGACGAGCTCGATCTGTGCACGCATTTGGTCCACATTCCGACCAACCCTGAATACAGTTCGCTGAACGTGGCGATGGCCGTGCAGGTGCTGGCTTATGAACTGATGGTGGCCGATATCGACGCGACCACGCCGACCGAGTCGATGGAAGACGTAGCGAGCAACGCCGAGATGGAGGGTTTCTTCGGCCACCTCGAGCAGGCCCTGGATGAAATCGGTTTCACCGACGAGCGGCGCTCGGCCAAATTGATGCGCCGTTTACGTCGACTGTTCCATCGCGCCACGCCGGCCAGCGACGAGATCAATATCCTGCGCGGCATATTGAGCGCGGCGCAGGGGCGCAAGTCGATGCGTCGCGACGCCGGCGACTGACTGAAAAAAACTTCGCCGCGCAACGGTCATAGGGTGGCCGGAGCAAGTTGGCCCCCGCTGGTTTGCTGCGGGAGCTTTCCTGTAAAGTGTTGTGTTTTCATCCGTAGATCCAAGTCGGAGATCCATGTTCGACAACCTTCGCGAAGATGTGCGTATCGTCTTCGATCGCGACCCGGCGGCCCGCAGTACGCTGGAGATCCTGACCGCCTATCCCGGGCTGCACGCGCTGCTGTTTCATCGACTGTCGCACTGGTTGTGGGGTGTGGGTCTGCACTGGCTGGCGCGGATGGTGTCGCATATCGCCCGCTGGCTGACCGGCATCGAAATTCATCCCGGTGCGGTGATCGGCCGCCGCTTCTTTATCGATCACGGCATGGGGGTGGTTATCGGCGAGACCGCGGTGATCGGCGATGACTGCACCCTGTATCACGGCGTGACCCTCGGCGGCACCAGCTGGCAGAAAGGCAAGCGCCATCCAACCCTGGCCAACGACGTGGTGGTCGGGGCAGGGGCCAAGGTGCTCGGTCCGATCGAGATCGGCTCGGGCGCGCGTATCGGCTCGAATGCCGTCGTCGTGCGTGATGTGCCGGCCAACAGCACGGTGGTCGGCGTACCCGGCCGACTGATCGAGCGCAAAGACAAAAACGTCGACACCGAACATCGCGAGAAGATGGCGACGAAGATGGGGTTCGATGCCTACGGCGCGACCGCCGATGCGCCCGACCCGGTCGCCCACGCGATCAACTGCATGCTCGATCATGTGCATGTCATGGAAACCAAGATGCAGCGCATGTGCGAGGCGATGCGTGAGATGGGCTTCGAGCCTGGTGAGGAAGACCTGCCGGGCCTGGAGAGTTGCGAGATCATCTCGACGGCCGACGAGCTACGCAAAATGCAGTTGGAAGAGGGTGACAAGGACGGCAAATAACCGCGAGAAATGCGCGCGAGTAATAGTTGACTAATTTACTCGGTAATGTATAGTCCGCTGCATTCTCAGCGGCGGAGTATATACTGGTGAGGCTCACAACCAAAGGCCGTTACGCGGTCACCGCGATGCTGGATCTGGCTCTTCACCATGGGCAGGGTCCGATTACACTGGCCGACATCGCACAGCGTCAGGGCATCTCGCTTTCTTACCTGGAACAGCTGTTTTCGCGACTGCGCAAGCGCAACCTCGTTTCGAGCGTGCGCGGACCGGGTGGCGGGTACACGCTGGGCCGTGAGGCATCCAATATCTACGTCGCACAGGTGATCTCGGCAGTCGACGAAAACGTCGATACGACGAAGTGTGGGGGTGCCCACAATTGCCAGGACAACCATCAGTGCCTGACGCACGACCTGTGGCAAGACCTGAGCAATCGCATCTTCGACTACCTCAACCGGATCAGTCTGCAGGATCTGATGAACCGGCAGGGCGTTCAGGAGGTGGCCGAGCGCCAGGAGCAGGGTGACGAGGTGGCTTCGGTCGGGTTGGCTGATCTGCAGCCCGAATCCGCAGGCGCCTGATTCCATAACAACAAAGATGAGAAGCAAGCAGGCTCGGAGCGCTTCATGAAATTCCCGATCTACCTCGATTATTCCGCAACGACGCCGGTCGATCCGCGCGTGGCAGAGAAGATGTGCGCCTGTCTGACACCGGACGGTGCCTTTGGTAACCCGGCATCGCGTTCGCACGCCTTCGGCTGGCAGGCGGAGAAACTGGCCGACGAGGCGCGCGCCAATGTCGCCGCGCTGGTCGGCGCCGATCCGAAAGAGATTATCTGGACCTCGGGCGCGACCGAGTCCGACAACCTGGCGATCAAAGGGGCGGCCCATTTCTATCAGAAGCAGGGCAAGCACATCATCACGGTCAAGACCGAGCACAAGGCCGTACTCGATACCTGCCGTCAGCTCGAGCGAGAAGGCTTTGAAGTCACCTATCTCGATGTTTTGCCGAGTGGGCTGGTCGACCTCAAGGCGTTCGAAGCGGCGATAAGGCCCGACACCATCGTTGCCTCGGTAATGCACGTGAACAACGAAATCGGCGTGATCCAGGACATCGCCGCGCTCGGCGCAATCTGCCGCGAGCGCAAGGTGATCTTCCATGTCGACGGCGCACAGAGTGCCGGCAAGGTACCGATCAACCTGGCGGAGCTGCCGGTCGATCTGATGAGCTTCAGCGCGCACAAGATCTATGGTCCGAAGGGCATCGGCGCGCTGTACGTGCAGCGCAAGCCGCGCATCCGCCTCGAAGCGCAGATGCACGGCGGCGGGCACGAACGCGGGCTGCGCTCGGGTACGCTTGCGACGCACCAGATCGTTGGGATGGGCGAGGCGTTTCGCATCGCCAAAGAAGAGATGGCGACCGAGAACGAGCGTATCCGCGCATTGCGTGATCGTCTCTACGCCGGCCTGAAGGATATGGAAGAGGTCTACGTCAATGGCGACATGGACCAGCGCATCGCCGGTAACCTGAACATCAGTTTCAATTTCGTCGAGGGCGAGAGCCTGATGATGGCGCTGAAAGACATGGCGGTTTCATCGGGTTCGGCATGTACCTCGGCGAGCCTCGAGCCCAGTTATGTGCTGCGCGCGCTGGGGCGGGAAGACGAACTGGCACACAGCTCGTTGCGATTCACGCTCGGCCGTTTTACGACCGAGGAAGAGATCGACCATGTACTTTCCCAGGTGCGCGGACAGGTGGAGCGGCTACGCGAGTTGAGCCCCCTGTGGGATATGTACAAAGAGGGCATCGATCTTAAAAATGTCGAATGGGTAGCGCATTGAGCCTACCTATTAAAAGTGCTCTCATCTGCGCCAGCGCAAAAAATAGTTGCACCATCCTGTCACATTTAACTTCAGGCTTTGTGTAATTCGCGGGTTAGGTGTAGCCTCGCGATGCGGATAGGAGAATATCCGTCTCGAAAGAGTATTGCGCGGGTTTATCCGCAGTCCGCTGGTGATATGTGGTTCGGTTACCGGTGGATTTTGTGCTACGGACCACACGCTTGAGAGCATTCTGTGATGAATATATATGTAGGTAATCTGGCTTACGCAGTCACCGACGACGATCTGCGTGACGCTTTTTCAGCGTTCGGTGAGGTATCACGTGCGAACGTGATCATGGATCGCGACACGGGTCGTTCAAAGGGATTCGGTTTCGTAGAAATGCCAGATAACTCGCAGGCCGAAGCAGCGATCAACGGGCTCAACGAGAAACCGTTGAGTGGTCGCAACATTCGTGTAAACGAAGCCAAGCCGCGAGAAGATCGCCCGCGCCGTCCGCGGTACTGATCTGATGTAGCAGCTGGTCACCCGGCGCAATGTCGGGTGACCTGAAAAACGAGAGGTTTATTTACCATGGCTTACAGCGACAAAGTCATCGATCACTACGAAAACCCGCGCAATGTCGGGGTGCTGGATAAAGACGCCACCAACGTGGGAACAGGTATGGTGGGTGCGCCGGCATGTGGTGACGTGATGCGGTTGCAGATTCAGGTCGGCGACGACGGCGTCATTCAGGATGCCAAGTTCAAGACTTACGGCTGTGGTTCGGCGATTGCCTCCAGCTCGCTGTTGACCGAATGGGTCAAGGGCAAGACGCTGGACGAGGCGCGCCAGATCAAAAATTCGGAGATCGCTGAAGAGCTTGCCCTGCCGCCGGTCAAGGTGCATTGCTCGGTCCTGGCCGAAGACGCCATCAAGGCGGCGATTGCCGATTTCCAGTCCAAGCAGGGCGGTTGATCGCGGCGGGGTTGAGGATATGTCCATCACGTTGACCGAAGCCGCGGCAGATCGCGTGCAGAGTTTTTTGACCAACCGCGGCCATGGCCTGGGCGTGCGCCTGGGCGTCAAGACCTCGGGTTGTTCAGGGCTTGCCTATGTACTCGAGTTCGTCGACGACCTTGATGAAGACGATCAGGTCTTTGAAGACCGCGGCGTCAAGGTGATCATCGACAAGAAGAGCCTCCTCTATCTGGACGGCACCGAGCTGGACTATGGTAAAGAAGGTTTGAATGAAGGCTTCAAGTTCAACAATCCCAACGTTACCGATCAATGCGGTTGCGGCGAGAGTTTCAAGGTCTGAGCTGCCGGTTGTCGTAGAAGCCGAAACGCCCGCGTCATGCGGGCGTCGTTGATTGCATACCCCGATGTTCGATTTCTCCAAGAACTATTTTGAGCTGTTCGGCACGCCGGTCGGGTTTGTTGTCGATACCGCCGAGTTGGCCAACCGCTATCGTGAACTGCAGAAAGTGGTACATCCCGATCGCTTCGCGGCAGCGGGCGAGCAGAGCCAGCGCCTTTCGTTGCAGAGCGCGACCATGGTCAACGAGGCCTATGAAACGCTCAAGGATCCGCTGAAGCGTGCTCAATATCTGTTGGCGCTGAACGGTTACGACAACGACAAACAGCAGACCCTCGACGATCCGGCGTTCTTGATGCAGCAGATGGAGCTGCGCGAAACCCTCGAAGACATACCGTCGAGCAGTGACCCGTATGCGGCCATCGACAAGCTGATGCGCGAGATTGTCCAGTTGATCAAGACCCAGGTGGCGCAATTGGCCGTGCAATTCGAAGAGGCCAGCAGCGAGAGTCTCGATGCGGCGGCGAAGACGGTGCAGAAGATGCAGTTTCTGAACAAGCTGCATGCCGAAGCCGAAGCGGTCGAAGCAGACCTGGAAGAGACATACTGATGGCTTTGTTACAGATTGCCGAGCCCGGTCAATCGGATGCCCCGCACCAGCACCGCCTGGCGGCGGGTATCGACCTGGGTACAACCAACTCCCTGGTCGCGACGGTACGCAGCGCCCAGGCTGAGACGCTGCCGGATGCGAACGGGCAACACCTGTTGCCTTCCGTTGTGCGTTACACGGCAGATGGCGTCGAGGTCGGCGAAGCGGCGCGCAAAGCGGCCGCCTCCGATCCGCTCAACACGATCTCGTCGGCCAAGCGCCTGATCGGGCGCGGCGTCGGCGATGTCAAAACGATCGGTAGCGAACTGCCCTACGAGTTCGTTACCGGTGACAGCGCGGTGCCGCGGATTCACACCGTCGCCGGCGACGTCACTCCGATCGAGGTGTCGGCCGAGGTGCTCAAGGCGCTGCGTGCGCGCGCCGAAGATACGCTCGGCGGCGAACTCGGCGGCGTGGTGATCACCGTGCCGGCCTATTTCGACGACGCACAACGCCAGGCAACCAAAGACGCGGCGCGACTGGCGGGCCTGCATGTCTACCGCCTGTTGAACGAACCGACCGCGGCTGCGGTTGCCTACGGGCTCGACCGTGGCGCCGACGGTGTGCATGCGATCTACGATCTCGGCGGCGGTACATTCGATGTCTCGATCCTGCGCCTGAACAAGGGTGTGTTCGAAGTCATGGCGACCGGCGGCGACTCGGCGCTCGGCGGCGACGATTTCGATGCGGTCATCGCCACCTGGCTGTTGGCGCAGGCAGGCCTGACTGCGGATGCCGATCGCGGCACCTTGCGTCATGTGCTCGATCAGGCCCGCAGTGCCAAAGAGACACTGGCCGGCGCAACCGAGGCATCGGTGAACATCGATCTGCCGGGTGGAGCGTGTTGGCAGGGCTCGCTGTCGCGAGCACAACTTGCCGAGTTGATCGATCCGCTGATTCGCAAAACCATCAACACCAGTCGCCGCGTGCTGCGCGACGCCGGTGTGTCGGCCGACGAGATCAAGGATGTCGTCATGGTCGGCGGCTCTACCCGCACCTTGCGCGTGCGCGAGATGGTGGGCGAGTTCTTCGGCCGTGAACCGCTGGTCGACATCGATCCCGACCGCGTGGTCGCGATTGGCGCAGCGATTCAGGCCGACGTACTCGCCGGCAACAAGCCGGACGATGAGATGCTGCTGCTCGACGTCAACCCGCTGTCGTTGGGTATCGAGACGATGGGCGGCTTGACCGAAAAGATCATTCCGCGCAACACGACGATCCCCGTGGCGCGTGCGCAGGAGTTCACGACCTTCAAAGACGGCCAGACCGCGATGGCGATCCACGTGGTGCAGGGCGAACGCGAACTGGTCGCCGATTGTCGCTCGCTGGCGCGTTTCGAGCTGCGCGGTATCCCGCCGATGGTCGCCGGTGCGGCACGCATCCGTGTGACCTTCTCGGTGGATGCCGATGGATTGTTGCAGGTCGAGGCCAAGGAGCAGACCTCGGGCGTGACTGCGAGCGTTGAGGTCAAACCTTCCTACGGCCTGACCGACGACGAGATCACCGGCATGTTGCAGGCCTCGATCGACCATGCGCGTGACGATATGGATACGCGGCGCCTGGTCGAAGAGAAGGTCGAGGCGCAGCGGGTTATCGAGGCACTGAATGCCGCGCTGGCGGCCGATGCCGAAGAGCTGCTCTCGTCTGATGAGCTGGAAGGTGTGCGCCAATCGCTGTCCCGGTTGGCCCAGACCGCCGAGTCGTCGACCGATGCCGCCGCAGTGCAGGCGGCGATCAAGCAGCTCGAAAAAGATTGCGAGTTCTACGTGGAACGACGCATGAACAGCAATATTCGCAAGGCCATGGCGGGCCACCGGGTCGACGACTTTGCGTCCCCGGGCGACGACGAAAACAACTGAAGCTATGCCACAAATTATTATTCTGCCCCATGAAGAGATCTGTCCCGAAGGCGCGGCGTTCGACGCCAAGCCGGGTCAGACCATCTGTGATGCCGCGTTGGCCCACGACATCGAGATCGAGCATGCCTGCGAAAAATCGTGCGCCTGCACCACCTGTCACGTCATCGTGCGTGAAGGATTCGATTCGCTGAACGAATCGAGCGAAGAAGAAGACGATCTGCTCGATAAGGCATGGGGTCTCGAGCCGGAATCACGACTCAGCTGCCAGGCCGTGATCGGCGATGCCGACCTGGTGGTCGAGATCCCCAAGTACACGATCAATCACGCCAAAGAAAATCACTGAGCCGAATCCCGGCTGCGAGGACCTGCACATGGGCCTGAAGTGGACCGATGTCATTGAGATTGCCATCCAGCTCGACGAAGAACACCCGGATGTCGATCCGGCGACCGTCAATTTCGTCGACCTGATGAACTGGGTGCGCCAACTGCCGGAATTCGATGACGATCCTGCGCATTGTGGCGAGAAGGTCCTCGAAGCCATCCAGGCCGCGTGGATCGAAGAAAGCGACTAGACGACACCCGCACTTTCGGTGACCGCCGACCACCGCCGCTGGCAATGGGTGGCGAAAGGTGTTCGGCATTCACGCGCGACACTTGTTAAAATCCGGCGCTTGCTCCCATAAGCCGCTCGCCATCCATGCGTGCACCCGCAGGAGGACACATGTCGCTGATCAAACCCTTTCGTGGTCTTCGCCCGAACGACGGCCGTGCCGACGATGTGGTGGCACCGCCTTACGACGTCGTTGATCGTGGCGAGGCCAAGGCGCTCGCAGCGCATCGACCCTGGAGCTTCCTGCATATCTCGCGACCGGAAATCGATCTGGCCGATGACGTCGATCCGTACGATCCGGCCGTGTATGCCAAGGGTCGCGAGAACCTCGACCGGATGCTGACCGAGCAGGTACTCGTGCGCGACCCGGAACCCGCCTATTACGCCTACCGTCTGACGATGGGGGCGCATGTGCAGACCGGCTTGGTCGCGACCGCGTCGGTCGAGGCCTACGACCAGGATCGCATCAAGAAGCACGAGTTCACCCGGCCGGTGAAAGAAGATGACCGGGTGCGCCAGATCGATACGTTGAATGCACAGACCGGCCCGGTGTTCTTAGTCTACAAGGCCGACGCCGTGGTCGACGGCATCCTGCACGAGGTAAGCGCAACGCCAGCGGACGTTGACGTCACGGCAGAGCGCGATGGCGTTCGCCACGAGCTGTGGCGCATCGACGACGCGCGCCGGATCGCGCAATTGACCACCGCTTTCGATGCAATGCCGGCGATCTATGTGGCCGACGGGCACCATCGCTCGGCGGCCGGATCACGCGTCGGCAATGCGCGCCGTGAGGCCAATCCGCAGCACACTGGCGACGAGGGCTACAACTATTTCCTCAGCGTCGTCTTCCCGCACGACCAGATGCAGATCCTCGATTACAACCGCGTGGTTCGCGATCTGTACGGAATGAGCAAGGACGATTTCCTCGCCGCCGTCGGCGGAGCATTCGATCTCGAACTCAGCAATGAGCCGATCAAGCCGGCGGCCAGCGGCGAATACGGCATGTACCTGGATGGGCAGTGGTATCGCTTGAACATCCATGACGAAACCATTCCACAGGACGACCCAGTGGCGCGGCTGGATGTCAGCTTGTTGCAAAACAACCTGATCGAACCCATCTTGGGTATCGCCGACCCGCGGCGCGACGAACGTATCGATTTCGTTGGCGGTATTCGCGGGTTGGAGGGCTTGGCCAAGCGCGTCGACAGCGGCAATTGGGCAGTGGCCTTTTCGTTGTATCCGACCACGATGGAGGCCCTGATGGCGGTTGCCGATGCCGGTGAGGTCATGCCACCGAAATCGACCTGGTTCGAGCCGAAGCTTGCCGACGGCCTGGTAAGCCACGTACTTGATTGACGTAATGCGCGGTTGATGGTCCACCGCGCCATTCCCGAAGGAGCCGGCAAGCAGCACGATGGTCTCGCTTGTAACCAACCTGCCGAAAGAGGGCACTGCATCCGAGCAGCAAGTCGAAGATTGGCTGACGGAACTGGCCGAGCGGCGCTCGCCGGAAGATGTGCAGGCGCTGCGTGCCGCCGCGCACATCGCGCGCACTACGCATGCGGGTGAAAAAGCGCCCGACGGTTTTGATCGCTTCCTGTCGCTGCTGCACACGGTCGATACCCTCGACAGCCTCAAGCTCGATCGCGAACCGCTGATCGCCGCGATGCTGTCGGAGCTGCCCGGGCATCCGGCCTACAACGCAGCCGACATCACCAAGCGTTTCGGCCCGGCGGTCACCGCCATGGTGGAGCAGGTCTCGCGGATACGCGGGCTGTCGGCCAGCGGGTCCGAACACACCGACGAGAAAGCGGTCGAGAACCTGCGGCGCATGCTGCTTGGTATCGCCAACGACGTGCGCGCCATCCTGGTCGTGCTTGCAAAGCGTCTGCAGTTGATGCGCCGCCTCAAGCGCATGCCACCCGACGTGCAACGTCGCGTGGCGCGCGAGACGCAGCTGGTGCATGCACCACTGGCGAACCGCCTCGGCGTTTGGCAGTTGAAGTGGGAACTCGAAGATCTCTGCCTGCGTTACCTCGAGCCCGAGCAATACATCACGTTGGCCAAACAGCTCGACGGCAAGCGTCGCGAGCGCGAGGCCTTCGTCACATCGGTGATCGAGCGCCTCGGCGGGTCCTGTGCCGCGTCGGGGATCCCGGTCGAACTCACCGGGCGGCCGAAACACATTTACAGCATCTGGAAGAAGATGAAGCGCAAGCGCGTGGATTTCGACCAGGTGTTCGACGTGCGCGCAGTGCGAGCGCTGGTCGACACCGTGCCGCAGTGCTACGAGGTGCTGGGTATCGCGCACAGCATCTGGCGACCGGTGCCCGGAGAGTTCGACGACTACATCGCGCATCCCAAGCCGAACGGCTATCGGTCGTTGCACACGGCGGTGGTCGGCGATGACGGCAAGCCGCTCGAGATCCAGGTGCGTACCCGCGAGATGCACGAGCATGCCGAACGCGGTGTGGCGGCGCACTGGCGCTACAAAGAGGCCAGCCAGAAGGACGATGAACTCGAACGGCGTATCGAGTGGATGCGGCGCTGGTTGGAGACGCAGGACGATGACAGTCAACAGTTCGAGCCGGGTGAGGAAGATGCCGAGTTCGAAGCGCGTCGCATCTACGTGCTGTCACCCAAGGGCGAGGTGATCGAGCTGCCCAATGGCGCCACGGCGCTGGATTTTGCCTATGCGATCCACACCTCGGTCGGTCATCGTTGCCGCGGCGCCAAGGTCGATGGACATATCGCGCCGTTGGCCCAACCGTTAAAAAGCGGTGAAAAGGTCGAGATTCTGACCGTCAAGGAAGGCGGGCCGAGTCGCGACTGGGTGAATCCGCACTCGGGTTATCTGACGACGAGTCGTGCCCGCAACCGCGTTCGCCAGTGGTTCAAGCAGCAGGACTTCGACGAGCATGTGGCGATCGGTCGCAACAGTCTCGAACGCGAAGTCGCGCGCTTGAGCGTACCCAAGCCCGATCTCGACAAGCTCGCCGCACGTTTCAACTTCAAGACGCCCGACGATCTGCTCGCCGCGATCGGACGCGGTGAACTCTCGGCGATCCAGCTTGCGAATACCCAGATCGAGCGGGCGCGTCGCGATCCCGCGCACATCGCCGATAAGGAGATTCCGGAGAAGGTTCGTCAACGGGCGCCCTCGAAGTCTGCAGGCGGTGCGGGGCAGATCGTCGTCGAGGGCATCGGCGACCTGATGACGCAGATGGCCAAATGCTGCAAACCGGTGCCTTACGACGATATCGTTGGATATATCACCAAGGGGCGCGGCGTGACGGTCCATCGCGCAGACTGCGCCGTAGTGCGCAAGATGAACCCCGAACACCGGGCGCGCCTGGTGGACGTCTCGTGGGCGGATACACAGCGCGACTCGCGTTTCCTGGTCGACATCCACGTGTTCGCGGCCGACCGCAAAGGTCTGTTGCGGGACATTTCGTCGGTGTTCGCCAATGCCGAGATCGATGTGCTGGGCGTCAACACCCAGTCCGATCGGCGCAACGAGCGGGCGAATATGCGTTTCACCGCCGAGGTCAGCGACATGACTCAACTCAGCCGGGTCATGGAACGCCTGTCCCAGATTCCCGACGTGCTCGACGTGCGTCGGCAATTATCCTAATTGCCGACCCCGCTTGCCTGTGTTTCAATTACCAAACTAAGCCCCCGATTTAAAAGAGAAATTCTGTTATTCTTAAACCAGTTTCGAGTCGTTGCGTTAAAACCACACGACTCTGGCGGGAAAAATAACGAAAAACAACACTCGGGTTCTATTCATCAGGCAGCCGCCGGCTGCTCGATTTCGTCTTTTTGTATCTGATCTTATTGGAGTTTTCGATGGCCGTTGAACGTACCATTTCCATCATCAAACCGGATGCTGTGGCAAAAAATGTCATTGGCGATATCTACAACCGGTTTGAAAAAGGCGGTCTGCGCATTATTGCAGCGAAGATGATGCACCTGTCGCGCGAGCAGGCAGGCGAGTTCTACGCTGTCCACAAAGAGCGTCCGTTCTACAACGACCTGGTCGATTTCATGACTTCCGGTCCGGTTATGGTGCAGGTCCTCGAGGGCGAGGGCGCGATTGCCAAGAACCGTGAGCTGATGGGTGCAACCAACCCGCAGGAAGCCGCCGCGGGCACGATCCGCGCCGATCACGCCAAGACGGTCGACGAAAACGCGGTTCACGGATCCGACGGTCCCGACACCGCCGCCACCGAGATCGCTTTCTTCTTCCCCGAAGGCGTGTGTGAGCGCACCCGCTGAGCCACACTTGATGACCGAGGCGCCCAAGACCAATCTTGTCGGACTGACGAAGTCGGCCATCGAGGCCTATTTCGTCGGCCTGGGCGCCAAGGCTTTTCACGGTCGCAATGTGCTCAAGTGGATCCACAAGCACGGCGTGATCGATTTCGATGCGATGACCGATGTACCGCAGAAGCTGCGCGATCAGCTCAAGCAGCAAGCGGAGATCGTCGTGCCGAAGATTGCGCTGGTGCAGCCGGCGCGTGACGGCACCACCAAGTGGGTGCTGGAACTGGCCGACGGCCAGCACATCGAGACCGTGCATATCCCGGAAGACAACCGCGACACCATCTGCGTGTCGTCGCAGGTGGGGTGCGCGCTCGATTGTTCCTTCTGTTCGACCGCCCAGCAGGGCTTCAACCGCAACCTGACGACCGACGAGATCATCGGCCAGGTGTGGTTGGCGACGCGTGAACTCGGCAGGATTCCGACCAACGTGGTGATGATGGGGATGGGTGAGCCGCTGGCCAACATCGACAATGTCGTCCCCGCGATGGATCTGATGCAGGAGGATCTCGCCTACATGATCTCGAAGGCGAGGGTGACTCTGAGTACCTCGGGCATCGTGCCGGCGCTCAACCGGCTGCGCGACCTCAGCGATGTCAGCCTGGCGGTGTCGCTGCATGCGCCAGACAATGAGCTGCGCGACCAGTTGGTGCCGATCAACAGGAAATACCCGCTAGAGCAGCTCATCCCGGCGTGTAAAAATTTTATAAGCAGCGACAAACGCCGCAAGATCACCTGGGAATATGTCATGCTTGATGGTGTGAACGATTCGATTTCCCATGCCAAGGCCCTGATCCGGTTGCTTCAGGGTGTCCCGTCAAAGGTCAATCTGATCCCGTTCAATCCTTTCCCGGGCAGTGATTATCGAACCTCGCCCGAAGAGCGGGTTGAAGCGTTTCGTCAGCGCCTGAAGCGTGCCGGCATTATCGCGACTACGCGCAAAACGCGCGGCGAGGACATCGATGCGGCATGTGGTCAGCTCGTAGGCAAGGTGCGCGACCGCAGTCGGCGCCAGTTCAAACGGATTCCGGTAGTTCAGGAGCATGTTCAATGACGCAGGGTTGGGTTCGACTGCTGCTGCTCGTAGTCATCAGCGTCTCGCTGTCAGCCTGTAATAAGGCCACGGTACGCGACGACGATGCCGGCGCCACCGGCGACCTTGGTTCGCCGTTGGTCGGACCGAGCCCGGCGGATGTGTATATCGATCTGTCTGCCGTTTACCTGCAAGAAGGCAATCTCAGTGAAGCCCTGACGAATGCCAAGAAGGCGGTCATCGTCGATCCCAGGTCGAGCAATGCCCACTACGTCCTGGCGCTGGTGTACCAGCGACTTGGTCAGATGAAAGCCGCCGGCGAGTCGTTCCGCAAGGCCGTATCCGTCGGCCCGCGCAACCCGGTGGCGTTGAATGCCTACGGGTCTTATCTGTGCAAACAGAAGAACTACGAAGAGGCGGACAAATACTTCCGCCGGGCGCTGGCCAATCCTCTGTACAGCACCCCGTGGCTCGCATGGCATAACGCCGGCCACTGTAACGAACTTGCCGGTGCGACCGGCAAAGCGGAGAGCGATTATCGTGGGGCCTTACGCACGAACCCGCGCTTCGGGCCAAGCCTGCTGGGCATGGCGAAACTCAGTTTTCAGGGAGGGAACTACCTTTCAGCGCGTGCCTATCTGCAACGCTACGGCGAAGTGGCTAAGCATACCCCTGAAAGTCTATGGCTAGGTGTACGCACCGAAAATCAGTTGGGCGACAAGGATCAGATGGCAAGTTACAGCCTGAAACTGAAAGCCAGATATCCGGATTCAGAAGAAGCCAAATTCCTGCAATCGATTGAGTGAACTATGAGCGCTGTAATCCCCGAGCAAACCAATAACAACGTTACAGAATTCTACTCACCGGGACCTGGTGAGCGCTTGCGTGCCGCACGATTATCGAAAGGAATCGACCTGGCGAAGATCGCCAGCGAGTTGCACCTCACGAGCAGTGTTGTCGAAGCCCTCGAGGCCGACAAATTCGACGAGGTCGGTGCGCGCGTTTTCGTCCGCGGCTACCTGCGCAACTACGCGCGGTTCGTCGATGTGCCGGTTGAATCGGTCATGCGACAGTTCGACGAGAAGTGGCCGGATGACAGCGCCAAACAGGCTATGGTCAAGCATGCCTCGCCGCGCCTGCCGGCAGATGGCGGACCGAGTCGCGGTCTGGCCGGGGCCGTCACCTGGTTGTTGCTGATCACCCTGATCGCACTTTTCCTGGTGTGGTGGCGCGGCTATCTCGACGACATCGTGCCCGGCTCGGCATCGACCGGCGATACCGCGACCGAAGAAGCGGCGGCCGACGGCATACTGCCGCTGAATGATGGGACGGTGGAAGGCGGCCTGATGCAGCAGGACGACCCGTCGATGGCCGATGGCAGCCTGCGTCTGCCGGCGCCGTCGCCCGAGGTGCCGCTGGACAGTTCGGCAGCCGAGCCGGTCGATAGTGCGAATGAAGCCGCCGGCGAATTGAGCCTGCCCGCAGCACCGCCGAGCAGCGCGACGGATGCAGCGGAATCGGCGACGGGCACCGCGTTGGCCGACAGCCAGGCACCAGTAGCTCCGGCCGCGCCGGAGGTGGTCATGACCTTCAATGCGCCGTGCTGGGTCGATGTGCGTGACAGCGATCGGCAGTTCAAATTGTTCGGCGAGATGCCGAAAGGCACGCGCAAGGTGCTTGGCGGAGAGCCACCCTATAAAATAGTGATCGGTAACGCGCGCGCGGTAACGATCAGCGTGAATGGCGTGCCGGTCGATCTGGCACCCTACGCCAAGGGCAATGTGGCGAGGTTCACGCTGGAACCCTGACCGGCGTTCGCCTTTCACGGTAACGATCTCAATGCCCCGCCTATGCGGGGCTTCGGTTTTTTCTACAAGACGTTTTCATGGCTAAAAGCATTCAGGCAATCCGTGGCATGCACGACGTGCTGCCGCAACAGTCGCCCCTGTGGCAGTTCCTCGAGCAGCGCGTGGCGACTGTGCTCAAGGCCTACGGCTACCGCGAGATCCGCATGCCGATCCTCGAGGTGACCGAGCTGTTCAAACGCTCGATCGGTGAAGTGACCGACATCGTCGAGAAAGAGATGTACACCTTCGATGATCGCAATGGCCTGAGCGTCACCATGCGGCCTGAGGGCACCGCCGGCTGCGTGCGTGCGGCGATGGAAAACGGCCTGCTGCACAACCAGACGCAGCGCCTGTGGTACCAGGGGCCGATGTTCCGCTACGAAAAACCGCAGAAAGGGCGCTATCGCCAGTTTCACCAGATCGGCGTCGAAACGTACGGCATGGCCGGACCGGATATCGACGCCGAAGTCATCCTGATCACGGCGCGTATCTGGGCCGCCCTGGGCATTCCCGAGCTCGAACTGCAGCTCAATACGCTCGGCACGCCGGACGAGCGCCAGGCCTATCGCGAAGAGCTTGTTGCGTATTTTTCGGACAACGCCGCGCTGCTCGACGAAGACAGCCAGCGGCGCCTGACCACCAACCCGCTGCGTATTCTGGACAGCAAAAATCCTGACATGCGCGATATGCTCGACAAGGCGCCGACCCTGATGAGTCATCTCGGCGAGGAATCGCAGTCGCATTTCGCGTTCATTCGCGAAACCCTCGACAGTGCCGGCGTGTCGTACACGATTAATCCCCGCTTGGTGCGCGGTCTCGATTATTATTCGCGCACCGTGTTCGAGTGGGTTACCGATCAGCTGGGTGCGCAGGGCACGGTGTGTGCCGGTGGCCGCTACGATGGACTGGTCGAACAGCTCGGCGGCAAGCCGGTGCCGGCAGTTGGATTTGCGATGGGCATCGAGCGCCTCATCGCGATACTCGAGATGCTGCAGCCGGACGCGGCGACCGTGAACGCGGACATCTACCTGGTGCTGCTGGGAGAAGAGGCAACGCGCTCTGGCCTGGTGATGGCTGAGCAACTGCGTGATGCCTTGCCGCAACTCGAAATCGTCGCCAACTGCGGGGGCGGCGGCATGAAGGCGCAATTCAAACGTGCCGATCGCAGTGGTGCGCGCTTTGCCCTGGTTCTGGGCGACAGCGAACTGGAGAACGGTACCGTTGTGGTCAAGCCGCTGCGCAGCGATGACGCGCAGATCGAGATTTCACGCGACGATGTGGTCACGGCGCTCAAGCAGCGCTTTGCTTAACGAATAGAGAACGAAAGACAGACGGGGAAGGTTGAAATGAGTGCCTACCAGACCGAAGAGGAACAGGTCGAAGCCATAAAGAAATGGTGGAAGGAGAACGGTAAATCGGTGATCGGCGGCGTGGTGTTGGGCTTCGCGATCATCGGTGGCTGGCAGGGATGGAAGTTCTACGAACGCAATCAGGGCGAAACCGCGTCTGCCTATTTCGATGTCATGATGCAGGCCGGCAACGCCGGCAATGTCGATGCTGCGCTGGAACACGGCAAGCGATTGGTCGGCGACTACGCCGGTACCGCTTATGCCAGCTTCGCCGGCATGGAGATGGCCAAGCTGTCGTACCAGAAGGGCGAAAAAGCGGCAGCGCGCGAGCACCTGCAGTGGGTCGCAGACCATGGCAGCGATCCGGCGATCAAAGAGGTTGCGCGTCTGCGCCTGGGCCGGCTGTTGCTCGATATGGGCGACCACGACGCCCTGCAGTCGGTGTTGAATGCCACGCCGTTGCCGGCCTTCGCCGGTGAGTTCGCCGTGCTGCGCGGCGATCTCGATGCGGCGCGTGGTGATCGGGATGCGGCGCGCGGCGCCTACCAAGAGGCGCTCGAAAAAGGCGTCGCCGACGAGACCCTGTTGCGCATGAAGCTCGTCGATGTCGGCGGCCAAGTGCCCACGAGCTGAGGAGATCGGTATGCGACGTTTGTTTTGGATACCGATGGTATTGGTGCTCGGCGGCTGTGGTACGTTCGCCGATCCTACCGAATGGTTCAGCAGTTCCAGCGTGGTCGAGCCGACGCCGTTGGTCGACCTCAGCAACAAGATTCAGCCGCGGGAGATCTGGTCGCGTGATGTCGGTGCCGGCACTGACGAACAGCGCCTGAATCTCGAGCCCCGCGTGCTGGGCGACCGCGTCTATGTCGCCGATGGCGAAGGTCGCGTGCAGGCGCTCGACAGAGCGTCGGGCAAGGCGATCTGGGACGTAGACCTCGAGGTACCGGCATCCGGTGGGCCGGGTGTGGGCGAAGGCCTGGTCCTGATCGGCACCAGCGACGGCGAGTTGATCGCCCTCGATGCGGCCTCCGGCGAAGAGCGGTGGCGCGCGCGTGTCAGCAGCGAGGTCTTGTCGATGCCCGCGGCCGAAGAAGGTGTCGTGGTCGTTCACACGATCGACGGCAAGCTGTTCGGCCTGGAAGCGACCAATGGTAACGAGCGCTGGCGCTACGAGCGCGAGGTGCCGACCCTGACGCTGCATGGCACCGGTTCGCCGATTCTGTCACGTGGCGCAGCCTTCGTCGGTATGGCCGGCGGTAAGCTGATTGCGCTGCGCGTCGATAACGGCAACCTGGTGTGGGATATCAATGTCACGGTGCCGGGCGGGCGCTCGGAGCTCGAACGCCTGGCGGATATCGACGGTGACCCGATCATTCTCGGTGGCGGCGTGTTCGTTGGTACCTACCAAGGCGAAGTCGCTGCGATCGAGCAGGCCAGTGGTCGCACCGCCTGGCGTCGCAAGCTGTCGTCACACAACCGCATGGCGGCCAGTCGCGCCGGTCTGTTTGTCGGCGACGACGACGGCGTGGTGTGGGGACTCGACCTGCGCTCGGGCAACGCCCGCTGGAGTCAGGATGCCTTGAAATATCGCAAGCTGTCGAATGTCGCAGTACTCGAAGACTACGTCGTCGTCGGCGACTTCGAAGGCTATCTGCACTGGCTCGACGCCGAAGACGGCAAGATGGT
Source organism: Thiosocius teredinicola (assembly GCF_002009425.1). Classification (NCBI taxonomy): domain Bacteria; kingdom Pseudomonadati; phylum Pseudomonadota; class Gammaproteobacteria; order Chromatiales; family Sedimenticolaceae; genus Thiosocius; species Thiosocius teredinicola. Next base: position 1,799,597 of record NZ_CP019936.1, read on the forward strand.
CGCACGCACCCGCGTCGGCAGCGATGCGATCACCAGCGGCATGCTGGTGGTCGACGACGTGCTGTACGTTCAGGGTGACGGCGGCGAGCTGGCTGCGATCCGCTTACCTGAGGCGCAGTAGGACGTCGCCATGTTGCCGGTGATTGCCTTGGTCGGTCGGCCGAACGTCGGCAAGTCAACGCTGTTCAACCGGCTCACCCGTACGCGCGACGCGCTGGTGGCGGATCAGCCGGGCTTGACGCGGGATCGCAAATACGGGGTCGGCAAGCTGGGCGGCCGACCTTATCTGGTGGTCGACACGGGTGGCATCAGCGGCGACCGCGAGGGCGTCGACATGCTGATGGAAAAGCAGGTGCAACTGGCCATCGGCGAGGCCGACCTGGTGTTCTTTATGCTCGACGCGCGCGACGGTGTCACCGGCGGCGACGAGATCATCGCCGAAGGTCTGCGGCGTACCGGTAAGCCGATCGTGGCGGTCGTCAATAAAACCGAAAGCCTCGACTACGACAGCATCAGCGGCGATTTTCACGCCTTGGGCCTGGGTGATCCGGTGCCGATCGCTGCTGCCCATGGGCGTGGCGTGCGCTCGCTGATCGATGATGCCCTCGAAACATTCCCCGAACCCGGCGATGATGGCGACGCACCACATGACGCCGGCGTCCAGATCGCGGTGGTGGGTCGGCCCAACGTGGGCAAATCTACCCTGGTAAACCGCCTGCTCGGTGAAGAGCGGGTGGTGGCGTTTGATCAGCCCGGCACGACGCGCGACAGCATCCACATTCCGTTCGAAGCCAACGGTCGGCACTACACGCTGATCGACACGGCTGGCGTCAGGCGCCGCGCGCGCATCAGCGAAACGATCGAAAAATTCAGCGTCATCAAAACGCTGCAGTCGATGGAGCAGGCCAACGTCGTACTGTTCGTGTTGGATGCGCAGCAGGGTATCGCCGACCAGGACGCCGGTCTCGCCGGGCACATCGTCGACAGCGGCCGTGCCCTGGTCGTCGTCATCAACAAATGGGATGGCCTGAGCGGCGATGAGCGTGAGCGAATCAAAAGCGAGATGCAGCGCCGCCTGCCGTTCCTGGATTTCGCCGAGTGGCGATTCATCTCGGCGCTGCACGGCAGCGGCGTAGGCCACCTGCTGGAGGCTGTCGACGCCGCCTATGCCGCGGCGACCTGTGATCTGAAGACACCGGAGCTGACCCGCATCCTCGAAGATGCGGTCAGCGAACACCAGCCGCCGTTGGTGCACGGGCGCCGTATCAAGTTGCGCTATGCGCACCAGGGCGGCAAGAACCCGCCGATCGTGGTGATTCACGGCAACCAGACCGCCGAGGTGCCGGCGACCTACCAGCGTTACCTGATGAACCGGTTTCGCTCGGTGTTCAAGCTGCGTGGCACGCCGCTGCGTATCGAGTTCAAATCCGGCGACAACCCCTATGCCGGGCGCAAGAACAAGTTGACCGATCGGCAACAGAAGAAACGTGGGCGCATGATGAAGTTCGTGCGCCGCAAAAAGTGATACCGCTCGCCGTGCGGGTCAGTCCTGCTCCTGCACATCGTCCAATGGCTTGAAAATCGATTGCTCGCTGACCCGTGTGACTTCCAGATCGAGCCGGCCATCGGCCAGCAGAGCTTCGACGGATTCTCCTACATCCACCTGACTGGTGTGCGTCACCACGCTCTTGTCGGCGCGCCGTAGCACGGCGAAGCCGCGCTGCATGGTGGCCAACGGGCTCACCGCATTGAGCTGGCGGGCGTTGGCGGAAAGCCGCGCATGGCGTCTCTCGTGAGCCCTTCGCCATGCCTGGTTCAAGCGGTCGGCCAACGGCGTGAAGCGTTGTTGGAGCAGCAGCAGGCGGCGCGCAGGGGAGTGGCTGAGCAAGCGCTGCGACAGCATGTCGATGTCCTTGTGCTTGCGCGCCAGTGCCGCACGCATGCCGCGAGCCAGGCGCAGGTCCAGGCTGTCGAGTCGTTGTTGTTGCTGGCGCAGGCGGCTGGCTGGGGCGGCGCGCTGCAGACGGCCCACCAGCGTGCCCAATTGCCGGCGTTCGGCCTGCAGTGAACGCCGCAATGCCCCGATGATCCGTTGGCGTTGCTTGTCGATCGACCGCAGCAGCGCATCGGTGTCGGGGCTGATCAGTTCGGCTGCTGCCGAAGGTGTGGGCGCCCGGCGATCGGCGACGAAATCGCTGATGGTGAAATCGATTTCGTGTCCGACAGCACTGACGACCGGAATATGCGCGGCGGCGATCGCGCGTGCCAGCCGCTCGTCATTGAAGGCGGCCAGGTCTTCGATCGAGCCGCCGCCTCGGGTGAGGAGCAGCACATCGCATTCGGCGCGGCTCAGCGCGAGTTGCAATGCATCGTGCAGCTCGCCGGGTGCACTCTGGCCCTGCACCTGGGCGGGATAGATGGTGATCTGAAGGTGCGGTGCGCGCCGCCGGAATACGTTCAGCACATCGCGGATGGCCGCGCCCGAGGGCGAGGTGACAATGCCGACCCGCCGGGGAAACAGGGGCAGCTCGCGTTTACGTGCGCTGTCGAACAGGCCTTCGGCCTGCAACTTTGCCTTCAGTGCCTCGAACTCGCGTTGCGCCGTACCGGCACCGGCGGGTTCGAGGTGTTCGATGATCAGCTGAAAATCGCCGCGCGGTTCATAGAAGCTGATGCGCGCTCGGGCCAGTACCTGCTCGCCGTTGCCCGGTTCGAAGCGCAACAACTGGCGTTTGCCTTTGAACAGTGCGCAGCGCACCTGCGCGTGTGCGTCCTTGAGACTGAAGTAGAGGTGGCCGGATCGTGGCGTGGCGAGGTTGGATATCTCGCCTTCGACCCATAGCAGCGGGAAGCTGCCTTCGAGGACGGCGCGCACCTCGCTGTTGAGGCGGCTGATGGTGAAGATATCGCGTTGCGTTGGATCGGCGGCGCTCATGGCCGTCAATCATGCACAAAAAAGCCGGGCAATGCCCGGCTTGGTGTACGCGCTCCGGCAGCCGATCAGTAAAGATACGACGGGTTGCCCGAGTTGACCTGGCTGGCGGCCTGCTCCTGACCCAAGCGGCCCTGATCTGCCGCCTTGCTGGCCAGCGAAGTCGCTTTGCCGTAGTCGCCGTCGGCTGCCGCTTTCTCGGCCGACTGGATGATCTTACCGGTATCGCGCCATTCGCCACCGGCAGCGGCCGCTTTCTTCTGTTCTTCTTTGGCCGATGCCAATGCGGCTTCGTAGGTTCCTTTGTCGCCGCTGGCAGATTTTGTTTCTTGTTTCTTACAGCCGGCGAAACCCAGCGCGACGGTGACGACAACCGCCGCCAGTAATACTTTTTTCATGTGACTCCATCTCCTGAATACGCTGTTGTTATGTTCGAATCGCCTACGGTGAGACACCGTGGCATGTGCCTTTGCGGACTTTTGGCCGCGCAGTTTCCGTACCGGGTGCGTGAGGGCACCAAGCGACTAGTTGGGACCTCTGGTCCGCGGCTCATTTTCGAGACTACCCAGTTTACCGAGTATGCGTCAAATCCTATAATGCTCAGCTTATCTTCAGTCCCCAGGTTGGAAACACGCATGCGCCTCGCCCAAGACCAAGAAGCCCTGACATTCGATGATGTGCTACTGGTACCGGCGCGCTCGGAGGTGATGCCCAAGGATGTCAATCTGGCGACCCGTTTGACGCGCGAGATCGCACTGAACATCCCGCTGGTTTCGGCGGCGATGGACACCGTAACCGAGGCCCGTCTGGCGATTGCGATGGCGCTTGCCGGCGGCATCGGCATGGTGCACAAGAACATGACGGCGACCGAGCAGGCGGCCCAGGTGCGGACGGTGAAACGCTATGAAAGCGGCGTGATCCACGATCCGATCACCGTATCACCCAACACCAGTATCGGCGAGGTCCTCGAACTGACCCGTTCCAACCATATCTCCGGCGTGCCGGTGGTGGACGGCAGCGAACTGGTCGGCATCGTAACCGGTCGCGATCTGCGCTTCGAGACGCGCCTGGACGAGAAAGTCAGTTCGATCATGACCCCCAAAGATCGCCTGGTGACGGTGCCGGAGGGCGCCAGCCGCGAAGAGGTGGTCGCCAAGTTGCACCAGCACCGGATCGAAAAGGTCTTGGTGGTCAACGACAACTTCGAGCTGCGCGGCCTGATTACGGTAAAGGACATTCAAAAAGCCACCGATTTTCCGGATGCCTGCCGCGATTCGCAGGAGCGTCTGCGCGTTGGTGCTGCCGTCGGTACCGGCGAAGGCACTGAAGAGCGTGTCGAGCTGTTGGTGGACGCCGGCGTCGACGTCATCACGGTCGACACTGCTCACGGTCATTCGATCGGTGTGCTCAACCGCGTCGCCTGGATCAAAAAGCACTTCCCGCAGGTGCAGGTGATCGGCGGCAACATCGCCACTGGCGCGGCGGCCAAGGCGCTGGTCGAGGCGGGTGCGGACGCGGTCAAAGTCGGTATCGGCCCAGGCTCGATCTGCACCACCCGCATCGTTGCCGGGGTCGGGGTGCCGCAGGTGACGGCGGTCGACAATGTCGTCACCGCACTCGAAGGCAGCGGCGTTCCGGTGATTGCCGACGGCGGTCTGCGTTATTCGGGTGACATCGCCAAGGTCATCGTCGCCGGTGCGCATTCGGTCATGATCGGCGGCCTGTTCGCCGGCACCGACGAATCCCCGGGCGAGGTCGAGATCTACCAGGGACGCTCGTACAAGTCTTATCGCGGCATGGGCTCGCTGGGCGCCATGGGCGGCTCGCAGGGTTCGAGTGATCGCTACTTCCAGGAAGACACCCGCAAAGACAAGCTGGTGCCCGAAGGTATCGAGGGCCGTGTGCCCTACAAGGGCCCGTTGGTCAATGTGATCACCCAGTTGATCGGCGGCATCCGATCGAGCATGGGCTATACCGGTTGTGCCACGCTCGACGAGATGCGTACCAAGCCGGAGTTCGTCCGCGTGACCAATGCCGGCATGCGTGAATCGCACGTGCATGATGTGCAGATCACCAAAGAAGCACCGAATTACCGACGCGACTGAGTCACGGCGGTAGCAACAGGGGCGCAATGAGCGTTCAGGGCAGGCTATAGCTGCCCGCGTTCCTTGCGCCTCTTGCGTTTCGCCGCACGGCTCGCAGGCATCGGTAGCGACACGCGACGGCGACAATGTATTTAAGAAAAGCGAGGAACGGTGTTTCTCGCTTCGTTTATTTTCAGGCGGTGAATCCGGCCGGATGTGACGGCGTTGCCAGGCAGCGTGCACGAACGTCGATTCATTGAAGTTCGTCTAACCAGAAGTTGTTGATGGAACGAGCGTATGACCACTGATATCCATGCTCACCGAATTCTGATCGTCGATTTCGGCTCACAGTACACCCAACTGATCGCGCGCCGTGTGCGTGAAGCCGGCGTGTATTGCGAAATCTGGCCGTATGACAATTGCGAAGAGGCGCTCGCGACGCAGAAGCCGCGCGGCGTCATCCTGTCCGGCGGCCCGGAGACGGTCACCGGTGAAGACACGCCACGTGCGCCGCAGATGGTGTTCGAGATGGGCGTGCCGGTTCTCGGTATCTGCTACGGCATGCAGACCATGGCCGCGCAACTGGGCGGTCGCGTCGCCTCATCCGACAAGCATGAGTACGGCTATGCGCAGGTCAGGGCGCGTGGACATTCACGCCTGCTGACCAACATCGAAGACCACACCAGTGCGGAAGGCTGGGGCCTGCTCGATGTGTGGATGAGTCACGGCGATCGCGTTGAAGAGTTGCCGCCGGCGTTCAAGGTCATCTGTTCGACCGACAACGCCCCATTGGCCGGCATGTGCGACGAGACACGCAACTTCTACGGCCTGCAGTTTCACCCTGAGGTTACCCATACCCGTCAGGGCGGCCGCATTCTCGAACGATTCCTGTTCGAGATCTGCGAGTGCGAGGCCTTGTGGAATCCGAACAGCATCATCGAAGACGGCATTCACAGCATGCGTGAACAGGTCGGCGATGGTCGCGTTGTGCTCGGCCTGTCGGGCGGTGTCGATTCGTCCGTCGTCGCGGCCATGTTGCATCGTGCGATCGGTGATCGCCTGGTGTGTATCTTCGTCGACAACGGTTTGTTGCGCCTCGACGAGGGTGATCAGGTCATGGCGACCTTCGCCGAGCACATGGGCGTCAACGTCATCCGCGTGGATGCCGAGGAACGGTTCCTCAAGGGTCTCAAGGGCGTCTCCGACCCGGAACAGAAACGCAAGATCATCGGCAACCTGTTCATCGACATCTTCGAGGAAGAGGCGGCCAAGCTCGAAGACGTCTCGTTCCTTGCTCAGGGAACTATCTATCCCGACGTCATCGAGTCGGCCGGCGCGGCCTCGGGCAAGGCGCATGTGATCAAGTCGCACCACAATGTCGGTGGCCTGCCGGACTACATGAAGCTGCAGCTGATCGAGCCGCTGCGCGAGTTGTTCAAGGATGAAGTGCGCCGCGTCGGTGTCGAACTCGGACTGCCTTCCGAGATGATCTATCGTCATCCGTTCCCGGGGCCGGGGCTGGGCGTACGTATTCTCGGTGAGGTGAAGAAAGAATACGCCGATATCCTGCGCCGCGCCGATGCGATCTATATCGACGAAATGCGCAAGGCCGATCTGTATGACGAGGTCAGCCAGGCATTTGCGGTGTTCCTGCCGGTCAAGTCGGTCGGCGTGGTCGGTGACGCACGCCGCTACGAATACGTCATAACGCTGCGTGCGGTAAAGACCATCGATTTCATGACGGCGAGCTTTGCGCACCTGCCATACGAGTTCCTCGAATGCGTTTCGAGCCGGATCATCAACGAGGTGAACGGCGTATCGCGTGTGGCCTTCGATATCTCGAGCAAACCGCCGGCGACGATCGAGTGGGAATAAGCCACGCGTGAGTCCGTCTAACGATGAGGGCTTCATGCAGCATGCATTGGCATTGGCCGAGCGTGCTGCAGACCATGGCGAGGTGCCGGTGGGTGCCGTCGTGGTGGCCGAGGGGCGAATCATCGGGGAGGGTTGGAATCAACCCATAGGGCGGCACGATCCGACGGCGCATGCGGAGATCGTCGCACTGCGCGCCGCTGCGCAGACGCTGCAGAACTACCGTTTGCCCGGTACCACCTTGTACGTCACCCTCGAGCCTTGCCCGATGTGCGCCGGCGCTATCGTGCATGCCCGCGTCGATCGCGTGGTTTTCGCGACCACCGATCCGCGTTCAGGCGCGGCAGGCAGCATGTTTGATCTGTTACCCTCCGATCAACGGTTTAACCACTACACGCAGTGTGAAGGTGGCGTGTTGGCGGAACAGAGCGCCATGCTGTTGCGAGATTTCTTCCGCGCGCGGCGCTGACTTGCAACCAAACATCTGGGTGACGCGATGCGTTTGTTGATCTGGCTGGCGATGGCGTGGTCGTCGTCTGTGTTCGCGATTGAATATCCGCCGGTCACGGTGGATGTGCCGATCCATCAGGTCTCCGAGCATGCCTATTACGCCGAAGGGGCGGCGGGTGCGGCGACCGACAACGAAGGGTTTATTTCGAACGCGGGCTTTGTCGTGACTGACGAAGGCGTCGTTGTGTTCGATGCCTTGGGCTCACCGTCGTTGGCCTGGACGTTACGTCAGCGTATTCGCGAACTGACGGACAAACCCGTGGTCAAGGTGGTGCTCAGCCACTATCACGCCGACCACATCTATGGGCTGCAGGTGTTCAAAGACGAAGGCGCGGAGATACTGGCGCCGCGTGGTGCCTACGAATACCTCGATGCGCCGACAGCGACGCAGCGCCTGGATGAACGCCGCGTGTCACTCTACCCTTGGGTAAATGAGGAGACGCGGCTCGTCAGGCCGGACCAGTTAATCGAAGGCGCGTACGCGTTTTCACTCGGTGGCATCGATTTTCAGCTCAACTATCTTGGCAGCGCCCATTCCGACGGCGACCTGACTCTGTACGTCAAGCAGGACAGGGTGCTGTTCTCGGGCGACATCATCTTCGAAGGGCGAGTTCCATTCGTCGGCGATGCCGACACCAAGCACTGGCTTGAGACGCTGCAGATGCTCGAAACCAACGAGCTGGTTGCATTGGTGCCCGGGCATGGGCCGGCCGCGACCGATCCTGTGAAGGCGGTCGCCAGCACGCGCGACTACCTGGCCTATCTGCGCGAGATCATGGGCGCAGCGGTCGAAGACTTCCAGGATTTTGCCAGCGCGTACGAAGGCGCCGACTGGAGCCGCTTCGAAGATATGCCGGCGTTCGATGAGGCCAACCGGCGCAACGCCTATCAGGTGTTCTTGTCGATGGAAGCCGAGTCGCTCGGGCTCTGACTGCCCGCCGAAATATGCCGATCGATCGTCGGTGCGAAGCGCCTATCCGAACATCCTGAGCGTCTTCGCACAGGGCCGCGTGCCCGTCTATCCCGTCAGCGAAATACAGGCTATTGACGAATCCGATGACGTGCCCGGCCCGGTGGTTCGCATTTAAGGCACGCATGTGCTCTTATTGAAACTGCCCCATTCAGTTGTATCGGGGAGGGCAGTGCAATGCAGTCGACGCCGTGGCCTCAGCGGCTTGAATCGACCTTACTGCGGGCGGCGATCTGGGCGCTCGTGGGTGTCATCTTCGGCTTTATCTTTGTCGTTCTGGTTGAGTTCCTGCGAGATCATCTACCGTTCATGGCCGCCATCCTGGTGGGTGCCGTGGGGGCATCGGCGCTGACTGCGCTGTTCTACGGCAGCATGCGCCTGACCGTGATGGTCGCCAATCTCACGTTCGTCGCGATGCTGCTGGTGACCTGGCAGAGCGGCGGACAGGTCAGCCTCAATATGCTGGTGCTGGCCGGTGCCCTCGTCGGATTGCCGGTCGGCGCGCTATATGGTCGCACCGACAAGCTTTCGCGCGTGTTCTGTGCCGACGCCAAGATCATCGCCGGCGCCTTTGCCGGCGCCGTTGGCGGTTTGCTGGTGTTCGTGATCGGGCTGGTATCGCCCGATTGGGCGGCGTCGAGAGCGGCTTGGGTCATTGCCCCGACGTCCGCCCTGGTCTACGTGACCGCTGCGCATTGGTTTGTCAGGCGATGCCGGGGTGTCTTACCGCCCACCGGCGACGGCGCATTGGTGGGCGTCGGTGTCGGTGCGATGACCGGGCTGCTGTTCATGATCATGGCCGGTTCGCTCGACCCATCGCTGCTCGACAGCGACACCATGCGTGCCTTTGCAACGCGCGTAGAGCACGCGTGGGGCGTGACCGTGATTGCCTGCGGTCTCGTGTGTGCGGTGGTCGGGGTAGCCCGTGCGTTGCTGGATGTTCCCTGGTACGACCTCTGACGAATGCAGTGTCGCCCGGCCGGTCGCACGAGCGACGAAATGTAGGTGCCATACCCCTTCGATGCGCCTGCCTTGGTGCAGGATGAAGAACCCGGTTACGCCATCGCTTGAACAGATCGAGCGTTTCGTCGAAGCCGTATGCCATCCGAACAATCGTCCGGCGCAACACGCCAACGCTCGTCCTATCTTGAAGTAGTCCCTTTGCGTTGCAGTCGGTATGGCTTCCGGCTGCAACGCCTGGTGGCGTCTACAGATCCGGCTTCTGCTCTTCTTCGGCGGCCAACAGGCGGTCGCGCGTCGCGACATCGGTGGTCGTGGTGTACCACACGAGCAGGTCGTAGTAGTTACGGATGTTGTCGACATAGTTAACCGGCTCATTACCGCGTGCGAAGCCGTTCTTAACAGTCGAGTAGTATTCCTTTTTCGTCAGCAACGGCAGACGCTGTTTCACTTCCAACCACAGGTCCGGATTGCCGCCGTCGCGCTCGGTCAGGATGCGGGCATCTTCGAGGTGACCGAAACCCACGTTATAGCCGGCAAGGGTCAACCACAGGTGATGCGGTTCCTTGATCCTGGTCGGAATCTTGCGGCCGACGACCTTGAGATATTTGGCGCCACCGATAATGCTCTGCTGCGGATCGTTACGATCGGTCACGCCGACCTGGCGGGCGGTACCCTGGGTCAGCATCATGATGCCGCGTACACCGGTGGGCGAGACAGCATCTGCTTGCCAATGTGACTCCTGATAACCGATGGCCGCCAGCAGGCGCCAGTCGATCCCGGTGATGTCGGCGGCTTCTTCAAAAAGGTGTTGATAGTCGGGCAGGCGATCGCGCACGTGGCGCCAGAAATCGCGCGTGTCGACGAAGTTCATGCGGCCCGAGTGGCCGAAATAGCGTGCCTGCAGACGCTGCAGATGACCGGTCTTCTGCGCTTGGCGCAAGAAATCATTGGCTGCGCTGAGCAGCGTGCCGTCTCCGCGTCGCGGAAAGGCCCAGGCGATGGGTTGCGGGTCGCCAAGCTCGAATGCAGTGGCTGCATGCTTGTACACCCGCCGGCTCAGCTCGACTTCGTTGGAGTCGACCACGGTCAGGCGTAGTTTACCTTCGTCGAGTTGTGACAGCAGCGTCTCGGTGCCGATACCGACGTACCTTTGCCACGTCAGGTTGGGACGGTCATTGGACTTCAGCCGGTTGAGCGTTTCCTCGTGACTTGAGTCGGCAACGACATGCAGCTCGCCTTCAGCAATCTCATCCAGGCTTTTCGGCCGCTTAGTACCGCGCCGGTAAACCACCTGCTCGGTGACATATTCGTAGGGAAACGAAAAGCTCACACGTTCTCTTCGTTGTGCCGTCGCGGTCAGGCCGGCGGCGGCCATGTTGACCTTGCCGCTCGAGGTCGCCCCCAACAGGTCATCCAGGGTTTCGGGAAACACGAACTTGGGTTTGACCCCGAGGTGCTTGGCGAATGCGCGGATCAAGGCTACTTCGAAGCCATCCGGGCCTTCGGCCCCCTGGTGGTACACGGTGGGCGCGTGGCGGGTAGCCACGACCAGTTCGCCGCGCTGTTGCACGCGTTCGAGCTCGGTGCTGCTGCCGTGCCGATACATCAGGAACAGCGCGGCCACGCCACAGAACAACAGCGTGGCGGCCATGACGATGGCGGCAAACCGGGCTTCGCGTGCGGTGCGTTGCATGGCTGGGTGGGGTGTTATCCGCGCGCGGCGGCTACAGGTAGAATCGGCACAGTGAAAAGTTCCATATCGCTGTCGGCACTGGTTAGTTTTTCGATCGATCCGGGAGAAACTGAACCCGCATCTGCCGTGTTTCGCGGCGCAAGTCTTGGCCTTTGCGGATCGCCATTCCGGCGCCCGGCACGTCACTTCGTCCGCGGGGGCTGGCGAAAGGTTCCCACCTCGGCAGACGTGTCACGCAGATCGAGGCAGACGTCACCGTTTTCGGAAGATAGCCAGTGAAACGACAAAAAGCCACCATCGACGAGCTGCCGGATCTGCCAGTCAAGGCTAGGGCGGCCGAATTGTGCGCGGCTTTGCGTGATGGCCACCTGATACTCAGTGCGGAGCCGGGCTCCGGAAAGACGACCTTGGCGCCGTTGCTGCTGCTGGACGAGACCTGGCTTGCCGGGCGCAAGATCGTGATGCTCGAGCCGCGACGACCGGCGGCGCGGATGGCGGCACGACGCATGGCGGCATTGCTGAACGAACCCGTCGGTGGAACCGTCGGCTACCAGGTGCGCTTCGACCGTAAGGTATCGGCCGACACCCGGATCGAGGTGTTGACCGAGGGGCTCCTGCTGCGTCGCCTGCAGGCCGATCCCGAGCTCAGCGATGTCGGTCTGCTGATCTTCGATGAGTTTCACGAACGCAACCTGCAGACCGACCTGTCGCTGGCCTTGGCGCTCGATGTTGTCGACAGCCTGCGGCAAGACCTGCGATTGCTCGTGATGTCGGCATCGATCGATGCCGCGCCGCTGGCCAGACTGCTGCCGGCGGCGGTGTTGTCCGTCGAAGGCCGTACCTTTCCGGTGTCGATCCGGCATGCCGACCAGGATGCCGAACTCCGCGACCCCGTGCCTGCCTGTCTGCGCGCCTTGGCTCAGGCAATCGACGAAACGAGCGGCGATGTGCTGGTCTTCCTGCCTGGCCGGCGTGAGATCGATTTGCTGCGCGAACAAGCAATCGAACGCTGGGGCCAGACACTGCGCGTTGAGTCGTTATACGGCGACATGAGCGCCGAAGAGCAGGACAGGGTGCTGTACGGTCACGGCCAACAGCGTCGCGTCATCTTGTCGACCGACATCGCCGAAACCAGCCTGACGATCGAAGGCATCGGTGCGGTCGTCGACAGCGGCCTGGCGCGCAAGCCGCTGTTCGATCCAAATACCGGCCTGACCCGATTGGAAACTCGCTGGATCAGCAAGGCCTCGGCGTTGCAGCGCAGCGGGCGTGCCGGGCGCTTGGGGCCTGGAAGCTGTTTCAGGGCATGGTCGACCGCCCGCCAGCAACGCTTGACCGATTGGACACCCGCCGAGATCAGTGAGGCGGATCTGGCGCCTCTCGTCTTGGAACTTGCGAACTGGGGCGTCGATTCGGCCGATCAGCTGCGCTGGCTCGATCCACCCAGCAAAGCGCATTGGACGCAGGCGGCCGACCTGTTGCATCAGCTCGGTGCGGTAGATGCAGAAGGGCGGATCAACGCCGTGGGTCGCGACATGGCCCGGCTGCCGGTGCACCCGCGCCTGGCGCACCTTCTGGCCGGTGCGGGTGCTCACAAGGCGCGCCGGCTGGCGGCGGATATCGCCGCCCTGTTGTCGGAACGCGATCCGCTACGCGCCGACCGGCGTATCGACGGCGGTGCCGACATTAGCTCGCGACTGGATGCACTCGCCAATTGGCGCTCCGACAAGGCGGGGGTGCGCAACGCCATCGGTCTGCGTCGGATCGACCAGACGGCGCAGCAATTGATGCGCCTGCTGGGCGACCGAGGCGACGACGGTGCGACCGTGATGTCGCCGGGCAGGGCGCTTGCGCTGGCGTATCCGGATCGCGTCGCGATGTGCACGTCGGCAGACGGTCGACGCTACCTGATGCGCAACGGTCGTGCCGCGCTGTTGCGCGAATCCGATGCCCTGGCGGGGGCACGCTACCTGGCGGTCGGCGAGGTCGACGCCGGTCGGCGAGATGGCGTGATTCGGCTCGCAGCGCCATTGTCGGAGCTTGAGTTCGATGAGCTGTTCGCCGATGCGATCGTGTCGCGTAGAGAGGTGCGCTGGGATGCAAAACAACAGGACGTGATCGCACGGCGCGTGCGCCGGCTCGATGCAATCACGCTCAGCGAAAAAGCCGATGCGCTTGGACCTGATGATCCGGTCGATCAGGTACTGTTCGAGCAGTTGCGCAGGCAGGGTCTGTTCAGTGTGTTCAAGGATCCGGCGCAACTGCGTGCGCGAATGATGTGGATGCGCAGCGTCGATCCCGACAAGGACTGGCCCGACGTCTCGGAAAAAGCCTTGCTGGACAATCTCGACGAATGGCTGGCGCCCTGGTTGAAGTCGGGCGTGGGGGTAGCTCAACTGCGCAAGCTGTCACTAGCCGACATGCTGACCGCCTTTCTGGGCTGGGAGCGCATGCAACAACTGGATGCGCTGTTGCCGACGCATCTCGACACCCCGGCCGGTACCCGGCGCAGCATCGACTATGCGGTGGACGATGGTGCAGTGCTGGCTGTCCCGCTGCAGGAGGTGTTGGGGATGCACGAAAGCCCGCAGTTGGCTCATGGCAAGGTACCGCTCGTATTGCATTTGCTATCGCCGGCGGGACGGCCGCTGCAGGTCACGTCGGATCTATCCGCCTTTTGGGCGGGCGCCTACAACGAGGTCAAAAAGGAGATGCGGGGTCGTTACCCCAAGCACTACTGGCCCGATAATCCTGCCGACGCGCAGGCCACGCGGTTTACCAAGCGTCGGATGCGCGACGGCTGAAGCCGGCTCAGTCGGTCGTTGCCACCATCTGTCGGATCAGCTGGCGCACCGTCGACGGTTCAAACGGTTTGTCACAGATCGCCGAAACACCGCTCTCGTGCACCGCGGCGAGGCGGTTTTCGTTTTCTTCGCTGGTTACCATCAGTACGGGTAGCGAAGACTGGGTCGACTGTTGGCGGATGTGGTCCACCAGTTCTTTGCCATCCATGTGCGGCATGTTGTAGTCGGTAACGACGAAGTCATAGAAGTTCTGGTTGAGCATCTCCAAAGCATGCAGACCGTTCTCGGCCTGATCGATGCGCTGGATACCCAAGGAACCAAGAATGCGCGCGATGTGTTTGCGCGCGAACGGGCTATCGTCAACCACCAGCACCTGCAGGGCATCGGCGTCCAGTTCGCCCATCTCCATCGGGTTTTCGTCCAACAGGTCCAACGTGGTGCTCAACGCGGTGTTGAGCTCGGCGTCGGTAAAGGGTTTAGGCAGAATGCCCACAACGCCGGCCTGGCGGATCGGGTCGAGATAGCGAAAACGCGTCTCGCTGGAGATCAGCATGAACGGTGTGTCCGGGTGCGACTTTGATTCACGAATCCTGTGGACCAGGTCGGTACCGGTCATATCAGGCAGATATAAGGAGCTGATCACCAGGTCGGGTTCTTCCTGGTCCAACAGGGTCAGTGCCTGTTCCCCGGAATCGGCTTCGATGATCGAACAGATGCCGTTGTTTTCCAGTGCCCGGTTGATGATTCGACGTTGGGTGGATGACGGTTCCACCACGAGAACAGCCAATTCCGTCAGACTGATTTCCGCCATCCCTTTCCTCGGTGCAGTGTTGCGCTGAAACTTTATCGGCGGCTTGACCTATGTCTTTAAAAACGCTGGGAAACCTCAGACGGTACAGGGAAATTCTGGCAAACTGCGCAGCTATAACGAACTGAATTTGGTCGAGGTGTCAGCGACGTGGCCGAGCAGAAAGATAAACTGTCGTTTTTTCAGGTGCTTGCCAGCGTGGCCTCATCATTCTTCGGGGTGCAGAAGAACGCCACCCGCGAACGCGACTTCAAACACGGGCGGGCGCGTGACTTCATCTTCGTCGGCATTTTTCTTACTGTCGCATTCATTCTTGTGGTTTGGGGCGTTGTCCAGTTGGTGATGAAGGTTGCCGCTCCGACGTGAGCCCCGCTGTCTGCCGTGGCGGCGGGATTGGTAGAGCATGGGGCTGTGCCGAGGTGGCTGCCCCGTATCGTTTTCGGGTTGATCCGAGGGGAGGACGAGCCATGAATCTGTTGGAAATGGTGATGGGTGCGCAGGGCGGCGATGTCGTCAGCCAGGTGGCAAATCGCTTTCAGCTTGACGAGGGGCAGGCCAGGTCGGCCATGGGGGCATTGATCCCGGCCTTGTCGCGCGGGATAAGTCGCAACGCCAGCGAACCGCAGGGCTTAGACGACCTGATCGGTGCGCTGGCCAACGGCAATCACAGTCAGTATCTGGAGCAGCCACAGAAACTCGGTGATCCGTCGACGGTTGACGAAGGTAACGGCATTCTCGGCCACGTGTTCGGTAGCAAGGACGTCAGCCGTCAAGTCGCGGCCAAGGCCTCAGAGAGCACCGGTATCGACAGTGGCATCCTGAAGCAGATGTTGCCGGTGCTGGCCAGCGTGGCCATGGGGGCGATGTCGAAGAACGGATTCGGTTCGGCGGTCGGTGCGGGATCGGTCAACCAACTCGCGGGCGGTCAGGACAGCGGGATCGGCGGCATGTTGGCGAGCTTTCTCGATGCCGATAAGGACGGATCGGTCATCGACGATGTACTCGGTATGGCGAGCAAGTTTCTGCGTTGATCCTTCTTGACTAGACCGGTGTCGACGGCCAGCGTCGTCGATACCGGCTCAACCTGCCTGTTCGCCGGGGCGCAAGCGCTGGCGGATGTCTTTCTTGGCCTGGTCGATGATCGAGTCGCGATCCAGGCTGTCGAGTATCTCGCGCACTGCGAGTTTGGGGCCTGCATCGCCCCACGATTTGCCGTTGGCGAGGTAACGCTCGGCGGCACGTCCGACCACGTAGGTGCTGTAGTACGCAACTGCGCCCTGCGCAGCGCCGGTGACTGCGGCAGACAGGCCGCCGGTGCCCAGCTTCAACGCCGTGGAAACCAGATGCACCGCCCACACCGTGCCCATCAGCAGCAGCATCTGCGCGCCGATCGTCTTCACCAGGCTGCCGGCCTCGTTGCGACTCAGCGGCAGCCCGTAGGCCTTCGAGAGATGGACCACCATCGTGACGTCGACCACCGCGGCCGCAACCAGGTCGGCGACCGGCACCGGGTTGATTGCAACCGCCACACCCTTGGCGATACACCAAGTGCGAATCACGCGATCCCCCAGCGTGCGTCGTGCGTCGAGTACGCGATCGGCAACCTGGTCGCTGAGTTCGCCGGCGAACAGTGAGGCATTGAGTGCCGCCAGCGTCTTGCCCTCCGCCTCGATAACCTTCCATAGACGCGCCTTGAGTTCGGCGATATCCGGCGGCGACTGGCGTTGTTGCTCCACCTCGTTGCCCGCCTCGTCGACCCTGATTACCCACTGCGGTACCGGTTGTGCCGCGGCGAACACCAGGTTGGCCGGATTGATCAGGCCGCGGGTGCGTTCCAGCAAGACGTTGCCCAGTACCTCGCGTTCATGTTGGTTGTAGCGGTCGATCTTGTTGAGCACCAGGATCAGCGGGCGTTCCTGCTTGGCCAGCGCGCGCAGTGCCTGCAGCTCGATGTGGGTCAGGTCGCCGTCGACCACGAATAACACCAGGTCCGAACGGTTGGCGACGTCCTTGGCGAGTTGTTCGCGGCCTTCGCCATCTACCTCGTTGATGCCGGGAGTATCGATCAGAAAGACGTTGCCGTCCTGAAACTCGTGCCATTGTCCCTGTTGCACGGTACGGGTTTCGCCATGCAAGGGGCTGGTGGAAAAAACGGCCTGGCCGAGCAGGGCATTGACCAATGCGGACTTGCCCACGCTGACGCGGCCGAACACGGCGATGTGAATATGGCCGTGCTCCAGCTTGTCGAGCATCGTTTGCACTTCGCGGTAGTCGTCGGCCAGCGATGACCGTACCTCTTCGGGTACGCGCTCGTCGGCCAACAGCTCGCGCAGGCTTTCGCGAGCGAGCGCAAGGTGGCTGTCGCCCGCGGTATCAGGGTTGTTGTCGGGCGTCGCGGGCTTGCTGGACAACCAGCTTGGCCACGCCACGCGCAGACGTTTCCATATTTTCACCGAGCGTATCCTTGAACAACTGGGCGGTCTGTCTGGGGTGGAGCTCGCCACGGGTCGCCAATGTCGTGGTCAACGCGCGTCCGAGGGTTCGAAAGATGATGCCGTAGGCCACCGCATGCAACGCACCGCCGGCCAGCGTACCGACGCCGGGAAAGGCCTTGAGCGCATTACCGGCGACCGCCAACAGCAGCGTATGGGCGCGCCCGACGTGCTTTTGCACCAGCTCCAACAGCAGATCGGTATCCACCTTGCGAACCTTGATGTCGTAGAGCGCAGAGAGCTCCTTGATCATCTGCGTTCCCAACCATCCTTGGATCAGGATATCCGAGCCAGGCGTCAGCGCGGCCAATGCGCCGACCACGGCTTTGACGGAATATTGATCGACAAGCTTTTCTGCCCTGGCTTTGCGCGAGACCGCGAGCGCCTCGTCGAGCTGTTGCGAGGCGAGCACGAAGGTGGCGCTGTCGCGCAGTTCGTCGAGGATGTGTTGGTCGCTGTCGAGGATGCGTTGCAGCGTGAGCCCCAAGGGTGTGACCTGGGGGGCGATGTTGCGCGTTTCGATCTGCTCGCCGCCATCCGGTAACAGGCGAACGAGCTGGCGTTGAGTGGCCGCCGATACCCGAACGAAATGGCCGTGCGGATGGCCGGCGATCACACGTTGCAGTTTGTCGGACAAGGCCTGCGCATCGGCTTCGCTGTACCGATCGGTCTTGTTCAGCACCAATACCAGGGGTTTGTTCAGCGCCATCAACTCACGTAGCGCTGCATCCTGGGCACGATTGATGTCGCTGTCGGTCACATAGATGACGATATGTGCACGCTTTGCTTCGTCGGCTGCGAGGCGGTCGAGGGTGCCATCCGCCTCTTCGGTACCCGGCATGTCGGTTATCAGCAACTGGTCGCCGGCGGGGCTTTGCCACCGATACTGCGTCAGTTCGCGGGTAGTGCCGCCGCGAACACCGCTTTCGATTTCGACGTCGGGTAGCAAGGCATTGATCAGTGACGATTTGCCCGTGGATATCTCGCCGAACAATGCGACGTGTACCTGGCCGGTCTGCTTGCGTCGGCGAAGCTCGGCCAGTTCGTTGCGGATCTCGCTGGTATCTGCGCCCAAGGCCTCTGCCTGTTCGATCGCGGCATGCACATCGGCTTCGCTGGGACCTGCAGGCTCTTTGTTCTCTGCCGGTTTGGTGCGCTTGCGTGGATTGAGTACGCGCCAAACCAGCCAGCCGCTCAACAGGCCGCCGAGCATCATCAACCCCCACCAGCCGTAGCGCAGCCAGGGCGAGCTGTTTTCCAGGTGCGACTGAACCGTCAGCGTCGACTCGCTGATGGTTAGAACGAGCAACAACGCCAGCAGGGAAAGCACGAGGACCGCGAGCGCGATCAGGGTTCGAATGCTACGAGGCAGCTTGTCGCTCATTGCGGGTCGATTCGGATCGAAGAAGAGTTCGATGATGGATTGGTAGACACGCTAACCCAGCCTTGGGTTCAGGGCAATAAACCCTGGTGGATGACCGGTTCGCACCAGCGGCGCGCAAAAAAAACCGCCCTTCAGGGCGGTTCTTTTTCAAGTACGTACTTGCTTCACGCTGCGGAGTAAACCGAGCGGGCAGGTGACGTGACTTTTCCCTGACGTTTCAGATAGGCCAGGGTTTGAGCAAGGTTGTTGGCGATAACGCCACGTTTATCGAGTTCGGCTTTGATTTGCTTGGTAGTGATCTTCTTGCTCTTACCGACGATCTCCATCACCTGATCGGTCACACTGCCACCGCTGCTGCGGCTTTTACGGCGCGGTGCACGGCCACCCAGGCTACGGATCTCGGCATCGATAGCGGCCAGCTCTTTGCGTTGGCGCGCCACGACGTCGCGCCGCTTCGCTTTCAGTTCATCGATTTGAGCACGGGTAGCTTCCTTTGCTTCTGCTTCCTCTTGTTCTTCACGCAGGCGTGCCATTTCGTACAGTTCTTCAGCACTCAGGTCTGAAAGACTTTTTCTCGCCATTCACGGACTCCAGTTCATGTTTGCCAGCAGCCTCTTAAAACTTAAAAGAGGCAAATGTAGAAAACTCTACGGCGGCAAAATATAGCGACCGATAGTAGCGCTTGCAACTTCTAAGGTTCTTAAAATGTGAATTGGTAAGGCTATGCAGTATTAGTTTTATCTTTTTGTCGATGATTTAAGGTTCTGCAAACTCGTTTCAGCGAAATCATCGATCGAAATAGTGTCCTGTAAACGATGATCCCACGGCACCAGATCGTCGCTATAAAAAGCAGCCGGACTGAAGTCATTGAGTAGGTTGTAGCGATCTGCGACAGCTTTGATGTTGAGAAACGCGTTCGGTACCAATACGGCGATCACCACGACGGCTCCAGCAAGAACATTGGCGTGATTTAAGCGAATTAGAAACCATCCAATGATCCACGGCATGAGCACGATGCTCCACGCCAGCGTGATTGCGTAGCCGGGCAGGTCAGTTGTAAAGATGTAATTTACGTAGGGGATTACACCTTCAATCAGGATACTCGCGATAAGGATCAAACTCACCAGGCTCAGTGAAGCCGGGAAATCCCAATGATGAGACGCCAGCCTGTTGACCACGAACAGTCCCGCCGCGAGCACGATCACGCCGACCGTATTGGTGAGCAAGGTCTCGCCGAAAGATTCCCAAGTCAGCATGAAAGGCGTGGAAAGGTAGGTTTCGAGGCTGCTGACTACCATGAATGCCGCAAACAACAGCACCGCCCATCCCCAATGGCCAAAGATACAGGCGCTGCCGTTACGACAGCTGATCAGGCGGGTCGGTGCGACCGGGTGCGATTGTTCAAGAATGCGCACACGGGTGCGCCCGGCCTCGAAGCTCAATGGCAGTCGTTCGAGGCTGATCGTGTCATTGACCTGTTTACCGCGAACGCGAATACCGTTTTCGTCGGCCAGTGAACGCAACTCGTAGCGGCCATCCTCACGCTGCTGCAGGTTGAAGTGATAGGGCGAAACCGAGGGGTCGGCGATGATAATGTCGTTGTCTAGCGCCCGACCGACTCGTAGGGTCGACTTGGTGACCTTATAAAATCGATGGTCGTGGCGATTCTGAATTTCGATGATCAGGGCTGCCATCGGATTTCCTTGAGAAACCGGGCGATCAGGCGAACCGCCGCGTTATAGTCGGTGCCGGATAAATCAATATTGAATATAAATCCGGTGCGCTCTTCGCCGAGCATGGCGGCGGTGAATAACACATCGCTCAAGCCCGGATAATTTTTATAATCCCTTTTACAAATTGTGGTTTTGAAATCGTGACCGTTGACGTCGACAAAGCGGGTCGTGCAGCGGAACCGTGTCACATCGTCTTTCTTCGCGCCCGCACTGAACTGGCTGTTGTTCAGCGAGCTGTACAGCCGATAGAAGCGCATCGGTTCAAGCTGATCCGATTCGAGCCACAGGTACTCGTAGATGATGCGGCCTACGTTCAGGCGGTCCGTCAGGTAGATATCATTCTCGTTCTGACAACGGATGCTGTAGCGGCGATAGAGGTCTTCCGGATCTTGCTTGGGGCTGCCGTCCCAACAGCGGATCGTCGGCGATACGGAGCCGGGCGCACGGATATGTCGAATGTCGGTCGGCGGCCACGCAGCGTTGTTGATGCGATCGATGTAGCCGACCTGATAGTCGTGGATTTGATTGCCGATCACCTTGAGAAAGGTCTTCGGCGACGCCTCATCAATCACCGGGATGCGTTCGAGGTAGCGCGCAGGCACGATGAAACTGATGTCGTTGCTTGCAGTCGACACATTGATACCGACGACCACGCCCTGTTCATCGAACGTTGGTCCGCCGCTCATGCCCGGGTTCAGGCTGCCGGAAAACAGGATTCGACTCTCATCGGTCTGGCTGAGCACGCCGCCGTTGGTGCCGGCGGCGATCGACAGGCCGAGATCGAGCGGATTACCCATGGCGAACAGCGTCGCGCCTTTAGGCGGCGGTTCACCGACGGTGAAGGGTGTACCGAGTGGATGGTCGGCCTCGACCAGCGCAAGGTCGTGCACCGCGTCGACGGCGACCAGCCGCAGCGCACCCTCGCTGCCGTTCGACGCCAGGTAACGCAACTCAAAATCGTCGGGCTTGTCGATGAAGGTGCTGACGACGTGGTAGTTGGTGGCGAGCCGGTTGTTGTACTGGTAGATGAAGCCGGAGCCGATGGTGTTCTTCTTACCGGTCTGTCTGTTGATGACCCTGACCTGGTACACCGCATCTTCGCTGTTCTCGAAGACGGCTTGAGAATTCAACGCATTCGCACATAGCGGTGTGCCGGCGATCATTAATAGCGTCGCAGTACCGATCCGTTTGAACCAAGCAGTCAGGCTCGCGCTGTGACGCGCTTTCAACGGCACACAGTGTTGCACCCTTGTGCCGCGGTTGGCGGGTGTTTCAGGGGTGGGTTCGGATAGCAAACTCGTGCTGAATAAACTCGGCCACAGCCGTCTTGTCGCCGCGAAAAACGACGCGCTCGGCCTTTTTGCTGAGCTGATATTCATACATTCCATCGTAGTACTCATTCAGAAGATACTCGATCCAGGCGGCGTGCGCGGCCGTGTCACCGCTGGCGGCGTGCCTCTCGATGGCCTCGACAAGCAGCCCGCGGGCGGTTGCATGGCGTTCTCCGCCGAGGCGCTTGCTGATCCGATCCAGACTGTTCTGCAAATAGTCCGCCCAGTGCTGGAATCCTTCAGCGTCACCGTACTCGGTATTGAATTCGGCCAGGGCATCATGGACATACTCCTGCAGGGTGATCTCGACGCGCTGCGCGTCGCTGGCCTCGAGGATCACGACGGGCGCGGATTGCAGGCGCGCAAAGAAACAGGGCGGTATATGCCGGCTGCCGATGTTGCGGCCTTCGTCCTCGGCAACGAAGTGTCGATTGCCGGCGGCGACATGCTTCATCAAGGCGATGGCGACGGCGTTTTCAAAGTCGATCTGTGTAGGCTGCGGTCGGGCATGGTGGCCGAATGCCGACCCCCGGTGGTTGGCCAGGCCTTCCAGGTCGATATTGAATGCACATTGCTGCAGCAAACGCGTTTTACCGACGCCCGTTCTGCCGCCAATCACCACCGGTCGACACTCGGCGCTGTCGGTTTCGACTTGCTGCAGCAGAAAGCGCCGCATCGCCTTATAGCCGCCGTGCACGCGCGGGCATTCGATCCCGGTCTCTTCGGCCAGCCAGTGCTGGGATATCTTCGACCGCATGCCACCGCGAAAACAGTACAGCACGGCGTTTGGATGCGCGTCGAGGAAGGCCTTCCAGCGCGCGATGCGTTGTTGCTTGATCGTGCCGCTGACCAACTGCTCGCCCAGCTCGATCGCCTTGTCCTGGCCGGCGTGCTTGTACTCGATGCCGATGCGGTGCCGCTCTTCATCGTCGATCAAAGGGTGATTGACCGCCAGCGGGAAAGCACCTTCGGCAAACTCCACCGGCGCGCGAACATCCAGCAGTGGCACGTCGTTTAGAAACAGATGGTAGAGATCGTCGATTTGCTGGAGGTTAGCGGGCATCTAGCTGGCAGCGGTTGGTGCAGGTCGAGCCTGCCGTAAAAAGTGCATCACGGTCGATCGACATCAGCGATGACCAGGGCCAGATGAGAAATGCGCCGGTACGACCGTCAGGCCGTTAATATAACGTGTAAAGCACTTTGCAGGGGAAATGGGCGTTGGATTTCGAGCGACGGTTCGGCGGTATCACCAGGCTCTACGGTCAAGCGGCACTGGACAGGCTGAGCGGTGCGCGTGTCTGCGTGATCGGTGTCGGCGGTGTCGGCTCGTGGGTGGTCGAGGCGCTGGCACGCAGCGCGGTAGGGTCATTGACGTTGGTCGACATGGATCATGTCGCCGAATCGAACGTCAATCGTCAATTACCGGCGACCGAACCGGATTTCGGCAAGGCCAAGGTCGCGGTGCTCGCCGAACGTATTCGTACGATCAACCCGGACTGCCGGGTGACCTGCATCGAGGATTTCGTTACGCCCGACAACATCGACAGTGTGGTCAGTGCCGATCACGATTGGGTGATCGACTGCATCGACAATTTTCGGGTCAAGGCGGCGTTGATCGCCGCCTGTAAACGACGCCGCCAGGCGATTGTCACCACGGGTGGGGCGGGCGGTCAGCGTGACCCGACGCGAATCCGTGTCGGAGATCTGCGCAAGACCGAACAAGATCCACTGTTGGCGAAAACGCGCAAGCTACTGCGCCAGGCGTATGGTTTTCCGTCGAATCCCAAGCGGCGTTTCGGCATTCCCTGCGTCTGGTCCGACGAGCCGCAGCATGCGCCGGAAAGCGCATGCGAGACAGCGGTGGAAGGGTCGCTCAACTGCGCCGGCTTTGGCGCCTGCATGCCGGTAACGGCGAGTTTCGGCATGGCAGCGGCCGCCCTGGTGGTTGACCGCCTGGTGCAAGGCGGCGCACAAGACGAAGGCTGAGCAATCGCTGTAAGTCAGTCCTCGTCGAGCCCGCCGAAAGCGTCGACCACCGCAGGGAGAAAGTTCGCCAATTCCATGCTCATCAGGGCGAAGTCGGCGTCGAAGCGGGCGAGGGCGTCGTCGGCATCGACCTCTGCGGCCTGCTCCATGACCAGATCGAGAAACCGCAGGCGACGAATGCCCAGGTCGTCGCACAGCAGGCAGCTGATCCGTTCCTGCCAATCCACGGCGAGCTTGGCGACCATCATGCCGGTATCGAGATGCGATTTGACCTCGGCGCTGGCCACATCGATGCGTTTGCCGCGCATGACCCCGCCGTTGTCGACCGGCTCTTTGAGTTCGCATTCATCGCCCAGCACGAACTCGCGCGCCGGCTTTTTCTCCAGCCATTGGGTCAAGGTCTTTGCCGGGGAGCGTTGTACCGCCAGCGGCTTGGCGCGCAGGCTGCCGAGCGTTTCGCGCAGGGTGCTCAACAGTTCTTCGGCTTTCTTGGCCGTACCGCTGTCGATCACGATCCAGCCGTCCTTGGGGTCGATATAGGCGTAGAGATGGCTTGAGCGGGTGAAAGCGCGTGGCAGCAGGTCGACGATGACCTCTTCCTTGATGCGCTGCTTTTCCTTGCGGCCGACCGGGCGTGCTTCGGCTTCTGCGATTGCTTCGGCCTTCTCTTCGACGTGTTCGCGGATCACCGCCGCCGGCAGGATGCGGTCCTCACGGCGCAGGCAGATCATCAGCCGCCCGGCAGTGGCGTGTACCAGCTGGGTCGCATCGCGACCGGCCGGCGGCACCCAACCCACACGATGGGTATCAAGGCCGGCGCATGGCTTGAAGGCGTGCTGCTGCAGGGTCTCGTGGAGGGCTTCGGGGTCGAGCCCGAACGGCTCGCTCAATCGATACAACTGCAGATTTCGAAACCACATGCCGGCAAGTACCCCGCTGTCAAAGGGCCGCGATTATGGCGAAGCGCACCACACATTGCCAATCTCGCAGCGGATGATGGTGACTACTTCGTTGCGGTCGCAGCCGCTACAATGCCGACCCTTTCGCAGATTTGGATCGACGACGTGCAGACGGAATTTGTGGCCGGACAACGCTGGCTCAGTGAGGCGGAACCCGACCTCGGCCTGGGTATCGTCGAGGAGGCCGACGCGCGGCATGTGCTGATCCGTTTCGCGGCGAGCGGTGAGACCCGCAACTACGCGGCACGCAACGCACCGTTGAGCCGGGTGCGGTTTGCCGCGGACGATCACATCCAGGACCAGGCGGGCATGGAGTTGCAGGTTGTTTCCGTCGAAGAGCGGGACGGCACCTTGGTCTACCATGCCGTGACGCCCGATGGCGACGAGATCAGTCTGCCCGAGCAGGGCCTGAGCGACCGCCTTCGCCTGAATCGGCCGCAAGACAAACTGTTGGCCAGGCGTATCGATCCGGACATCTGGTTCACCCTGCGTTATCAATCGTGGCTACAGCAAGCCACGCTGTGGTCTTCGCCCGTTTATGGTCTGCAAGGCGCGCGTATCGACCTGATCGCTCACCAGCTTTTCATTGCGGCGGAAGTCGCCTCGCGTGCGGCGCCGCGCGTGCTGTTGGCCGACGAAGTCGGCCTGGGAAAGACCATCGAAGCCGGCCTGATTCTGCATCGCCTGGTGCTTACTCAGCGCGTACAGCGTGTATTGGTGATCGTGCCCGATGCGCTGGTCAACCAGTGGCTGATCGAGATGCTGCGCCGATTCAACCTGACGTTTGCGGTGTTCGATCAGGAACGTTTCGAAGCGTCGGATCACACCAACCCTTTCCAAGGCGAGCAGCGCGTATTGTGCAGCCTGTCTTTTCTCACCTCGTCACCCGAGGTGGCTCGCGCGGCGCTCGCCGGCGAGTGGGATATGTTGATCGTCGACGAGGCCCATCACCTCGCTTGGAGTGAGCACGAGACCAGTCTCGCCTACCAATTGGTCGAAGAACTCGCGCTGACGACGCCCGATGTGTTGCTGTTGACCGCTACGCCCGAGCAGCTCGGTCGTGCCGGTCACTTCGGACGGCTGCGCCTGCTGGATCCACAGCGTTTTCACGACTACCCGAGCTTCGTCGCCGAGGAAGAGGCATACGCGCCGGTCGCAGAGCTGGCGGCGAACCTGCTCGACGGCAAGCCGCTCACCCAAGCTCAGCAACGGCTGTTGCACAGCTTGCTCGGTGACGAGGCGGACCTGCCGACCCAACAGATCATCGAGCGTCTGATCGACCGGCACGGCACCGGGCGCGTGTTGTTTCGCAACACCCGCCAGGCAATCAAGGGCTTTCCCGCGCGCCATTTGAACAGCTATGCCTTGCCGCAGCCCGAGGCCTACACCGACCTCAGCTCGGCCATCCAGCCCGAAGCCTTGTTCGGTGACGACTGGACGGCGATCGATCCGCGCGTCAACTGGCTGCGCGGTCTGCTGACCCAGTTGGCGCCGGCAAAGGTCCTGGTGATCTGCGCGCAGGCGCAATCGGTGGTGGCGTTGCGCGATTTTCTGCTGGAGCGCTGTGCGATCCATGCGGCGATGTTCCACGAGCATATGGAGATCGTGGCGCGCGATCGCGCCGCTGCCTTCTTCGCCGATATGGATGAAGGTTCGCAGGTATTGATCTGCTCAGAAATCGGCAGCGAGGGGCGCAACTTTCAGTTTGCCCATCACCTGGTGTTGTTCGATCTGCCGCTCGAGCCGGACCTGCTCGAACAGCGTATCGGTCGCCTCGATCGTATCGGACAGCGTGAGACCATCGAGATCCATGTCCCCTATATCGAGGGTACGGCCAACGAGGTACTGCTGCGCTGGTATCGCAACGGCCTGTCCAGTTTCGAAGCGACCTGTCCGGCAGCGAGCGCGGTGTATGACCAACTCGGCGATGCACTCAAGGCGGCGCTGGCCGAGCCGGGCGACAGCAGCGCATTGGTCCGTGAAGCAGCAGCGCTCACCCAACAGATCAATGCCGAACTCGAAAATGGACGCGACCGCTTGCTGGAACTGCACTCGCACCAGCCTGAACAGGCGAAAGCGCTGGTAGAGGCGATGCGTCACTGCAGCGAAGTTACTCCCTTGCCGGATTACATGGCGGCCTATTGGGATGCTTTCGGCATCGAACACGAGCCCGGCCCGGGTGGCTCGACGGTTTTGCGGCCGGGTGCGCACATGTTGTCGGATCACTTTCCGACATTGAGTCACGAAGCTTCGACGGTCACTTTTAACCGCGGCCATGCACTGGCGCACGAGGATCGCCAATTTCTCACCTGGGAACACCCGATGGTGCAGGGCTGTATGGAGATGCTGACCAGCGGCGAGCTTGGCGCTGCGTCGGTCACGGTGTGCAGCCATCCGGATTTCAAAACCGGCACGGTGTTTCTCGAGGCGTTGTACCTGATCGAATGCCTCGCCCCGACCGGTTTGGAGATGCAGCGTTATCTGCCGCCCACTTGTCTGCGCTTTCTACTCGACGCGCAAGGCCGCGATCGTGCCGGCGAACTGGCGCATGAACAGCTCAGTGGATTGTGCCTGTCGCAGAATCGCAAACTGGCAGAGACGGTGATCGCGTCGCAGACAGAGCGGGCGAAGGCGCTGCTGCAGTTTGCGACGGGACTTGCCGAAGGGACCGTTGGCGACGTGGTGAACGCGGCCGTCGCACAGGTCGATGCTGAGCTGTCGGCGGAACGTCAGCGTCTTACCGCCTTGGCCAAGGTCAACCCCAATGTGCGCGAAGACGAGATCGAACGTCTGGAGGTGCGTCACCAAGCATTGCTCGACCACCTCGCCCTGACTCGGGTTCGGCTCGATGCGGTGCGCCTGGTCGTGATGCGGTGATCACCGCATCGATGGGTGGGGCGCGGTCGTCGGTTTAATCGGTGAGTGCCAGCCACCCCGGCAGCTCTTCGACGCGTGTCAGCCAGGCCTGCACCGCAGGGTAGGGTTGCAGTGAGAAATTGCCGTCGCCGGCAAGGGCAACGTAGGGATAGCAGGCGAGGTCGGCGATCGTGGGGCGATCGGTGGCCAGCCAGGGCGCGTCACTGAGCTGGTGCTCCATTGCCTCCAATCCGGGCTTGGCCTCGCGGTGACACTGGTCCACATCGAAAGGCTTGCTGAACAGAACGGCGACGCGTGCGCGTGCGAGTCCGTACTGTAGTTCGTTTTCAGAAACCGCAAGCCATTGCATCACCCGCGCTTCGCCGAGCGCGTCGGCCGGCAGCCATTGGCCGTCGCCATGCCGTCGCGCCAAGTAGACAAGAATCGCCATTGAATCCCACAGCAGTATTTCGCCATCGGCCAACACCGGGATCTGCCCACGCGGGTTCAGGCGTTTGAACTCATCGGTCTGGGTTTCGCCCTTGGTGCTGTCGACGGCGATGCGTTGGTAGTCGACGCCCAGCATCGACAGCAACAGTCGAACCTTGTAGCAATTACCTGAGCGGGGGAAGTCGTAGAGTTGCAGAGTAGACATCGCGGTTCTCTCCAGGGGGTGGGCTGCGTTTACAGCTGCTCGTGCTGCCGCGCATAGATCGAGGCCAACCGGTGCAAATGTTGGCGGAAGGTGATGCTGACGGCATGACGGCGAGTTGCACCGGCCGATAGTAACAAGCCGAGCCCCGTCGATGTCAGGGCGTTCCGATTCGCGTGCCCGACGATCTGCAGCGGGTGCGTACTGGCTTTTTAGCCTGCAACTCATCGAGCGTGGCCTGGATTGGCCCGAGCAGGGCAGGCTGATCGGTTTCTGCGATAGCCAGCGCGCGTTGCGCGGTGGCAATGGCCTGTGTGTGACAACCGAGCGCGGCTTGTACCTCAGCCAGGTTGTTCAGCGCGGCCGCGTGCCGCGGTTGCTGTTCGATGATCAGGCGATACTCTCGTTCTGCCTCGGTGAATCCGCCGGAAGCATAGAGTGCATGTGCATAGCCGAATCTGGCGGTTGGGTTCGACGGCCAGCGTTCAAGCATCACCCGATAAGCAGCCTGTCTTGCACGCGGCGTCAACAGCGGCTCTGCGACGGCGGTCGCACTGAGCATACGGTCCAGCGCTGGTTGTGCCGGCAAACTACCCGGACGCAAAGCGACAACGCCCCATCGTTCTGCCAGGCGCCAGCTACGTAAGAACTTGTGTGCCGACATCAGCTCCCTTCTTTGCGTCCCGGAGCGCAGCACAACAGTGTCGTCGATCGGGTTAAGTCCGACGACTACCGCATAGTGCCAAACCGGCCAAAAGCCGAGTCCCAGATTCTGCATGACGAGAACCGGGTGCCCGGCGTCGATTTCCGCGCGCAGCGCAGACAGCGACGGTTCGATGACATAGGGAATGCGGCCGGCGCGACGTGTGGCGGCGAGCATCTCGACTTGCAGTGAACCCTTCTTGGCCGGGACATACACCTGGCCAACAAGGTCATCGGGCGATACACCGACACCGCTCGCATCGAGTACGGTCGCCAGGGCCGCCGGACCACATTGGTAGTCCTGCTGTGGATAGAAGGGGGTATCACTGAGCTCGATAGGCTGGCTCAGAGGCGGTGCCAATTCAGGGAGCACTGGCGGCCGGCTTGCGCAGGCCGCCAATGTGACGAGGCACGCGACTACAGCACAGCAGCGGAGGCTGCTTTTGATGCGACGCGTATTCAGACTTTGGTGAAGATATTGGTGACCCCGACCAGTTCGAGGATCAACAACACGACAAAGACCACGCCGATCACCGCGAGCACGCTGCCACCGGCCGGCAGTTCATCCAACTGTGCCGACAGCATCTGCAATTCTTCGGTACTCAGTGCCGCAATACGTGCATCGACCTCGGCCGGTGAAACACCCTGCTGCAGAAACTGCGCACGAATATCGTCACGCGCCAGTTGGCCCTGGATGCGGTTCAACAACTCGCCCCGTTGATCGAGCTGTACCAGCGTATCGGTGCCGATCGGTGCCGCCAGACTCACGACCGGCAGACCGAGCAGGCTGGTTGTCACGATCAGCAGCATGGCGATGAACTTTTTGAAGATATTTTTCACTTAATGACCCCCTGGTACATTGTGATAGGGAGGATTGCGCCGCCAACGCCCAAGACGCTAGCACGCTTCCTCGCTGAACCGCAAACAGCGATTAGGGGAGCTTGAACTCTGTAGCAGAACTGCGTCTGTAGCAGAACTAGAGAGTAAACAAGGAACGTTTGTTCTCCCGAAGAAGCACGTTCGATCTTTAGTGCTGACGTCAGCGTCGGGTGACAGTGCGTTAATGTTGAAGAATTCGACCAACAAATTGGGCGTCGCTAAACATCGGTTGCCTTGGGTTCAGCAAACAAAATAGAAATGGAGCACGGCGGTGTATCGAGAAATACTATTGTTTGATTTGCAGACCATGCTTAAATTGCGTGAAATCGTTGCTGAGTAAAGAGCCAGCTGCCAAAGGACTTTTACGAATCTGATGTTGAGCGATCAGGCTATTGTTTCTACAGTACAGGCTTAGCAAAAAGGGTGTTTTTTGAGCTTTCATGACGATGATCTTTCTGTCTTCATGAGATAGGAGAATTGGCCCGAGTGTCGCATAGACTTTATGGCTTAAGTGGCTTGTGTCATTTTAGTCTGATTTCCCTAGTCGCATCTGTGCTGGTTTTCGTACTAAAGTATACGTTTCACTAGAATAGTCGATAAACATCGGTTGCTACATAGATGGAAGCCATTTAGCGAGATATTGGACAATTTCAGACGGCAAGCACGTTTTTATGGTCACGCTGAATAACGCATGAGCTTGGGGGTGCGAGTGTTTCTCGAATCTTTAATAACGGGTGTTGGAAGTGGAGTAGCGAAAGGGGTTTTTCGTGTTTGGTTGAAAGATCAAGCGTTGTTGCTTGGTGTGGGTGAGGAATTTACAGACGTATTGAAAGAAGCAATTCCCGATATTCGGAAACGTAGGTCTACCCAGCGACAGTTTGAACAGATTGCCGACAGAGCGGCGGAAAGTGTTCTGCAAATGCTCGAAAAAGAAGGCAAAGATATCAGCGATGAAAGGCTGGATATAGTTATAAGCGCAGCAGGGGCTACTATTTTGACAACCAATATTACTGCGGAACTTGCAGCTAGTGAAAGCCTTAGCCCCGATAGATTGCTTAGGTATTTTCTGAACAAGAAAGGTAGTGAGGGGGGTAATCCGGGAAAAGAATTCTCAGACGAAGAATCTCAAATATACTCCAGGATTCTTCATCACGCATCGCAGTTAATTGTAGATATATCTTCTCAGCTACCTAGGTTTCAGGAGGCTGTATTTTCTGAAATCTTGTCTCGACAGACAGTATTGATTGATAAAGCGAATGAAGTGGTGTCTGGAATAGATAAGATTCTCAAAAGTCAAGAAGGTGAAAGTATCGCGCACAAGAGGTTTGAATCTGACTACAGGATAGCGTGCATTCGAAAGTACGATCGCCTTCAGCTATTCGGTGTGGATGTGCAGAACTCACATAGGCGTTATCAACTGAGCGTTGCTTACGTTGCGCTGGAAGTGGAGCTGTCGAAGCGTATGCGAATGGAGCAAGCTCTCAGCGCCACAACTCGACTGTTTTTGCGGGGAGCCGCAGGATCAGGAAAAACGACTTTGCTGCAGTGGTTCGCGACTAAAGCAGCTGGTCGTGAACTTAATGGAACGCTTGCGGAGTTCAATGGCTCTGTCCCCTTTTTGATCAAGCTGAGGGACCTTCGGTCGGATAGTTTTCCGAGTTTGGAAGATTGGCCATATAAAGTCACAGACGCACTCAGTGGTAAGCCTTCTGATTGGGTTCACGGGATTGTGAGTGACGGTAGAGCGATAATTTTGATAGACGGAGTCGACGAAGTATCGGAGTACAACCGAGGGCGCGTGTTGGATTGGATAGATCATCTAACGAGTCTTTATCCACGCAACTATTTTGTAGTTACTGCGAGGCCTCATGCTGTCCCGGCCCAGTGGTTAGAACGTGCAGGATTTACAGTGGCTGAAGTTAAGGAAATGGGGCGTGATGATATTGTCCAGTTTATCGACCATTGGCACAAGGCGATCCTTCTGAATTGCCAAGACGATAGAGAAAAAAAAGATATAGAGAAATTCTCCCATGCATTGAAGGTGAAGATCACTAATGATGTCTCGCTTTATCGTTTGGTTAGCAATCCATTGCTGAATGCCATTATATGTGCGCTGCATCGCGAGCGCGTGGAAAATTTGCCTAGCGACAGAATTGAGCTTTATAGAGCTTGCGTGGACATGTTCTTCCGAAGAAATCGTGAACGAAAAGTGAACATGGAGGACTATGTTGAATTGACAGATAGGCAGTTGCTTTTCTTGCTACAGGATCTTGCCTGGTGGATGATTCGTAATGCGAAAACAACAGCCACACGGTTGGAAGTCGAGGATAGATTCAATAGAACGATGTTGTCTTTGGCTGAATGTCCAATTGATGCAGATGGCAAACAATTGTGTAAATTGTTTGTTGAGCGGGTCGGTATTCTCAGAGAGCTTTCGCCGACGAATATCGATTTTCCACACAGGACTTTTCAAGAATACTTGGCAGCATATGCTGCGGTTACAGAGAATGATCTTGGCTCGTTAATTAGTAATGCGCACGATCCACAATGGAGGGAGGTGGTAATAATAGCTGCAGCACTTATAGCAGATGTGAAGAAGGCGGAGAAGTTCATTCTGCTGCTTCTGGAGAAGGGAGACAAAGGGTGGCATCGGGAGATATTGTATATTGTCGCTGCCGCGTCTCTTGAGAGCGTGGTTCATTTACCTCACATAAGGCGGGTTCAGACGCTAGTCGAAAAGCGCTTGGAAAAGATTGTGCCACCGAAGAGTATATCGGGAGCGAATGAACTAGCGAAAAGTGGTGATTTAGTTGTTTCCTTACTTCGCTACAATGAAGATTGGGATGTGGAGAGCTCATGCGCATCAATTCGGTCTTTGTCGATTATCGGGACTGAAACTGCTACTTATTGTCTTATTGGATGGACGGCGGATCGCCGGCCCGAGATTCATAAGCAGATTAGTTTGTCGCTTAGGGATTCACAAGCGCGGACTGTATCCAGGGTTTGCAAGGATTGGAAGAATCCTCAGCACGTTAAGGAGTTGGATTTGTCGACAATCCCGATGGATAATTTTGCATTTTTGGAGAAGTTTGTGAATTTGGAGGTTCTGAACTTAGCATATACAACAATAAATAATATTGATGCTTTACAAAGTTTGAAGTCGTTGCGTATTCTGAATCTCGAAGGTACGAAAGTTGATGATATCTCTGCGTTGCGCGAGTTGAGTTTAGTTGAGGATCTCAATTTGGCGTTGACTCTTGTCTCTGATATAGAGGTTTTGGGAGATAAGGAACAATTAACAACATTGAATTTGATGAACACAAATGTAGAGAGTGTTGCAGCGCTGACGGGCTGTCGTGCTCTTCGTGAATTGAGTGTATTGGGGGTTAGAGTAGATCGAAAAGAAATAGTGAAGCTGAGGCGGGAGAATAAAAAGGTTAGGATAATAGGTCGAGAATCACAATAATTAAGCAGACCTAGAGATATATTGGGCTTGTTGATGAAAGAATGATTGAAGCCATTGGCGCGTCTGGCCATTCGTCTCCGGCCTACCCGGATTGCGTTACCTCCGCCATGCACATCACAGCTTCCTGATCTTATCGGCCTGGGCCTTGAGGTCGGCGAGTGCCGCTTTGTCTGCTTCGAGCTTGTCACGCTCTTTCTGCACCACTGCCTCCGGTGCCTTGTCGACGAAGTTCGGGTTCTGCAGTTTTTTCTCGGTGCGATCTATGTTTTGTTCGAGCCGCCCCATTTCCTTTTCGAGACGGGCGAGTTCGGCATCTTTGTCGATCAGGCCGGCCAGCGGGATCAGGATCTTCATGTTGCCGACCAGCGCGGTCGCCGATTCGGGGCCGGCATCGCCCGGTGCGAGCACGTCGATCGATGCGATACGTGCGAGAAAGTCGAGGAAGGCACGGTGTTTCTGCGCGTTCTCCCGGTCTTTCTCGTTGGCGTCGGCGAGCAGCACAGGAACGCGCTTGCTCGGCGCGATATCCATCTCGCCCTTGATCTTGCGCACCCCGAGAATGAACTGCATAACCCACTGCATCTCGGCCTCGGCGGCATCGTCGACCAACGGTGCGCGATAGCTGGGGTAGGGCTGGTTCATGATCGTGTGCTGTGCCGACGCATCGATCTTGTCGGCGAGCGGTGCAACCCGCTGCCAGATCTCTTCGGTGATGAACGGCATGATGGGGTGGGTCAAACGCAGCAGCGATTCAAGTACCCTGACCAGGGTGCGCCGTGTTCCGCGCTTGGCGGCCGCGGACGCATCGTCGTTGGTCAGTACCGGTTTGCACAGTTCAAGGTACCAGTCGCAGAACTCGTTCCAGGTGAATTCGTAGATCGCCTGTGCGGCCTGATCGAAGCGGTAACCTTCGATCGCATCGGCAACCGACTGCTTGGTCTTCTGCAGGCGTGACAGGATCCAGCGGTCTGCCAGCGAGCGTTCCAGCTCTTCGTTGTTTGCGCCGCAGTCCTCGCCTTCGGTATTGCTCAGCACGTAGCGCGCGGCGTTCCACAGCTTGTTGCAGAAGTTGCGGTAGCCTTCGATACGCCCCATGTCGAACTTGATGTCGCGACCGGTGGCAGCGAGTGCGGCGAACGTGAAACGCAGGGCGTCGGTGCCGAAGCTCGGGATGCCGTCGGGGAACTCCTTGCGCGTCTGTTTCTCGATTTTCTTCGCCAGCTGCGGCTGCATCATGCCGCGCGTGCGCTTGTCGACCAGCGCTTCGAGGTCGATGCCGTCGATCAAGTCGATCGGATCGAGCACGTTGCCCTTCGACTTCGACATCTTCTGGCCCTGCGAGTCACGCACCAGGCCGTGCACGTAGACTTCATGAAACGGCACGTCGTCCATGAACTTCATGCCCATCATGATCATGCGTGCGACCCAGAAGAAGATGATGTCGAAACCGGTCACCAGCACGCTGGTCGGGTAGAACATCTCCAGGCGCTGGGTCTGCTCGGGCCAGCCGAGGGTCGAGATCGGCCATAGCGCCGAGCTGAACCAGGTGTCGAGCACGTCTTCATCCTGGGTCAGCGGATAGTCGGCCGGCAGCTTGTGCTTTTCGCGCACCGCCTGTTCGTCGCGCGCCACGTAGACGTTACCGTTGTCGTCGTACCAGGCCGGGATGCGATGGCCCCACCAGATCTGGCGGCTGATGCACCAGTCCTGGATGTTGCGCATCCACTCGTAGTAGGTGTTCTTCCAGTTGTCTGGCACGAAGCGGATCTTGCCGGTCTCGACGGCCTCGATCGCCGGCTTGGCCAGCGGGCCGACCTTCACATACCACTGGTCGGTCAGGAAGGGTTCGATAACGGCGCTGGAACGATCGCCGCGTGGCACCATCAGCTTGTGGTCGACGACCTTTTCGAGCAGCCCTTGCGCATCGAGATCGGCGACGATCTGTTTGCGCGCGTCGTAGCGATCCATGCCGATGTAGGCACTCGGGATCAGAGTATCTTCTTCGGCGAGGTTGTCGCGGATCGCCGCATCGATGGTGAAGATGTTGATCAGGCCACCATGGATCTGGCTGCTGATCGGGTTCTCGTCGCGATGACGCTGCCAGACCGCGTAGTCGTTGAAGTCGTGCGCCGGCGTGATCTTCACGCAGCCGGTGCCGAATTCGGGGTCGGCATGCTCGTCGGCGATGATCGGGATCTTGCGCCCGGTCAGCGGCAGTTCGACCAGCTCGCCGATCAGGTGTTTGTAGCGTTCGTCTTCCGGGTTCACGGCGACCGCGCAGTCGCCGAGCATCGTCTCAGGCCGGGTGGTCGACACCACCAGGTGGCCCTGGCCGTTGGTCAGCGGATAGCGCATGTGCCACATGTGGCCGCTTTCTTCCTCGGAGATCACTTCGAGGTCGGACACGGCGGTGTGCAGCTTCGGGTCCCAGTTCACCAGGCGTTTGCCGCGGTAGATCAGGCCTTCTTCGTACAGGCGGATGAAGACTTCCTGCACCGCATCGGACAGGCCGTCGTCCATCGTGAAGCGTTCGTGCTGCCAGTCGAGCGATGAGCCCAGGCGACGCAGCTGGCGGGTGATGTTGCCGCCGGATTCGCCCTTCCACTCCCATACGCGTTCGATGAACTTGTCGCGGCCGAGGTCGTGGCGGGTCTTGCCGTCGGCCTCGAGCTGACGTTCGACGACCATCTGGGTCGCGATGCCGGCATGGTCGGTGCCGGGCTGCCACAGGGTGGGGCGGCCGCGCATGCGGTTGTAGCGGATCAGCGTGTCCATCACGGTGTTGTTGAAACCGTGGCCCATATGCAGGCTGCCGGTCACGTTCGGCGGCGGGATCATGATGCAGTAAGGCGCGCCTTCGGCTGCGCGTCCGTCGGCCTGATCGCTTACCGGCTGGAACCAGCCGTTCTTCTCCCAGATCTCGTACCAGTGCTGTTCGATTGCGTGTGGGTTATAGGTTTTTTCCATCGAGTCGGGATCCGGCCAGTGCTTCCAATACAAAAGCAAAGTATACCGGTTCGCACCGCGCGACGGCACCGTCGGCGTGGTGTCGGAAAAGGCGTGTCAGAACAGTTCGATATCGCCGTCGTCAACGTTGTCGGCGACAGCCGGAGACGACCCGGCCGCCGAGGCGGTTGCCGCAGCGGGTTGGTTTCGCAGTTCTTTATGGTCGAGCAGAAATTGCTTCACCAGGTCCTGCAGCTGGCCGGCCATGATGGTGAATTCCTTGCTCGACATGTTGGCCGATTGGGCGGTGGCCGCGGCCTGGGTGGAGGTTTCGCGGATCGAGTCGACTTTGTGGTGCACGTCGACAACACCGGCGCTCTGCATGCCGGTGTGCTCGGCAATGCCCGCGTTGAGCTGGGTGATGCTGGCGACGGAATCGGTGATAGCCGCCAGCGCAGCCGTGGCGTTGGCGGTCTTCGCGGCGACCTCTTCGGCCTGTTGATCGCTGCGGCCGATAGCCGCCACCGCCGATTGGGCATTTTGCTGCAGGGTCTGGATGATCGACTCGATGTGGTCGGTCTCCGAGTGGATCTTCTTCGACAGCTTACGCACCTCGTCGGCGACCACCGCGAACCCGCGGCCGGCTTCTCCGGCCCGCGCCGCCTCGATCGCCGCGTTCAGTGCAAGCAGGTTGGTTTGCTCCGAGATGGTCCGAATGACCGAGAGCACCACGCCGATCTGGCTGCTGTCGGTCTCGAGTTGAGCGATGATGCCGGACACCGCGTCCACCTCGTTGACCAGCGACTCGATTGCGCCGGTTACCGCGCCCACCGCTTGTTGGCCAGCCTGCGCATGATCGTTGGCGGTCGCCGCGGCATCGGCGGCCGCCTGGGCGTTCTCTTTCACCTGCAGCGCCGACCCTTCCATCTGCGTGATCGACACCGCAATTTCTTCGACATCCGCCTGTTGGCGAGAGGCATAAGATTGGCTGATCTCCGTGGCCTCGCTCATGCGGGTCGACTCGCCGGCCAGCGAGCTGGACGACAAAACTACGAGGTCGACGACGCCCTTGATCTTGCTGACGAAGCGGTTGAAGTAGCGGGCCAGGTCGGCGATTTCGTCCTTGCCGATCTCGTCGAGTCTATGGGTCAGGTTGCCACTTTCAGCGACGTCGCGCAGCGCATCGACGGCGTTGGATATGCGGGAGGTCACGATGCGAATGATGCTCCACATCAAAGCCAGGCCGATAAACACTGCGGCAGGCACGCCCCACAAGGTGAGGTAGGTCTGCTGCTCGGTTTCGTCGAGCAGGGCGCGCGAGCGCGCATCGACCTTGGCGGTGATGCTGTCGGCAAGGCCGTTGATCAGGGCACCCGCGCGTTTCTGCAACGGTGTGATGTGGGTGCGGGCTTCGTAGGCGTCCTGGCGCCAGCGCGGTCCACTATGCAGCTCGGCGACTTTCTCGAAGGAGGCGGCTTGTTCGTCGATGTATCGGTCGAGCGAGCCAAGGATGCTTTCCAGTTCGAAGGGCAGGTTCGGCAGTCGGGCGATCTCTGCCTGCTTGTCTTCGATCGCCGCAAGGTAGTTGCGAACGTTGTCGGCCGCGTCTTCATTGCGATAGGCGAGAAAACCGCGGACCTCGGCGTTGATCCGCCCCCAATAGTGCAAAAGATCGTAAAGATGATCGTAAAGTGCGAAGTGCTCGGGCGTTTCACCACTCAGATCCAGGATCTCGATAACGCCGCGGATCTCGCCAATGGCTTCGGCGTTGGTCGGTGCCATGTCGCGCTGAGCAAGACCCAACGCCGGGATGCGTTGCAGCGGGGTGTTCGCCAGTTCGATCAAACGGGTTTCGACCGTTTCGATCTCGTGCCAGATGTTGCGCAGGTCGGTCAGCGTTGCGCGCTGCTTGGCATCGCCTGCCTTCTCCAACATGACGTTGAGTTCGGCGATGGTCTCTTCGATCTGGTGTTCGTTGACCTCATGGGTGGCGAGGTACTCGTCGTCTTCGCTGAGCAGAAACAGCCCCAGCGTGGCGATCTCGCTCTGCAGGAGATTGCGCAAGCGCATCACCGCTTGCAACTCCGGCAGTTCTTGATCGATCATTTTTGAAACGTCCGCACTGGTGCGCTGTTGGTTGTTGACCGCGAAAACTGCAACGACCGCGAGAACGAGCACAAAGACCAGCGTGCCGCTCCACAGTTTCGTACGCAGCGAAAGATTATCCAGCATCAAACGCTTCATTAACCGCACGTGGAAACGGAGTGTGACAATTGCTCCGAGCTATCGGCTGGGAAAGGCATGCCTTTAGTCGTTTCGCCGTTCATCAGAAGTGGATCACATAAAAAATAGTAATGTGGGACGTCGAAAATTGCTGTTGCAACAAGGGTATGGCTAATGATGTTCAGGTGCTAATCTCGGCTTAGCCGAGCAAGGCGAAATCAACGACAACAATTAAAAAAGCGTGGCCCAAGCAAGAGGAGTGGCAAATGTCTGTGGCAGCCGAACTGGCGAACATGCCGGGGGTTATCGCTGCGGGGGAGTACTCGTACCGCGGTGACAGGTTTTCCTATAAAGGTCAGATGAACGACGACATGGCGCGCATGGCGGCAATCATGTGTCGTGCGACCACAATGAGCGAGCACATGCAGGTCGGCATGCTCGAACAACACTGCCCGGAGTGCGGCAGCAGCCCGCCGCAGGGATGGATCGTAAGAGGACCGGCCTATACGGTCTGCAATATCGCCAACGTTTTCTGTTTCATCGACAACCAGGGGGCCTCGCTGAATACGATCGTCGCCCTGATGCAGAAGCGTCTTGCCGGGGCATCGCACGACTTGGTGTAAGTGGTGCGGATGAACGCAAAAGAATAAATCGAGGGGAAGTGACCAAAATGACAGATTTGAATCAACTCATGACCTTGCAAGGCGCGCAGGCGGCCTTCGTGATGAACGATCGCGGCGAGCTGCAGGAGCATGTGATCGCAGAGGGATCCGCATTGAGCGAAACCGCCCTCGATCTGCTGGCCCATATGTGCGTCGCCAACAACGCGATCGCCACGATGCAGGCGCGCGGCTGGGAGACGAGTTCGGAATCGAAAGGATTTTATCCGATCAACGGCTTCACGCTGATCGGCATGGAGTGGTCGGCCATTACCGACGGCAACCTCGGTGTCGTCGTCGACAACAAGCAGGCGGACTACGAGGCGGCTTACCAGGCTCTGGCACAGCAGGGAGGTGCCTGATGATCAAACAGCTGCTTGCCGTCGATGGAGTAACGGCGGTTTGTCAGTTTCGCGACGACGGCGCCTTTGTCGAAGGCTACGGGCTGATGACCGAGAGTGAGCTGCAGGCTCTGGCGCATTTCGCTCACGACTACAAGCGCATCGTGCAGGGTAATGCCGACCAGTTGTCGATGTTCACCCAGATCAAGGGCTGGACGCCGCCCGGCGGCTGGATCGTGCGCGGCAAAGCGATGTCGGTTTGTAGCGTCGCCAATGTGGTGTGCACGGTGGAGAACGGCGACAGCAATCTGACCGAGGTGATGTCGATGCTCACCGAGGCCTCTCACTACTGATCGGGACAGCCGGATAACCGGTTCTGCGGGTGTGTCGCACGCTTTACGGTGAATGCGTGCGTACACCCGTGTATTATTTGGGCGCAAATAATCGCAACAAGTACCGGTAACCGCCCATCGTCAATCCAGTCGTAATCTCGCGTGACAACCATTGCGTGTCGCGCTCGGCCATCTCGCCGAACGCGCTCAAGGTGTTGTATCGCCTGAAATCCGCCGGCTATCAGGCCCATCTGGTCGGTGGCGGTGTGCGTGATCTGCTGCTTGGGCGCGAACCCAAGGATTTCGATGTGGCGACGGATGCCAGCCCAGAGCAGGTGCGCGAGGTGTTCCGCAACTGCCGCCTGGTCGGCCGTCGATTCCGGCTGGCGCACGTACAATTCGGCCGCGAGATCATCGAGGTGGCCACGTTCCGCGCCGGTCAGGACCAGACCGAGGATCAGCATCAGACCGACGAAGGCAGGGTGTTGCGCGACAATATTTACGGCACGATCGAAGAGGATGCGCTGCGCCGCGACTTTTCGGTCAACGCGCTGTACTACAACATCGAGGATTTCTCGATCATCGATTATGTCGGCGGGGTCGAGGATCTCAACCAGGGCGTGTTGCGCCTGTTGGGCGATCCGGAGACGCGCTACCGCGAAGACCCGGTGCGGATGCTGCGGGCCATCCGGTTCGCCGCCAAGCTGGGTTTCCGTATCGCCGAAGACACCGAATCGCCGATTGCAGAGCTCTCATCGCTGCTTGCCGACGTGCCGCCGGCGCGTCTGTTCGAGGAAACGCTCAAGCTGTTCCTGGCCGGCACCGCGGCCGGCACCTTCGAGAAGCTGCGCCAGTATGGCCTGTTCGGCCAGCTGTTCCCGGATACCGAGCACAGCCTGGAGCGGCTCGATCACGAATTCCCGTTGACCCTGGTACTCAAGGGCCTGGAAAACACCGACAACCGGATTCGCGAAGACAAGCCGGTTACGCCGGCATTTCTGTTCGCCGTGTTGTTGTGGGAGCCGGTACGGCAGCGCGCCGAAGCCTTGCAGTCGGATGACGTCCCGATGTTTCAGGCGATCCAGCGGGCCGGGGGCGAGATCGTTTCGCGGCAGGTCGCGCGGGTTGCGATTCCGCGGCGCTTCAGCACGCCGATGCAGGAGATCTGGACACTGCAGACGCGCTTCAACCAGACCCGCGGCAAACGTCCGACCCGCCTGCTGGCCCATCCCCGATTCCGCGCTGCCTACGATTTTCTGCTGCTACGGGCATCCGCCGGCGAGGCCGATTCGGAGCTCGCGGCCTGGTGGACTGATTTTCAGCAGGGCAATGCATCGACCCCGCCGGCCAGCGAGGAAGGGGAAGGCGGCAGGCGACGACCGCGACGGGGGCGTCGTCGGCGGCGCAAACCGGCATCCGTCGCCGAGGAATGAGCGATCTCACAACGGTTGTCTACGTTGGACTCGGTAGCAACCTCGACAATCCCGCCCGGCAGGTCTGCCGTGCGTTCGAAGAACTCGATGCCTTGCCGCGCACCCGCTTGTCGGCGCATTCGGCGCTGTACGGTTCGCCGCCACTAGGCCCGGCCGATCAACCGGATTACGTGAACGCGGTCGCTCAACTGCAAACCAGCTTGGCGCCGCTCGACCTGCTCGACGGCCTGCAGTCGATCGAGGCAGCGCATGCAAGGGTCCGGCGGCAGCACTGGGGTCCGCGGACTCTCGATCTGGATATCCTGCTGTTCGGTGATCGCACGATTGAATCGGAGCGCCTGCAGGTGCCGCATGCGCACATGCACACCCGGGCGTTCGTGCTGGTGCCGTTGGCCGAGGTCGTTCAGGACCTCGACATCCCCAGCGTCGGACGACTTGTCGATGTACTGCAGGCAGTGGATACCGACGATCTGCAGCGGTTGGGTGCTTGTACCGATGGATGAAACGGCAGCCAAGGAAGCGCCCGAATTCATCGTGGTCGAGGGCCCGATCGGTGTCGGCAAGACCAGCCTGGTCAACCGCCTGGCCGAGAGCCTGGCCTGTCCCAGCCTGCTCGAGCGCGCCGAGGAAAATCCCTTTCTGGAGCGTTTCTATCGCGATGCGCAGGCAGCGGCATTTCCCACCCAGTTGCACTTTCTGTTTCAACGTAGCCGCCAGTTGGATCAGTTGAAACAACGCGACCTGTTCGATCGCCGGCTGGTGTCCGACTTCATGTTCGACAAGGACCGTCTGTTCGCCGAGCTGAACCTGCACCCCGATGAGCTGGCGCTGTACAACGAGGTCTACGGCCGCCTGGCCATGGATGCGCCGCTACCCGACCTGGTGGTCTATCTGCAGGCCCCGGTCGAGGTGCTGATGGAGCGTATCCGAAAGCGCGATCGTGCTCAGGAAAAGACGCTCACACCCGACTATCTCGAACGGTTGTCCGACGCCTACACCGAGTTCTTTTACTATTACGAGCAAGCGCCGGTGCTGATCGTCAATGCCGGCGAGATTAATCCTGTCGACAGCGAGGCCGACTACCAATCGCTGTTCGAGCAGATTTGTCAGCGACACCACGGTAAGCGCTATTTCAACCCTTCACCGCTGGCGATAAACTGACATTCATCGCCACAGAGACGGTTTCGCATCCGGAGGAGGCCAGGTGGGCAAAATCACGATAAGCACGCTCAACCGCATGAAAGCGGACGGTGAGAAGATCGCCGTCATGACCAGCTACGATGCAAGCTTCACGCAGCAGATCGAAGCCGCCGGCATGGATGTGATCCTGATCGGCGACTCGCTGGGCAACGTCATCCAGGGGCACGAAAGCACCCTGCCGGTAACGGTCGACGACATGGTGTACCACACCGCCAACGTCATGCGGGTCAGCCGGCGAACCATGGTCATTGCCGACATGCCGTTCATGAGCCACGGCACGCCGAAGCAGGCACTGGATACCGCCGGTCGCCTGATGAAAGAGGGCGGCGCGCACATGGTCAAGATCGAGGGTGGCGCGCCACAACTGGAAACGGTACATCACCTCACCGCGCGCGCGGTACCGGTATGCGGGCACCTCGGCCTGATGCCGCAGTCGATTCACCAGCTCGGCGCCTACCGGGTGCAGGGGCGTGGCGAACACGAAGGCGAACGCATTCTCAAAGATGCAGTGGCGTTGCAGGAGGCCGGTGCGCAGATGCTGGTGCTCGAGTGTGTTCCTGCCGTGCTGGCCGAAGAGATCACCCGCGCCCTCGATATCCCGGTGATCGGCATCGGTGCCGGCGTCGAAACAGACGGTCAGGTATTGGTGCTGTACGACATGCTCGGGATCACGATGCACGGCAAGCCGAGCTTCGTGCACGATTTCCTCGCCGACACCGGCAGCGTTCAAGGTGCACTTGCCGCGTATGTGAAAGCGGTGAAGGACGCTACCTTCCCCGGCAAGGAGCACAGCTTTTCGTGATAACCATCAATGCAACAAGCGAGCTGCGCGCGCAGGTCGATATCTGGCGGCGTGGCGGCAATGTCGCTTTCGTTCCGACCATGGGCAACCTGCACGCAGGGCATCTCTCGCTGGTGCGCGAGGCGCGCAAGTTGGCCGACCGGGTGGTTGTCAGCATCTTCGTCAACCCGATGCAGTTCGCCGAGGGTGAGGATTTCGACAAATACCCGCGCACGCTCGAGCGCGATAGCGAGATGCTCGAAGGCGAGGGCACCGATCTTCTTTTCGCCCCCAGCGTTGACGTGATGTATCCCAAACCGCAGGCCGAGCAGACGCGGGTCGAGGTGCCGGGTATCTCGGACGTGCTGTGCGGCGTGTGCCGGCCGGGGCACTTTGTCGGCGTGGCGACCGTGGTATGCAAGCTGTTCAACATGGTGCAACCGGATGTCGCCGTGTTCGGCAAGAAAGACTTTCAACAGCTGATGGTGATTCGGCGGATGGTCGAAGACCTGGCGATGCCGGTACGCATCGTCGGCGCCGAGACCTTGCGTGAGAGTGACGGCCTGGCGATGAGTTCGCGCAATGGCTATCTGACCTCCGACGAGCGCGCCATCGCGCCGGTGTTGTACCGGGTTTTGACCGGTATCGCGACAAAGCTCAAGGAAGGCGACACCAACCTTGCCGGGCTGCAGTCGACCGCTGCGCAGGAGTTGTTGGACAGCGGGCTCAGGCCCGATTACGTCGCCATCAGGCGCGCCCGTGATCTGGCGGAGCCGAACGATGACGATCGCGATCTGGTGATCCTGGCGGCAGCCTACCTGGGCAAGGCGCGGCTGATCGACAACCTCGAGGTGAGCCGCTAACTCAGGCTTCGATAACGTCGCACTCGGGCGTATTCAGGTCGCCTGGCCAGGCGACGTGATCAGGTAACCGGACTCCAGCGCTCGATGATCTCGTCGAGCGCACCGGCCTCCACGGGTTTCGCCAGAAAATCGTCCATGCCGTCGGCCAGCAATCGCTCGCGGCTGTCTTTCTGCACGTCGGCGGTGGTGGCGATCAATGGCGGATAATTGCGTTTGCCGTTCAATTGGCGTTTCTGCAGTTCCTCGAGCACGTCCCAGCCGGTGAGTCCGGGCATATGCAGATCGAGAAACACCATATCGTAGGTGGCGTGTTCGATCTGGCGTAGCGCCATCGAGCCCGATTCGACGCGCTCGGCGATCACATTGCGTGCCTGCAGCAGATAAACCAGCAGTTTGCCGTTGATCGGATCGTCGTCGACGACCAGTGCGCGGTTGTTGGTGGTCGATGCGCTGACGCGGCGCTTGCTCAACGGCGAGGGTAGCGTCGCCGGCTGATCGCTGATCAGCAATGGCAGGCTCACGGTAAAGCACGAGCCGTGGCCTTCCTCGCTGGTCACCGCGATCGTACCGCCCAGGGACTCGGCGATGTTGCGTGCGATGACCAGGCCCAGGCCGGTGCCGCCGAACGGGCGACGACTGGTTTGGTCGACCTGGTAGAAGGGTTCGAACAACTTCGGCAGTTCGGATTCGGCAATACCGATACCCGTGTCGATCACCTTGAAGATCAGCAGCGGTTCTTGCTCGCTCTCGCGTATCTCGACTTCGACTTCCAGGCCGCCGCGCGGTGTGAACTTGATGGCGTTGTCGACGAGAATGCCGAGCAACTGCCGCAGGCGCAGACCGTCGGTATTGATCGTTGCCGGCAGT
This sequence comes from Thiosocius teredinicola, assembly GCF_002009425.1. Classification (NCBI taxonomy): domain Bacteria; kingdom Pseudomonadati; phylum Pseudomonadota; class Gammaproteobacteria; order Chromatiales; family Sedimenticolaceae; genus Thiosocius; species Thiosocius teredinicola. Next base: position 1,844,318 of record NZ_CP019936.1, read on the forward strand.
TCGGTCGCTTCGCGGTACACCAGCTCCAGTCCCTTGCTTTCAGCCTTGGCACGAAACAGCCGCACCGTGTCGTCGAGCAGCAGCGGCAGGTCGACGCTCGATTCACGAACCGAAAACTTGCCGGCCTCGATGCGCGAGAAATCCAGTACCTCTTCGATTACGCCCAGCAGGTTGCGGGCGGAAAGGTCGATCAGTTCGAGGTGTTCGCGTTGGTCGCGGCTCAGGTCGCCATTAGCGAGCACCTGGGTGAACCCGAGGATGCCGTTCAAAGGCGTTCGGATCTCGTGACTCATCGTGGCGAGGAAGGTGCTCTTGGCGCGGCTGGCGGCGTCGGCCTTTTCCTTCTCGGCTGCGAGGCGTTTTTCGAACGCCTTTTCTTCGGTGATATCGATCAATCCGACTACCAGCAGTTCGCGTCCGTCGAGGGTCAGCGCGGTCGCCGTTGCCTTCACCGGCAGATCGCGACCGGTGAGGTGGAGCTCGGTTTCGAATGCCAGTCGTGTGCCCGGCTCGACCAGCAGCAGTTGCTCGAACGAGTGTCGGTCGAGCAGATCGCTGATGCGCGAATAGCTGAGCGGGACCGCATCGAACAGATGCGTCGCGGCACCGTTGGTGTCGATGATGGTGCCGTGCGGACGACTGATCAGCAGCAGAGGGATGGGCGAGGTGTTGAAGATGGCCGCGGCACGCACATCGCTTTCATCCGAGTGGGTCTGAAACAGGCTCAAGGCCCACCAGCCGAGACTCATCAAGGCGAGCAGGCCGGCGGTCCAGATCAGGAAGCTCGCCCGCATATCGTCGCGCATCGCCTGGTAGAACACCGGGCTGCTCTTGATGCGCAATATCGCCATCAGATCACCCGAGTTCGGATCGAACAGCGGGATCTCGTTGGCGAAACAATCGGTACAGGAGTCGTCGCCCATGGCGAACGAAGCGCTCACCCAGGGTGGTGCGAACTCTATGCTGATTGCCGAGAAGAAGGGTCTCTCGGTGTTGGCGTCGGTCAGGATCAACATCTCGCTGACCGCGTCGCGAATCATCTGGATCTTGGGTTGATGGGAGCGACTGCCGATCAGCGGCTGCAGGCTGCGCGCCTCGGCGTGCGCCAGCGCGCGGGCCGTTGTCTGTGCCTCGCTGCGCAGACGCGGTTCGAGCACCAACAGCCAGTCGAGCGCGCCCAACGTCGCCAGGGTGAGCATCAGCACCAGGAAGACGGTCGCCACTGGGCTGCGTGGCCGGTGTTTATTCCGCAGCACCGGATCCATAGTGCCTGGCAACTCTCAGGAAAAAAGGTTTCAGTGAAATGCCGCTGCGGCGAAGCGTGCCCAGGTTGATCTCCGGTAAAATCCTGTCGGAAACAGCAATACCGCCGAGAATGCCACGTTCGACGTCGCCAGCGAAGGGCGAAAAGCTGATGATCTGCATAGAATCAGCAAATCGGGTGAGTTCGGCGATCTCGACCTCGCTGAGGTGTTGCGCGATGAACAGTGCGGTGATCGGTCGGTTGCGGTGTACGGCCGCCAGCGTGCCTGCCTTCGCCAAGCTGAGCGTGGTGTCGGGCATCGATCTGCGCAGACGATCTTCCAGCAGATCGACGATCTGCTCGATTTCGCGATTCATCTCGACGAACACCACGACCGCGTGATCGGGGCGCTGCTCGGACTGCATGCGCGCCGCAAGGAACGCCGGAAACAGGTTGATGCCGACCCGCAACCGGGGGCCGATTACCGAGTTGGCCTGCAGTGAACCGAAACACACCAACAGCAGCAACGCCCAGATCCATCGTCTGCGTATAGGCTTGTGCGGCGCTGCGTGCTTCGAATCGGACAAGGTGGTAAATCCTGCGGCGTTCAATCTTGTCCGTCAGATCCCGGGCTGATAGATCAGGCCCAGCCAAAAGGTGCGCCCCTGCGTGGGAAAGTCATCGGCATAGGTAAATGCACGAGCGGGATAGGTGCGATCGACATCACCGACGTTGCGAATGCCCGAACGCACGATGAGATCCGGCGCGGCCTGCCAATCGGCGCTGACGTCGACGGTAATCGAATCGTCGATCGGATCGCGCGGGTCGTACCATGCGCGAACCCGTTCGCCGACATAATTCGCCTGCAGGTGAAAGCTCAGATCATGCGTGGGCGTGAAGCGGACCCCCGCGTTGGCCAGCCAGCGGGTGGAATCCATGATGTCTTCGTCGACCGATTCATCGCGTGGTCGCGTGTAGCTGATGTTGCCGTCGATCGACACGAAGCGATTCAGACGGCGCTCGGCTTCGATCTCCACCCCGCTGCTGTGGGCGCCGTCGAGGTTGAGATAGCCTGCGCCGGTGGGCGTGAAGTTGAACACGATCAGGTCGCGAATGTCGTGGTGAAACAGGGTGACGGCGACGCGGTTGCCCTGCTGGCCGTAGATTGCGGCGATCTCGAAATTGTCGGATTCGACCGGCTCGAGGTCTTCCAGGCTGCCGCCGATCTCGTACAGGGTCGGCGGACGGAAGGCGTGCGCGAATTGCGCTTTGAGCGTCAGGTCGCGGCTCGCCCGATAGACTGCGGCCAAGCGCGGTGTGAATGCGCTACCGACATCGTCGTAGTCGTCGAAGCGTGCGCCGTAGGTCAGTGACAGGCGGTCATCGATGCGCCATTCGTCCTGTGCGAGCAGGTGGTAATTCCAGCGGTCGTCGTCTTTCTCGACCACCGGGAAGAACGCATTCTTTTGCACGGTGGGCAGGAAGCTCGCCGGGTCGAGATTGATGAGCAGTCGCGATTTTGCGACGTCGGTATAGGCCACGCCGCCGCTCAACAAGAGCCCGTGATCGCCGTAACGGCGGCGCAGATCGAACTCGGCATAGGTATGGTCTTCCACCAGGTCGACGTCGGCCACGATATCGTCACCGGGCGGGCCGCCGAAGAGCTCGGGCGGGCCGACATAACGTCTGTCGACATCGCGATTGATGCGTGTCCAGCCGAAACGCACGTCCAACTCGCCCAGCTCGCTGCTTCGCAGATGGCGCTCGCCTTGCAGGTTGAAGTAATCATTGGTCGAAATGATCTTCTGGCTGTCGGGCGGCAGGTATTCGTTGATACCGAAGAAGTCGCCGGCGCCCAATTGCAGCCACTGCGCCTTGAAGCTGTAGTCGTCGCTGTCTGCGTTGAACAGTATGGAACGGTAGTGTTTCTTGGAGTTGGCCGGCCCTGGGGCATTGGAAAAAGCGCCGAAGCCGAACTGATACAGCGCATCACTCTGCGCATCGAGGTCGCCACCCTGGTGTGCGGCGGCTGCTGCGTTCAGCGCGAAATCCCAGTCGCGGTCTTCCGACTGCCAACTGTAGACGCCGCCTCCCGACCAAGTCGCATCTTCGTCGATCTCTCCGCTCAGGCGTTTGCCTTGGTTACGGGTAATGATGTTGACGATACCCATCAAGGCGAACTCGCCATGCACGGCCGAACCCGGCCCGCGAACGATCTCTATCCGTTCGACCTGGCTGATGGGTACCTCCAGGAATGCCGCATTGCCGCGCAATACCGGCGAGCTGAGGCTAACTCCATTGAGCATGACTTTTACCGTGCTCGACGCGAAGGCGGGGGTCATGCCGCGAACCAGGATTTGGCTGGCGCCGTGGCCATTCGAGGTGATGTTGAGTCCCGGCACCAAGGTCAGCGCCTCGGCGACCGTGCGCATCCCACGCCGTTCCAGGTCGCGGCCGTCGAGCAGGGAAACCAGGCCGGGGACGAAATCCTTGTTCAGGCCGGTCTTGGTAGCGATCTCTGTCTGTTGCTCGAGCATCTGCATCAGTGCGTCGAGTTCGGCATCGTTGTTGTTTTGCGGTTCGGCTGCCTGGCCGGAGGTGAAGAATACACAGGCGAGTACCAGGCACACCAACGCACGGATCACGGCCATCTATCCTCCTTATCCGTGGGCGTCTGCCGGCTCGGTTCCGACATGGTCGACGATCGATTGCTGATGCCGGGATTATACCGCCAGGTGTCCGGGCCTTGGGCGAACCCAAGGCCTTGGCTGACGCATATCGAACAACTAACCCGTGTTGCGCATACCGCCGGCGATCGCGTTGATCGAACGTAGCAGGGGGTCGAGGCTTGCCTCGCGGTCCACTTCGCGGGTGGACGGATCGCGGTAGCGACGCAGCAGTTCGAGCTGGATGTGGTTGAGGGGATCGAGATACGGATCGCGTCGTTTCAATGACGTCTTGAGCAAGGGGTTCTCGTCGAGCAGCTCATCGATCTCGGCGACCTTGCGTACCCACTTGACCGCGCGCCAGTACTCCTCTTCGATCATCTCGAAAACCTGCTTGCTTGCCGCCGTGTCGCTGCACAGGTCGGCATATTCGCGCGCGATGTCCATGCGCGATTTACTCAGTGCCATCTGCGTATTGCTGAGCAGGGCGCGGAAGAAGGGCCATTCCTGGTACATCTTGCGTAGCGACTTCAGGCGTTTTTTCTCATTGCTGCAGCAAGCCTCCAACGCCGTGCCCAGGCCGTACCATGCGGGCAGCGTCTGCCGTGCTTGCGCCCAGCCGAAAACCCAGGCGATGGCGCGCACCGAAGACTTGGAACGATCGCCTTTGGCCCGGTGCGAGGGGCGTGAGCCGATATTCAGCATGCCGATCTCGGATACCGGGGTGGCCTCGTAGAAGTAGTCGAGGAACCCCGGGGTCTGCTCGGTGAGTTGGCGATACGCCTGCTCGCCCTTATGCACCAGGATGTCCATGTTGTTGTGAAACACCGGGTTGTCGGGCTCGACCTTGCGGATCAGGCCGGTGCTCGCGCTGACCACACCGGTCAGGCCCATGGTCAGCTCGTAGATCGCGGTCTCGCGGTTGCTGTACTTGTTCGACAGCACCTCACCTTGTTCGGTGAACTTGATCTGGCCGAGCAGCGTGCCGGCCGGCTGCGAGCGGATCGCCTCGTGGGTTGGGCCGCCGCCGCGGCCGATGGTACCGCCGCGGCCGTGAAACAGCCGGATGCGCACTCCGCGCTCTTCGCCCAATGCGATCACACGTTGTTGCGCGCGATACAGCATCCAGGCGGACGCAACGATACCGCCGTCTTTCGCCGAATCCGAATAGCCGAGCATGACCTCTTGCAGCCGGCTGTGCTTGCTCAGCAGGCGGCGGTAAACCGGATGGTCGAGCAGTTCGGATACGACCGGTTCGATACGCGACAGGTCGTTGATCGTCTCGAACAGCGGTGAAACGCCGATGCGGCATTGGAAGATCTCGCCCTGCTGGCCGACCAGCCCGGCGAGGCTGCCGAGGAACATCACATGCATCACATCGGATGCGTGATGCGCCATCGATATCACGTAGCGACCGATAACCCGCTCGCTGATGGCGTCCTGCATCTCGCCGATAACGTCGAACACCCGCAGCACTTCCTGTGTCATTTCATCGAGCACGCTGCGATCGGTGATCACCGGCGGGTTCTCGATCAGTTCGCCGAGCAATTGCAGGCGTTGGCTCTCGTCGAGTTGTTGGTAGTCGTTGTTGATGCCGAGTTTGGCCAGAACATCGGCGACCGCCTCGGTATGTACCGTCGATTCCTGCCTGACATCCAGGCGGGCGAGGTAGAAACCGAAGGTGCGCACCAGGCGAATGAGATCGAGCAGTTCGGCATTCGCTGCGTTGCTGTCGCCGTGGCTGATCAGCGAGTCGCGAATCAATTCAAGGTCGCGCAGCAGGTCGATCTCATTCGCATAACCGGGATCGGGAATGAAGTCGGTATGCGGATCCAACCAGGCGCGCGCTCGCGTCTCGGTCTTGCGCAGGCGCAGCGAGATCACATACAGCTTTTGCCGGTAGGGCTCTTGAGAGAAACGTGCCGGCCATTCCTGGTCGTAGCTCGCGCGGTAGCTCTCATCTTCCGTCAGGCTTGCCATGAAGGCGGGCGAGGGCGTGCAGAATTCCAGCGATTGGGTAAGGATGCCGATCAGCTTGTCGACGCGTTCGATATAGGTGCGCAGGATCGTAACGTGCTGGGTCAGGATCGCTTCGCGCGTCGTCGATGCCGTAACGTTCGGGTTGCCGTCGCGGTCGCCACCGATCCAGCTGCCGAAACGGATCATGGCCGGTACATCGATGCCGTGATAGTCGGGGTGATCCTGGTAGGCGCGTCTGATCGCGCCTTCGAGACGCTGATAGACGACGGGAATCGCATCGAACAAGGCTTCACGGAAGTGATGCATGCCCATGCGGATCTCGTGGCGCACATCCGGCCGCGACGGCCGTACCTCGTTGGTTTTCCACAGGGTCTGGATGTGCGTGCGCAGGTTGCGGGTGTGATGCTCTTTGTAGTCGATCGAGGTCGGCGGGGCGTCGAGCGCCTCGTTGCTTTCGAAGATCCGGCGCATCTGCAGCATGATCGAGCGGCGCTTGGATTCGGTCGGGTGTGCCGTGAAGACCGGCATGTAGCGGATCTCTTCGAACAGGTCCTGCAGCTCGTCCGGGCTCACGCCCATGTTGCGCAGGTCGCGCAGACAGGCATCGAACGACCCTTTCCACAGCACGCCGCCCTTGGCGGCGATTCGCCGGCGCTGGCGGTGCTGAAAGCTTTCCTCGGCGGTGTTGGCCAATTGAAAATAGATACTGAACGCGCGGATCACGGGGCGCAGCGCGTCCGGTGACAGCGTGCTGATGAACTTTTTCAGTCGCGCGAGTCGCACCGGGTCCGGCTCGTCGCGCATCTGGATGAAGCCCTTGCGCAGGCGTTCGACCGAGCGCAATACGTCGCCGCCGGCCTGGCTGGCGATGACGTCGCCCAACAGACGCCCGAGGAGTTTGACGCGTCCACGCAAGGACTTGTCATGTTTTACACAGGCATCGATAAACAGATCGCTCACTGGACGTTACTCGCTGGTTGGTACTGCATCGTCGGCAGCGACGACCATGTCACTGTCGTGTCTTCCGTCACTGGTATACTTTCGCAAATTTGCGGCAAGTTTGCCGCAGGAAAATTCTGAAACACCCGCCACGCCTGAATACCTCGTATATGCCGCTGATAAGTCAAACGCCTGCCTGGAAGTCACTGGAAACACACTGGAAAGAAATCGGTCGCCTGAGAATGCGCGATCTGTTCGAGGCAGACCCCGAACGCTGCGAACGCTTCAGCCTCGAACAATGCGGTATCTACCTCGATTATTCCAAGAACCTGATCACCGAAGAGACCGTGCGCCGTCTGATGGCCTTGGCTGAGACCGCCGATCTGTCGTTCTGGGGCAACAGCCTGTTGCGTGGCGACAAGGTCAACAATACCGAAGGGCGCGCCGTGTTGCACATGGCCTTGCGCAACCTGGGTTACCGTGACTACCAGGTCGACGGCGTCGACGTGATGCCCGGCATTCGCTCGGTCTTGGCACGCATGCGGGCATTCTCGGAAGATGTCCGCGAGCGCCGTTGGCTGGGTTACACCGGGCAGGCGATCACCGATATCGTCAGCATCGGCATCGGCGGTTCGAGCCTCGGCCCCAAGATGGTGTGCGAGGCGCTCAAGCCTTACCAGAACCCGTGGTTGCGCGTGCATTTCGTGTCCAACCTGGACGGTGCGCAGCTCGCGCAGACGCTGACCAACCTGAACCCGGCGACCACCTTGTTCGTCGTCGCGTCCAAGACCTTCACCACGCAGGACACGCTCGCCAACGCCTGTTCGGCGCGTGAATGGTGCCTCGCCAGCCTGCATAACGAGGCCGCCATCGCGCGGCACTTCGTTGCCGTATCCACCAATCGCGATGCGGTCGTCGAGTTCGGTATCGATCCGCACAATATGTTCGAGTTCTGGGAGTGGGTCGGCGGGCGCTATTCGCTATGGTCGGCAATCGGCCTGCCGATCGCGCTGGCGGTGGGCATGGAGCGTTTCGAGGAACTGCTGGCCGGCGCGCACGACATGGACGAGCACTTCGTCGAAGCCCCGCCCGAGCAGAACATGCCGATCATCCTCGCTTTGCTGGGTATCTGGTACAACAACTTCGGCGGTGCCGACACCCAGGCGATCATTCCCTACGATCACTATCTCGAGCACTTCGCGACCTATCTGCAGCAGGTCGACATGGAGAGCAACGGCAAGCGGGTGACGCGCGACGGCGAGGCGGTCGACTACCAGACCGGGGCGGTTATCTGGGGTCAGCCCGGCACCGATGCGCAGCACAGTTTCTTCCAGTTGATTCACCAGGGCACGCGCCTGATCCCGACCGATTTCATCCTGCCGATGCGCAGCCACAAGCCGCTCGATGGACACCACGACAAGCTGGTCGCCAACTGCCTGGCGCAGGCCCAGGCGTTGATGCGTGGGCGCACCGAGCACGAGGCACGGGCCGAACTGGTAGCCGCCAATATGCCGTCGGAAATGGTCGAAAAGCTGGTGCCGCACCGTGTGTTTCCCGGCAATCGACCGAGCAACATGCTGGTGGTCGAGCAGGTCACGCCGCGCGTGTTGGGCGCCCTGATCGCACTGTACGAACACAAGGTGTTTGTGCAGGGCGTGGTGTGGGGTGTCGACTCGTTCGACCAGTGGGGTGTCGAACTCGGCAAGCAGTTGGCTGGACACATCCTCGCCGACTTCAGCCAGATCGCCTGTTCACCGGGTGTGGATTCGTCGACGGCCAGCCTGGTGCGGCGTTATCACCTGGCGATGAACGACTGAACGCCGCCGCAGGCGGAAACGAAAAAGGCCTGGAACAATGAATGTTCCAGGCCTTTTTAATGTGTGGCTCCCCCGGTTGGATTCGAACCAACGACCAACGGATTAACAGTCCGCTGCGCTACCGCTGCGCCACAGGGGAATAACAGCGAGCGCGAAGTTTACTTGCCGCCGCGGGTGGGGTCAACACCGCACCCGCGGCCTGTCCAAGTCGTCGTGCCATGCGGCATTCAAAGCGGGTTGCAGATGATCGGACGGTTGCTCGGGCCGGTGTCGTCGACGCGCGCCCGTCCACTGCCGTACAGGATGACGGCGCGTTTCGAACCCGGACCGGCGCAGATGTTGAACGTGGCGTTGGTGCTCCATGCGGCACCGTCGCGGCGGAATCGAATCGCCGGCCGGCCGCTGGTGGTGGCTACCTGCGTGGCGGGATACTGCAGCGTCTCGTGGCGCAAAAGTTCCTCGTGGCTGCCGCGCTGTTTATTGCTGTCGTTGTCGACGAAGATCAGGTAACCCTGCGACCAGCCGCGGAAGTCGCCGGAACAGGTGCTACCGTCGTCGCTGGGGCAGAGCGAGACATGCCGCTGCCGTGAAACGGCCTCGTTGCGGGCGTAGCGCAGGCTGGTCAGAAACTGGTTGGCGGTGGTGGATACCGCAGAGCGTTCGGCGAATGCCGCCCAACTGGGGATGGTAATCGCCAGCGCAACGCTGATTACAGCTATCGTTGCAGTGAGTTCAACGAGGGTGAGGCCGCGTGCATGCGGCGGTAGGTTTTTCTCGACATCCATGTCGTAAAGCCTCCGTGCTTGTTATGCGACGCCCCGATCCGTGGGGCGTACGTTGAATTTTCGTGTTTCGAAAAGAACGACCGTTCAGGCAACCACCTTCGCGATACGGTCGAGTGCATTGTCGAGGTTTTCCATGCTGGTCGCAATCGAGATGCGCACGTGGCCGGATAACCCGAATGCGGTGCCTGGAACCAGCGCAACGCCGGCATTGACGATCAGGTGCTCGGCCAGTTGCAGGTCGTCGTGCACCTCGTCGATGGCATCGATCAGGCCCTTGACCGAGGGAAACACGTAGAAGGTGCCATCGGTCGGCAGGCACTCGATGCCCGGCATCGCGTTGAGGCGCTCGACGACATGGTCGTGACGTTTCTTGAACTGCACCAGCATCTCGCCGATGCATTCCTGCGGGCCGTTCAGCGCGGCTTCGGCGGCGTACTGCGAGATCGACGTCGGGTTCGACGTGCTCTGCGACTGGATCTTCTTCATCGCCTTGATGATGTCCGCTGGGCCGGCGGCATAGCCGATGCGCCAGCCGGTCATCGAATAAGCCTTGGACACGCCGTTCAGCACCAGCGTGCGATTGGCCAGGTCCGGACACACGTTCAGGATGTTGACGAACGGCTCATCCTGGTTCCAGCGGATGTGCTCGTACATATCATCGGTGGCAATGGCGACCTTCGGGTAGTCGCGCAGTACCTCGCCCAGCGCCGCCAGCTCTTCGCCGGTGTAGGCCATGCCGGTCGGGTTCGACGGGCTGTTGATGACGAACAGGCGCGTCTTGTCGGTCAGCGCGCCGCGCAGTTGGGCAGGGGTGATCTTGAAGTGCTGGTCGGCGCCGGCATGCACCAACACCGGCACGCCGCCGGCCAGGATCGACATGTCCGGATACGAGACCCAGAAGGGTGCCGGAATGATCACTTCGTCGCCCGGGTCGAGGATCGCCTGGGCCAGGTTGTAGAAACTCTGCTTGCCGCCGCACGAAACCAGGATCTGCTCCGGCGTGTAGTCGAAACTGTTGTCGCGTCGGAACTTTTCGATGATCGCCTGTTTCAAACCCGGCGTGCCGTCGACCGGTGTGTATTTGGTCTTGCCGGCGGCAAGCGCCTGGCGAGCGGCCTCTTTGATGTGCTCGGGCGTGTCGAAATCCGGTTCACCGGCCCCCAGGCCGATAACGTCTTTACCCTCGGCGCGTAGCGCTGCGGCGCGTGCCGTGATGGCCAGGGTGGGTGAGGGCTTGACGGCCTGTACTCGGCTGGAAAGCTTGATGCTCATGGCGTTCGAATGGGTCTCTCGGGCTTGAACTCGTCGCGGACGGATTGGTTGGTATCATAACGGATTGGTTCAGGGCCGATCACCACCTTTATGGCAAAAAAAATCTTCGATCTGCAGTCGCGCTTTGCCCCGGCGGGTGATCAGCCGGCTGCGATTCGGCAATTGACCGAGGGTCTGCGCGATGGCGAGGCCGGCATGACCCTGCTCGGCGTGACCGGCTCGGGCAAGACCTTCACGATCGCCAACGTGATCGACGAGGTGCAGCGCCCGACCATGATCCTGGCGCCGAACAAGACGCTGGCGGCCCAGCTGTACGGCGAATTCCGCGATTTCTTCCCCAACAACTCGGTCGAGTACTTCGTCTCCTATTACGATTACTACCAGCCCGAGGCCTATGTGCCGTCGTCCGACACCTTCATTGAAAAGGACGCCTCGGTGAACGAGCACGTCGAGCAGATGCGCCTGTCGGCGACCAAGGCGCTGCTGGAGCGGCGCGACGTTATCGTTGTCGCCACGGTGTCGTCGATCTACGGCCTGGGCGATCCGCGCCAGTACCTGCGCATGATGCTGCACCTGTCGCGCGGTGAGCGCATTGATCAGCGCGCCATCCTGCGGCGCCTGGCCGAGCTGCAGTACAAGCGTAACGACATGGAACTGGCGCGCGGCACCTACCGGGTGCGTGGCGAGTTGATCGACATCCACCCGGCCGAATCGGACGACGAGGCGGTGCGTGTCGAGCTGTTCGATGACGAGGTCGAGACGCTGTCCATTTTCGACCCATTGACCGGCGAGGTGTTGCGCAAAGTGCCGCGCTACACCGTCTACCCCAAGACCCACTACGTCACGCCACGCGACACCATCCTCGAGGCGGTCGACGGGATCAAGGTCGAACTCAAGGAGCGCCTCGAACAGCTGTACGGCGTGCAGAAACTGGTCGAACACCAGCGCCTGCAGCAGCGCACCCAGTTCGACCTCGAGATGATGGTTGAACTCGGCTATTGCTCGGGGATCGAGAACTATTCTCGCTACTTGTCTGGTCGTGCGCCGGGCGAGGGGCCGCCGACCCTGTTCGACTACCTGCCCGAAGACTCGCTGCTGGTAATCGACGAGTCGCACGTGACGGTGCCGCAGCTCGGTGCCATGTACCGCGGCGACCGGTCACGTAAAGAGACGCTGGTGGAATACGGTTTCCGCCTGCCGTCGGCGCTGGACAACCGGCCGCTGCGCTTCGAGGAGTTCGAGGCGCGCGCCCCGCAGACCATCTATGTATCGGCGACGCCGCGCGATTACGAGCGCGAGCACTCGGGCGTAATTGTCGAACAGGTGGTGCGGCCGACCGGCCTGGTCGATCCCGAGGTCGAGGTGCGGCCAGCCTCGACCCAGGTCGACGACCTGCTGTCCGAGATCAATGCGCGCACCGAGATGGGCGACCGGGTGCTGGTCACGACGCTGACCAAGCGCATGGCCGAGGACCTGACCGACTACCTGATCGAGCACGGCGTGCGTGTGCGCTATCTGCACTCGGATATCGATACGGTGGAGCGGGTGGAGATCATCCGCGACCTGCGCTTGGGTGAGTTCGATGTGCTGGTCGGCATCAACCTGCTGCGCGAAGGCCTGGACATGCCCGAGGTGTCGCTGGTCGCCATTCTCGATGCCGACAAGGAGGGCTTTCTGCGTTCCGAGGGTTCGTTGATCCAGACCATCGGCCGTGCGGCACGTAATGCCCGCGGCAAGGCGATCCTCTACGGTGACCGGATCACCGGCTCGATGCAGCGCGCGATCGACGAAACCGAACGTCGCCGCACCAAGCAGATGGATTTCAACAAGGAACACAACATCACGCCGAGGACGGTCGAGAAGAACATCGCCGACATCATGGAGGCCGCCTACCCGGGTGCGCCGCCGGCGCCGAGGCGTTTCGCCAAGGTGGCCGAAGAGACCTCGGAGTACGCGTCGCTGACCCCGGCGCAGATGATGAAGAAGATCAAGGAACTCGAAAAGACGATGCACAAGCACGCCAAGAATCTCGAGTTCGAAGAGGCCGCCAGGATTCGCGACCAGTTGAAGTCGCTGCAAGGCAAGGGCCTGGTCGCCTAGCGGCGATCGGTCAGCGGCGATCTTTGCGGCCGGCATTGCCGGGTTCGACAATCCGGCCATTCTCCACGGTCATGCGGTTGAGCAGGTCGATGAACGACTGCTGGTAGCGCCGCAGATATTTTTCGCGATGATAGGCAACCCAGGTCGTTTCCCACGGCAACAGGTGCTTCAGTTCACGCATCGACAGGTCCTTGTCGATGGTCGGTGAATACGCCGTCTGCGCGATCAGCCCCACGCCCAGTCCTTCGCGCACATAGGTCTTGATCACATCGGTATCCACCGCGCTCAACACGATGTTGGGGCGCAGGCCGCTGCGTGCAAACGTCGACTTCAGGTGCGTCGAGCCGTTGAGACCGAAGGTGTAGGTGATCAAGGGGTATTTGCAGATGCACTCCAGACCGAGTGGCTTGCAACGCAGCACTGCGTGTCGCTTGGGTGCAATCAGCACGCGGTTCCAGCGGTAGATCGGCAATGCGGTCAGGGTGGGGTGCTCGCCGAGTTCCTCGGTGCAGATTGAGAAGTCGACCTTGTCGGCCAATGCCATCTCGACCAGCTGCTGCGGCGTGCCCTGATGGATCTGCAGCGAAACATCGGGAAACACCTTGCGGAACTCCTGGATGACACGCGGCAGTACGTAGCGCGCCTGGGTGTGCGTGGTGCCGATGCGCAGAATGCCTTTGTCTTCATCGACATGGTCGCGACCGACCGCGAGGATGTTTTCGCGCAGCGCCAACGACTGGCGGGCATAGTTCAATACTTTCTCGCCGCTGGCAGTCAGGCTTACCAGGCGCTTGCCCTTGCGGGTGAAGATCTCGGTTCCCAGCTCGCCTTCAAGACGTGCCAGTTGCTGTGAAACCGCCGACTGCACGATGTGCAGGCGCTCTGCTGCCTCGGTCACGTTGAAGTTTGCCTCGACGACCGCGACCAGTGAGGCAAGTTGCCTCAGTTCCATATCGCCAAAAGTGATAGAGCATCAAAATTCATAACTTCAAAAGATAAACCCCTTGCCGCAGTCTTGCCAGCAAGTAAGCACGACAAACGTTATGGGGTAAGCATGTCAACTGCGGTACAAGTACAAGCCAGCCAACCGATTGGGCTTCTCGATGAGCCGCAACTGTCACGTCTGGCACAGGCGATTGCCGACCTGAGCAGCGAGCAATTGCTGTGGGCCAGCGGTTACCTGGCGGCATTGAGCAATCCCGCGAACGTCGCCCAACCGATAGCGCAGTCTCGCCTGACGATTCTGTATGCATCGCAGACCGGCAACGCCCGAGGCGTTGCTGAACGCCTGGCGGACGGCGCAGCCGAACGCGGTCTGCAGGCGCGGCTGGTATCGGTCGAAGACTACCGCCCGCGCGAGCTGCTCAAGGAGCAGTTGCTGTATGTCGTGATCAGTACGCAGGGCGAGGGCGAGCCACCGGAGAGCGCGTTCGAACTGTTCCGTTATCTCAACGTGGGCAAGGCGCCGGACCTGAGCGGTCTGCAATACGCGATCTTCGGCCTCGGCGATTCGAGCTACGAGTTTTTCTGCCAGGCTGCAAAGGACCTCGACGAGCGCTTCGCTGCGCTGGGGGCGACGGCGGTCGCAGAGCGCGTCGATGCCGATGTCGACTACGACAACGCGGCGCAGAGCTGGCGAACGCAGGTGTTGCAGGAGGCCGAACGCCAGGTGCCCACTGCCGATGCGAGGGTCGTGCCGTTGCAGGCCGTGCGCACAACGCCGCGCCATGATCGCGGTCACCCCTATGTTGCCGAGGTGGTCGAGAACCGCCGCATCACCACGCACGATGCGCTGTCGTCGGTACACCATATCGCCCTCGATATCGATGCATCGGCGGTGAGTTACCAGCCCGGCGATGCGCTCGGGGTGTACTTCAACAATGCGCCGGCGCTGGTTGAGCGGGTTATTGCGGCAGGTGGTCTGACCGCCAGCCATGCGGTACAGGTCGATGACGCCACGATGCCGATCGAAGATGCGTTGTACCGGCATCTCGAACTCACGCAACTGCATCCTTCGGTCATCAAGGCATGGGCGGCTCTGGCCGGTGGGGAATCTTTGCAGCGGTTGTGTGCCGATGGGCAAGGCCTACGCGACTATGCTGCAAGCCACCAGGTCATCGACTTGTTGACCGAACACCCTGCGGGGATCGATGCACAGCAGCTCGTCGATGCCTTGCAGGCGCTGCAGCCACGACTCTATTCCATCGCATCGAGTCAGGATCTGTACCCGGACGAGGTGCATCTGACGGTGGCGAAACTCAGCTACGAGATCGGTGGCGAACCGCGACTGGGCGGTGCCTCGGGCTACCTGACCGAACGTCTGTCGACGGGCGAAGCCTTGCCTGTCTATGTTGCGCAGAACACGGCGTTTCGCCTGCCGGACGATCCCGATGTGCCGGTCATCATGATCGGCGCCGGAACCGGCATCGCGCCATTTCGCGCGTTTCTTCAGCAACGCGAGGCGAACGGAGTGAACGGCCGACAATGGCTGGTGTTCGGTAACCGGCATTTTCATCGCGACTTCCTGTACCAAACCGACTGGTTGGCCCATCGCAAGGCTGGACGTCTGGATCGCATCAGCCTGGCGTTTTCACGCGACAGCGACGATCGACCCTATGTGCAACGGCGGCTGCTGGATGAGGGCAAAGAGGTCTATCGCTGGTTGGACGATGGTGCGCGCATCTACGTGTGTGGCGGTTTGGCCATGGAAAAGGCCGTGCAGGCAAGTCTTGCCGAGATCGCGCAGACCCACGGTGGATTGGGCGACGATGCAGCGCATGCCTTTGTCGATGAGCTGCGGGTTCAGGGCCGATACCTGAAGGACGTGTACTGATGGATATCGAAGTGAACCCCAACGAGATCATCAAGACCAACAGTCGCGGTCTGCGCGGCACGCTCAAAGAGAGTCTGGCCGATGAAGTGAGCGGTGCGCTGGCACCGGCGGACGCACAGATCAGCAAGTTTCACGGTTTCTACGAGCAGGACGACCGCGACGTGCGACGCGAGCGTCAGGTTCAGTTCCTCGAGCCTTACTACAGTTTCATGTTGCGCGCGCGTTTGCCCGGCGGTGTCTGCTCGGCGCAGCAGTGGCTGGCGATCGACGAAGTCGGTCGCGAGCTGGGCAACGGCAGTATCCGTCTGACCACGCGACAGACCTTCCAGTACCACGGGATTCTCAAAAAGAATCTCAAGCCGCTGATAAAACGTATCAACCAGGCGATGATCGATTCGATCGGTGGCTGCGGCGACATTAATCGCAACGTGCTGTGCAACCCGAACCCGGAGCAGTCGGCGTTGCACCAGACGGTGTACGGTTGGGCGCGCCGGATCAGCGAGCATCTCTTGCCGAGAACGCGGGCCTATCACGAGATCTGGCTGGACGGCGAAATCCAGTCGGGCGGTGAAGACGAATCGATCTACGGGAACACCTATCTGCCACGCAAGTTCAAGACGGCTGTTGCGGTACCGCCGCACAACGATGTCGATGTGTACACCAATGATCTCGGTTTTATCGCCATCGCCGAGGGCGACGAGCTGGTCGGCTTCAATGTTGTCGCCGGCGGTGGAATGGGTGTTACGCACGACGATCCCAGCACCTATCCGCGTCTGGCAGACGAACTCGGTTTTGTCAGTCCCGAAGACGTGATTGCCGTTGCCGAGGCGGTCGTAACAACCCAGCGTGATTTCGGTAACCGGGTGAGTCGACGTCATGCGCGCTTGAAATACACCATCGATCGCATGGGGCTTGATGACTTCGTGGCGCAGGTGGAAATGCGCAGCGGTGTTCGCTTCAGGCCGTCACGCCCTGTGACCTTTACCAGCCAGGGCGATCGTTTCGGTTGGGCTGCCGACGCCGACGGAAGCTGGTACCTCACGCTGTTTATCGAGAATGGCCGGGTGGTCGATGCAGAGCAATCGCAGTTGATGAGCGGTCTGCGCAAGATTGCCCAGGTACACACGGGCGAGTTTCGTATCACGCCCAGCCAGAACCTGATCATTGCCGGCGTAGATGCTGCCGACAAGGTGGCTATCAGTACCCTGGCGCGCGAGCATGGTCTGCTCACGGATGGACCCAGCCCAACGCGATTGGAGAGCATCGCCTGCGTGGCCTTGCCGACTTGTCCGCAGGCAATGGCGGAAGGCGAGCGTTACTTCCCCGCGTTTATCGATGCGATCGACGAGATGGCACGGCGCAAAGGGATTGAACGGCAGCCGATCGTGATCCGCATGACCGGTTGCCCGAACGGTTGTGCGCGGCCCTATGTCGCCGAGATCGGCCTGGTCGGCAAAGGCCCGGGGCGCTACAACCTGCTGATCGGCGGTGATGGCGTCGGCATGCGCATAGCCCGCTTGTACCGTAAGAATTTGAATGAAGCTGAATTGCTGAACACGATCGGCGAGCTGTTCGAGCGGTACGCAGCCGAAGGCTCGCCCGAAGAGCGGTTTGGTGACTTCACGGTCAGAGCCGGGATTGTGCAGCCGTTGCACAATCCGGCGGAGGGCTTTCATGAACCTGCTTGAAATCCCCCATCGTGAACTGCTCGGCGACGCGCGCCGCCTGGATGAATTGAACGGCCACCTGGAGAAGCTCAATGCCCAACAGCGTATTGAATGGGCGATGCAGCGGCTACCCGGCAATCATGTATTGACGTCGAGTTTCGGTATCCAGGCGGCGTTGATGCTGCACATGGTCACCCGGGTCGCGCCGAACATCCCGGTGGTTCTGGTCGATACCGGTTATCTGTTTCCTGAGACCTATCGTTTCGTCGATGAGCTTACCGAGCGACTACAGCTCAACCTGCACATCTACCGCGCGCCGGTCTCGCCTGCGTGGCAGGAAACCCGCTACGGCAGATTGTGGGAACAGGGCACGGCCGGTCTCGAACACTACAACCGAATCAACAAGGTCGAACCTCTAAAGCAGGCGCTGCACGACCTCGACGTTCAGACATGGTTCGCCGGACTGCGACGCGTGCAGGCCGACAGTCGCGAACAGTTGCCGGTGCTGCGTGCACAGGAAGCGCGCTTCAAGGTGCACCCGGTGATCGATTGGAATAACCGCGATCTCTATCGCTATCTGCGCAAGCACGGCCTGCCGTATCACCCGCTGTGGGAAGCCGGTTATGAATCGGTCGGCGATTGGCACACCAGTCAGCCCCTGCAGCCCGGCATGCGCCCGGAAGACACCCGCTTTTTCGGCCTGAAAAGGGAATGCGGTATTCACGATTGAGTTTGATTGACGTGGTTCAAGGCGATGCCCGGCGACCATCGAGTGAAATAAACAGGAAGCGAAAAATATGAGCAATAACGTTGTATGGCACAAACATGTCGTGGACCAGGAGGTTCGCGCCGAGCAGAAATCCCAGCGCCCGCTGGTGATCTGGTTTACCGGGCTGAGTGCGTCCGGTAAATCCACCATAGCCGGTGCGCTGGAACAGATCCTGACGCACCAGGGTTATCACACCTACCTGCTCGACGGTGACAATGTGCGTCACGGCCTGTGCAGCGATCTGCACTTCAGCGACGCCGACCGCAAGGAGAACATCCGACGGGTCGGCGAGGTCGCCAAGCTGATGGCCGATGCCGGTCTGATCACCCTGGCTGCATTCATTTCACCGTTCCGCGCCGACCGCCGCCTGGTGCGCGAGATCCTGCCCGAGCACCAGTTCGTCGAGGTGTTCGTCGATGCGCCGCTGGACACCTGCCGCGATCGCGACCCCAAGGGGCTGTACGCGAAGGCGGATGCCGGTGAGATCAAACAGTTCACCGGCATCGACAGCCCGTATGAAGAGCCGGAAAACGCCGAGGTACACATCCGGGCCGGTGACGTGACGGTCGCCGAGGCGGTCAACCAGTTGCTCGCCTATCTGCACGAGGTCGATGTGCTGCGTGCCGGCTACGAGCCGATTCAACAGGAGGCGTGAGGCCGGAGGCCCACGACCGATCATGCTGCTGTTCAGTAAGAAGATCGACGCCGAGGTAGAGAGCACCGCGGCAACCACCGCGGACCGACCGATCCGCAGTCTGGCCAAGGCCATATCGTGGCGGGTGACCGGTTCGCTCGACACGATCTTTTTGTCCTGGTTATTCACCAGCGACATCCGGGTGGCAGCGGCGATCGGGTTGACCGAGGTGATCACCAAGATGGCGTTGTACTACGGCCACGAGCGTATCTGGAACCGCATTTCGCTCGGGCGGACTGTCGAAAGCGCCACGCCTGTACCGATCAAGGTCGAGAGCAAGGACGCTCTGACCCCCATTCGGCCGGTCCGAGACACCGCGGCCTAGCATCCGCCCCACCGGCTTGAATGCGGCATGGGGCGGGGTGGCAAATTGTGAATCGCAACGGCTTGTACACACCAAAAAGGATGTGTATGATTGCCGCCTCTTTAGGCGCGTAGCTCAGTTGGTTAGAGCACCACCTTGACATGGTGGGGGTCGGTGGTTCGAGTCCACTCGCGCCTACCAGCATTCTGCTTGGTTGGCAGGCACATAAGACGGACCCCGCAAGGGTCCGTTTTTTGTTTGGGGAAAACCTGCTCGGATGTTTTCAGCTCAAGATCCTTCGCTAAAGCTCGTTACATTGGTCTTTGTTCCACTTTCAGCCAACTTCTGAAGTCTGGCGGTGGTTGCAGTCACGGTCTGTAGTTCGGCCGAAGCTGTCGCGCAACAAACGACCCGGCAGCAGCTGAGGTGAGTTGTTAAGCTGCTATTGGCCCAGATAGCGGGAAATCATCAAAACGGAAAATATGTCAGTGATCGTACCCCTGGAAGTGAACCGCGTTTGATGTGGGCGTCCGCGCGTGTCAGGCCACTTCTTGGGCGAACGCGGCGGGTGGTGTCTTCCCCGGTGATCGATGCGGCCCGATGTGGTTGTAATGGTTGCACCAGATGCCGATGGTTTCGCGAGCAATTCAACCGACCGATGGAACGAGAGCTTGTCTACGCTTACCTGATCGAAGGGTTGAATTACGCTCCGCGGGACGGCGTGGCCCTGGTGGCTGCATTGCAACCACGAGCTTAAGCACGAAAATCTGGGCGGCCTACCGCCCGGCGTATTCCGACGAAAACGGAAATACTCTAACTTGCCATTGCCTCAATAGTTGGGGTGTGGACACCGTCTTGCGTCTCAGTGCCTGCGTCTTATGCGCTGTAGCTGCCCATTAATGGACAAGCGAAGCGGATCCAAACAAGCCGGCAAGCATCAACGTTCACAGCTGCCTTCGAAGCTCAGGAGCACTCCCGAAGCTACCCGTCGAGCTCAATCTCCAATCTGATGCGTTTTCCTACCTAACCGTATCCGACGTTCATATAGCTTCAAGAAATAGCGTCGTTGTTGCGATGCAACTAAACCATCGTCTAATACCGCGCTTCGATCGCTCGGCATAAGGTTCAGTTCGGCGTTCGAAGAAAACCGCGTGCTATCCAGAACTTTGTGGGTTGCTTCGGAAAGGGCGTCAGCGAGACTACTAACCCAAAATGCAAAGGAGACATCGATGGCCGTACTCAATCGCATGGACTGGTATGACTTAGCGCGCTCCACGAACTGGACACCCAGATACGTCAGTGAGGATGAATTGTTCCCACCAAGACTTTCCGGAGACTT
Organism: Thiosocius teredinicola; assembly: GCF_002009425.1. NCBI lineage: Bacteria > Pseudomonadati > Pseudomonadota > Gammaproteobacteria > Chromatiales > Sedimenticolaceae > Thiosocius > Thiosocius teredinicola. Next base: position 1,864,726 of record NZ_CP019936.1, read on the forward strand.
CAGATTGCCGCTTTCTGCTTGGGAGGGTTATGACGAACCTTACAAGCAGACCTATCCGGAGTATGTGAAGGTGCAGCGGGAAAAGGATGCGGGCGCTTATTCGGTCAAGGCTGCTTTGGAGCGTAGCCGAATTTACGAGAACGCCGACGAAGGTTGGAAGTCGGTGATGAAAGCCCACTACGGGGCCATTGCTCGAGGCGAGTACGCTGCAGCGAGCGCCGAGGCAAGGATGATGCGTTTCTCCAAAGCACCTGGGATGCGCAACATGGCAACGCTCGGCTGCATGGATGAGATTCGCCATGGGCAGATGCAGCTCTACTTTCCCCATGAGCATGTGACAAAGGACCGTCAGATGGACTGGGCCTTTAAGGCCTACGATACCAATGAATGGGCGATGATCGCGGCGCGCCACTTCTTCGACGACATCATGATGACGCGCGATGCAATCAGCGTTTCCATCATGCTTACGTTCAGCTTCGAGACCGGGTTTACCAATATGCAGTTCCTCGGCCTCGCTGCCGACGCTGCAGAGGCAGGTGACCACACTTTTGCCAACCTGATTTCGAGTATTCAGACGGATGAATCACGCCACGCACAAATTGGCGGACCAGCACTCAAGCTGCTCATCGAAAATGGCCATAAAGAAGAGGCTCAGCAGCGCGTGGATATCGCGTTGTGGGGGCGTGGAAGCTGTTTTCGGTGCTGACTGGGCCGATCATGGACTACTACACGCCGCTTGAACACCGAAAGCAGTCTTTTAAAGAGTTCATGGAAGAGTGGATCGTTGCTCAGTTCGAGCGTGCCCTCACGGATATGGGTCTGGATCTGCCTTGGTACTGGGACATCTTCCTCAATGATCTGAGCGAGACCCATCACGGAATGCATCTCGGTTCTTATTACTGGCGCCCGACTGTTTGGTGGAACCCCGCCGCCGGTATCACACCGGAAGAACGAAGCTGGCTTGAGGAAAAGTATCCGGGGTGGAATGACACTTGGGGCGAGTGCTGGGACGTGATCATCGATAACGTGGTCGATGGAAACATGGATAAGGCATATCCAGAAACGTTGCCCTATGTTTGCAACATGTGCCAACTACCGATCCTCGGCACGCCGGGGAAGAAGTGGAATGTCGTTGACTATCCCCTCGAGTACAAAGGCCGACTTTATCATTTTGGTTCGGAAGTAGATCGCTGGATATTCCAGCAAGAGCCTGAACGCTACGCCGGCCACCTCTCGCTCGTGGATCGATTCCTTGCCGGGATGATCCAGCCAATGAACCTGGAAGGTGCTCTGGCTTACATGAACATCGCACCCGGTGAGTGTGGTGACGATGCTCACAACTACGCGTGGGCCGAGGTTTATCGAGCTATGCGAGATCAACGCGAGGCAGCCGCGTACCGATCCACGTCGCCCAGCAAGCCGTTTCAAGGTGCTTCACGCGAGGAGATTTCATAAATGTCCCTATTCCCGTTGACCTCAAATTTCGAGGGAGATTTCGTTTTACAGCTGGTTCCAGTTGATACCGAAAACACCATGGACGAAGTCGCTGCAGCAGCGGCCGTCCACTCGGTTGGTCGCCGAGTACGTGCTCGCCCCGGTCATATTCTGCGTGTCCGGCGACAAGGTAGTAAGGAGTTTCTACCTCGTAATATGACGGTAGTCGAGGCGGGCTTTTTGCCTACAGAGACCGTCGAGATCATCTGGCAGGCGTCAGCCGGCTGATGCGTGGTCGTACAAGGGGCGGGGAATGAGTTTCACGAAAGTATGCACGCTTGATGATGTATGGGAAGGCGAGATGGAGCCTTTCACAGTCAACGGCCATGAAATTGTGTTGGTCTGTGCCGAAGGTGGAGAAATAAGTGCATTCCAAGGCGTCTGTCCTCACCAAGACATTGCGTTAAGTGAAGGCACGTTCGACGGTAAGAAGCTCATCTGCCGTGCTCATCTGTGGCAATTCGACGCCGGAACCGGGAAAGGCATTAATCCAGACGACTGTGCCCTGGCGGTATATCCGATCCGCATCGATGGTGAAGACATTCTTGTGGAAACGGAGGGTGTCGAACCTCTCTTTGCACACAGCTAGCAGGTTCCATATCTGATCCATTCAGTCGGGCTTGCTCGACGATAGTGGGTCAGCCAACGGTTTATCCTCGCGAGTCGCTGGCTGTGAGGAATATAGAAAAGAGGCAAACATGAATACGTCAGTTTCGGGCAAGGCTTATCACAACAACCTTGTAGGGCCAGTCATGAGAGCAGGAGATCTGGCTCAAGCCGTCGTAGAAGCTGCGCGGTTGGACAACCCGGGCAAAGAAATCTTCGTAGACGACAAGCGGGCGTACATCCGAATCCATACGGAACAAGAAATGATTCTGCGCCAAGCGACTATTGAGGAGGAACTTGGACGCCCATTTCAGATGAATGACCTCGAAGTCGATCTGAGCTCTTTTGCCGGTCAGATTGAGAGCGGCGATGATTCGATCCGCTTCTACTTCGTCAAGACACTCTGATCTGCCTGGATGCCAACGTCTAGCTATGGGTGTGCCACCAATAACACACTCGAACTCGGGCACTGCGCCGGCGCCTCCAGCGGGAGAGAGCTCGTGCAATCTCGCCTAAAACGAAGAATCAAGGAGACATACATGTCAGACGCCCAAATCCTTAAGCCTCAGAAAACGTGGAGTCACTTGGCTGCGCGGCGCCGTAAGCCGAGTGAGTACGAGATCGTCAGTACCAATTTGCACTACAACGATCGCGATCCTGACTCGCCGTACGAACTCGATCCAAACATGTTCATGAACACATGGTACAAGAAGAACACCTTTGATACGGCGCTCAAGCACGCTGATTGGAATGCATTTCGTGATCCTGACGAGGTTGTGTACCGCACCTACAACCTAATGCAGGACGGACAAGAGACGTACGTTTTCGGTCTGTTTGATCAGTTTAACGAGCGTGAACACGATAAAGCTCTCGATCCCTGCTGGGCAGGTTCGCTCGTTCGACTCTATTCCCCAGCGCGTTTTCTGTTTCACGCGCTGCAAATGGCCTCTGCCTACGTAGGTCAGGTGTCGCCCGCCAGTACGCTTACGAATTGCAATTACTTTCAGATGGCCGACAGCCTGCGTTGGCTGAGCCATACGGCGTACCGAACCAAAGAGTTGGCATTGGCCTTTCCCGATAAAGGATTCGGCGTCGAAGAACGCAGATACTGGGAAGACGATCTTGCATGGCAGGGGTTCCGTGAGCTCATGGAAATGGCTCTCACAGTGTGGGATTGGGGCGAGGCGATTGTGGTTCTGAGCCTTGTCGTCAAGCCTGCGGTTGAAGAGGCGGTACTAAGGCAGCTGGGGGCATCAGCGCGGCATAACGGCGACACTTTGCTCGGTTTGCTCACCGACGCCCAACTCATTGACGCCGACCGCCATCGTCGGTGGACCGCAGCTTTCGTTTCCATGGCGCTTGAAACCGCGGGAAATCAAGAGCCCATAAAATCTTGGCTAGCGCGTTGGGAGCCCCTCGCAGATGCTGCCATCGACGCTTATTGTGGTGCTTTGCCGAACGCGCCCGGGGCGGCAGAAGCAGCGCGTGCCGCAACTCATGATTTGCGCCGCAGTCTTGGGTTGTGAGCGAGAGTCTGCGGTCTGCGGGAATTTTCGTGTGACCAATCCCGTGATTGAGAACGACAAGGACGGTAGCCGATTCGAACAGATCCCCGGTGACACCATTCTTAGAGCCGCGTTGCGTTCTGGGGTCGGAATGTCTTACGAGTGCAATTCCGGAGGGTGTGGTGGGTGCAAGTTCGAACTACTCAGCGGGGAGGTTGAGTCGCTGTGGCCAGATGCTCCGGGGCTCGGGGAGCGGGACAAGAAGCGGGGTCGACGGCTGGCCTGCCAGTGCAGGGCAATCGGGGATGTGTCGATAAAGGCGGCGACGGCGCCAGAGTATATCCCTCCGATTCTGCCGAGGCGAAACAAGGCGGTACTCACCGAGACCGCCGCTATCACCCACGACATTAGGTCGTTTCGTTTCCAATCTGATAGTCCGGCGGAGTTTCTCGCCGGACAGTTCGCGATGTTAGATCTGCCAGGAGTTCATGCTGCACGAGCCTACTCCATGGCAAACCTCCCGAACAGCGCTGGCATCTGGGAGTTTCACATTCGACGCGTCCCACATGGGAAAGCGACGAGTCTACTCTTCGATTCACTCCCCCTCGGCCTGGAGATCGGTATTGATGGGCCCTACGGCATGGGGTACTTGCGACCCGAATCGCCTCGCGATCTTGTTTGCGTAGCTGGAGGTTCGGGGTTGGCGCCGATGATCTCAATTGCCCGTGGAGCATCGGCGGCAGGGCTCTTCGAGAGTCAACGCTTGTTCTTCTTCTACGGAGCACGTGAGCCGCGAGATGTATGTGGTGACACGATGTTGACAGCGTTACCCGGATTTTCTGATCGGATCGTTTATTGCCCTGTGGTGTCCTCACCAGACGCTGCTCATTGGACAGGGGCTACGGGATACGTGCACGAAGAAGTCGCAAAGAATTTACCCAACGAGCTATCGAGCTACGAGTTCTATTTCGCTGGTCCCGCTGCGATGACTCAGGCGTTGCAGGAGCTATTGATGGTTGAACACAAAGTGCCGTTCGACCAAATCCACTTCGATCGATTCTTTTAGTCCCCTTGTTGGGCAATGGAGCCAAAATGACAATAAAGCAGCACCAATCGCCTCACACTATTGGCCGCAACTTCCGGCTCATTGCCGGCATCCTGGCGCTGGCAGCTTGCGCTAAACCGGCCAACGCTACCGATGTTTTTCGTTTTGAAGGATTTGGTGCGATCTCCAGAGGTATGGGGGGAGTCGCGACCGCTTACGATACTGGTCTGTCCGGAATGATGACGAACCCAGCGACGCTTTCGCTGATGGAGACTGGTAGCGAGATTCAGTTGGGATTCGACTTCGTCAGCACGGATATCGAGGTCAAAAACAAAGCGACCGGAGAACACGTATCGTCGGATTCTCATGGCAATAACCGTCACCCCTATTTTGCGCCACAGATCGCGTACGGACGACAGATCGGTTCATTGACGCTCGGCGCAGGTGTATTCGCACAAGGCGGACTTGGAACCGAGTACGGGCGCGACAGTTTCCTGTCGCGAGCAAGCGGGAATCTAGATACGGAACTAGGCAATTCGAGCCGACTGCTCGTCCTCAATATACCGTTGGCCGCCAGTTACAAGGTTTCCGAGTCGCTAACGCTGGGGGCGGGAGTCGATGCAACCTGGCAAGGTCTGAACCTTGACCTGCTTCTAGGTGCAGATCAGGTGGGAAGTCTAATGGGTGCAGGCCGGGTGTCGGGCTCGCTTGTGCCGGTGCTTGGGGGGTTGCCTGATCTGCGTGGTGCCCATTTCAGTCTGACCCGCAATTCCCCTATCAAGAGCGGGGTGAGCGCATGGGGCCATACGGCTCGGGTCGGAATGACTTATGCTTTCTCTGAAGACACTCGTGTGGGCGTCGCATACACGGCCAAGAGTCGAGTCGCAGATATGGAGGGTAGGGCAACCCTTACGGCAATCGACGGTGTTGCGGGCCAGATTGCCTTGCCCGGAGACATCACTATCCGCGACTTCCAGATGCCTGCGGTCTTAAACCTGGGCTTGAGCCAACGTGTGTCGGATAAGCTTGATGTGGCAGTCGATGTTTCTCGGGTTTATTGGTCAGATGTCATGAAGGACATCAAGGTTGGATTTGTGTCGGATAGTGGTGGCGATATCAACATTCTGCTACCCCAAGACTATCGCGACCAGACCGTACTTGCCGTAGGAGCTGCTTATCGGGCCAGCGACAAGTGGACGCTGCGCGGCGGGTTTCGTATCGCGCAGCAGGCGTTGCGCGGTTCAACGCTTTTTGCAGTCGTTCCGGCAGTTCCGAAAAAGCACGTGTCACTTGGGGCGGGCTACGCGTTCTCAGAGCGTGCAAGTCTTGATTTTGCTTGGTCGCACGCTTTTGAAGAGCAAATGGACAACGAAGGAACGCCGAATACCTCCGCACCTATCCGCGTGAATCATTCTCAGGACAATGTAACGCTTGTATATTCCTACCGATTCTAAGACGACACTGTGATTGCTTGTGATTGGAATCATAGGGATCTGTGCATGATTCTGGTTCGCGACCATGTATGGACGCGGTGCTCAGCGGAGCTGGATGGGATGGTCAAAAAATGAAACCTGACGAGGGCGCTTGCCAGCGGAAACGGGGGACCTCGGTTCGAGGCGTTGTGATCCACGCCGATGATGAGCAAGAAGTACGCCGGCAGAAGATGGCGCGGATCATCCTCGACTCCATGTATCAGTTTCTTGGTTTGCTGGATGTGGATGGCACAGTGTTGGAGATCAACCAAGCTGCGCTTGATGGCGCAGGGCTGGGTCTTTGCGACGTCGTCGGCAAGCCGTTTTGGGAAGCTCGGTGGTGGGCGGTGTCCGACGATGTTCGAGAGCGGGTCCGTGCAATGATCGGAGAAGCTCGATGCGGACAATTTGTACGCTGCGACTTCGAGGTCTTTGGGGATCACCGGGGAAGTAGGACCATCGCAATTGATTTTTCTCTAACCCCGATTCTGGACGATGACGGCAAGGTCGCCTTTCTGCTTCCTGAAGGTCGAAACATTTCCGAAAAGATCGCGCAAAGCGCCGAATTGTCACGTAAGAATGGGGAGTTGCAGGCGGCACTAGAGCGACTCAAAGAGCTCGATGGCTACAAGACCCGTTTCTTCGCAAACGTGAGTCACGAACTGCGTACGCCGCTGACGCTGATCCTCGGTCCAGTAGATCAAATGCTCAAGGAAGGCGGAGACCTGAGCGACAGGGAACGGTTTCGGCTTGCAGCGATACAACGCAACGCACGCTCTTTGTTGCAGCAAGTGAACAATTTGCTGGATTTGGCGCGGATCGATTCAGATCGAATGCCAATGGCCTATGTACATGCGAATGTGTCCGCAATGTTGAGAGAGGTAGCCGCAGGCTTCGAAGCTGCGGCACAGGATCGTGGGGTTACGCTTACCGTACTCGGGGACCGGGAGTTATACGCAGATTTAGACCGTGCAAAGTTTGTTCGGGTTCTAAGCAACCTCGTATCAAATGCGTTTAAGTTTTCCCCGGTGGGTGGGCAGATCGTGTGTACAGCAGAGAGTGTTGCTCGAGGGCGAATACTAATAACTGTCCAAGACAATGGTCCGGGCATCCCTGCTGCAATGAAAAAGCATATCTTCGATCGATTCGCACAAGGCGGCGACGGAACTGTTAGTACTGGTAGCGGGCTCGGGCTGAGCATCGTCACAGAGTTTGTGGAGTTGCATAGGGGGGCTGTGGCGGTACTCGATGCCCCCGGAGGAGGTGCGATGTTCCAAGTTGAGATTCCCGCGCGAGCGCCCAAGGGTACGTTCGTACGCAAGAGTATTGGCAAGGAGGTCCCAGCCTCGATGGATCCCTCCGCTCCACTTGAGCGAGAGCTGCCACTACCCAAACGAGTTGCGATGGAAGGAAGCAGGCCGGCGGTGTTGGTCGCAGAAGATAACGCCGACCTCCGCCTGTTTCTTTACGACGTACTGTCCGACGAGTACAACGTAACGCTACTCGAGGATGGAAAATCGGCATTTCAGAGTGCTGTTTCTGATCCGCCAGATCTCATAATCACTGACTTGATGATGCCGTCATGGGATGGCGAGCGCTTTATCAAGGCTTTGCGGGCGCAGGCGAGCTTCCCGAATGTGCCGATTCTGGTTTTGTCTGCCCGGTCCGATGATGAGCTGCGAGAAAATCTTCTAGAAAATTTCGTTCAGGATTTCCTCGTCAAGCCATTCTCGGCACAGGAGCTGCGAGCTCGCGCGCGGAACCTGGTAGCAATTAAGCGAACCGTGAATGTCCTGCAGAGAGAGCTCAATTCGCAAGCCTCAGACATCCTGGACCTCGCAGCGAACTTGGTCGATAGCCGTAACTCTCTGCAACGCAGTTTGACGGCATTGCGGGTGCTCGATCGTCGCTGGCTAGGGCTCTACGAGAACACCGCTGTCGGCATTGCGCTGGCCGACAGAGACGGGCGGGTGCTGTCGGCGAATCCAGCACTGCAGCGTATGCTTGGTTACGAAGAGGACTCGATGATCGGCGTCTCACTGATCGAGGTCACCGAGCCCGCAGAACGAGCGAAGACGCAGAGTAATGTGGATGGTTTGTTTAAAGGAGATTTTCCCAGTTACAAGAGCGAAAAGCGCTACGAAAGAACTGACGGGAGTTTCTTGTGGGCGAACGTCTGCGTGTCGCGTATCCCTGCTGTGGAAGAAGATGGCCCGATGCTGGCTGTGCTTGTCGAAGACACTACGCTGCGTATGCAGGCGGAGCGCTCGCTTGCAACTACCCGTAGTGAGCTTGCGCGAGTGGGACGCTATACAGCCATGGGGGAGCTCGTTGCTTCTATCGCACATGAGATCAACCAGCCTTTGTCTGCCGTAATCACCAATAGTGAGGCAGCGCTACGCTGGATTTCGCCTGAATCGTTCAACCGCGATGAAGTGGTGGCCGCTCTGCAGCGAGTCAACCGCGATGCCTCGATGGCCAGTTCTGTGATCTCGCGGATTCGCTCTTTTCTTAGAGCGAATGAGATTCACCGAGAGCCTGTCGATGTCTCGCTCATGCTGGACGAGCTGCTTCAGATGTTGAGGATGACGCTTGCCGATGCAAGCGTCCGAGTGACTGTGGTGCCAGCACAATCGACCCTATTTGTCATGGCCGATCAAGTGCAACTCCAGCAAGTGCTCCTGAATCTAATTGTAAACGCGATAGACGCGATGTGTGAGCAAAGTGAAGGCGATCGCAGTGTTAGCATTGCTGCGGTGCCGCTCTCTTCCGGTGGTGTGAGATTCACCGTACAAGACAGCGGGCCCGGCGTTGAACAAGGTTCCGAGGGGAAGCTATTCGAAGCCTTTTTTTCTACCAAACAGAAGGGTTTGGGCATGGGGCTCGCCATTAGCCGGGGAATTGTTGAGAACCATGGTGGGCGTTTGTGGTTGGAGCAGGGGAACGGATCTGGAGGTTGTTTTTCGTTCACTATCCCAGATCAGTAAGCACTACCTCGATTGCATCACTGGAAAGAACCTGGCGGAGGCGATAGGTCATATTCCTGGCCTGGAATTGCGGTAGCAGCACATCACAGATATTGAAGGGTCTCATGAGGCAAAGTTCCAACTGTTCTATTGGCGAAGCGCACGCGCTCATTTGAGTATTCTCATGTAAACATGGATACGACAAAGTCTCCCAGCACTGACGAAGTTGCTGAATGGGTATATGTGGTGGATGATGATCTCTCTGTTCGAGAGGCGCTCAGCAGTCTCATTCGTTCAGTTGGTTTAAATGTCGAAACGTTTTCCAGTGCGGCTGCCTTTCTTGCCGTGCCCAGGAAATCAAGTCCAGCGTGCCTCATACTAGACGTGCGCATGCCTGATCTCAGCGGTCTCGAATTGCAGGCGCTGCTCACTCGCGCAGGTATCTGTATTCCGATAGTTTTTATCACTGGGCACGGGGATATTCCCATGGCGGTGCGCGCGATCAAACACGGTGCTATCGAGTTTCTCGCTAAGCCGTTCCGGGATGAGGATCTGATTTCAGCAATCAGGTCAGCCTTGGCTCGCGCACATGACGACCAGCATGAAGCGCAGGAGATTGCCAGGGTTCGACAAAGATTCGAGCAACTCACGGGCCGAGAGAAGGAGGTTGTCGCGTATATAGTGCAAGGCTACCTTAACAAGCAGGTTGCCGCAGAGCTTGGTATTTCTGAAACGACAATCAAGGTGCACCGGCATAACATCATGAGCAAGATGAATGTTCGGACTTTACCCGACCTCGTTCGAATGATGGAAAAGTTGGCGCCGTCGGAGTCGAAGCCTCGCAAGTGAAGCACATGATGCGAAGCTGCGAACGCTATGCTGACATTGAGGCAGAGCAGCTATGGATCGACGGCTCGCCTCAACATTTCGTGACCACTGAATAATGCAGCTTCCACCGCACCGCCCGCGCCGAATCGATCAAGCCGGTCGATGAACTCGTTGAAGTGTTTGACGAGTCTATTGTCTTCGTGTGTGCTCACAGCCGCCTCTTTCGCAACTCCTCGGCCGAGTATGGCAAAGTGAGAAAGGGGAGGGGGGAGGAGAATAATAGGCACGCGGTAGCGGTTGGCACGGCCATGCGCGGGGAACGTTTTTTGGGAAAAAGTCACGTAGGTTATTGAGTCACGGTGGCGTACTTTGAGTCGCAGTGAGACAGCAATGTCTTGCTGTTCGCTTTAATACGAGGTTGGTGGGTAACCGGCGTCACCTTGACATGGTGGGTGGCGATGGTTCGAGACCACTCGCGCTTACCAAAACTTTGCTTGGTTGGCAGGCACATAAGACGGACCCCACAAGGGTCCGTTATTTTGTTTGGGAAGATTTAGAAGAATCTTGCGCCGCAGCTCTGCGTTCGCTTAATCAAAAGGGGCAATAGCGGTATTCTTAGATTTGGCAGTCGCCAACCCGATTTGTTCAGTCCAGACAGGGGGAATGATGTCGTTCGGAAAGAGCCGCAAACAGGCTTTCTGTTTCCTGTTGAATGTGAGTTTGTTGCTTCCCGGTACTGTGTATTCTGACTCTCTCTATTCATCGTGTGCCGGTTGTCATGGCACCGATGGGGTCAACCAGTCGACACACATTCCGACCATTCAAGGTCTGAACTTCCAATACTTCTATGCCTCCATGCAGGACTTCAGGAAAGACCGTCGTCCTTCAACCGTCATGGGGCGGATCGCCAAGGGTTATAAAAGCAGTCAGCTGCAGATGATGGCGTTGCACTACGGCAGCAAGCCTTGGGCCGGCGTGCAGGGCGAGTTCGACGAGGAGCTGGCACAACAAGGAAAGCTGCTGCACGAAGAATATTGCGAGAAGTGTCACGAGCAGAACGGCCATTTTCAGGACCGGGATACGCCACCGATCGCCGGGCAGGCGAAGGGCTACCTCTACTACCAGATGATCGATTACAGGGAGTCGTCGAAAGATCTGCCGAGGCCACCCATCATGCAGGAACGATTGGAAAAGCTCTCCGACAAGGAGCTGTTGGCGCTGGCTGAATTTTACGCGAGTAATCCACCTCCGACGGGTGACTCGGAAGGCAAATAAAAAAAGGGCCGGTTTTCACCGGCCCTTGCTCTGACTTGGTCGTAGCTTACTTCGCCCAGGGATTCGGCAGCGGGGTCTTCTCGGAAGACGGCGGCAAAATCGGCAGCGCGAAGTTCGGCTGATCACCCGTCATAGACTTGAGAAATGCCACGATCTGCGCATTCTCTTCGTCGGTGAATTTCTTACCGAGCTGCAAGCGGCCCATGATGTCGACCGCTTCGGTCAGGGTCTCGGCTTCGCCATCGTGGAAATAAGGGTAGGTCATTTCAACGTTACGCAAGGTTGGCACCTTGAACTTGAAGCGGTCTGCATCTTTGCCAGTCACAGCCACCAAGCCTTCAGCTTTGCTGGTGCTCACGTAGGGCTCGACGATACCCATTTTCTGGAACGTGTTGCCACCCGCGGCAGAGCCGTTGTGGCAAGCGGTGCAGCCACTGTCCTTGAACAACTTGTAGCCGGTCTTTTCGTCTGCGGTCAGCGCGTCCTCATCGCCCAGCAGCCACTGGTCGAAGGGAGAGTTCGGGGTGACCAGAGTCTTCTCGAACTCGGCAATGGCGTCGGTGATCATGTCGATGTCGATGTCATCACTACCGAACACCAGCTTGAACTCCTTGACGTAGCCCGGGATGGATTTGAGCAGGTCGACAGCCAGGGTGTGGGTGAATGCCATTTCACCAGGGTTGGCGATCGGTCCGCCGGCCTGCGCTTTGAGGTCGGCCGCACGACCGTCCCAAAACTGCGCGACGTTGAGGCTGGAGTTGAGCACCGTCGGTGCGTTGATGGGACCCTGCTGCCAGTGGTCGCCGATCGAGGTCTTGAGGTTGTCGGTGCCGCCCATGCTCAGGTTGTGGCAAGAGTTGCACGAGATAAAGCCGGACTTCGACAATCGTGGGTCGAAATACAGTTTCTTCCCCAGCTCGGCTTGGGCGAGGTTGATTTCCTGCGCCGGACGAATAGGGGTAATCGGTTCTTCGGCCATGGTAGCGCCGGTGCCAAAGGTCGCGGCACCGACCAGGACGCCCGCTATAGCGCGCTTCAAAGGTTTCATGGTTATCCCTCGAGTGTCAGAAGTGTATCCTCCGGCCTACAAACAACACGGCTTTGGATGTGCGGCTTGTTCGTGCGGCATGCCGCTCGCAATCCGCGAGTGACTTCCCAGGCTTGGAGTGAGGTTATTTTTAGCCTAAGTCTAAATTGGGCTCACTGACATGCGTCAATCAATCTTTGCTTTTCGAACGCTGATGTAGAAAGTCCTTCGCTGGGGATGGCAGCTGGACCGAATACAGGTGCGCCACGATGACATTGCACTCGCGTTTCGCGCTACTCGAGAGCAGCACAAACCGTTGTAGCTCGGCGGGCATTTCTTTCGTATCGGTTGGTTGCTGGGTAGCGACGTCGAAGACGGGGATTACACGTGGACCAATGGCTCGGTAATTGAGCGCGAGATCAACAAGGTCAACCGCTGCGCAGGGATGTTCTCCCGTCGATAGCGATTTGTTCTCGGCGCTTCGCTTGCGAGGCGAACCGTGCTCGCAACGCGATACGGAATGGCGTTTGCCGGCATGTCATCCGTTTGCGTCGCGCGCAGTGGCTTTGGTTCCGTTCGTCGTTGCGAGGGCGGGATCTATGCCCAGGTTTTTAGCCAACTGACCGGCATGAATCTCGAGGAGCGTGATGTCATCACCGATCGGCGTGTCGCTGATGAAATTGTTGAAGATGGACATCACCTCATCAAATGAATTCGCATCGTGTCGCGCTAGTCGCGCTGCGTTGGCGAGTCGGGCACGCCCAAAGGGAATGCCGGTGGCGTCCACTGCCTCGGTGATTCCGTCGGTGTAGACATACACGCGGTCGTCGGCTTCCAGTGTCAAATCGACGAACCGCGTCGAACAGTCTTTGGGAGCGAGGATGCCGAGTGCCAGGTTGTCCGATGGCAGTTCCACCACTTCGCCGGAGCCACCAACGATCAGCAGATTTTCCAGACCGCCGTTCCAGATGCGCGCGCGACACCGCTCACCATCAAGGGCACTGATCTCGATCACTGCTGCCGCCATGAACATGCCGGTCGGCAGCAGGCGGTGGAGATTGCGGTTCAGCTCGTCGAGAAGAGAGGAAAGCGGCAGATTCTTTTGGTTCATCGTGCTGAACGTTTGGGCGACCGGGATCGCGGCAAGCGCCGCCGACAGTCCGTGTCCCGTCGCATCTCCCAGCAAGATTCGAACACACCTGTCACCGACTTTGTCCAGGAGCACCACATCACCGACAAAATTCTGCAGAGATCGTTGATAGTGGCGAACCCCACTTTGGGCACAGACGTGCGGATCGATGATGCTCTCCATGACGTGTGAAGCCACTTGCTGTTCGCGCAATATCATGTTTTGCGCTGTTCGTAGTTCAGCGTGGTCGCTCCGCAGTTTGTCGAGCAGATCCTGATTGCGATGACCGAGGTCGAAGGCCTTGACCAGCTGGGCGTTGTAGCGTTTCGCAGCAACCATCAGCGTTGCGAAGAAGACGAGCGACAACACGGAAATCTCGGGCTGCGTGGGTGACGCAAAGAACGCAGACCAGCACGCAAAGGTACCCAACAGGGTTGCCGCATAAACGGCATACATCAGCCTGATTGCCGACATCGAACCGAAGGCGCCGGCGGACACGCCGGCCAGTACAACGCCCATGAACAAGCCGCTGTTGCTTTCATGGATGTTCGGTTGCGTGAATGGCAGCAATCCCCATGTCAGTCCGGTGAGAACGGCGGCTACAGCATAGGTGGTCAGCCAGGGCCGAAGGTTATCCGGACCCGGTTGGGCACGGTGGTATTGTTGCGCCAGCACCAGGCGAAACACCGTGAGCAACACGTGGCTCGACAGCCAGATGCCGGTATGACCTTGATTCAGACCCAGTGCAGCGGCAGTGACGCCTGCAACCAGGATATTGGCTACCAAGGCACTCTTCAGGTGCGCGAACAGCAGGTCCGTGTGTTCTTTGCACAAGACGCGGCTGCGTTCATCCGAGGAAGAGAATGCTGCCTGCCCGGTCATGACATGGATTGTTGCATCGCGGCCTTTATCCCTGGCTGGTGTCGAAGTGGGGCCGCGTCGGGCCCATCTGCCATCAACAGGCAGCGGCAACCCGGGGATCTTCTTTAGATAGCCCAGTCACGAGAATAGGAACAAAATGCTGGGTGTGCGAGTGTCTCTGATCCGAGTTGCTGCTTGCAGCGCTTTTGACTGCCGATCGGCGTCTTGCTACTTCACGCAGCGGGAGAATGCGCACCGGGTGACTGCGGCCGTTGCTGCACCAAACGTGGGGCCTTGAAGGCACCGCTGCGTGCCAAGGTTTGCAAGACCAATCGACTAGCCGGCGGACTTCTCGCAGAACGCAGTGAAGTCCGGATCGCCGGCTACCAGCACGCTATCTTGATCGTCGGCCCAGCTTCGCGTCTGTCCGAGAACGAGTTCGCCGCTATCGACATCCGTGCGAGAAACGCCCATCGATCCCCAATCCCAGCCGCCGTCGCGGTAGCGTACGTTGACGTCCCCTGTGATCCGCAGGCGTGTTCCTGCAGGCACCGAGACCCGATAAATCGAAGGCCGGTGACCGCTGCGCGAAACGCTATGGCCGCACAGTTCGCTGATTTCGACATCCGTCCGCGCCGACCTGATCATGTCTTCACGCAGTGTTGTGGTGCCGGTGAAGCTGGTCAGGTAACTCCGCAGCGGATCGCCGGGGCGTCCCCGGGGACGATGTCGCAAGGTGATGTCGATTACGTCGAGTTCGGGTTCGGCGCGTTCGATCTCGGCGGCGACTTCGTATCGATCCGGCACGGCCAGATAAAACAGCCAAACGTAAAAAAGCACGCCCGCTGCCAAGAAAGCGGCCAGGAGTATTGCTGTGCCATACAAGAAAGTTTTCACGCTAATTCCAAAGCAACCTTGATAGAGCAGTCCTTGCACGGTCTTGCTTGGAGAACGACGTGGCCATCCAGGCTTGAATGGTTTGCGGACCAATCAAACGCGTCGACTACGCATGGTCGGACTTGCTGAGCCAAAAAATGCATCCGGATCCTAACGCGCCTACGCAAGTCCTCCAATTGATGCCGTGGTCCAAAGCCGAAAAGTTCGACCTGGCTCACGACCATCCAGGCCGAGGGGCGGCGGTGCGGGCGTTGAGAGTAGGGTGCGGACGGTCTTGTGTTCGTTACGAACGGCAGTCGGCGATGCGACGTTGGAGAACGCCCAGTTCCCGTTCGTTATTGGTGAGCTCGGCGGCACGTTCGAACGCCGCCTTGGCTTCTGCCATCCGCTCCAACTTGAACAGCAGGTCGCCGCGCACGCTGTAGAAGTGTGGATAGTCCTTCAGCATCGGCTCCTGCATGAGCACGTCGACAATCTCCAAACCGCTTTGCGGTCCGAAGGCCATACCGACTGCCACTGCACGGTTCAGCTCGACAACCGGTGACGAGGTGATCTGCGCCAGCGCGTCGTACAGTGCGGTGATGCGTTGCCAATCGGTGTTGTCGGCGATGGAAGCCTGCGCATGGCAGGCGGCAATCGCGGCCTGCAGGCAATAGGGGCCAAAGGCGCCGTTGTTTTCCTGCGCCGCGTATTCGGCACGTCGGATAGCCGCGAACCCGCGTTTGATCAGCAACTGGTCCCAGCGCGTGCGGTCCTGGTCGAGCAGCAGAATTGGTTCGCCATCTTTGCCGACGCGGGCCTTGCTGCGGGATGCTTGCAGTTCGAGCAGGGCCGACAGGCCGTGCACCTCGGGCATCTGTGGCATCAATTCGGCCAAGATCCGACTCAGGCGCAAGGCCTCGTCGCATAGCGACTGGCGAATCCAGTGCTCGCCGCTGCTGGCCGCATAGCCTTCGTTGAAGATCAGGTAGATCACTTCGAGCACGGAGGCGAGGCGTTCGTCGAGTTCTTGCTGTGCGGGCAAAGCGAAAGCCACCTTGGCCTCAGACAGTGTCCGCTTGGCGCGCACAATCCGTTGCGCCATCGTGGTTTCCGATTTGAGGTAGGCGCGTGCGATCTCCTTCGTCGACAGGCCGCCGACCACCTTGAGCGTCAGCGCGACACGAGCCTCGGCCGACAATACCGGATGGCAGGCGGTGAAGATCAGGCGCAATACGTCGTCTTCGACCGTTTGGTCGAGAGCATCGATGAGACGGTCATCGCTGTGCGACGACTCGGTGCCAAGGGCCAGCTCCTGGTGTTTTCGATCGAGCATCGGTGCACGCCGCAGGTGATCGAGCGCGCGGTGCTTGGCGGCCGTCGTCAGCCAGGCGCCGGGGTTGTTGGGGATGCCTTCCTTGGCCCAGCGTTCCAGTGCTGCGATCAGCGCATCCTGGGCAAAATCCTCCGCCAGCCCGATGTCATGCGTCAGCCGTGCGACTGCTGCGATCACCTTCGAGGCCTCTATTCGCCAAACGGCTTCGATAGCGCGATGTGATGATTGCTGCGACATACACAATTACTGGTAGTAACCGATGATGACCGCGGCTCGAAACGAGGCCAAAGCCATCTGCCGGTATTCAGCCTGGCTGTTCATTCATCGAGCGCATGCGCTCAAGTCCCTCGCTGGGCTCAAAGTCATCGAGCTCGAATAGCTGGCGGACCTCTATCTGCCCGACGCCATGATCGACCGCGGGGTTGGGGTAGCGTCGACTCCATTCGATCGCCTCCTCGCGCGACGACACCTGGATCATCGTATAGCCGGCGATGAGTTCTTTGGTGGCTGCGAATGGGCCCTGGGTGATGCTGTGTTCGTCTCCGTCATAGTCGATGCGCCAGCCGGTGCTACTCGGTTTCAACCCAGAGCCGTCCAGCAGCACGCCGGCCTTGGCCAGTTGCTCGTGGTAATCGGCCATTTCGGCAATCAATCCGGCACTGGGCATCACGCCGGCTTCCGAATCTACGGTGGCTTTTACGATGATCATAAATCGCATGCTTTACCTCGTTACCAAATTTGTGTGGCTGAACGCCGTCAAGCCATCGAGTGCAGTCCGAACATATTGCCTTCGGTATCGGTGGCCAGCGCGATAAAGCCGTATTCGCCTATCGAGAATTTCTCCCGATGAACCTTGCCGCCGGCCGCTTCGACGCGGCCGGCCTCGATGGCGCAGTCTTCGCAAGCGAAATACACGACGGTGCTGTTGTTGCCTGCTTTGACGCCTTCCATCTTCGCCAGTGCACCGTTGGCGCCATAGCTTGTGGGGCTGCATCCCTCCATCGGAAATGTCCACATCTCCAGTTCGGGGCTGTCGTGCTTCTGCAGTTCGGTGTTCAACACCGTGGTGTAAAACGTCTTGGCGCGCTCCATGTCGTCGACATAGATCTCGAACCATACGGCAGGGTTGGATTGCATCGGATTCTCCTCGTTCATGTTGCGGTCAATGCGGTTAGGGCGACGGTTCGCCGTGAAACTCTTGGATACGACGACTCACGCAAGCGTAAATCGACAACGTTGCGCATCGGTGTCATCGATAGCAGGGCGCCAGTTCGCGGACCTCGACCGTAGCCCACGCCGCCGCGGGACATTGCACAGCGATCTCGACCGCTTGTTCTTTTGAGACGTTGTCCAGCAGAAAGAAACCACCGATCATCTCTTTTGACTCGGTGAAGGGGCCGTCGATCAGGCGCTTCTCGCCGTCATGTACCGTCACGCGCACACCTTCGCGGTCTGCCGACAACGATTGGCTGGCACGCAACAGCCCTTTTTCGGCGAGGCCTTCGGCGAACTTTTCCATCTGTGCATAGGCTTTTTTGCCTTCGTCCGGTGTTCGCGCCGCACGCTGGCCGTGGGGTTCAAGAATAAGGAGCAGATAGGCCATGGATTGGTGTCCTCCGGTTGTCGTTGGCGTCTTTTCGACGGGTATACCGTCAAACTCATAGCTTGTCATGGCGACCCTCGCTGAGTTTTTGCGGAATTGCTGAACAAGCGACGATTGGCGGCGTGTCGAATCGACAAGGGTCGACAGCTTTTGTTCGTGCGAAGGGGAGAGGGGCTCCGGCAAAGACGCTGCCGGAGCCGCGGCTGTCAGGGCTCGGCCGGATGATGACTCGGTGTGTGTGGCGCCGTGTTCGGTTTGACGTGTGGCGCCTTGTCGAACTCGGCATCATTGGTCTTCAAACGGTGGTCGGCCACCAGGCGATAGAACAGCGGGATGAAGAAGATCGCGAGGAACGTGGCGGCCAGCATGCCGCCGGCAACGCCGGTGCCGACCGCGTGACGTGCGCCGGCGCCGGCACCGGTCGAGATGGCCAGCGGCAGCACGCCGAGAATGAACGCCAGCGAGGTCATCAGGATCGGCCGGAAACGCAGGCGGGCGGCCTCGACAGCGGCAGCGGTCGCCGAATAGCCTTCGTCTTTCTTCAACACCGCGTACTCGACGATCAGGATCGCGTTCTTGGCCGCCAGGCCGAGCAGGGTCACCAGGCCGATTTGAAAATACACATCGTTGTTCAGATCGCGCAGCCACACCGCGGCGAGGGCGCCGAAGGTACCGAAAGGCAATGCGAGTTGTACCGCCAGCGGCAGTGACCAGCGCTCGTACTGCGCTGCCAGTATCAGGAATACCATGACCACGGCCAGGATCAGCGCCAGTGCCGAGGTGCCGCTGGAGCGCTTTTCCTGGAACGATGCCCCGGTCCATTCGTAGCTGAACCCGGGGGGCAGGGCACGGTCGGCGATCTCTTCGACGATCTCGAGCGCCTGACCCGAACTGATGCCGGGTGCTGCGTTGCCGAAGATCTTGACCGCCTGCAGGTTGTTGTAGCGGTCGATGGTCTCGGGGCCCGACGTGTACTGGATGTCCGCCAGCGCGGACAACGGCACCTGCGCGCCGTCGCGTCCCGGTACGAACAGCGCACTGATGTCCTCAGGGCGTGAACGGTAATCAGGTTCGGCCGACATCAACACCTGCCAGGTACGCCCGAAGCGGTTGAAGTCGTTGATGTAATAGGTACCGAGCGTGGCCGCGACCGTGGTGAATAACGAATCGATATCGACGCCCAGCAGCTTGGCCTTGGCGCGATCGACGTCGACGTACAACTGCGGCACGCGTGAGCGCCATAAGGAGAGCGGCTGCACGATGCGTTCGTCCTTGCGCAGCTCGGTCAGCAGGGTCTCGCTGGCCGCGGCCAGTGCCTTCGGATCATTGTCGCCGCGGTTCTGCACGTACAACTCGAAGCCGCCGGCGTTGCCCAGGCCGAAGATCGGCGGTGGGCCGAACGCGATCACCATGGCCTCGCGGATCCCGGCGCTGCTGCCCATCAATTGACCGACCATGTCGTTGATCGAACGCTTGCGCTGATCCCAATGCTTGGCGGCGACGAAGATGGTCGCGGCACTGTTGCGGAAACCGCCGCCGAGAAAGTCCAGCCCGGCGAACGCGACGACGTGTTCCGCATCTTCATCGGAACGCATGATGTCGATCACCTGTTGGGTGATCTCTTCGGTGCGCGCCAGGGTCGAGCCGTCCGGCAGATAGACCGCGCCGATGTAGTAACCCTGGTCTTCGTCGGGGACGAGGGCGCCCGGCGTGATCTGCCACAGGTAGACCGCGGCCGCGACCATGACCAGGTACAGGCCGATGCCCAGGCCGGTGCGCTTGAGCAGAAAGCCGACGCCGCCGAGATAACCGCGGGTCATGTGATGGAAGCCGCGGTTGAAGGCGTTGAAGAATCGGCTCTCGCGCCGGTTCTGGTTACGCAGGATGATGACCGACAGCGCCGGCGTCAGCGTCAACGCGACGAAGCCGGAGAGCACGACGGCGATTGCAATCGTTACCGCGAACTGGCGGTACAACTCACCGGTCAGGCCGCCGAGAAACGCGATCGGGATGAACACCGCGCACAGCACCAGCACGATCGCGATGACCGGCCCGGTGACCTCGTGCATCGCCTTGATTGCCGCCTCGCGAGCGTCGCGCCGCTCTTCGTGCATGATGCGCTCGATGTTTTCGAGTACGACGATGGCGTCGTCGACGACGATACCGATCGACAGCACCATGCCGAACAGGGTCAGGGTATTGATGGTGTAGCCCAACAGGTGCAGGCCAACGAACGTGCCGAGCAGTGAAACCGGCACGGCGATCACCGGTATCAGCGTGGCGCGCCAGTTCTGCAGGAACAGGTAGACGACCAGCACAACCAGCAGGATGGCCTCGCCCAGGGTCTTCAATACCTCGCGAATCGACACCTCGACAAAGCGCGTGGTGTCATAAGGTATGGAATAGGTCAGCCCTTTCGGAAACTGCTCGGCAAGTTCGGCGACCGTGGCCTTGACTTCGTCGCCGACCGCCAGCGCGTTGGCACCGGGCTGCAGAAAGATACCCACCAGTGTCGCCGGCTTGCCGTTATACAGGCCGGTGAAGTCGTAGTCCTTCGAACCCAGTTCAACCTTGGCGACATCTTTGAGCTGCAACAGCGAGGTGCCCTCACCGGTGCGGATGATAATCTCTTCGAACTCGTCCGGCGTGCTCATGCGGCCGCGCGCATTGACCGTGTAGACCAACTCCTGGTCGGTGACGATCGGCGGCTGGCCGATCTTGCCGGCGGCGAACTGTGCATTCTGCTCCTGCACTGCACGCACGATCTCGGCGGCGGTTACCCCCAATTCGGCCATGCGGTCGGGTTTCAGCCAGATGCGCATGGCGTAGTCTTTGGCGCCGAAGATCTGCACGTTGGTCGTGCCGGGTATGCGCTTGAGGCGGTCTAGCACATTGAGCGTTACATAGTTGCTCGTGTAGATGTCGTCGTAGCTGCCGTCCGGCGACAGGAAGGCGATGACCTGCAGAAACGCCGACGAACTCTTTTCGACCGTCACGCCCTGGCGCCGCACCTCTTCGGGCAGGCGCGATTCGGCCTGCTTGACGCGGTTGTTCACGTCGAGTGCGGCCTGGTCTACGTCGGCGCCGATCTCGAACGTCACCTGGATTTCGAGCACGCCGTTGGAGGCCGATGTCGAACTCATGTACATCAACGCTTCGACGCCGTTGATCGCGTTCTCGAGTGGCGCAGCCACCGTTTGTTCGATCGTCTGTGCCGAGGCGCCGGGATACAGCGCGCGCACCGTGACCACCGGCGGGGCGATCTCCGGGTATTGAGCGATCGGCAGAATGCGCATCGCCAGCAGGCCGGCCAGCACCAGGAACAGAGACATGACCGTCGCGAACACCGGACGGTCGATGAAGAAGCGCGATACGACCATCAATGCGCTCCGGTTTGTGCGGTGTTGGCCTGTTCGGCGGCAGCGGCTGCTTCGGCCTCAGTCTGTGGTTGGATCGGCATGCCCGGGAAGTGGATGCGGGCGGTGCCGTCGATCACGATGCGGTCGCCGGCGGCCACGCCCGAGCGGATCACCCACAGGCGCTCGGTCTTGCCGTTATTGTCCTGTTCCACCCATTGGCCGACCTCGACCGGTTTGGGCATGGCGACATGGCCGCCACCTTCGCCTTCCGAGGCGACATAGACGAACTTGCCGTTGGCATCTTCCTGCACCGCACGTTGCGGCACCGCGAGTGCGCCGGGCAACACGCCGCCACCGACCAGCACGCGCACGAACTGGCCGGGACTCAGCTTGTTGTCGGCATTCGGCAGCGTCGCACGCAGTGCAAACGCTCCGGTCTGCGTATCGGTTCGGTAGTCGGTGAAATCCAATTGACCGCTCTGGGCGTACGATGAGCCATCCGCCAGGCGCACCGTGATCGGTGTGTTTTCAGGTGCGGGCAGGGTCAGACTGCCATCGGCCTGTTGTTGCTCGATCGCCAGGCGGTCCTTTTCCGATATCGAGAACTGCACGTAGATCGGATCGGTCTGGGCTATGCGTGTCAGCGCGCCCGACGTGGGCGAGACCAAGGCGCCTTCGACCTGCAGTGCACGACCGATGCGGCCGGCGATAGGGGCATCGACCTGCGTGTAGTCCAGATCGAGTTGCGCCTGGGTGACCTCGGCCTTGGTGGCGGCGACTGCGGCGCGCGCCAGATCGCGATTCGACAGCGCATCGTCGTACTCGCGTTTGCTGATCGCCTTGGCCTTGTTCAAAGGCGTTACCCGCGCGACCTCGCGCTGGGTCTGGGTGAGACGCGCCTGGGTTTCGGCAAGTGCTGCCTGCGCCGCCTCGAGCCTGGCTTCGAAAGGCGCGCGGTCTATGCGGAACAACACATCACCTGCGTCGACATGACCGCCTTCGTCGAACAGGCGCTGTTCTATGAGGCCGGTGATGCGCGGCCGGACCTCGATCTCGCGCGATGCCTCGAGTCGGCCGATATATTCGAAGCGCGCCGTCAGGTCTTTCGGCTGCAGCTCGAGAACAGTCACGGCCTGCGGCGGCATCGAGGGCTCGGCCGATTGCGACTCGCTCTGCTCGCAGCCGAGCAACGGCAAGGTAATCAATGACACCACCAGGCCGGCGAGCCTCGAAGATCGGTACAACTTGGAAATCATTTGGTGTCACTCCGGGGAGTCATTCATCGGTTCCGGTCGTTTCGTTCAATTCATGCCTGCCCGTTAAATCATTCGACAACGGATGGGCCGATAGGATCGCAAATTTGGCTGGCTACATGTGACTGTCTGATGACCGCGAGCGCCCGGTAGCTGGCTGTAACGCCCTCCGAGTCCACCGGCCATAGAAATCGCGCGCAGCGATCTCAATTAAGGGACCGGTCGGTATCGTCGGGGGTGTGAGCACGACGCTACGATTCATCGGCTCGCGATCCATCTTCGCACGCCGCATTGTGTCTTGTCTGCAAATACGAGGCGATTGCATCAATAGTTTCAATATCGCGCGCGTTTAGATGAGATCTTGCTCAAACCCGGTTTCAGTAAGGGGCAATCACAGCGACTTGCCATCGAAATGCTGCACCTCGATGCCGGCGAGGTCGACGTCTTCCAGGCAGCGGGCATTGACCGCGACCATCGCTTCTCCGGTTGCCGGGTCGATACCCTGACCAAACACATGGATACCGCATTCCGGGCAGAAGCGGTGCTCGATGGTCGCCTCGCCGAAGGTGTAGTTGCCGATCGCGCTTTCGTCGGTGGTCAGGTGCAGCGCAGGGCGTGGTACGAACCAAAGCAAAGAGCCTCTGCGCGCGCATATTGAGCAGTTGCATGCCAGCAGCGATGTCACATCGCCTTCGACGTCGAAGGCTATCTTGCCGCAGTGGCAGCTTCCGTGGTGTTTCATATTGTTCAGATCTCTCGGTGGATTGGTTTGCCGTTGTGTTTGAATACGACGAATGGGGCCGTGCGACTTCGACATGGGTATGCCGGTCGGTCTGCAGTTCGTGTCGCCCGGCGCGCCGGGCAGGTGTTTGGCTCGCCGATGAGCGCCAAAATAGCCGCCAGCTTTGCCGTGCCGCCTTACATTGGGAATCTCGTGATTCTACGGTTGGCCAATCACCGCATTGTGACCCATCCGCCGTTTTGTTCCTTTGTAATTGTGGCGCGGCGCATGTTGTTGCACGCCGCTGTTCGGCTGCCGCACGCCGGCAAGGCGTCGGATGCGGCGAGAGGATGCCCGATTCGGCAATCGCGCTATGCTATGGCATGACGACCGACTCGCAGACCCCCGCCGCCTGGGCGTCGCAGTTTTGTCGTCAGCAAAAGAAATAACGACTTGTGCCGCTGATTATTGGAGCCTGAGCGCTCACTCATCTGTGGGTGCCCAGCGAAAAACTCGTCTGACGGAAGAAGGGTACAGTCGTGGAAATTCGTATGGATGAATCGCTGCAGCAGGCATTGCTGGGCGCGCAATTACCGACCTTGCCGGCAGTAGCCGTGCAACTGATCGGATTGGGTCAATCGGAGCATGCGGATGTCACCCAGCTGGTCGACATCGTAATTCGTGATCCGGCGTTGTCTTCCACGCTGCTGCGGCTGGCCAACTCCGCGGCCTATCGGCGAGTGACCCCCGCCGACACATTGACACTCGCGACCAGCTATCTGGGGTTTGAGCCTTCTCGGATGATCGCCTTGTCGGCCACCTTGGTTCCGGCTTTGGCGGGGGACAGGGAGCAGCCCTTTTGTTACACCCCGTATTGGCGTCGCGCCTTGCTGGCAGCGTCGTGTTCGCGCGCGATTGCCCGTCGGCTGTTCCCACGTGATGTCGAGTCTGTGTCGCTCGCGGCGTTGCTGCAGGATGTCGGGATGCTGGCCATCGCGCAATTGCCGAACGCCGTATACCAGGGCCAGGCCTGCGAAACGTTCGATCACAAAGGCGCCGTGGCGCGTGAACGCGAAGTGCTCGGCGAGGACCACGCCACGATCGGTGCGTGGCTATTGAAGCGCTGGGAGTTTCCGGAAAACCTCGTTGATGCGGTGGCCGTGAGTAACGACTACTCGCGCTGGCAGGCCGAGGGCAAGGCCGGCGATTTTGACGGTGCGGTGATGGCGTCGGGCCTGATGGCGGACGCGTGGATGTCGGCCGATCAACCCGAGGCAGTGCCTACATTGCACGACCGGATCTGCGCACTGCTCGGCGCCGGTTGGGACGATGTTATCGAGATCATGACCGAGGCATCCGCCGAGGTGCCGATCGTCGAGGCGTTGTGCAGCACCAAGGTGATGGATGAGGCCAGTCTCCAGGCCGCACTTGATGTGTTGGCTGTTGCCAAGGTGGACGCAGCCGGTCAGGCCGAGTGATTGGTAACCTGTTGCCTACGGGGCAACCCGGGCTGCCCGTTGACGCACCTTAGTCGTTGGCCGCCGGCATACCGAGCTGATCGATTGCCTGCCGCCACTTGTTGGCGTCGAAGGCGATCGACATATCACTGAAGTAAACCTGCGCATTGTCGATCGTGTCGAGCAGTATGGCCTGAACATACTGAGGCGCGATACGTGATTGCGAAATCTTTTCCGGCACCGCCACGTGCACGTATAAGGTGTTGTCGCGATCGTTGTATGCACCCATGCGCATCCCTTCAAACGGCGGCGCATCCTGAGCAGTGGATAGCATGAAGGTCAGGTCAAGTTTCGGTCCACCGGGCAGGTGACCCCCTCGCTTCTGCGTCGCGATTCCCGTCGCGTAGTAGATGATGGCTTTGTCGATCGGGCTCTTGTCCAGATCCGCGGTCGGTTTCTTTACGCTGATAAACAGGCTCATCGTTTCGTCTCGCTGCGAACTAACGTTGCTGTGTTGAGGCAATTAGTGCGCCAAGCCGTGCATTTTGTAGCGTGAGGTTAGGGTGGGATCCGTCTTGGAGCCGCTTAAGCGTGTGCATTCGGTAGATCGTGAGTGCGAGCTGTACAGCACGCCGATGGCCAGGGGAGGGAGCATCGGCGCGGGTGGTTTGTGCCAATCAGCGTCGCTTTGTCGCCAGTCCGACAATCAGCTCGAGCACCATCGGCATGCGTTGTGCGTGGTGCCGAGCGGCTAGGGCGTCTCTGACCATTTCTTCAGATTGACGCACACGCCTTCGTACAGCACCTGCGATCCGGGAGCCGTCTGCGCTTCGCTCATGTCGTTGAGCGAGACGATCAATGCCTTGGCACGTCGCAACAGCTTCCAGGGTCCGTCGGGAATCTCGAACGTGGTCTGGTCGGCAGGGATCGCGGCAAGGAACACCGGCTGATCGGTGTCACGGTCGCGTATCCACAGACGCAATTCCTTGCCGGATTCGGCCGGCAGCGGCGTTTTCGCCGCGATCTCCAGGCGGTTGGGGCGGTTGTAGGCCATTACGGCGACGCCGGGCTTGGATTGCGCGTCCGACAGTACACCGACATAGACCAACTCGGATTCAGCATCTTCCTGGGGCAGTACGCCCACGGCGACAACCGCTATCAGGGCCGCCGCGATCAGGCCGTTGGCGGTCGCCAGGCTGCGCCAGAATCCCAGGTGCTGCCACCATTTCTGTGGTGCAGTGTCGGCCCGCGTCGTCGGCTTGGTGGCCTGTTCCAGGGCTGCGCGCAGTCGCGACGGTGGTATGACATCGGGCGCCGACAGTGACAGCGGCGTGAGGTCTTCCTGGTATTCGACGACCAGCCGGCGCAGCGCGGGATCGTCTGCCATCAGGCGTTCAAAGCGGGCACGCGCGGCGCCGTGCAGTGAGCCCAAGGCGTACTCACCGGCCAATTGTTCGCGCAATAAAGGATCGTCGTATTTCATCGGCGCATACATTTCCGAATCTGTTCGAGTCCCCTGCGTACCCAGGTCTTGACCGTGCCTATCGGCCGGTTATCGTTCCTTGAGACCTCTGTGGGCGTGTATCCGTGGTGATAAATCTTCAGAATACACAGCCGCTGACTTTCATTCAGTTCCTCCAGGCATCGGCGTAGCCGTTCCATCTCACTGCCGGTTTCCGTGGTCTTTAGTGGATCCAGGGCGGACGGCAGTGTCTCGTCGAGCAGATCGCTGCGCTGCGCGGCCGCGTGTTCGGCGCTGCGCAGGAAATCGATCGCACGGTTGCGGGCAATATTGATCAGCCATGTCATCGGCTGCCCGCGCGATGCGTTGTAGCTGTCTGCCGCGTTCCATACCTTCAGGTAGACGTCTTGTACGACCTCTTCTGCCCAGTGCTCTCGATTAACTATACGAAGTACGACGCCGAAAAGTTTCGCCGACGTTGCGTCATACAGGGAAAGAAAGGCTTTTTGATCGCGCAGGGCACAGCGGCCGATCAGCGTGGCTAGCTGGGTCTGGTCCTGCGATGCGATGGAGCGGCTTGTCATGCGCGGTGATCAACGTGGCGTTGGCAGCGGTCGGTTCCGGGGCAAACCCTGCCGCTGGCCACTGCTGCCGATGGGTTTGTCGATGCCGTACCGTTTGACCTTGTAGACGGTTCAGTTTGTTTTCCGCGAAGGGCTATGGCCGCACCCCTGGTTCGACCGCTACTGCCGCCTTCGTCGCCCGGCTAGTTTACACGCCGGGAATCTCGTTACCAGCCTTTGGGCGCGGCACCGCTGCGACCGGATCTCGCGACCGGTGGCAACTCCGCTGAATCCCCCCGGTGCGTTTCGTTCGTAAAAGCAGACAGACACGGCGGCACGCGATGGTCGTCCATACACACATTGGGTGCGTGTCTACGTCTGGGTCTCCCTGAAGCGACCCGTGGCTATCGGGTCTTTGCCTGCCCGATCGAGTTGGCTTGGCGGTGCAGGCTTTTTTTTATTCCATCCCGGTGGGTGGTCGGCAGCGCCGGCGACCCATCGGGAATCCTCTGACCTTGTTGAACACCTCTGGCGTTCTGAGGGGCCAATCAGGACGCCGACGAAAAGGTAGAACACCGCCGTGGTCATCGGCATGCGGCGGATACGCGAGGCAAGCAGCCCCATCGAGATCAGTACCAGCCCGACCAGGATGTACCAGCCGACCGGTGTCATGGGTGTGTTCGTGTGTTCGGACACACGTCTTGGCGACGATCAATCCCCAAGACAAGGAATCTGCTCTGCTTATACGGCTTCATGGTGCACGCAGACCTTTCGTTACCGGTTGTTCGATAGCGCCGACGGTAAACCGCGGGCAGCGGGCAGACAAGCCGACAAAGGCAGCGGTAGTTGGCGCTGTCGCGCGTCGGACAGCGTTAAAGGCAACGGCAGACTGTGGCTACCAGGAGCCGAGCGGGTTGTCGGTAGACAGCGACACCATGAACGAATAGCCGGGTTCGTCTTCGCTGCCTCTTACCGCCGGGTTGCCGTGCAGCACGTTGCCGGAGAAGGCCAGGGCCAGGCCGCGGCGGGTGGAAGAGGGCTGTTGCAGCGTCCACACCAGGTTGGCGCCCAGGTCTGCGACGCTGTCGTTGTCGACATCGTCGGAACGTGAGCGGCTTTGATAGGCGACGTCGAAGTTGGCCTGCAGATCGTGGCGCAAGGTAATCGCCGAAGAGGAGATGCCGGCGCGCCATTTATCGGCCGTCGTGCCGGTGGCCGCATCGCGCTTGCGCTGCCACGACAGGGCCGGCTTTACCGACATCGGCAGGCCGGCAGATATGTCGCCATAAACGTCGAAACCCATGGTGCGGATACCGGCACTGGTGGCTGCGTCGATCTTGCCGGGGGCGCGTCCACCCTTGGCGCGCATGCCCCACAGCCACTCGTCGTGAGCGAACTCGCTCTGTAGCGACAGGTCGATCGAACGCTGCAGCGGGTCTTGTGCGGCGCTGTTGTCGCTGGTGGCGACATAGTGACTTTTGCCGAATTCGCTGGCCACCTTGTACGACGGCTTGCCGAGCACATCGAAGAAGGGCGCCTCGGTCGGTGACCAGATCGTCGCCAGCTGCAGCTTGTCGGTGATGATCACCGGGCGCGACGGGTCTTCTTCGAGATTGTTGCGCCGGCGATCGACAGCGGCATCGAACTGCCATTCGTCGACGGTGATGCCGCCGTAGGTGCGCAGGTTGATCCGGTCGGTCGACAGCGTGGGGTTGCCCAGGCTGCCGAACCAGGGAGTGACTTCGCTGTATTGGGTGCCGACGTGCCACTTGTGCGGAGCATCTTCCGCGGCGTGATACTCCATGCTCATCGCGTAGGCCTGACCGGCATCGACTTCTTTGGTATCAGCCGCCGAGCGATCCCATTCGAATTCCGAGCCGGCGTACTCGGCGTGCAGGCGCAGTTGGTTCGACAGCATCGAGGCGTTGCCGGCCACCGACCACGCGCTGCCGCCGTGCTGCTCGGAGCCTTTCGAGCGTGCCGTGCCGCTAACCCAGCCGCTGACGATGCTGAACTGATTGTCGCCGTATGAAGGCAGTTGCTGTTCAACGAGCACGCCGTTGAGCTGATAGCGCGCATCGTCCGTACCGACCAGGCGCTTGTAACCGCTGTCGGCCTGCGAGCTGACGCCGAATCCGCGGATCTGGATCTGTTCGCCAAGATCCCATTCGGCGACGGCACCGGGGCGGTCGAGGTCTTTATGAATCAGGCTGTTGTAGGCGAGTTTCTGCGGCCCGACGCGCGCCTGCATCTGACCGGCACGCAGCGTGGCCAGAAACTTCTCCGGCGAGTCTTCGCGGTCACTTTCTTTGACCTCGTCGTCAGCCACTTCGAGTTCGAGTTCGGCGAACGCGCCGAACGGCGTCACGGCGCGCTTCGACGTTACCGCGGTTGCATCGCCGCCGGTATCGCTGTCCTGTTTGACGGCAAACTGCCACACGCCGAGTTCACGCCAACGGCCACGGTCGGGTGCGTACACCAGGCGCAGGCGATGGCTGCCTTCGGCAAGTGGTTGGATGGGGCGGTAGGTGGCGACACCGGCGTCGAAGACGATGGCGTCGGTGATGCTGACATCGTCGAGTTCGAAATGCAGCGCGGCGCGCACCGGGGTGGGCAAGGACTGCGGCAGTTCGAGACGGATCGGCTCGGCCGCGGAGACGGAGTGCGTATTATTGAGCAGGCGTACTGTCCAATCGCGGTGCGACAACGACGCGCCGGCGCTGCCGACCCATGTCGACAGGCTCAACAACAATACCGCTGACCACCAAATCCGTTTCACTGAGATACCACTTCCGCCGACTGGAAAGAGAACACGATCACAATTCCCAAAACATTGGGGAAATTACTAGTTCACGTTAGGAAATCTCTGTAAGTTTCTGCTTTTTACAGAGAAATCATCCAAATTCTGAAGATTTAGCGACCGCGAATGGGATATCTGAAGCAAATCTGTCGGCGGGTGAAGAGCGGAAGCGCCCGGCGGGCCGTGCTCGAACCTGCAGGTTGGGAAGTGGCTGCCTGAAATGCCCCTATGTCTTGAGTGACGCGAGGCGGAACCGGGGGTCGCTCAGATCAGCTTGAGCGTGCCCAGCCAGGTAATCCCGAGGCTCGTGATGAGTACCGAACCGATCGTGGTCAGGACAATGATGTTGGCGGCCAGCGTGGCGTTGCCGCCCATCGCCCGTGACATCACATAGCTCGCAGCTGCCGTTGGCGCCGACGCCATCAGGAAGACGATGCCGAGTTCCATGCCGCGAAAACCAGCCAGGTAGGCCACCGCTGTCATCAACAATGGCGAAACAATCGCCTTGCCGGCCGTCGCGATCATCGCATTGCGCGATTCCAGGTTGAGTGCCGCAACGCTCAGCGATCCACCGGTACACAACAACGCCAGCGGCAACGTCATCTGAGCGAAGTACTCGCCGGTCTGCAGGATGAGCTTGGGCAACGGTATATCGAAATAGGCGAACGGCAACGCCGCCAGTATGCCGATGATCAAGGGGTTCTTGGCGATATCCAGCAACACCGGGCGGATCGAGCGGTGACTGTTCAATGAGCGGTTCAGCGTTACCACAGCCAGGATGTTGTAGAAGATGGTCACCACACCGAGGTACAGCGAAGCGGTTGCCAAACCCACGTCGCCGTAGGCGTTGACGCAATAGGCCAGGCCGACGATGCCCATATTGGACCTGAAACTCCCTTGTACCACTACGCCGCGGTCGCGGGCGGGCTCGACCAGGTATGCCGCGGCAACCTCTGCCAACAGGAAGACGGTGAGCGTACCGACCAGGCCGAGAATCACCAGCGGCAGGTTGGCCGTCTGATGGAAATCCGTCTGGCTGATGGTAATGAACAACAAGGCCGGCAGCGTGACCGTGAATACCAGTTTGGAGCCGGCGTCGATGAAACCGTCGGTGATAATGCCGGCACGCGCGAGTACCACGCCGAGCGCCAGCACCAGCATGATTGGGCCGGTCACGGCAAATGCGAACAGCAGGTTGGAGATCAATGCGTCCAAGGGATCGGCGGATGAAACAGGTGGTGTTGCGGGTAGTAACAGTAACTCGGGCCCAGCGCGCATTATGGGTGCAGGCGCGCGACAGCGGCCAGTAGCCCAGTCGTGGCTTACGCCAATGCTTACCGTCGGTGATCGGCAAATCCCGCCGCGTGGGCGAATACGGGTCGCGCGGGTCCGGCGTGCTGCGGGCCTGGCGGTGCGTAGACGTCTTTCGCCTTCGACACCGTCGCGAGCATGCCCCGAGGCGGCTCGGCTGGGGGTTTTTGGCCGTTTTAGTTGATGTGCCTGGGGTTCTGCGAAGCGTGTACGAGACGCTTTTGACCTACACTTCGTTGGAGTTGGCCGGAATAAACAGACCGCAGGGAGTCGCAAGGAAGCGCAAAGGAAGGTGCTGCTTGGAAGGTAAAGCCCAACACCAATCAGATTTCTCGGAACGAAGCGCCGTCTTCGTTCAAGTGGAACAGTGTTTTCGGCAACTCCCGATCTCTCTGGCCGTCAACCTCATCAATGCGGCGATAATCGCTGCCGTTCTGTGGGGCGTCGTCGGCAGTACGCGCGTCATTGCCTGGTTGGTGCTCATGGTCTTGGTGAGTGGCGCACGCTACAGGCTGCTGCACGAGTTCAGAAAGGCCGGACGCGATGCCTTGTTTGCCTTGGACCGCTGGACGCAGCGGTTCGTCTATGGTGCGTGCGGTGCCGGTGTTGCCTGGGGTGTCGCCGGGGTGCTGCTGTTTCCGCACGGACAGTTTCCCTACCAGGTTTTTCTCGCGTTTGTCGTCGGCGGCATGATCGCCGGCGCGATCCCTCTGCTATCCGCCATTGGCCACGCCTATCGCTGTTTTGCGATACCGGCAGCGCTACCGATCAGCCTGCAGATGCTCGCCGTGGGCGATCGGATTCACCTGATCATGGGCGCGATGATGCTGATCTACTTCGTGGCGATGTTGACGTCGTCGGTGTTGGTCAAGCGTCTTTTCGACGAGTCCGATCGACTGCGCCGCGAGCTGTGGCAGTCGGCCGAAGCCGCCATCGAACTCGAACAGATGCTGCGTCTCGACGTGCTGACCGGCATCGCCAACCGGCGCCTGTTCGAAGAGGAGCTCGACAAGGAATGGCGGCGCTCGAGACGCCAAGGCGACACGCTGTCGGTGATCACGGCCGATATCGACCATTTCAAAGAGTACAACGATCACTACGGCCACCCAGCCGGCGACAGGTGTTTGGTCAGCGTCGCGCAGACGATGCAGCAGGCATTGTCGCGACCGGGCGATATCGTGGCGCGTATCGGCGGCGAAGAATTCGCCTTCGTTCTGCCGCGAACCACATTAAACGGGGCCCAGTCCGTTGCTGAACAGGTACGCGAGCGGGTGTTGGCGTTGAAGTTGCCGCACGCGGCCTCGCCGGATTCGGACCAGGTCACACTGAGTTATGGAATCGCCTGTTCGGACCAGCCAGGGATTGAAACGCCGGCGGACCTGCTCGGCGCATCGGATACGGCCTTGTACGAAGCAAAGCGGCGCGGGAGGAACCGCATCGTGGTAAAGGAGGACTGACCGACTCCGAACAACCGGCAGCTGGCCTGCCGGTAGCGACGCCGTTGTCTGCGGCACAGTGCTGAATCCCCTGAATCGTCACGGGAACGGTCCGCTGAAATCGATGCGGATTGCCCCTATCATCGAAAGAGACACGGTCACTCGGCGGTTGGTGCTATGGCGATCCTGTTCGATCTCGATGGTGTTTTTTATCAGGGCGAAAAGGCGATCCCGCATGCGGCATCCGTTGCGGCATGGGCGCGTGACGAAAACATTCCCCACCTGTTTCTCACCAACACGACGTCGCGGCCACGCACAGCGTTGCTGGAAA
Source organism: Thiosocius teredinicola (assembly GCF_002009425.1). Taxonomy (NCBI): domain Bacteria; kingdom Pseudomonadati; phylum Pseudomonadota; class Gammaproteobacteria; order Chromatiales; family Sedimenticolaceae; genus Thiosocius; species Thiosocius teredinicola. The sequence goes on from NZ_CP019936.1 coordinate 1,897,442, forward strand.
AGCTTGCCGGATTCGGCATCCACACCGACGTCGACCACATCCTGACGCCACCGGTCGCGGCAGTGAACTGGTGTCGGCAGCACATCGGCGATCGACCGGTCGCCCTGTTCGTGCCGCAGCAGACGCGGGTGGAATTCGACGAACTCAGCGTTGACGAAGAAGGTAGTGAGGTCGGCGCGATCGTCGTTGGCGACCTCGGCGAACAGTGGACGTTCGAAGTGCTCAACCGCGCGTTCAGGCTGCTGATGCAATCGTCCAGGCCACAGCTGATTGCGCTGGGCATGACCCGCTATTGGCAGGCGGCGGATGGATTGCGCCTCGATGTCGCGCCTTTCGTTCAGGCGCTGTCGTATGCATCGGGCGCCACGCCCGTGGTGTTGGGCAAGCCGGCGGTGGATTTCTATCGAACGGCGATCGCCATGCTCGAAACCCAAGCCTCGCAGATCGTCATGGTCGGCGACGATATTCGTGGCGATGTCGAGGGTGCGCAAAAGGCGGGTTTGCGCGGTGTGCTCGTGCGTACCGGCAAGTTCCGGGAAGACGATCTGTCACTCGGCATACAACCCGACGCAGTGTTGCCTTCGGTGGTCGAGCTGCCCGATTGGTATCGCGCGAACGTTCAATAAGCGATCGGGACCGGTCCGGTCAAAGATGACCGTACGCCTCCCAGGAATTCTTGTCCGCCTCGCGCCGCGGAAAACTGGCACGCCGCTCTGAGGCATCCATGCGCAGTGCACGGCGGCGATCTTCGCCGGCCCGCCGGTCGCGCTGATGGCGCCGCTCGGGCAGACCGACATAGCAACACTCGCACGCCCCTGAATCGCAGCCGGAAACCGGAAGGTGGGGGATTGAACCGAAGGGATACTGTCGGCCCACGAGTTGTGAAGACGCCCGGCAATGCGACTCCACGCGCACCCCCCAGAAGCGTTGCATCTTCTGCAGCTTCTGCAATTGTGCGGTGGGTGACAGGCGTATGACCTTTTCCTGCATCGCAGGCAGCACTTCTTTGCCGTGTTGCGCCCGCTGTAACAAAAACCAACCGAGCACCAACAGAGCCAGGCCGGCGATTGCGAACAGTAGATAGATCATGGGATCTCCGCAGATTCCGTTGCTAGCGATACCGCAGATACTTCAGGGGTTCGTTGATAAGAGTATGGTCTGCAGACTCAAGCAAAGCCAGCAGTGTTAAGCGCTGATAAGTATGGCTGATGCGCGACTGAACGGATTGCGGTCTGTGTCACATTCGGGCGAGCAGTAGTTTCCCGAGATCAGACGCCGCCGCTGTGGACGATCTCGTAGTACAGTTTTTCCAGTTCGGCTTTGTGTTCCGTTTCTTCATCTGCAAGAAATGCAAACAGGTTGCGGATCGGGCCGGGCTCAGTGGTTTCCGACAGCTCCCGATACTGCTCCATCGCGGCATGCTCACGACCCAGGGCGTATTGCAGCACCGATTGGTCGTCGGGATTGTCTCCGAGGTCGGGCAGGTGGATGCAATCGGAGAATTTGGGATCCGACGCCGGTACGGCGATGTTGGCCTGGACCATCTCGTTGATGTCGTCGCGTTTCATCAGGTCGGTAAACAGGTCGACGTGACGCTGCTCTTCGACGGCGAGTTCATCGACCAGCCAGCGGATACGCTTGCTGACTTTGGGGGCCAGGCCGCTGTAGAAATCGCGCGCTGTGCGTTCGAACGAGATTGCGGTTTCCAACACCTCGCCGACTGTCGTGCTGGCACGCAACCGGTCTTTGCCGTGAATGTGGCCTTCTGCGGGTTCGCTCATCAGGCGGTCTCCTTCGCGGCGCTCGCGCCAAGAAATTGATGGATGCTGCGTGCCGTGCGATGGCCGTCGGCAACCGCATGCACCACGTCCGGACCATGCACCATGTCGCCGGCAGCCCACAACCAGGACTCGGAGGTGCGGCAATCGTCGCCGACCTTGAGTCGGCCGCGATTCCATTCCAGCGCCTCGGTCAGTGCTTCGCCGAGCAGATCGGTATCGGTCATCTGGCCGATGGCCTCGATGACCATCTCGCCGTGGTGCAGTTGCTCGTCGTTCTCGTCGTACTTCGGCGCGAAGCGGTGTTGTTCGTCGAAGATCGATAGTACCCGCAGCGTGCGCAGACCGACCAAGTTGCCGTTCTCGACTACGCAGGCCTGTGGCCCGCGGCTGTCGAGAATCTCGATGCCTTCTTCGAGCGATTCGGAAACTTCGGCCGGATCGGCGAGGAAGTGCTCGAAATCTTCCAGTGCGCTGACCGTGATCTTGACCTCGCCGTACTGCTTCTTCTGCAGGCGGGCGAGGGTGCGTGCGGCATCCATGGCGACGTTGCCGCCACCGATCACGACGGCCTGCTTCGGCAGGTCGAAGGTATCGAGATTGGTCACACGGCGCAGTACGTCGACCGCCTTCAATACGTTCGGATGATCAGAGCCGGGTATGCGTGTGGAGCGACCCAGTTGCAGACCGAGCGCGAGCATCACCGCGTCATGGTCGTTGCGCAACTGCTCCATCGTCACGTCGCGCCCGACCCAGGTGTTGCAGCGGATCTCGACGCCCATGGCCTGGATCACATCGATGTCGGCATCGAGCCGGTCGTAGGGCAGGCGGTATTCGGGGATGCCGTAGCGCGGCATGCCGCCCGGTTTGTCCAGGCCCTCGAACACGGTCACCGAGTGACCAAGGCGCGCCAAGTCATAAGCGGCAGTCAGGCCGGCCGGCCCCGAGCCGATGATCGCGACCTTGTATCCAGTGGATGCCACGTCGGGCTTGCCGACGATGTCGCGTACCTGTTCGGGGGTGAAGGCATCCATCGCATAGCGCTTGAGCCAACGGATCGCGATCGGTTCGCCGCGCTTGCCGATCGAACAGGCCGTTTCGCAGCGGTGGGTGCACACGCGTCCGCAGGTATGGGCGAACGGGTTGGTGTTGTAGATCTGGCGCACCGCTTCTTCGAGGTCGTCCTGCCAGATCGCACGGATGTATTCGGGGGCGTCCATGTGCGTTGGGCAGGCCTCATGGCACATGCCGCACTGCACGCAACGCGAGGCCTCGACGATCGCCTGCTGTTTGCTGTAGCCGGCGACGATCTCGGTGAAGTTGTCGATGCGCTCTTCGGCTGGCTTTTCGTCCATGTCCTGGCGCACCGGGTCGACCAGGTCGTTCTCCAGCGTCTTGTTCCAGCCCTCGCCGTAGTGCGCGTTATGGATACCGTTGGGATCGGGCAGGATGAAGTAGCTCGACAGCTGATCGTCGGTGCAGGTGTGTACGTATTCGCGCGACAGACTGATCGAACCGGTCGGGCACAGGTCGACACACAGTGCACACCAGCAGCAGCGGCCATAGTCGATTGCGGGGCGCAGATTGCGCACACCTTGAAGTGGGTCTTCCGGCAGCGACGGCACTTTGACCATCGTGATCGCCGCGTTGTCGCAGACCTTCTGGCAGGTCGAGCAGCCAACGCACTTTTCCCAATCATTGATATGGAAGCCTCGGTAGCGTAGCGAGGCCAGCCGGGGTTCGAGCGGCTCGGTGACGGCAGGTCGGCCGAAGAACGACAGGCTCTTCAGCGGATTGAGCACGCTGCCGGCCTTTTTGTAGTCGATGTCGGACATCAGCGATCGACCTCCGGTGGGCAGGCATCAAGACTGAACATGATTTGCGCGACGTCTTCGATGCGTGCGCCGGTCACCAGGTGTTCGAGCACCTGTACCGCATGCATCGATGATGGGCCGCGCACGTGCACGCGATAGGGTTTTTCGCTGCCGTCGGAAACAACATACCAACCGAGTTCACCCTTGGACGACTCGATGCGCACGTAGGTCTCGCCGGCCGGCACCTTCCACGCCAGCGGGTTGGGGATCGGTGCGCGGATCGGGCCTGCCACACCGGGCAGGCGTTCGACCACCTGGCGCAGGATGCGCACGCTCTGTTGCAGTTCGCCGCGCCGCACAAGAGTGCGCGCCCAGGCGTCGCCCGGCTCTTCGGTCGGGATGTCGAAATCGAGCTGGTCGTAGACCAGGTAGGGGTCGTCGCGCCGTACGTCGAACTTAAGGCCCGTGGCGCGCAGGTTCGGCCCGGTCACGCTCCATTCCAACGCCTGCGTCTGGCTGATCGGCCCGGTGCCCTTGGCGCGGGTAACGAACACGCGGTTGGTGAACAACAGGTTGTCGTAGTCGGGCAGACGCGAGTCGAGATAGTCGAGCGTGTCGCTCAAGCGTTGCAGGAAGCCGTCCGGCACATCGCGGCGCACACCGCCGGGAATGTTGTAGATGCTGTAGACACGACCGCCGGTCAGCTCTTCGAACAGGTCGAGGATCAGGTCGCGATCGGCCACACCCCAGAACATCGGGCTGTACATACCGGTGGTCGCGGCGTGTCCGCCAAACGTGAACAGGTGTGCGGCGACACGCGAGAGTTCGAGTTGCAGCACGCGCAGCCACTGCGCACGCTCCGGTACATCCAGGCCACACAGCTGTTCGACCGCCATCGAGTAGGCAACTTCCATCGGCGCCGGGTCGGGCACACAGATGCGTGGTACCAGCGCGATGTTTTGAATCCAAAGGCGCTGCTCCATGAGCTTTTCGAAGCCACGGTGCAGGTAGCCGCCATCGGCGCGTGCCGCGACGATCTCATCGCCATGCACTTTCACCTTGAGCGCGTAGTTGCCCTCGATACCCGGATGGTTCGGGCCGAAGTTGATCTCGAACTCGTTGCTCGGCGGGTGATTGCGCGCCTCGTAGTTCTCAGCTCTCATCGTCTGGCTCCTGCATGCCGCGACGGCTGAAGCGTTGTTCGTCGGGCGGGATCACGATGCCGCCGCCCTGCTGTTCGAGTTCGATCAGCCAGTCCGGCCGGTAGTTCTGCCAGTCGAAGTGGTCGTTGACCCAGGCCTCGCTGTCGAACTCCTTGCGCATCGGTGGTGGGCCGTCCCATTCGGTCAGGATGAACTTTTCCATGTCCGGTGCGCCTTCGAAAAACACGCCGTACATCTCGTGGATGTCGCGCTCGAAGAAACCGGCCGGGTGGTAGATGTCGTAGACCGATACATAGACACCGGGATCGCGTGCGATGCGCGTATGCACCGACACCAGCAGTTGCAACTCGTACGACCACAGGTGATAGACCAGCTCGAACTGGTCGTCGTCCGGCCAATCGACGCAGCTGATCGCCGACAGATGGACGAAGCCCGAGCGACCTTTGAGCAATTCGAGCAGGGCGGGCAGGGCATCGGGTTCGACATCCACCCGCGTGCGGCGATCGCCGCGCTTGCGCACGCGCACATCCTTGAACTCGCCGAGGATGATGCTCAGGCGTTCGACCGGCAGGTGGGTTTCGCTCATGGTTCCACCTTGTCCTTGCTATCGAGACCGAGACGCATCTCCAATGCCTCGAGCGGCTTTTGATGTTGCTGCAACAGCTTGGTGTGTTCACCCAAAGTCTCGTTGCTGAACAGACCGTAGTGTTTCGCTTCGGCGATCACGTCGGTCGGTGTCTGCCAGGTCTCGCCGAACAACCGCTGCTGATGACCGAGGTAGTGATCGTAGCGTTGGTAGTAGTCCTGCCAGCCATTGGCCTCGCCGCGGCGGATGTTCTCCATCAGTTGGCGCAGCCCGGTGATCACCGCCTCGGGACGCGGCATGCAGCCGGCGATATACAGGTCGACCGGCATATAGTCATTGAGCTTCTTCGCCGTGGCATACGACTGCCAATACATGCCGCCGTTGACGGTGCACGAGCAGATGCCGATCACGTACTTGGGCGAGCCCATCTGTTCGTAGGTCAGGATCACGCGCTTGAGCGTTTTGACCGACACGTAGCCGGTGATCAGCAGGATGTCGGCCTGGCGTGGCGAGACCATCGGCGAGATGCCCAGACGCTCCATGTCGAAGCGCGAGGTCATCGCCGGCGGCAGCTCGATCGCGCCGCAGCCGGTGCAATAGTGCAGGATGAACAGCGAGCGCGAACGACAGAACGCGGTCAGCTCGTCGAACACGCGCGCAAAGATGTTGCCGCTCCCGCCGGGTTGTTCGACCTTGACCGGGAACTGTTGATTGACCAATTCGTTGTCGGACATACCTGCTTATTCCTCGTCGAAATCAGTTGGTCACGAACACAAGACCGATCAGGCCCAAAATCACCGGCCATTTCCACAGCATCGCCAACATGTCTTCGGTGCGGTAGCGGGGGAACAGAAACGCCAGTGACATCGGCACGACCAGCACGGCGAACGATTTGGCCAGGAAGGTGATCCAGTTTTCGCCGCCACCTAAGAACAGCGTCACGTACAACACGCTGGCGGTGTACAACTGGAAGCACTGCATCACGAACAGGCCGCCGAGAAACTTGCCGCCCATCTCGACCATCGGACCGGTGGCGATCTCGGCAGGCGCAACATAGATCTCGAACGGTTGCTTGCCGAGCATGCCCTGCAGGGCGAACAGGCCTGCGAGCGCCAGCAGCGGCATCTGCACCGCACCCCAACTCTCGAAGCCGCCGGCCTGCTGTTGCGCGACCACGTCGACCAGGTTGGTGGTGCCGAAGTGCATCGCGACGCCTGCGATGACGATCACGAAAGGAATGTCGTAGGCGAGCATCGCGGTCAGCGCGCGCGAGATGCCGATCGAGCCGTTCGGGTTGGCGCACTGACCGACGCCCAGCGCCAGGCCGAGCGACGGGATCATCGTCAGGTACAGCAGGGTGATCATGCCGCCTTTCTCGGCGATGCCGTTCATGCCCGGCACCGGCAACAGGGTTTCGGCGGCCACGTAGCCGCCGACGGCCATGACGATACCGAAGTCGTGCAGCAGGCCATGCGAGGTCTGCGTCTTCTTACCAAACAGCTTGACGATGTCGTACAGCGGTTGCAGCACCGGCGGGCCGACGCGTCGCTGCAGCTTGGCGGCGATCTTGCGCATCATCAGCACCATGAACAGGCCGACGATGAATGCCACCAGCGGCATCAGCACGAGTTCTGCGATCAGTTCAGCCCAATGCATGCCACATCACCCATGTCACGATAAGCGTTGTACCGACCAGCACCCAAAGCGCCGGGTTGGCCTGTTCGAAGAATCCGCGCGCCGCGCTACTGGCGGCGCCGACCGCTGAAACCAGGGCCGATTCGGCCCACTCGAACGTGCCGCGATACCAGGGGCGGATGCGGTGCATCAGCCCGGCGTAGAAGTTGTCGCTGTACTGGTAGCGCACGTCAGCGGTCAGGAAGTGGCCGCCGGCATAGTTGTCCAACTGGTGCACGCGCTTGGTCCGGCCACCCATCAGGTAGAACAGGATTGCGCCGATACCGAAGCCGGCGAACAACACGCCGGTGATCCAGATCATGTCGAGGCTGCCGGCCTTCGATTCGATACCGCCGAGCACGAACGCTACCGGCGTCAGCCCGATGGCTGCCTGCGCGTCGGCGATGTAGCCGAGCACCAGTCCCGGCATCACGCCGGTCACGAACACCACGGTGCACAGCAGCATCATCGGTACCGTCATGCTCCACGGCGCCTCTTTGACGTATTCGTGTTCCAGGCGCAGCTGGCCGAGGAAGGTGTTGTGCAGCAGCTTGTACACACTCAGTACGGTGCCGAGCGTGCTGATCACACTGGCGACGAACAGCAGAGGCATACCCTCGGTCACCAGCGAGCGGTAGACCATCCACTTGGAGACGAAGCCGTTCATCGGTGGCAGACCGGCGAGTCCGATGATGCCGATCAGCATCGCGAGGAAGGTCAGCGGCATGCGTGCGACCAGGCCGCCAAGGCGGTTCAGATCGGCAGTGCCGGTACGATGGATCACGGCAAACACGGCCATCAGCAAGATCGCCTGGTAGGTCGCGTAGTTGAACACGTGCAACAGGCCGCCGGCACTGCCGAGGCTGTCGGTGATCATCAGGCCGAGCAGCATGTAACCGCCCTGGCCGACGCCGTGCCAGCTCAGCAGCAGGCGTGCATCGTTCTGCCGCATGGCAACGTAGGTCGGCAGGATCGCAGTGAACGCAGCGGCCCACAAAAGGATATCGCGCAGGTTGATGACATCGCGCCACAGCGAGAGCGAGGCGAAACCGTCGAGGCCGATCAGCTTCAACACCACCAGCCCGATCGCGAACAGCCCCATACGTGCCGAGATGGCACCGAGAAACGCCGAGGCAGGTCCCGGGCTGAAGGCGTAGGCGGGCGGTTGCCACAAGTGGAACGGCAGGATGGCCATTTTGACCGCGAAGCCAACGACGAACAGCAGCGTGATTGCCCACAAGGTGCCGGTCGACACAGACGCGATGGCCGCAGCGACCTCGGCATACTGCAGCGAGCCGGTCGCGCCCGCCGTCATGACCAGGCCGGCGAAGATCGCCATGCCGCCGGCGATCGCATAGATGATGTAACGGCGTGCTGCGAGCAATGCCTGGCCACCGCCGAGCAGCATCAGGATCAAGCCGGCCCAACTGGTCAGCTCCCAACCGATGAAAAGCGAGATCAGATCGCCGGCCGACAGCAACAGCAACATCGCCGTGACGTTGATCTGCAGGCCTGCGTACAGCCAACGCATGCTCAAGCCGGAGCCGGCATTGGTCGCACCCCATTCGCCGGCGGCGTAGGCGGCGCAAAAGCCGGCTATGCCGATCGTGATCATTGCGAAGAACCAGCCGAAGGCGCTGAGCTGCCAGCCGACGGGGTTGTCGAGCAGGTGGAAGGCAACGGCGCTCTGTGCACCGTCGGTACCCGGCGCAATTGAGAACAATAACGCGAACTGCAGGGCGTAGAGGGCGGTCAGCACCCAGCGCCCGAGTTGCTGACCAGCCAAGAGGCCGTTCAGAACGATCGCGATCGCCGCGACCGAGAGCAGCAGGTCCAGGTCACTCATGGTTGCTTGACCTCCGGATCGGCCAGGACCGTTTCGATATAGGCATCGGTGTTTGCCGCGGTCTTGCCCATGTCACTCAGCGGCGGCCACAGCGGCATGACGAACAGCGCGGCACCGATCAAGGCCAGAGCGAACACGCCGGTCGAGGCCAGGTTGGCGAGGGAGTGTTTCATCGGCGGCGCTTCGCTGTCGGGCTTCGAGTACAGGGTGACGACCACCCTCAGCAGGTAGGCGCCTTCGATCACCGTGCCGATCAGAACGGCCGCCATCGCCATCAGCTGCAGCGGATCGCCTGCCGCAGCCAAGCCGGAAAGTACGAGAAACTTCGACCAGAAGCCCGGCAGCGGCGGAAAGCCCAGCAGGGACAAGGCGAACAACACGAACAGACCAGCCGCCAACTTGGAGCGGACGCCGGCGCCGCGCAGCGCCGCGATAGCACCGCCCCATTTGTCGGCGAGCAGGAACAGCGCCGATTTGACCACCAGGTGATGCAGGGCGACCACGATGCCCGCCACCACACCGGCCTCACCGGGCAGCGAGAAGGCGATGAACACGACGCCGAGTTGGCCGATCGACGACCAGGCCAGCATGCGTGTGACATCACGCGCCTGCAGCGCGGCCAGTTCGCCACTGATCACGCCGAGAATGCCGAGGATCAACAACAGCTGGCGCGTTTCCTCGTACGGAAAGACCAGCAGCAACACACGCACGATCACCAACACGGCCAGCTTGGATGCCAGCCCGGCGAGCAGCGCAGAGACGCGCTTACTGGCTGCAGCATACAGATCGGGTACCCAGCCGTTGACCGGGAACAGCTCGGCCTTGACGCCGAAGCCGATCACCAGCATGGCGAACGCGGCGAGCCCCTGCGGGTTGGCGAGTTGGTCGCTCAGGCTTGCGAGATGGGCGAGGTTCAGGGTGCCGGTCGTGAAGTAGATCAGACCGATACCCAGCAGCGCGACAACCGAGCCGAGCGCGCTGATCAGCAGGTAGCGGAAGGCCGCAACGAAGCCTGCCGAGCTGCCGCTGCCCGCGGCGAGGCCATAAGATGCGACCGCGGCGAGTTCATAGAATACGTACATATTGAACAGATCGCCCGACAACGCCAAGCCGACCAGTGAGGCGACCAGCAGCAGGGTCAACGATTCGCGTCTGACGGCTTGTTCATCATTGATGCCGGGCCACAACAACAGCGTGGTGATCGGCACGGCCAACGCGAACAGCAGGGCCATGGTGTCGATATAAAACGCGATGCCGAGCGGCGGGGCGAAGTTGCCGAGCGCAACAACATAGGGTGTCTCAAGCGCGGTCCAGTTGAACGCGATAATGACCGCCGTGAGCGCCAACAGCACCGGGCCGAGCAGACGGCCGAGCCAACGCAGCGCGGGTTCTTTGAGCAGCGGCAACAGGAAGGCACCGAGCAGCGGCAGTGCAACTGCCAGCGTGATGTCAGTCATGCGCCACTCCTGCATTAACACCGACTGGTGGCGGCAACGGGCGCTCACCGACCGGTCGTTCGTCGCTGGCCGACGGTTTCACACCGGCCTGCGCATCGAGTTCCTGCTGCATCATGCGGCGCGCCTCGCGCATGTCGAGCGTGCCGTAGCGTTGCTTGATGCGAATTACCAATGTCAGCGCCAACGCCTGCACGCCGACGCCGATCACGATCGCGGTCAACACCATGGCCTGCGGCACCGGGTCGACCATGCTTTGGGTCGATGGCATGCCGGTGACGATCGGCGCCACTGCGTCCCAGCGGTAGCCGGCGAGTATCAGCAGCATGTTGGCGCCGGCCTCGGTGATCGCCAGTGCGAGCACCATGCGGAACATATGGTTGGACAGCACGATACCGGCGATACCGATGGTGACCAGGCCTATCGCGCCGATGAAAAAGACCATGCCGATGGAGAGGCTCATGATGTCACCTCGTCGTCGCCGGCCAGTCGCATCAACAGGCTTGCCAGTTCCGAACCCACTTTGAGCCCGACGGCGAGGTACAGCAGCGGCAGACTGCCGCTCGACACCAGTTCACCGAGCACGCCTTTGTCGAACAGCGGTGTCAGAAATGCTTCGCCCTGCGCCAGGGCATACACGCCGATGCCGATGAAGGCGGCGCCGGCCAGGCCTTCGACGACCGACAACAGCGAATGATTCAACGACTCGCCGGGCCGGGCCAGCAACGGCAGGAAGAACGCGGCCGCCAGCACGACACCGCCCTGGAAGCCGCCACCCGGTGTCAGGTGGCCGTGGATCACGATATACAGACCGACCACCAAAAGCAGCGGAAACATCAGGTCGGCCCCGGTGCGCAGAATGAATCCGGATGCCTGCTTCGCCCGGCTATGTGCAGTGCCGAGCACCAGTCCGCCGGCAGTCGCGGCGGCAAACAGGATCGATAGCTCGCCCAGGGTATCGAGTCCGCGATAGCCGAGCACCACGGCGGTAACCAGATTGCCCGCGCCGACATTCTCGGGCGCGGCATAGCGAATGGCCTCACCGATCAGCATCGGCGGCTGACCGAAGTTCAGGCTGTTGGTGATCACCAGCAGCAGAAACGTGAGCCCGCCGAGGAACAATACGGTCGCAACGCTACGCATCATGTGACTCCGGGTCGGGCGTGGCGGGGTTGGATGATTCGGACAGCGTCGGCATCTGCAGCGAAACCAGACCCAGGCGGCGCAACGCCAGCACCAGGATCAGCCCGCTCAGGCCGGCACCGACCGCGGCCTCGGTCATCGCCACATCGGGTGCGCGCATCATGACGAACACGATCGCGACGCCGAGTGACACGACGGAGGCGGCAGCGACCGCGGCCAGCAGGTTGCGCAACACCATTACGGCAATCGCGGCAGACAGCGTAAGCACGACGACCGATGCGGCGATCCAGATCATGACTCACTCCGTTCTTTCTTCCAGGCAATCACGCCGGCGTGCTGGAAGGCGCGTGCCAGCGATGACGAACCGATCGGGTTGGTCAGCAGGATGAAGATGCCGACGATCAGCAGCTTGGCCCACCAATCCGGGTGATGCAGTCCGACACCGATCAGCAAAGAAAGCGAACCGAGCGTGACCGCCTTGGTGCCGGCCTGGATGCGGTTGTACACATCGGGCATACGCAGCAAGCCGAGTGCGCCGAGAAAGCAGAACACAGCGCCGATGATCAGAAACACGTCACCGATGATGCTCATGACTGTTTGGCCTCGATCACGCGGGCCAGCGCGACGACCCCGACAAAGGCGAGCACGCCGTACAGCAGGGCGACGTCGAGGTAGAACGGCGAATCGAACAGCATCGCGCAAACGACGATTGCCGCCGTGGCGATTACCGCCAGAGTATCTGTCGCGACGATGCGGTCCGGGGTATAGGGTCCGATCCACATTCGCACCAGGGCGAGCACTGCGGCAGCACTGAGCAGCGCCACCACGACAACATTAACCAGGTTAAGTGTCATTCCAGAAAGCCTCTCAGGTGGCGCTCGAAGTCACCGGCGATCGTCTGTGTCGCCGACTGCAGATCGGTGCCGGGCGGGCAGTCGATCCAGTGGATCGTCAATGTGTCGTCTTCGACGTCGACCGTCAGCGTGCCGGGGGTCAGGGTGATGCTGTTGGCCAGCACCAACCGCCCCAAATCCGAGCGTAACGAGGTCTTGATGTGCACTATTGCAGGGCGGATCGGTAGCGATGGCGACAACACACGACGCGCCATGTCGATGTTTGCCCGAACCAACGACCAGGCCAATGCGAGTACATAGCGCGCGAAGGCGAGCGGCGCCATCGGGGTGAGGCGGATGCCGGCAAACACTGGCGCCCGGTTGGCTGCGAGCACGGCAACGGCGGCCGCGACCAGCACGCCTGCAATCAGTTCCTGTCGGGCCAATGTTCCGACCAGCAGCAGCCAGAACCCAAAAACCACGAAGAACGTCAGTAAGGAATGTCGAAGCTGTCGATACATCTTGTTAGCTTGTTGTGATCCGGTCGGTGAGCGGGCGGTCATGCTGCTGACATCTTTGCACAACAGTGTCCGCCTTGGGTTTCAAACTGATGAACGCTTGATCCTGATCGATAGAGTTTGCTGCGCGGGCTCCGTGGGGATCCATAGGCACAAACGATAACGCAAGCTTCATGCCGTGTTGTTGCGCTGCGACATAAAAACTACGGATTGTGCCGGCAATGGTTTCGGCCGCCGCCAATGAAGGGGCGGGATTCGTGCGCCGTATCCACAGGTAAGAATCCGGCGATCGCCGAAATTCGAAAGCATGGCGTTCGTGCATGTTGTGATTGACGCCAAGACGCGTGTCGGCACCTCAGTTCAATGCGTCTCAATGCGTCGACCAATGGCGTTGAAAATGGACTGGCGATTACCAACGTCAAAAAGCATGACGTGTTTTGTTCGACGGGTTGGTGGTTCGCGTGACGGTCGGAAATCGATCGGTCGGGTGGCGAGTCCTTGCCTGTTGATTGCTATCATGGCCAGCTGACTTGTAAGCAATCGATCGAACATGAAAGCGACACCGCACGCCGACACCTTGCAGCAGCGCGACAGCGAATTCATCTGGCATCCCTACAGCGCGGTCGGTGCCGGCGCCACTGCCGTGCCCGTGGTTTCCGCCAGCGGCGTGAAACTGCGCCTCGCCGACGGGCGCGAGCTGATCGATGGCATGGCGTCGTGGTGGTGCGTGATCCATGGCTACAACCACCCGCGCCTGAACGCGGCGATATCGCAACAGCTCGATGCCATGGCGCATGTGATGTTCGGCGGCATCACCCATCCGCCGGCGGTCGCACTTGCCGAGCGGTTGGTCGACATCACCCCCGCCGGGCTTGACCTGGTGTTCTTCGCCGATTCCGGTTCGGTAGCGGTCGAGGTGGCCTTGAAGATGGCGATCCAATACTGGCGCAGCCGGGACCTGTCGGCGAAATCGCGTTTCATTGCGCTGCGCAACGGCTATCACGGCGACACGCTGCACGCGATGTCGGTGTGCGATCCGGTAACCGGCATGCATACCCTGTTCAACGACGTGCTGCCGCAACAATTGTTCGTGCCGCCGCCGGGCGGTCCGATCGATGCCCCGGCGGATCCGGTCGACATCGAGGCGATGCGCACAATGCTGCACAAACATGCGCACGAGGTTGCGGCGGTGATCCTCGAACCGATCGTGCAGGGCGCAGGCGGGATGCGTTTTTACTCGGCGGATTATCTGCGCCACGTACGTGCGCTGTGCGATGAGTTCGAGGTGTTGCTGATCGCCGACGAGATCGCGACCGGCTTTGGTCGAACCGGCAAGCTGTTCGCCTGCGAGCATGCCGATATCACGCCGGACATCCTGTGCCTGGGCAAGTCACTGACCGGCGGCTACATGACATTGGCGGCAACGCTAACCCGCCGCACGATCGGTGAGGCGATATCTGCGGGTGAGCCGGGCGTGTTCATGCACGGTCCGACCTTCATGGCCAATCCGTTGGCGTGTGCGGTGTCGCTGGCGAGCATCGATCTGTTGCTCGAATCGCCCTGGCAGTCGCGCATCGCTGCGATCCAGAGCGGGTTGGCCGAGGGGCTTGCGCCGTGTGCATCGATGCCGCATGTGGCGGATGTGCGCGTACTGGGCGCAATCGGCGTGGTCGAGCTGGCTGCGCCTGTTGACATGCCGACCGTTCAGCCGCTCTTCGTCGAGGCTGGCGTGTGGGTGCGTCCGTTCGGCAAGCTGGTCTACCTGATGCCGCCGTTCGTCATGTCGGCAAATGACCTGGCGACGCTGACCGCAGCGGTGGTCAAGGTTGTCGGTCGCCTGCAGATCGAGGGCGATCGCTGCACGACCGCAGCGACCGCTTGACCTACCTAGCTGTCGAGATCGAAGACCGTCGAATACACCAGGCGTTCTTCGATCACCCGCCGTTGGAAAACCGTACCGTCACGCCGATGCGGCACCGTATGGTCGGTGTAGTAGCGTTCGAACTCGCGCAGCATCAATCGGCGCGGCAGGTCGCCGGTATCGGGTAATGCTGCGCTCGTCTTCCAGATCTGCGGATCGATGAACTGCAGAAAATCCGGCATCTTTTCGGCGAGCTCGAACTGATCGCGCGCACCGGGGGCGAGTTCGATCGCGGCGTCGAGCATCAATGATGCGCCGCTACGCAGATCGACCTTGCGAGCTTGGTCTGCTGCTTGCACGGTTGTCTCGACGCCGAACTTGCCGGTGTCGAGTATCGGCAGTCCATCGAACACACTGCTGCCCGGTTCGGCGGTCTGCGATGTTGCCAGGGTGGAGTGATCGGTCCATGCGAGATCGCTGTCGATGTTCTTGTCACGCGTCTGCAGTACGAGTTCGACGCGGTTGCGGCCGGTCTCGAACGGGCCATTGGCGAACGACACGAATAGGTAATCTGAATCGACGGTGTATTTCATCGGCCCGGCATGCGGTACTGTGCCGAACAGGGTCAGGTCGACGCTATCTCCAGTGCGGCCATACACAGCGCGGCGCCGCGGCAACACCTGAACGAACTCGCTGAGCACGACCTTGGAGATTCTCGCGTTGGGCAGCGCGTTGGGTTGGTAGCGCACCAGCGCCAGCCGGATGAACGGCATATAGCTGCGGCCCGGCTCGAGTTCGATATCGCAGTACCAGAGCTTGCGTTGTTCGTCCCAATGCACGCGATGACCGACGACGTGCGCCGGTGGTTCGTTGGGTTTTTCCTGCAGCGCGACCGGCTCGTCATGAACGCGAGCGGGGAAGTCGCTGACCTTGATGCTCGCCTTGGGCGAGCCGGTCTCCCACAGCGGATCGAGTCCCCATTGTGTGACGAAAGGTTGCATCGCATCCGGCATGTTCTTGAATGGTTTGTCGTCGCCGAACAGCATCACGCCCAACAGTTCGCCGTCGCCTGAACTGAACCACGGGCGGTCTATCCACACCCGCAATCCGTTGCCGTAGCGGATAACCTGTTGCTGTTTGCCGCCGGCAATCTCTTGCTGTTGCCAGCGGAAGGTCGGTACCACGTACAACACGCGCGGGTCGTCCGGCGGTTCGCTGGCCAGCACACGGGTGTTCTGTTCCGAACCGTTCGGATCGACCAGGATCGTTGCGCCGGCATCTGTCGGGTCGGCGACCAACACATGGTCGCCCAACGCGATAGGGCCAAGTCGCGTTATCTGCTCGGTGTCGGCATACAGCGACGGCGGCAGGTACTCGCGAAAGCGCGTCGTGGCACGCACCCGGTAGCGAATCAGGCGGAACTTGCTGTCGCCCAGTTCGTGACGGTCGGCGCGCGCGCGATCACGGTTCGGGTCGACCTGGGCATTCTTGACCGCACTCGCAAGATCGAACTTGTTGATGTGATTCTCATGCAGCGGGATCTCGCCCAATTGGCCGTGGCCGCTGATACGTTCCGGGCCATCCTTTTCGAGATCGTCGATCCACTCTTCCCAGTCGGCCTCGATCTCGAACTTGCCAGTACTCGGACCGTGCAACACGACCGTCCGGCAAACGAGGTTGGCATAGCTTGCACCGCTCGGCCGGTGGATGCTCATCTTGATCAGCTCCGGCAGGCAGACCGGCTGCTGCGTGGCGTGCACCATCGTCAGCTTGCGGTAGGGCGACAGCATCCAGTGGGTACCGAGTTGTGCCATCACCATGATGTCGTGCTTGGCGCCGCTCTTGATCCAGTGTGGCAGGCCGAAGCTGGGCAGATGCTTGGTATGGACGAAGCTCGCATACGCAAGCCGTACGATCTCGCCCTTGGCGATGAACAGCGTCAGTTCGCGCGTTTCGGCATCCCACTTCGGCATGCCCGCATCCTTGTGGTTCACGCTGCACGGCAATTCATCGTACTCGGTATCGCGTTCTTGCAAAACGATGCGGCAGCCGAGGTTGTTTGGCCACGGCTGGTCGTAGCCGACGACGAGCACCAAACGCTTGTCCGGGTCTTCGAGCACCATGCAACCCGGCCCGAGCACGGTCGGCCCGCTGACGCCGGGAATCTGGTGGCCGGGACGGGCGTAGATCGCGACGCCACCGGCGGCATCGTCCGGCAGGTAGGGCGTTTCGAGCTGGGCTTCACGGTGAACGATGTATTGTCCGCCGGCCATGCGATCGCCGACCGGGTTCTCCGGCGTCGGCAGAGCAGGCGGTACGCTGGTCGTTGTCGCGACCGTGCTCAATGCCTGCGGAGTTACGAGTTCGATCTGTGCGCCGGGTATCGGGTCGTACAGCGTGCCGGCCTCGCGTGCGGCAATTGCATAACCCTGTTTGATGCTTGTCGGGTCGGCAAAGAAGGAGTCGAACAGGCCGTGGTGCTCGCACTGTTGCTGCGATGCCTTCGGCGGTACGACATGGCGCTCATTTTGTTCGAGGTACTCGAAGTCAGCCGACGCCGGTAGCTGGACGGCATCTTTGAACGGTTGCGACTTGAGGTATTCGCCGCTGCTCAGATCGAAGTTGCTGCGGATGACCATGCGTTCGAGCGATTCACCCTCGCTGACGCGATGGCGGTGCACCAGCGCCGGTGGGTCGACCGGCTCGAAGCGCCAGTAGCCGACCGCTGCGGTCGCGTGTTCGAGCTCGCCGAGCGAGGGATCGTCGACAGCGAGACTGTTACCCGCCAAGTCGACAATACGTGCACGCAGGCGGTAACGCTGTCCGAAACGCAAGCGTGGCAGCGTGCCTTTCAAGGCCTTGAACTCGGCGACGATGCCGTTGCCGTTGCTGGCCTCGTCGGTGACGGTGGTCGGCACCTCGCCCTGCACCTGGCTGTCGTCTGCCTGCTGCGCGCGCAGGGTCAGACCCGGGCGCGGCGTACACAGGCTCCAGCCGGTCCAACGAAACATCGATTCGTGCAGATAGTGATCGTCGGGGTTCGCACTGTCATCAGGGCTCTTGGAAGTGGATGCGCCCTTCACATAGCCTTCGTCGGGCGGCAGTGGCAGCTCTTGATCGTTGGCGACGACGCGGTAGCGACCTTCGCGGGCGCAAAGGCTCATCCAGTGTCCGGGTGACATCTCGTCTTTGACCGGCGCGACATCGACGCGGTAACCGCGCAACAGATCTTCGGCAAACAGCACGACTGTGTCGGCATTGTTGTTCTCGATGGCGGCGTTCTTCAGGGTTGCCGATGCGGCCGTCTCGGCAACCTGCTCGGCACGTCCGTGACGCGATACGCCAATGCCCCCTGACCGCAGCGCGGCGACCGGTTGACGATCACCGGTGGTGTAGGTGACCTCGCCGTCGCTCTGCAGCGAGTTCAGGCTGCGGGTCAGCAGGTTCTGGCTGGTGACGGTGAAGCCGACCGTCTTTAATGCGGCGCCATCGGGATCGACCTGGTAGACATCGAACGGTGAATCGGGCTCGTCTTTGTCGGCCACGCCCCAGCCGTCGTCGGCGCCCTCGAGGCGCAGCAGGCCGCGCCTGTGGTCGTGACTGCGCTCACGGGTAACGAAGCGTTCTTGGTCGGCATACCAGGCGGTGATCGGCCGACCATCCGTGGTGCCGGGTGCGCCGCTGCCATCGATCAGCAACTGCATCTGACCGACTGCCTGACCGCCACCACTGCTGACCAGTTGGCGGAACACGCGGTTGTCGGTGATCGCACAGTCGATCACCAGCCCAAGGCGGCGCATCAGCTCCGGATAGTCGGCATACGAGGCGATGATCCGATGGAAGTCGAATTCCGGTACCTCGGGCGGCTCGGGAATGTCGTCGAACGACGGGCGGCGCGTCCGACGTTGTTTATCGGTAGGCGTGGTGCGCCGATAGAAACGATCGGCCTGATAGAAGGCGTATTCGTCGGCGCTGTTGAACTGGTTCATCACGTTCGCGCCGGGGCCGGGAAGAGCTGGGTTGCGCCAGTCCGCAGGTAATACCCGTAGCGGAAAACCCGATTCGGGCAATGGCAGCCCATTGCTGTCCAACTTGTTACCGGTGCTCGTGCCTTGATAGGGGCTCTTGCCCGAGAACACCGTGTTGTCGAGATAGGCGTCGGTCGATTCGGGGTTGCCGCGATCGAGGAAGCGCGAGAATCCCGGCAGCACGAAGGTGCGCGACTCATTGCCGAAGTCGCGCGTTATCGTACGCGTGCCCAGGTCGTCGAGCATGCCCTTCAATGAAGAATCGGCGTTGTCCCACGGCAACAGGGTCGGGTGGTCTTTGCGCGCATCCACCGCGAGTTGGCCATAGTGGCGGCGCATAAAGCCCAGCACGTTGCGTACGGCGAACGAGCGCAGGTTGACCTTGCTCATGTCTTGGTAGACGAAACCGGCGACCGGCGTGGTCGGCGTCAGCAGGGTTTGCCATAGCTGCGAGTTGGGTTGACTGAGCAGGCGCAGGCCGACGTCTTGATTGTTGATGCGCAGGCTCAGTCGGCGTCGACCGAGTGCCGCGGGCCAGTCGAGGAAGTCGGGAAAAGCCTCGAGCTTTTGCTGATCGGCCGCCTCCGGGGTCAGGCGCGGCGATACCACGATCGATATACGATGCGTGTCGCGGCCTTGTTCGTCAGTGATGCGACCGTAGGGCAGTACCGTCCAGAGAATATGTTGTTTGGCCATGACCTATGGATCTCCGGCTGATGCCTCTCAGGCGAACGCCTCGCAGTACTCGCGCCAGGCGTAATCTGTTTGGTCGTTGATCAGGGCGAGTTCGTCCGGCAACGGTAGCGATGGGTCGAAGCCAAGCATCTGGCGCAATGTCGGGTCGCCGTTCGAGCCGGCAAACTTGCGCTCGCAGGTGATCGTCACGCTGCCTGAGAACACCAGTACCTGTACCTCGATGGTCAGCTCGGCCTTGCCGACGCACTTGCCGCTTTCGAATTCGTAGCGCAGCTCCAGATACAGTTCGAGCGAGGCGCTGATCAAGCCGAGTACATCGACGTGTCCGCCGAGGCGGAAGTAACCGGTCAACGACGACTCGTCCATCTCCATGCGGTAGTAAAGGCCGGCCATCACATGCACGCCGCCGGAGGCAACACCGAAATCGACCGAGATGCTGGCGCCGAATTCGAACGAGGCCTCGAGGATCTGCACACCGTGCGGGTCGATGGTCACACCGAAGAATCCGCCGCCGCCGAACATGTACACCGTAAGCAGGAACGGTTGTTCGCGCGTGCAGAAGTTGAAGCGCACGCTCAGTGGCTGACCGATGAAGGGTACGCAGAAGCCGGCACCGAGACTCAGGTTGTTGATGTTGAGTACACCAACGGAGATGCCGGGCAGAGAGATATCGAAGCCGGCATCGATGCCTTGCGGTGTGATGTCAAGGTAGGGTGGGTCGGAGAAGCCGTCGAGCGGGATCAGGTCGCGCAGGGTCTCGACGAAACTCAAGGGGCCGACGAACTTGATGTCCGACAGCAGCACATCGACATCCATCTTCGACGAACTGTCGACCGCAAACTCGATCTTCTCGAAGTTGAGTTCGAGGAAGCTGGCGGGCGCAATCAACACCAAGTCGAAATGTTTCAGACTGCACACCACGCCGATCTTGGGGGTGCCGCCGCCGTTCTTCTTGACCTTGGCCTCGACCGCGACGATGAATCCGCGTTCGTCGTTGGCGCGGAAGATGGGATCGTCGCTGTTGGGGTTGGCACCGGGCAGCCACCAGCTGCTGATGCGCGGGTTCCAGTCGAAGCGGATCGTCAGCTCATCGCCGGTCAGCAGCTCGACCAACTGCAGCAAGTCGGCGCCGTCGGTCAGTTGTTCGATGATGCTCAGCGCGTCGAGCACAATCTTGCGCGGTGCGCCCGACAACAGATTGAAGTCGCTGATCGCGGGTTTGAATCCACCGAAGGCGTTGCCGACCGCCTCGATGCGGGTCTTCAGTTCGGCGGCGTTCGAGAACAGATCGCCGAGCTGGCCAGGGTCGCCGACGATGTCGTCCAACGCCGTGTACAGCGCCAACCCCTGGTTGACCAGGTTGGCGAGCTTGTTGAGATCGGCGAGAAAGGCGTCGAGCTTGTTGGCGAACGACAGCGCCTGTTGACGAAGGCCGGCAGCCAGAGAGATACCGTTGATCGGCGTATTGACGGCATTGACCAAGTCCGTGATGCGATTGCGCGCCGTGGCGATGTGTCCGGCGACGTCACCCAGCGGCGCGGCGAGCGTAGCGTCGTTGATCGACTTGCCTTGCAACGACTGCAGGTCACCGGCCACGTCATCGACGGCTGCGGTGAGCTGCGTTGCGGCGTTTTGCAGCGGCGCAACCTGAGCCGCTGCGTAGCCTGTAGCCTGCGCCAGGATATCGTTCAGTGTGCCGTTGAATACTGAAATCGCGGCGGACGCGATGTCGGCGGGCTGCGAAGCGAGGTTGGCGACCAAGGCGTATGTACGGCCAAGCCCGGTGATGAACGATTCCAGTTGGGTGCTGGCCTCGCTGATGAACTTCGGTACCTGATCGGTGTTGTCGGCGAGATTGGCCACCGCCTTGATGATCTCGGCCAGCGGTATGCAGCCGAACAGCAGCGGTAACGGCAAGTCGTCCGGTGAGGTCGGGAAGCCGGCGCCATCCGGCACCGAGCCGGATATGAAACTGCCGACGTCGCCCATCATCGGGCCGGTCAATCGTGACAAGGCCTTGGGTTTGAGATTGGGCTGTACATAGCCGCCCGAGCGGTCGCCTTGGCTGGAAAAATCGAGCAACGCCATGCCGGGCTTGTTGGCGACGTCGGCGAATATCTGCCCCGCATTTGCGCCGAACCCGTGTCTCACATAGTGCGCATTCCAGGTCAGCTCGTTGTTCGCATCGGTGCCCCCGAGGTGGGCGAGTGCGCCGACCCGCGCGGTGACGAGTTTGACTCCTGGAAAGCACACCGGACGCGTGAAGCCCTCGCTGGCGTTGTGCAGTGTTGCGTTGCCGACTTCGGCTTCGATATCGAACTGCACCTCTTCTGTTTCGACCGTGGTGTCGCCCGCCTTGTTGCTCGCGGCGAGCGCAACCCGCTGGCCCTTGAACGGTACCGTGTTGAAACTGGTCTTGTTTCGATACTCGGCCTGCGCCTGCGACATGTTGAAATCGGCCGACGGAAAATCGCCGGGCGCGGCCAGTGTGTTCTCGATGAAGATCATCGGCATATCGAATGCGACGGTGCGACCGTCGAGATCGGTCGCCGTACATTGGAAGCGAAATGCCTGGTCGGCCACATGTGGCCAGAACAACAGTTGGCCCTGGCCGTTGATATCGGATGGGTTGGTCGTCGGATCATCCAGGTTGGGAGTTACCTGGGTAAGGATGCGCACCTTGGAAAACGGCAGCTGGTACAGATAACGCTTGGTGTCGGCGATGTCGCGCAGGCTTTCGTGCAGCGAACCGCCATAGGTGCGCTCTCGCTCCCGCACCACGATGAACAGCCGTTGACGCAGGAACGCGGCGTTGTCAGCGCGGTATTCGATGCCGGGTTTGAACTGACCGGGGTTGTCGTCGTCCGGGATCAAGGCCCCGTTGTGAAACTTGCGCTCGCTCACCTTGACCAGCGATACGCGGTGGCCGAACGGCAGCAGGAAACCTTTGTAGACGATCCGCACATAGTGATCGCGCGCCATGCTTGCGCGGTGCACCCACTCTTCCACCGACATGCCGGTCGGGGGCTCCCACGCGCCGCGCGAATCCAGCCAACCGCCGAGTGCACTCAGCATCAACAGATGGGTATCGACGGGTTGCGGCGTGAACCCGCGGCGCGAAAAGTTCGATGACAGATGCGCGATCTGGAAGCGATCGAAATCGTTCATCGGCATGCGGAACGGCGCATTGTGCGGCGCGGGCAGCGGGTTGCTGGTGCTGGGAAAGTCGCCGTTCATCGTCACCGTCGATGACTCGCCGGTCTTGGCCCAGACAGCACGGATGGTCCGCTGCGGGTCGGCATACGGCGGTTCGATGAAACTGCCGTTCGTACCGGGTGCGACCAGGCGCGTGTGCCACAGCTCGGTATGGCCGGTGGCTTCGGAGGTGACGGGAGCCGCGGCATGCCGCCAGCGTTCGTTTGCATGCGGCGAGATCACCAGCCGCCAGGGCAGCTCGATCGCGGTGCGCGTGGCGCTCGGCAGCGCCGGTTTGGGCGGGTTGGGCCGCACCGACAGATCCGGAATCCGTATCGCCTTGTCGGCAGGCACGGGTTTCAAGGCCTCGGCTGCACCGAATTGACGCAACCTGAGCGTGGCGTCGTCACGCTGGACTGCAGCGAGGCGTAGCGAGCGCACCGCAAAGCCCGCCAATGCTCCGCGCTGCGCCGGCGAGAGTTTCTGAATCGCGGCCTTGTCGAACAGGCTGCCGAACTCGATCGTCGGCCCGGTCGACGGGGGAGGCCGGCTGTTGTTGGTAACACTCAAAGCGAGTGATTCGCAGGCCTCGAGCACGCCTTCGAGTGTGTACGGGATGTCGAAGTCGTTGGGTACGCGAAACACGATGCGCGATTCATCGGCGATGCGTGCACGCACCGGCGGGTCGGGCGGGGTCTCGCCACTACCGCCGGCATCCGGGTCGTCCGGCGGCAGGTCGGTTCCGGGCGGCTCGGCTTCGTAGAAGGTCTGCTCGATGATCGCCTGCGGCGGAAAGTGCAGGATCAGGTAGCTGGTCCGGTTCGACGTCTTGACCAAGCGGGGCGGATCGCCCGAGACGATATCCAGGTTGCGGGCCTCGACGCGCAGCGCCAGCAGATCGTCGCTGCGCACCACGGCGTTGCCGGGGCGATTCTTTTCGAACAGGTTGCCGATGTGATCGAACTGGAACAGCGGCGGTTTGAAGATGTCGGTCACCAACTCGGCGGTGATGTCGTTGTTGATGACCGTGATCGCGTCGGATGCGCCGGCTACGACGGTGCGTGTCGTGGCATTACGAATGGCTCGCCTGAGTGTCGTGGTCCGCGTTTCACCCTGCTTGCGTCTTATGGCCATCGCTGTGCTCCTGTCGCACGGGGTTCGTGGCTGCTTATTCTTGAACGCTGTTGGCCTTGCGAGTGAATACGGCACGCGAGCTCGCAAATGCGAAGGCTGAGCAAAGCGCGATCTCGGCGGGTCTCTCGAGCGGCGGGTGGGAAGCGCGATACTCGTTTTCAGTCAGTATTGCACAGGCTTTGAAACGCGCTAGGGCAATGCCGTCAATTGGTCATGCGAAGGTGATGGACTAACCGCTATACTGGAGCACCCCGGGTACGCTCCGGGGTTTAGGAGACGGAGCCGATCGCAGGTCGGCTTTTTACTTGGAGATCACCGCTTTAGTGCACGGTCTCTTCACGTGGCCTTTGGTAGGGGCCACCACTGAACTATGGAGATGCTGCAGCATGCCTGTTGTAACCCTTCCCGATGGCTCCAGCCGGAGCTTTGACAATCCCGTAACCGTGGCAGACGTTGCCGCCGATATTGGACCCGGTCTCGCCAAGGCCGCGTTGGCCGGCAGTGTGGGCGGCCGTATGGTCGACACCTCGTACCTGATCGACAGCGATACCGATCTGGCGATCATCACCGCCAAGAACGAAGAAGCGCTCGAGTTGATTCGGCACGATGCCGCGCACGTGATGGCGCAGGCCGTGCAGGAGCTGTATCCCGGCACCCAGGTCACGATAGGCCCGGCGATCGAAGATGGTTTCTACTACGACTTCGCACGCGAAGAGCCTTTCGGCCCGGCCGACCTGCAGAAGATCGAAGACCGCATGCGTGAGATCGTCGGTCGTGACCTGCCGATCGAGCGCGAGGTATGGGATCGCGAACAGGCTAAGAAGACTTTCGGCGACATCGGCGAGGCCTACAAGGTCGAGATCATCGAAGACATCATCCCCGAAGGTGAAGAGGTCTCGGTGTATCGCCAGGGCGAGTGGTTCGACGTGTGTCGCGGTCCGCATCTGCCGAGCACCGGCAAACTGCCCAAGGCCTTCAAATTAATGAAGCTGGCCGGCGCCTACTGGCGCGGCGACTCGAACAACCCGATGCTGCAGCGTATCTACGGCACGGCCTGGCGCGACAAGAAAGAGCTCAAGGAATACCTGCATCGGTTGGAAGAGGCCGAAAAGCGTGACCATCGCAAGATCGGCAAGGCGCTCGACCTGTTCCATGCGCAGGATGAGGCCCCGGGCATGGTGTTCTGGCACAACCGCGGCTGGACGATCTACCTGGCGGTACAGCAGTACATCCGCGACAAGCTGCGCGACCACGGTTACCAGGAGGTGCACACGCCGCAGGTGATCGACCGCACCCTGTGGGAGAAATCCGGTCACTGGGACAAGTTCGGTGACATGATTTTCACCACGCATTCGGAGAATCGCGACTACGCGATCAAGCCGATGAACTGCCCGGCGCACATCCAGATCTACAACCACGGGCTGAAAAGCTATCGCGATCTGCCGCTGCGCTTGGCTGAATTTGGTTCCTGTCACCGCAACGAGCCATCGGGCACGCTGCACGGCCTGATGCGGGTGCGAAACTTCGTGCAGGACGATGCGCACATCTTCTGCACCGAAGAACAGATCCTGTCGGAAGTGCTCTCTTTTAATGATCTGCTGTTCGAGGTGTACAAGGATTTCGGCTTCGAAGAGGTCCTCGTCAAACTCTCAACGCGTCCAGAAAAACGTGTAGGATCAGACGAGTTATGGGATAAAGCTGAGAAATCACTTGAGAATGCGTTGAACGAGCGCGGGCTCGAATGGGAACTGCAGCCGGGTGAAGGCGCCTTCTACGGGCCGAAGATCGAATACTCGCTGCGCGACTGTCTAAACCGGGTCTGGCAGCTGGGCACGATTCAGCTCGATTTCTCGATGCCGGCGCGTCTTGGGGCGACCTACATCGCCGAAGACAACAGTAAACAGGTGCCAGTCATGCTGCACCGGGCGATCCTGGGCTCGATCGAGCGTTTTATCGGCATTCTGATCGAGCACCATGCCGGTGCGTTCCCGCTTTGGCTTGCACCGGTTCAGGCCGTCGTCATGAACATTACCGACCGCCAGGCCGAATTCTGCCGGGAAGTGGTGAAAAGCCTGCAAGATAAAGGCTTTAGAGCCGAATTAGACTTGAGAAACGAGAAGATCGGTTTTAAAATTCGCGAGCACACCTTGCAGCGCACGCCGTACCTCTTGGTCGTCGGCGACCGCGAGATGGAGAATCGCAGCGTGGCGGTACGTACCCGTAGCGGTGAAGATCTCGGGTCCATACCGTTGGATGAACTCATCCAACGGTTCGAAGGCGAGGTCGCGAAGCGCGCTTGATGTGAAGCCCCGGTGTTTGCCCGCTTAGGGCTGCAAGCCGGGATGAATCGGGCCTGAATCCCAGAAAGCACTGGCGTTTGCCGGTGCTTTCTTGCTTGTCGGGCCAACGTTAATTGACTAGAGGACAACGGCTATCGCCAGACAACCCGAGAAGCGGAATCGCCTGAACGGAGAGATAACCGCGCGTGAAGTGCGACTGATTGACGCAGAAGGTGAACAGGTCGGTATCGTGCCGATTACAGAGGCGCAGGCTTCTGCCGATGAATCGTCGCTCGATCTTGTCGAGATTGTTCCGAACGCCGAGCCGCCGGTATGCCGCATCATGGACTACGGCAAGTTCATCTTCGAACAAAAGAAGCAGAAGCAGGAAGCGCGCAAGAAGCAAAAACAGGTTCAGGTTAAGGAAGTGAAGTTTCGCCCGGGCACCGATATCGGCGACTACCAGGTGAAGCTGCGTAACCTCCATCGCTTCCTCGAAGAAGGCGACAAGGCGAAGGTAACGATGCGCTTCCGCGGTCGCGAGCATGCACACCGTGAACGCGGTCTGGAACTGCTGGAGCGTATTGAGAAAGACCTCGAGGAGATCTCGCAGGTTGAGCAGCGACCGATGATGGAAGGGCGCCAGATGGTGATGGTGCTCGGCCCTAAACGCAGTAAATAGCGCTGCAAATGACATGAATAACAGACCGTCTTCAGATTGAAGGCGGTTGGGCGGTCGGGCCAACAGGCATTGCCTTGGCCGCCTTTTACACAACCCTTGAGAGTTTTAAGGAGTCGAAAATGCCGAAAATCAAAACCAACCGTGGCGCTGCAAAGCGTTTCCGGATCACTGCTGGTGGCGTCAAGCGTAACCAGTCTCACCGTCGTCACATCCTGACCAAGAAATCGACCAAGCGTAAGCGTCAGCTGCGTTCGCCGTCGATGTTGCACAAGAGTGATGTGGCAGCAGCGCGTCGCATGATTCCGTACGCCTGATCGATAAGGAGACTGAGTAATGCCAAGAGTTAAACGTGGTGTACAGGCGCACGCCAAGCACAAGAAAGTTTTAGATGCTGCAAAAGGTTATTACGGCGCACGCCGCAAGGTTTACCGTGTAGCCAAGCAGGCTGTTATCAAAGCCGGTCAATACGCGTATCGCGACCGTCGCGTTAAGAAGCGTGAGTTCCGTGCGTTGTGGATCCAGCGTATCAACGCCGCTGCGCGACTGTGCGACATGTCGTACAGCCGCTTCATCGACGGCTTGAATAAAGCCGGCATCGAAGTCGACCGCAAAATGCTGGCCGATATCGCCGTTCACGACATGCCGGCGTTTGAGCAACTCGCTGAGAAGGCCAAGGCTGCCCTCGCGAGCTGATGACGGCGCCGGGCGTTGCGTCCGGTGTATGCGTGATCGATAGAGAAGGGGGAAGGCCGGGCCGGTCTTCCCCCTTTTTGTTGCCTCGCGGTGTGGCGCCGCCGGGTTACGACAGAACAACACCAGGGGAAACGCTGCGTGTGCGCGTGGCGAATGTGATATGAGCGAAAATCTAGCGACGTTGTTGGAAAGTGCGCTGGCCGCGTTGGCCGCAGCAAAAGACCTGCGCGCACTCGATGAAGTGCGGGTTCAGTATCTTGGCAAAAGCGGTTTGTTTACCGAACGCCTGAAGCAGCTGGGCAAGCTGCCACCGGAAGAGCGCAAGAGTGCCGGCCAGGAAATCAACAAGGCCAAGCAGGCGTTTCAGGCCGAGTTGGAATCGCGCAAGCAGGCGATTGAAGACGAGGTGTTGGCACAGCGCCTTGCCTCTGAAACGATTGACGTGACCTTGCCGGGCCGCGATGTGGCATCCGGTGGTTTGCATCCGGTCACGCGCACCATGCAGCGCATCCAGGCGTTCTTCGCCAGTGCGGGCTTCGAGGTAGCCGAAGGCCCGGAGATCGAAGACGACTTTCACAACTTCGAGGCGTTGAATATCCCCGCGCATCATCCGGCACGCGCGATGCACGACACCTTCTATTTCGACGAGCATCTGCTGCTGCGCACCCATACCTCGCCGGTGCAGATCCGTCATATGAAAGACGCGCAGCCACCGATGAAGGTGATCGCGCCCGGCCGCGTGTATCGCTGCGATTCTGATCTGACGCATACGCCAATGTTCCACCAGGTCGAAGGCTTTCTGGTCGATGAACAGGTCAGCTTTGCCGATCTCAAAGGCATTCTGAATGCCTTCCTGCACAGCTTCTTTGAACGTGACGATCTCGAAGTGCGTTTTCGCCCGTCGTACTTCCCGTTCACCGAGCCGTCGGCCGAAGTGGATATCCAGTGTGTGATGTGTAGCGGCGAAGGTTGCCGCGTGTGCAGTCACACCGGCTGGCTCGAGGTGTTGGGCTGCGGAATGATTCATCCGGAGGTATTCCGTCACGTCGGTATCGATAGTGAGAAGTACCTCGGCTATGCCTTCGGCATGGGTGTCGAACGCCTGGCCATGTTGCGTTACGGCGTCAACGACCTGCGATTGTTTTTCGAGAACGACCTGCGATTCCTCAAGCAGTTTGCCTGAGCATCCGCTGTGCGTTCATCGATATCGAATTGAGTTAGGAAAGAACAATGAAATTCAGCGAAGCATGGCTGCGCGAATGGGTTAATCCCGACATCTCCACGGACCAACTGGCCGATCAGTTGAGCATGGCCGGCCTCGAGGTCGACTCGGTTGAACCGGCGGCGCCAGCGTTTACCGGTGTCGTGGTCGGCGAGGTCTTGAGCCGTGAGCAACATCCGGATGCGGACAAGCTCAGCGTCTGCTCGGTCAACATTGGCGCCGATGCGCCGTCACAGATCGTGTGCGGTGCGCGCAACGTGGCCGCTGGCATGAAGGTGCCGGTTGCGACGGTAGGTGCGCGCCTGCTCAATGACTTCAAGATTAAGAAGGCGAAGCTGCGCGGTGTCGAATCGCTCGGCATGATCTGCTCGGCATCTGAACTCGGCCTTGCAGAGACGTCCGACGGCATCCTGCCGCTGCCGGCCGATGCGCCGGTGGGCAAGGACTTCCGCGATTATCTGTCGCTCGATGATGCCTGCATCGATGTCGACCTTACGCCTGATCGTGCCGATTGCCTCAGCGTTGCCGGTATCGCGCGCGAGGTGGGTGTACTGAACCAGGCGGCGTTGACCGCGCCTGACATTACGCCCGTGTCGCCTTCGATCGACGATCAGTTCGCGGTAATGGTCGACGCCCCCGCAGCATGTCCGCGTTACCTGTGCCGCATCGTGCGTGGTATCGATGCCGCGGCAGCGACGCCGGATTGGATGGTCGAGAAGCTGCGGCGCGGCGGCGTGCGTGCGATCTCGCCGGTGGTCGATGTCACAAACTATGTGATGTTGGAGTTGGGGCAGCCGATGCACGGCTTTGACCTGGGAACACTCGCCGGCGGCATCAAGGTGCGCATGGCAGAGCCGGGTGAGAAGCTCACGCTGCTCGATGGCAGCGAGGCCGAGTTGCGCAGCGACACGCTGGTGATCGCTGACCATGAAAAGCCATTGGCGATGGCCGGCATCATGGGTGGCGAAGGCTCGGGTGTGACCGACGCGACCAAAGACGTGCTGCTCGAATCGGCGTTCTTCGCCCCGCTGGCGATCGCCGGCAAGGCGCGCAGCTACGGCCTGCACACCGATTCGTCGCATCGCTTCGAGCGCGGCGTGGACTATGAGCTGCAACGTACGGCGATTGAGCGCGCGACAGCCTTGCTGACAGATATTGTCGGTGGTCAGGCCGGACCGATCACCGAGGCGGCGTCGGTCGATGATCTGCCGAAACAGCAGGCGATCGCTTTGCGCAGTGAGCGTATCGTCCGTCTTCTCGGCGTGCAGGTCGACGATGCAACCGTTGAGGACATCCTCAAACGTCTCGGCATGGCGGTGGCGTCGACTGATGGCGGTTGGAAGGTCACTGCGCCGAGTGCGCGTTTCGATATCTCGATCGAGGCGGACCTGATCGAAGAGGTCGGTCGAATCTATGGTTATGCGAACATCCCGGCCAGCCTGAGCTCGGCGCCGGTCAGTGTCGCTGTCCGCCCCGAGGCTGAGTTCAACCTCGCGGCCGCGAAGCAGATGCTGGTACATCGCGGTTACCAGGAAGCGATCACCTACAGTTTTATCTCGCCGGAGTTGGCCGAGGTGATCACACCCGACGTCGAGCCAATTGTGCTGGCCAATCCGATTTCGGCCGACATGGCGAACATGCGCGCCAGTATCTGGCCCGGATTGGTACAAACGCTCAAGCACAACCTGGCCCGTCAGCAGAGCCGCGTGCGCCTGTTCGAGAGCGGACTGACCTTCATCCGGCGCGAAGGTGAGCTAGAGCAGCATCCCAAACTGGCGGGGCTGATCTTCGGCCCGGCCCAGGTACCGCAGTGGGGTACTCCGCCGCGAAATGTCGATTTCTTCGACATCAAAGCAGATTTACAGTCTGTGTTACAACAAGTTAGCGAAGATACTGAATTTAGTTTCGAGATTTGCGAGCATCCAGTGCTGCATCCCGGGCAAGCTGCCCGGATTACGCGCAATGGCGAGTTCGTCGGTTGGATCGGGGCGCTGCACCCAGCGGCACAGAAGGCGCTGGATGTGCCGGCAGGCGTCTATCTGTTCGAAATCGACCTGTTGCCGCTGCGCACCGGCGGCATTCCAAAGTTCGAGCCGTTGTCGAAGTTCCCGGCGATTCGGCGCGATTTTGCCCTGGCCCTGGCCCGTGAGGTGTCGTACCAGGCCGTTCTCGACGTGATCCGTGACGTTGCCCCGCCGGTCGTCAGAGACATCCAGTTGTTTGATGTCTATACTGGAGAGAAATTAGATTCCGGTCTAAAAAGCCTTGCTTTGAGCTTGATTTTACAGGAATCTTCCCACACGCTTACGGATGCTGAGGTAGAAGACGCCACAGGTGTCGTTCTGAAGGCACTCGAAGCGCGTTTGTCGGCGAAACTGAGAGATTGAAGCAATGGCACTCACCAAAGCAGAAATGGCAGAACACCTGTTTGAAGAGTTGGGGCTGAACAAGCGCGAAGCCAAGGACATGGTGGAGATGTTTTTTGAAGAGATCCGCCTGTCGTTGGAGAACGGTCGGCAGGTGAAACTTTCCGGTTTCGGAAATTTCGACCTGCGTGAGAAGAAGCAGCGCCCCGGCCGGAATCCGAAAACCGGTGAAGAGATCCCGATTTCGGCGCGTCGCGTGGTCACGTTCCGTCCCGGCCAGAAACTGAAGGCTCGAGTAGAGGCATATGCTGGATCCCAACAGCAGCAACATTGAACTACCCCCGATACCGGGCAAGCGCTACTTCACGATCGGTGAGGTCAGCGAACTCTGCCAGGTGAAGCCGCACGTCTTGCGTTACTGGGAGCAGGAGTTCCCACAGCTCAAGCCGGTCAAGCGGCGCGGCAACCGACGTTACTATCAGCGCCATGACGTCGAGATGATCCGCAACATCCGTAGCCTGCTGTACGAACAGGGTTTCACCATCGGTGGCGCCCGTCAGCAGTTGTCCGGAGAAGGTCACAAGCACGAGGCGCCGACAGCGCAGGTTCAGGCGAGTCCGGATTCCATCAAAAAGCTGCGCAGCGACCTCGAAGAACTCCTCGAAATCCTGAAAAGCTGACCAGGAATTGCTTCATTGACAAAAAAGCGCCGCATCCATAGGATGCAGCGCTCGCATTTCGGAGCGTAGCGCAGGCTGGTAGCGCACCACAATGGGGTTGTGGGGGTCGGAGGTTCGAATCCTCTCGCTCCGACCAAATCTAAAAGAAGCTGCCGAAGGGCGGCTTTTTTATTGTCCAGAAGAAGCCACGATTCGAACCTCCGACATCAAAATGGCTGGTTCGACAAGGACCGGAGGTCCGCAGAACGGCCGAAGGCCGATAATCCTCTCGCTCCGACCAAATCTAAAAGAAGCTGCCGAAGGGCGGCTTTTTTATTGTCCAGAAGAAGCCAAGATTCGAACCTCCGACATCAAAATGGCTGGTTCGACAAGGACTGGAGGTCCGCAGAACGGCCGAAGGCCTATTGAAGAAACCCACTTACCTTCGACAACAACAACTCTTCGTCGATCGGCCTGTGCATGTACTCGTCGGCGCCGGCGGTGTTTGCCTTCGCCAGTTGCTTCTCGCGATCGTTGGCCGATATCAGAATCACCGGGATGCGTTGTGTTTTGGTGTCGGCTTTGAGTTGCTCGCATACCTGCACGCCATCCATGCCGGGCATGTCGATGTCCAGAAGAATCAGGTCGGGGCGCAGGCTGTGTGCGATGTCGACACACTCGTGTCCGGTCTCCAGTGTCACGATATTGCAGTGATTGCGTAGCGACTCACTCATCTGCTGCAGGTGGTTTTGATCGTCGTCGACGATCAACACGGTTTTGTGCGGTTGCTCTTTGCGCGCATAGACGCGATTGCGACCTTGTTGTTTTGCCTGATAAAGCGCCTTGTCGGCGGTTGCGACCAAGGTCTCGAGATCGGCGCCGTTGATTGAATCGCTACAGGCCACGCCGACGCTGGTGGTGACGAATTGTCCGGTGCTGGAGGATTCGTGTGGGATTTTCAAATCTTGTACGGCTTCGCGAACTGCGTTGCCCACCGTGATCGCGCCATCGAAGTCGGTGTCGGGCAGCAACACGATGAACTCCTCACCGCCGTATCGCGCGACGATATCGTCGGGTCGATGCACGCGCGATTTGATCGCCTGTGCGACGCGCTGCAGGCAGTCGTCACCCGCCGGGTGGCCGTATCGATCATTGAACTTCTTGAAATGATCGACATCCATCATCAAGACCGAGGTGGGGCGGTTGTAGCGGTTGACCGACGACCATTGTTTGGCGGCCAGCTCATCGAAGGTACGGCGGTTGTACAGCTGGGTCAGGCTGTCGCGCTGACTCAGTGCTTCGAGCTCGGCGTTGAGCGCGTTCATTTGGTTGCGCATCGTCACGATGCGTTCCATTGCGCGAATCTTGGCGTTGAGGATCACCTGGCTGATCGGTTTGGTCAGGTAATCGTCGCCGCCGGCCTCGATGCCTTCACAGACGCTGTTGTCGTCGGACTTGCCGGTCACGAAGATGATCGGTACCCAATGGTCGCCGAACCATTCGCGCATCAAGCGCGTGGTCTCGAAACCGTTCAGTCCCGGCATCTCGACATCCATGATGATCAGATCGAAGCTGTCGTTTTCGATCAGCTGCAGCGCCTCTTCGCCGGTCTTTGCCACCACGGCCTTGTGTTGTGCCTGTTCGATGTACGAGCACAAGGCGTGGCGCAGGGTGGCGCTGTCTTCGACGAGCAGAATCTTCACGTTAAGTAGGATTCCCTGTGCCGGCTTTGCAGATGCCGAAGAACACTACCGCTGTCAGCGCAGCGTCGACGAAACAGCCGCCTTCCTCGCGCGGCGATCGGCGCGCGCCGATAGCGCGCCAGGCATGACTGTTTGAATTCGAGATGGCCATTGAAGAGGGAACTAGGGTCTTTCTGAACATGGATTTGCTGCACCTGTTTTTTCGGTATGTCAGCGCAATTCTTGAACAGTTCCGAGGCGCGCGATTCGCATTCTTGGATGCCCGACAGGCGCGTCTTTACATCTCAGTCCGGCAGGTGGACGACGGGCATGAATCACCTCTGAAGATTGTTGCCGAGACGCAGGGTTGCAGGTGTGTGATCCATCATGAAATGCGTTGAAAGTGCCGTTTCGCAAGCGCCAAGTCGCCCGATAACCGCCGTTGACGGGGTTATCGGGCAATGCTGGGCCTGGGCTACTTGGCAAAGGTGTATTCTTTTTTCTCAGCGAGTTTGCCGACGGTGTCTTTGATCGCGTCGTTGAATGTCTTTTTGTCGTTGTGCTGACTGGACTTGCGCTGCGCCTCGACAAACGCCTCGCGTTCCTCGCTGAGTTTCAGGATCTCACGCTGCAGCGACTCGCGTTCGGCCTTCTTCTCTGCGACAAATGCTTCGCGTTGTGGTTTTGACATGGACTGCATGGGTTCCGGCAGTGCCTCGGTCTCGACGTCGTCGAGATCCACTGAACCGCTTTCCATTGCATCGACGAGATCCCAACCGGTATTGCGGTATACGGAAGAGGCTTTCGCCTTGGCGCGTTTCGCCAGATAGGCTTGGGATACATCCGCTGACTTCGAGTCCTGAACGCGTTGCCGTTCCTGGGCCGATTTGCCTTGTTTGCCAAACGCGATATAGGTGTCGTTGAGTTGTTGGTTGAGGCGAGCGATCGCCGCGTCTTGGGGGGCGTCGACGTGGGCGATCTGCTGGTTGTGATCGATGCTCATGAAACTGCCGCCGGAAAGCTGTGCACCCTGCATCCAGCCGGTCGCGATACCTTCGCGTCGCTCACCGGCGAAAATCGTGCTGACAGTGATGTCGCGCCCACCGGCCCGCTCTACCGCCTTGGTATAGTCCACCGGTCCTTGGGTGAAGGGTTCGTTGCCGGCGATAAAGATCAGCCGCATGTCTTGCGGGTTGCTGCTCCACTGCAACTGTGTGACCGCCTTGTCGATGGCGTAGCCGCAATATTCGTTGCCGCCGTTCGTCGTCAGCGAAAACAATGCTTCGGAAACGCGGTCGAGTTCGGTCGTCAATCCGACCACTTGGCGTAGATGACCCGATTGAGAGGGTAGGCCGTCGTTGCCGTACTCAAACACGGCAACCTGCAGCGTAGGGGTCACGCCGTTGCGTTTGGCTTTGCCCAGTTCGTCGACCATCTGCCATAGTTGTTCGCGTGTCTGGTTGATCAGGCCGTCCATGCTGTTGGATGTATCCAGCAGGATTGCGAGCTGGATCTGGGGCGCCTTTGCCGCGATCTCGGATGCAGCGTTGGGCTGAGCACCTGGTGCAGAGAAAGCGGGTGCAGCGCCCAGACACACTGCCAACAGCATGGCGGACGCGGTTTCGCGAACAGCGCGGGTGACGGGCGATGAAAGAAACGGCTTGAACATGGTGGTTCTCCTGGCATTGAAGTGTGTTCTCACTCTATGTGCACGAGGCGAATGATTGACCACCGAAATAGGTAAACAGTTGGTGCGCGTGTTTACCTAAAGTTTACGTTTCGCCTGTGGTGTGCAAGCTGCACCGGTGGGGCGTAACCCGAAGTATATGTTGTTACTTCATTGGATCTCAGTTGACGGGAAAGCGGGATGTCGACCTTCAAGGCGCTGTTGTTGGATATGGACGGGGTCTTGTTTCATGGCGACCGTGCATTGCCTGGTGCGGATGAGTTTCTGCAGGCCATCAGTCATCTGCCGTATTGCTTCATAACCAACAACCCGATACGCTCGCCCGCGATGTTGGTTGAGCATTTCGTGCGCCTGGGTCTGCCGCGCGTCGACGAATCACGCTTCGTAACGAGCGGGCAGGCGACGGGCGAGTGGCTGGCCCGGCAGCAACCGGACTTTGGTTTTTACGCGGTCGGTGCAGCCGGTCTGCACCAGACCTTGTCGCAGTACGGCAACTACGACCCGGAGACGGCCGATTTCGTGGTGGTGGGCGAGGGCGAGGGTCTTGATTTCGATACGCTCACGATCGGCATCAATCTGATTCTCAAACAGGGGGCTCGCTTGGTATGCACCAACCCCGACCACAATGTCGATGCCTCGATCGATGGCCTGCATCGGGTGTTGCCTGGCGGAGGTGCGCTGGTAGCCCCATTCGCCGTGGCCACCGGTCAGACACCGGTATTCATCGGCAAGCCGCATCCGCTGCTGTACGAAATGGCGATGCAGCGTCTGGGTGTCGCGGCGCCCGATTGCGTGATGGTGGGCGACCGGCCGGATACCGACATCGCCGGGGCAGCGGCCTTGCAGATGGCGACGGCGCTGGTCAGAACGGGGCGCTTCGGGCGCGGTGAGAAACTGCCTTCGGGGCTTGAGCCGGACTGGGATTGCGAGAGCCTGACGGCGCTGCTGGATCGTTGGCGAGACGCGTGCCCTGAAACCTTCGGCACAAAAACTAAAGCCGGCTGAAGCCGGCTTTACAGTGACCGCCACGGCAGTAGCGACCTGGGTCGTTCTTGTTGTTAAATCGGCACAATTTGTTATCGCTCTATACAAAGCAGGTAACGGGCCAATAGTAAAAAGACGTTTATAATCATGTTGTTACGAGGCAGGTTTCACGCGACTGCAATAGTCGTGTAAAGCAAGCTGACAATATTCATGAATCTTATTCGTCGCGCCGCAGATCGCTTTTTCGGCCGGCGGTGACCGGATAGCTGTCCTTTTCCTAGCAATTCGGTTTCGGCAGCGCGGCTCTGCTGTCGTTGGCTTTCCAATCAGCGTTTTCTGAAATAGACCCGGTTTTAGGGTGAGTATTGATTTTGACCCACCCTAGGGGTTCGTCTGATAATGCCGCGCTGTTCGTAAACTGCCCGCTGGAAATTGATTAAAACTATGAAAATCGGGATTCCAAAAGAATCGCTCGATGGAGAAACTCGGGTCGCAACGACCCCCGACGTCGCCAAGAAGCTGGTCACAGGCGGCTTGACCGTATTGATGGAGAAAGGCGCCGGCGAAGGCTCGCATTTTCCGGATAGCGCCTACCAGGAGGTGGGTGTCGAGTTGACCGATCGGACCGGCGCGTTTGCCTGCGACATCGTCACCAAGGTGCGCAAGCCAACCCTGGACGAAGCGGCGATGATCAACGAAGGCGCCATCCTGATCGGCTATGCCGAGACTTGCGACGAAGACCCGGTGATCGCCGCGCTGCACGCGCGCAATATCACGTTCCTCGCCATGGAACGGATTCCACGGATCTCGCGCGCCCAGTCGATGGATGCCTTGTCGTCACAGAGCAACATCGCCGGCTACCGCGCGGTCATCGAAGCCGCCCAGCACTTCGGTCGCTTCGTTCCGCTGATGATGACGTCGGCCGGTTCGGCAAAGCCGGCGCGCGTCGTGATCCTCGGCGCCGGTGTCGCCGGCCTGCAGGCGATCGCCACGGCACGACGTTTGGGTGGCGACGTGTACGCCTATGACGTGCGTCCCGAGACCCAGGAACAGATCGCGTCGCTCGGCGCCAAGGTGATCGAGCTGGATATCGGCGAAGGTGGTGCCGGCGAGGGCGGTTATGCGCGTGAGCTGTCGGACGAGGGCAAAGCGAAACAACAGGCGTTGCTGGCCGACGAACTCGCCAAGGCGCACATCATCGTGTCGACGGCGTTGATCCCGTGCAAGCCGGCGCCGGTGCTGGTCACCGAAGATGTCGTCAAGCGCATGCGCGAGGGATCGGTGATTATCGATCTCGCTGCGGCGACCGGCGGCAACTGCCCGTTGACCGAGAAGGACAAGGTCGTCAACAAGCACGGTGTGATCCTCGTCGGTCATACCAATTACCCGGCGATGATGCCGTCCGATGCGAGCGCGTTCTACGCTAAGAACGTCGCCAATCTCATCGAGATCATGCTCGACAAGAGCGGCGATACGATCGCATTGAAAGATCTCGACGAAGACGAAATCACACAGGCAGCCCAGCTCAAGCCGACGGCCTGAGCACGTGGCCATCGCTGAATAAAAGAATCGAACAGAGGAAACGCTGATGCCAGACACACTGGTCGCGCTATACGTATTCGTTTTGGCCTGCTTCATCGGTTACTGGGTAATCTGGGGAGTCACGCCGTCGTTGCATACCCCGCTGGTCGCGTTGACCAACGCGATCTCCGGCATCGTGATCGTCGGCGCCTTGCTGGTGACCGGACTCGAGTCGGCCGGCTCGTTCGCCGAGATCACCGGTTTCTTCGCGGTGCTGTTGGCATCGATCAACGTCTTCGGCGGCTTCCTGGTGACCAACCGGATGCTGTCGATGTTCCGCAAAAAGAAGTGAGGTCCTGAGGCATGCAGATTTCCGCCAACCTCCAGGCCCTGGCGTACCTGGCGTCGGCCGTGTTGTTTATCCTGTCGCTGAAGGGACTCACGCATCCGGCCACCGCGCGGCGCGGCAACTTCCTCGGCATGGCCGGCATGGCGATCGCGATCGTCGCAACGCTGCTCGGCAGCGAGGTGCAGTCGTACGGTTTCATCATTGCCGGCGTGCTGGTTGGTGGCCTGATCGGTGCCGTGCTGGCGATGCGTATCCAGATGACGGCGATGCCGCAGCTGGTCGCGGCGCTGCACAGTTTCGTTGGTCTTGCCGCGGTATTGGTCGCGATCGGTACCTTCCTCAACAAGCGAGACGAAGGTCTGCTCAACGCGGTGTTGATGGGTGAGCTGTCGGCCGGTGCGATCATCGGCGCGATCACCTTCACCGGTTCGGTCATCGCCTTCGGCAAGCTGCAGGGCCTGATATCCGGCAAACCGGTCAAGTTCGGTGGGCAGCATCAGCTCAATGCGTTGATCGCTTTGGTCACCATAGGGCTCGGCGTGCACTTTGCGATGACCGGCAGCGTGGTGTCGCTCGCCGTGATGACGATTCTTGCCATGGTCCTCGGCGTGACCTTGATCATCCCGATCGGCGGCGCCGACATGCCGGTGATCATCTCGATGCTCAACAGCTATTCGGGTTGGGCCGCGGCGGCGACCGGTTTCACGCTGCACAACAACCTGCTGATCATCGTCGGCGCGCTGGTCGGTTTCTCGGGTGCGATCCTGTCTTACATCATGTGTAAGGCGATGAACCGTTCGATCATCAACGTGGTGTTCGGCGGCTTCGGCAGCGAGAGCAGTGGCGCACCGAGTGCCGGTGCAACCGCGATGGAGAAGGGCATCAAGTCGGCGTCGGTCGAAGATGCCGTGTATTGGATGGAAGACGCCAACCGCGTGATCATCGTGCCGGGTTACGGCATGGCCGTGGCGCAGGCTCAGCACGCCCTGAAAGAGATGATGGAGTTGCTCGAAGCGCGCGGTGTCGAGGTCAAATTCGGCGTGCACCCGGTGGCCGGTCGTATGCCCGGTCACATGAACGTACTGCTGGCCGAGGCCGACATTCCCTACGATCACGTCCTCGAGATGGACGAGATCAACCCAGACTTCGCCTCGACCGATGTCACCCTGGTCGTCGGCGCCAACGACGTCGTCAACCCGGCGGCCAAAAACGACGCCTCAAGCCCGATCTACGGCATGCCGATCCTCGAGGCCGGCAGGTCAAAGCAGGTCTATTTCCTCAAACGCTCGATGAACCCGGGCTATTCGGGCGTCGACAACCTGCTGTTCTACCAGGACAACACCTCGCTGATATTCGGCGATGCAAAAGACACGATCGAGGGCATGGTCGCCACGCTGAAGGGCGGTGGACACTGAGTTCGAGCAGACTCGGCGGCACGTTGAAGTGCCGTCCACCGCTCAGGCGACGATACTCAGATCCGACAGGTGATCCTGCGCTGCGACGATCTGCGCCTGGATGTTGCTGAGTGGCTCGGGGCGGTGAATGGCGAAGCCCTGCGCATGATCGATGTCCATCGATTGCAGGATCTTCTTCACCCGATGGTTCTCGACGAACTCGGCAATCGTACGTTTGCCGAGTTTCTTACTGATCCTGCTGATGGATTCGACCAGCGCACGGTTGATCGGATCGCGGTCGAGGTTGTGAACCAGGGCGCCGTCGATCTTCAGGTAGTCGATGTCAACGTTGCGTAGCTGGTTGAACGCGGCCAGACCGCTGCCGAAGTCATCGAGTGCGAACCGGCAACCCAGATCGCCCAATGCATCGATGATGGCCGCAACGCTGCTGAGACTGCGCACAGCCGTCGATTCGCTGATCTCGAAGCACAAGGATGCCGGTGGTACGTCGGTCTCTTTGATGCATTGACGCACGAATCGATGAAAGTGGGCGTCGAGGGCAGATGCACCACTGATGTTGATGCTTACCCGCAGTTGTTCGGCCGTATCGCCAAGATCGGCGAGCCAGTCCAGCGTATGGCGAACCACCCAGCGATCGATCTCCGGCACCATGTCGTGCCTTTCGGCTGCGGGCATGAACTGCCCCGGCGTGATCAAGCCCAATCCTTGTTCGTCTTTCATGCGCACCAGGATTTCGAGCGACAGGTAGCCGTCGTCTTTGCTCGGATTGAGCGCCTTGATTATCTGCCCGTACAACACGAAGCGATCGTGTTGCACTGCGTCGCTGATGCGCGAAACCCAGCGTATCTCGCTTGAGCGTTTGGTGAGCGCCTCGAGATCGCCGGTGGCACGATGCACGCGGTTGCGACCTTCCTCTTTTGCCGTATAGCAACAGGCGTCGGCGGTGTTCATCAACTGAGTCAGCGTGATCGGCAGGGTACCGAAAGGCACCAGGCCAATGCTCGCCCCGATTTTGAACACCTGGTTGTCCCAACCAAAGGTGTACTCTTCGATAGAGCGCCGCATCTTTTCCGCAACCTGCTCGGCGTCGCGCGTATCCGTGAAACGCAGCAGAACCGCAAATTCGTCACCACCGATGCGCGCCAGCACGTCGGCGTGGCGCAGTAGTTTGGCCAACCGGTCGGCCACCTCGCGTAACAGCGCATCGCCGGCGGCGTGGCCACAGGTGTCATTGACCAGCTTGAAGCGATCGAGGTCCAGCATCAGCAACGCGTGGTGTTCGAGTTCGACCTCGCTCTGCTCGAGCACCGTGCGTAGCGTGGCTTCGAAAGCCTGCCGATTCAACAGACCGGTGAGCGGATCGTGCGACGCCTGGTACGACAGCTTACTCTGGCGCGAGCCGGCGTTGATCACGACGAACGCCGCGGTCGCAATCGCCATGATTACCGCAATGATGCCTAGCAGCGTGCTCATCAACAGTGCATCTTCGAAGTCGTTGTTGGCCGTTCGAATGTGCTGTTGAGTGCCTTGATGAATGGTGCGCACCAACTCGTCGACGTGCTGCAGCAGCGCCAAGTGCCCATCGATTGCCGCCTGG
This sequence comes from Thiosocius teredinicola, assembly GCF_002009425.1. Lineage (NCBI taxonomy): Bacteria > Pseudomonadati > Pseudomonadota > Gammaproteobacteria > Chromatiales > Sedimenticolaceae > Thiosocius > Thiosocius teredinicola. Next base: position 1,938,301 of record NZ_CP019936.1, read on the forward strand.
ACGGCGATCCGGCGCTCCCTTGGCGTTGCCTGGTCGTTAAACAGGGCGGACAGTGCGCGGGAATTGGCAGGCCCGACGCTGCGTGCATCGGCGTCGAGACCGTCCATGATGCCTTGCTCTGCGTCGGTCCGGACATGCGACAGCAGCGATGCACGGGCGCGGCTATATTTACTGGCGTAGCCGAAGTAGCGCATCTTTTCTTCGTCGCGTGCGAAGACGTCGTACTGGCGGACCATCGTCCGCAGGCTGTCGACGCGTTCGCGGATGGCTTCGCGCATGGTGTAGGCGAGCACGGTCTTCATGCCTGTTTCTCGCACGAGCTGCGAGAGCGACGCGTGATGTTGGTTTTTGGTGTGGAAACCGGCGACCACGGAGACGAGAAACAGGGCAATGACCAGGCCGAAGCCGAGAGCGGTCATAGTGCGCACGTCGTAGCGACGAACGAGCGGATTGCTGTCGGCAGTGGGAGGTGTCTGTTGCACGTCGTCCCAATAGTGATCGTTGCGGGGCCCAAGGTACCGGGCTGAAACAGCGATTCTCCGTTCGCCTAAACCCGTTATTGGCTCACGATTCGAATTCTTTAATCCTTTTCAAACAATAGCCTATGCCCAAAAAACAAGAAAAACTCTCGGCCTTGGCCAGCTGCGTCAGCGGGATCTGCCTGATCGCAGCGAGCACTGCTGCCTGTCTGGCCGATAGCGGAGAACAGCATTGGAGGGCCGGCGAGCACGCCGCAGCGTTGGAATCCTGGCAGCAGGCAGCGCGCAGTGGCGATATGCAGGCGGCGTTGCGGCTTGCCGCGGTTTACCGGCGTGGTCCGATCGAGCTGCGCGACGCCGAGCAGGCGGGGATCTGGTTCAAGCGGGCCGGGTTGCAGGGCGATCCATCCGCGCTATACGAGTTGGGCCTGATGTATGAACTGGGTGTCGGCGTGCCGCAAGACCCCGCCGAAGCCGCGCGTTGGTAGGGCATGGCGACCGCGCAGGGTGTTTGTCCCAGCGCGATGCCGGACGACTTCGGTTTGCTGTTGTCCTCGCCCTGACGGAGCGAGACGGACAAAGGCGCTTGGGTGATTGATTCGGCGCGGATGGGTCTGCGCCTGCTAAAATGGCGAATTTTTCGCGATCTCCTGCCGCGTGTCCGAGCTGCAACACAACATCGATACCTGCCTACTGCGCGACCGCCCACGTTTGCGTCGCCTGGCAATACAGTTGCGCGCGTCATCCGGCGAGGATGCGGCGTGGCTCGAGTTCGACCAGCAGCTTGCCGCTTCGGCAGCAGTCGCGCGGCAGCGCGCCGAGCAGCGTCCGGCAATTACCTTTCCCGCCGAACTGCCGATCTGCGAGCGCCTCGATGAAATCCGTTCGCTGATCGCCGCACACCAGGTCATTGTGCTGTGTGGTGAGACCGGTTCGGGCAAGTCGACCCAGTTGCCGAAGGTCTGCCTCGACCTGGGCCGCGGCGTCTTCGGTCGCATCGGGCATACCCAACCGCGCCGGATCGCGGCCCGCAGCCTGGCGACGCGGATAGCCGCCGAAGCCGGCCAGGAGGTCGGCGATGCCATCGGGTACAAGGTACGCTTCCGCGACCATGTCGGCGACAACACCCAGGTCAAACTGCTGACCGACGGTATGTTGCTGGCCGAGATCCGCCACGACCGCGACCTGCTCGAATACGACACGCTGATCATCGACGAGGCGCACGAGCGCAGCCTCAACATCGATTTCCTGCTCGGTTATCTGCACAAGCTGTTGCCGCGCCGGCCGGACCTGAAGCTGATCATCACCTCGGCGACGATCGATCCGGGACGCTTTTCGCGGCACTTCAACGATGCACCGGTGATCGAGGTATCGGGCCGGACGTTTCCGGTGGACGTGCGTTACCGCGAACCCGAAGAGGCAGGCGCCGGTGAGCGCGACGAGGCCATGCAGCAGTCGATCGTCGATGCGATCGATGAACTGAGCCTGGAGGGCACGGGCGACATCCTGGTGTTCCTGTCGGGCGAGCGCGAGATCCGCGAAACTGCGGAGACCTTGCACAAGCACAAGATGCTGCACAGCGAGGTGATCCCGCTGTATGCGCGGTTGAGTCCATCCGAGCAGGCGCGGGTGTTCGCGCCGAGCGGCCGGCGGCATATCGTGTTGTCGACCAACGTGGCCGAGACCTCGCTGACCGTGCCGGGCATCCGCTATGTGATCGATGCCGGCTTTGCACGCATCAGCCGTTACAGCGCACGCAGCAAGATTCAGCGCCTGCCGGTCGAACGCATCTCCAAGGCGAGCGCCGAACAACGCAAGGGGCGTTGCGGGCGCGTCGCCGAGGGTATCTGCATCCGCCTGTACAGCGAAGACGACTATGCCGCGCGCGCCGATTACACCGAGCCGGAGATTCAGCGCACCAACCTGGCGGCGGTCATCCTGCAGATGGCGACACTGGGTTTCGGCGACGTGGCGTCGTTCCCGTTCGTCGACCCGCCGGACGCGCGGCTGGTCAAAGACGGTTACAAGCTGCTCGAAGAACTGGCCGCGGTCGATCAGCGCCACAAGGTGACCAAGCTCGGCAACCGGCTGGCGCGCCTGCCGGTCGATCCACGCATCGGCCGCATGCTGCTGGCCGCGGCGCAGCAGGGCTGTCTGCGCGAGGTGGTGATCATCGCCGCGGCCTTGTCGGTGCAGGATCCGCGTGAACGTCCTGCCGAAAAACGCCAGGATGCGGACGAGGCGCATGCCCAGTTCGCCGACGAACGCTCCGACTTCATGGCATTTCTGAAGCTGTGGCAGTTCCTCGAGGAAAACCGCAAGCACCTGACACGCCGCAAGTTCGAACGTCTGTGCAAGCTGCATTTCCTGTCGCCGACGCGCGTGCGCGAATGGCACGACGTGCAGGTGCAGTTGCGCGTGCAGCTGCACGAGCTGGGTTATCGCGACAACGAGCAGGATGCCGACTATGCGACCTTGCATCGCGCGTTGCTGACCGGGCTGCTCAGTCATGTCGGCCTGCGCACCCAGGGCAACAATCGCGATTACCTCGGCGCACGCAATCGCCACTTCTTTATCTTTCCGGGGTCGGGCCTGTTCGCCAAACAGCCGAAGTGGGTCATGGCGGCGGAGATGGTCGAGACCACGCGTCTGTACGCGCGCAGCGTGGCGGCTATCGAGCCGGATTGGATCGAGCCGCTGGCCAAGCACCTGATCAAACACAGCTACTCATCGCCGCGCTGGCAGGCACGGCGCGGCCAAGTGGCGGCCGATGAGAAGGTGACGTTGTACGGCATGCCCATCGTGCCCAGGCGCGTGGTCAACTACGGCCCGATCGATCCGGTTGTGTCGCGCGAGATCTTCATCCGCTTCGGCCTGACCGAGGGCGATATGAATACGCGCGCGCCGTTCTGGCGGCACAACCGCGAGCTGATCGCCGGGCTGCGCGATATCGAGGCCAAATCGCGGCGTCGCGATCTGCTGGTCGACGAAGAGGTGATCTACGGTTTCTATACCAATCGGGTGCCCGAGGGTATCTATAGCATTGCGCAACTCGAAAGCTGGCTGCGCGAGCTGCCGCGCGATCGGGCCAAGGTGCTGCACATGCGCATGGAAGACCTGCAGCGCGCGGATATGGATGCCGACTGGGTCGCGCAATACCCGGACAGTCTCGATCTGAACGGTTCGCGCCTGCCGCTGCGTTACCACTTCGCGCCGGGCGAGAGCAACGACGGGGTGACCTTGACGGTGCCGGCCGCGGTGCTTGGTCAGTTGACGCCGGGTGTGGTCGACAGGGTGGTGCCCGGCCTGCTGCTGGAAAAGATCACCCTGTTGCTCAAGAGTCTGCCCAAGGCGATCCGCCGCCAACTGGTGCCGATCCCCGAGTATGCCGAGCGCTGCCTGCAGGCGTTGCCGATGTCCGACGCGCCGCTGGTACAGACGCTCGGCAGCACGCTGAAACAGCTCGCCGGTATCCACGTGCCCGAGGATTCCTGGCAGCCGGATCAGCTGCCGGCGCACCTGAACCTGCAACTGCGCGTGCTCGACGACGACGGTCGCTCGACGCTGGCGATGTCGCGCAATCTGCACGATCTGCAAAAACGCTATGCGGGCGCAGCGCGCAAGCTATCGCCGGAGAAGTGCGCGGGCTTGGGCAAGGCCGACGAGGCGATGACCGAATGGACCTGCGGCGCGTTGCCGCAAGAGGTCGTCCAGCAATCAGGCAAGATGCAGGTCAAGGGCTTCCCGGCGCTGGTGGACGGTGGCGATCACGTGCGCGTCAAGGCGGTCGACAGCCTGCCGGGGGCGCAGCGGCAGCATCACTTCGGTGTGCGCCGCCTGTTGATGCTACGTGAGAACAAGGCCGTCAGGGCTTTGAAGAAGAACATCCGCGGTGTGAAGGATATGCGGCTGCAGTACGCCAAGGCCGCCCAGGCACCAAACCGCGAGGCGGCGGATGACGCCGACCTGGTCGATCAGTTGGTCGAGGTGGCATTCGATCGGGCATTTCTACCCAACGGTGCCTGGGACATTCGTGACGTGAAGGCATTCGAACATTGCCGCGAGCAGGGTAGGCCAAAGCTGGGGCCGGCGCTGCTCGAGATCTCCGGGCTGATCGGCGACATTCTCGCCGAGGCGCATGCGGTGCGTTCGCAGCTGGCCAAGACCACCCAGGCCAACTGGCAGGCATCGGTCGCCGACATGCAGGCGCAACTCGACCGGCTGGTGTACCGCGGTTTCGTTCATGCGACCCCGGCCGAGCGGTTGCTGCATCTTCCCCGTTACCTGAAAGGCCTTCGCCTGCGGTTGGAGAAACTACACGCCGGTGGGGCCGCCCGCGATGGCCAGCGTATGGCGGAGATGACGGAGCTGCACAATCGATGGTTGCTGCGATGGCAGCAGGCAGAGCAGGCCGAGGTGTTCGACGCGCGGCTCGACGAGATCCGCTGGATGCTCGAAGAGCTGCGGGTTTCGTTGTTTGCACAGGAATTAAAGACACCGGCTCCGGTGTCGATCAAACGTATCAGCAAGCGTTGGGAAGCGTTGGGGCTGTAGCCGAGTTCGCCGGTTGAGAGCGGTTCGGCTCGGCTGCCTCAGTCTTTCTTCTTGCTTTTTTTGACCTCTTTCTCGATCAGCTGGGTGATCCAGTTCGAAAGGCTGCGACCGTCTGCTTCGGCGATTTTTTTCGCTTTGGTCTTGAGGTCAGCGTCGATGCGGAAATTGATGATTTTTTCTTTCGGCATTGAATTTATGTGGGATTGGGTATATATGTTGTATACACAATGTGATTAATTTTAGCAGATGAGATGACGACATGGACTATCAAATTGCAAAATCGGAATTGCAGTCGCCTCCGCCCCGGGTGTCTTTGTCCGGCGTGATGGTTGAAGCGGTCGCTATGGTAGCAATCGCTGTTCTGTTGACGGTATTCCTTTGACCGCCAACCCGCTCGATGTGCGTGGCAGACTGGCAATGAACAGGTCGCGGCTGGCTACGGCCGCGACTCAATACTCCCGCTTTTCTTGATTCCTGCCGTTGCGGTGGTCACCGCAACAGAGGCATACCCGCCGAATAACCGTTAAAATCCCGCCGATTTTAAACCGAGACGGGACTCTTTCGAATGCAGCCATGCCATTGCGGGTCGGACCGACCTTTCGCTGAATGTTGTGCGCCTTTCATCAACGGCACCGAGATACCTCCCACCGCAGAGGCCTTGATGCGCTCGCGCTACAGCGGGTATGTCGAGCGGGCGGTCGATTACCTGGGCGATACCTTGCATCCCGAGCATCGTGCCGATTGGGATCGCGACGCCACCCAGCGTTGGGCCGAAGGTGCCGAATGGCTGGGTTTGCAGATCGTCGATACCGACGCCGGACAAGCGGGCGATGCCGAGGGCTGGGTCGAGTTCATCGCCACCTATAAAGAGGGCGGCAATCTCAAGCGCCATCACGAACGCAGTCGCTTCGAATCGAAGGATGGCCGTTGGTATTACGTCGATGGCGAGCTGCCGAAACCGGAAACCAAACGCAACGCAACGCCCAAGGTCGGTCGCAACGACCCATGCCCGTGCGGCAGCGGCAAGAAGTACAAGAAGTGTTGCGGGGCTGCGTGAACGACAAGCCTTATTCGGAGTCGTGTGAACAGAATCGAGCGCCGATCTTCGCGGTGCTCGAGCCGCGTGTGCGCGATTGCGAGCATTTGCTGGAGATCGGCAGTGGCACCGGTCAACACGCGGTGTATTTCGCCGCCGATCTGCCGCATCTCACCTGGCAAACCAGCGATTGCCGCGTCAATCATGCCGGCATCCGTGCCTGGCTCGACGAAGCCGGGTTGCCGAACGTTGAACGACCGATGGCGCTCGACGTGCTCGAAGACGAGTGGCCGACGGGCCCGTTCGACGCTGTGTTCAGCGCAAACACCGCGCATATCATGCCTACCGATGCCGTGGTTGCGATGTTTCGTGGCGTCGGTGCCTTATTGCGCGACGCTGGCTCGTTTCTGCTGTACGGACCGTTCAATGTCGACGGCAGATTCACCTCAGAAAGCAACGCCCGTTTCGATGCCTGGCTGAAGCAGCGTGACCCGCGTATGGGTATCCGCGATATGGCCTGGCTGAACGAGCTGGCTATGGACAGCGGCCTGCGTTTCCGGGAGGATCTGGAAATGCCGGCGAACAATCGCACGCTGGTATGGACAAAAACCGTCGGATGACCGGCGACAACAACGATGATCGCTAAAGTATCGGCAAGTTCGGGCCGCTAAGCCTTTTAATCTTGCCCGCGACACCTTCTGAATTCAGGGAAGGAACGCGAAGTTACTTTGTGCCGCAGGGAGTCTGAATGAAATTCGCGATTAAGACAGTGTTGGCCGCTCTGGCCTGTGGGATGGTTTTGTGTGCCACAGCCTCGGCGGAAGTCTTCCAGTATCGCGATGCCTTCGGCCGGGTACACCTCACCGACAAGCCGATGCGTGGCATGAAGCTGGTCAAGCGCTACAGCATCTCGACCGGCCGTATCAACGAACTGCCGCGCCTCAAGAGCAACACGGGCAACTGGGCCAAGGTGCTGAAGAAGCGCCGCGATGCGGTCGCTCACCTGATCGAAAAGGCCGCCGCCGACACCAATCTTCGCCCTGCATTGATCCACGCGGTGATCCGCGCTGAATCCGCCTATCGACAGGACGCCGTATCGTCGAAAGGGGCAGTTGGCCTGATGCAGCTGATGCCGGGCACCGCAGAGCGCTACGGCGTTACCGATCGTTATGACCCGGCACAGAACATCCGTGGCGGCACCACCTACCTGCGTGATCTGCTGCTGATGTTCGAAGGCGATCTCGAACTGGCGGTCGCCGCCTACAATGCCGGCGAGAATGCCGTTATGAAATACGGCAACAAGATACCGCCATACCGCGAGACCCAGAATTACGTGCGCAAGGTCATGGCGTTTTACGAGTCGCTCGACGACGGTGATCGCGTCGCACTGCGCTAGGCAGCAGCGACTCTCTCGGCAAAACCTCACTTTCCGGCTTTGACGCAGCCTGTCTGCGTTCGTAACCTGCTGCCCATCGATTTACCCGGTTCACGGCAGAGCAGGTTGCCGCATGGCGCAAGAACCTTCCGAAACGTCCAACAATCCCGACAAACGCCCGCGGCGCCGATGGGTGAGATGGCTGCGTGATGCGGTGCTGCTGCTTGTCGTGTTCGTACTGATCCAATGGTGGCAGGCGCGCAATCTGGTCGAGGGCGAAGCCCCGTCGCTTGTCGGACACCTGGTTGACGGCAGTCCGTATCAGCTCGATGTGCGCAATGGGCCGGTGCTGGTGCATTTCTGGGCGACCTGGTGCCCGATCTGCAAACTCGAGCAGGACAGCATCGACAGCATTGCCGAAGATCATCCGGTGATCACGATCGCAACCACGTCAGGTACGGCCGACGAGGTGTCCGCCTATCTTGCCGAGCATGAACTGTCGATGCCGGTATTGCTGGACGAGGGCGGCGACATCGGGCGCGCCTGGGGGGTGCAGGGCGTGCCGGCGACCTTCATTGTCGATCAGGAAGGGATCATCCGGCACGCGGGGATGGGCTATTCGTCGGAGATCGGGTTGCGTACCCGCCTTTGGATAGCCGACTGACTAGCCCGAACATTTCACCAGTCGAACACCGCCTTTGTTTTAAGTATCTGGAGCGGCGAGGATATCCTTGAATCGTGATGCGAACGCCACATGTACAGTTTGTACCCGGCGTCGTTCTATTCGGATTCCAGCGGTTTCTCGCTCGCTGCGGCTTGGCTTTCACTCAAGTCATAGCGACGGCTATGACTTTCGCTCCAAGCCGGTACCTCAACGGCTGCGAAACGCGCAGGCTCTGTGAATACTGGTGAAATGTTCGGGCTAGCCGCGCCTCGGTTCAGTCTTCGCCGACGACGCGTTCATCGCGTGGCGCACTCAACAGCTTTTCCGCTTCCACCTGATTTTTCGCAAAGATCAGGCGGCAGTCGCGATTGGGCTCGTCGCTGAGCTCACTGCGTTTGTCGCGTGCCAGCTTGCGCGCTTCTTTGTAGTTGTCGAAGGTCTCGATATGTTCGAGCAACTTTTTGGGACTGTCGGCGTGCTGCGTGATGTAGTACACGAAGTAGGGCATTTCGCTAACCGTTCATGCTTGGATTCGATAGGGACCGGAGTTTACCCCAGCGCGTCGCGCAAGCCGAATCGGTGAAACCCGGCCATCTGCGGGGATGATCGCGACTTCACTCGCTCGGCCGCTCGCTGGCGGCACCTTGCGAGAGGTTGTGCAGGTGCGCCCGCAGTTGCTGCTCGCGAGATTCGTAGAGCGCGGTCACCGCACCGATCTTGAGGCTCTTGCCCAGGCCGTCACGCCGCGCCGCGCCGCTGATGTCGAGCATGGCCAGTTCACTGTCGAAGAACGTCTGCCAGGCCTGTTGGCTGCGGTCGAATGCCAGCCGCTGACGGTTGTCGAGCCGGGTGCGGATAGCACGCGCGAGATCTTCTATGCGCTGCTGCAGTCGGGTTTGCTCCAACTTCTCGCAGCGCGCAATGCCGCCTGGACCGGGGGCGGTGTTGATACAGTCTCGCAGCGACTGGGTTTTGTTCGCCGGCGGTGCCGCGGGCGCGCTCGTCGCCAGCAAGGCGCACACCGCAAGTGCAATCAAGGCTTTGCGCGACCTCAACGCCTTGGTTAGTCTTGTCGAAAAGGGGTTTGCCCTGGGGTACGTTGAATGTCGGAAAGCACCACTGAGCGGAAGATCATCCGTTGGGGTAACCAGGTTTTTGAGTATTTTCATTTCCTTGGCCTGTTTGTCATCGGCGCCTCGATCGTATGGGCGTCGTGGGTCGAGGTGTTGGCGATCATCGAGCATGGCGGCCCCAGTATCAAAGACGTGCTGTTGCTGTTCATTTATCTCGAACTCGGCGCCATGGTCGGCATCTATTTTCAGACCAAGCGGCTGCCGACACGCTACCTGATCTATATCGCGATCACGGCGCTCACGCGAGTACTCGCTGTCGATGCCAAGACCATGGAAGATCGGCATCTGATTGCTGTGACCGCTGCGATCTTGATACTCGCCGTGGCCGTGCTCGTGCTGCGTATCGGAAGTTCGCGTTTCAACGAACGCGATCCGATCGAAAAATAATCCTGACCGGGGCGTACGATGCCAGAGTTTCCCAAAATCCTCACCGCCATTCCCCAACGCCGCTATCAGTTTGGCGATTACAACGTGACCGTGCTCGGTGACATCGAGAGTGGCGACCAGCGTAACTATCATTTCGTTGCGGCATTCGTCAAAGAAGGCGAAAGGCAGCCGCAGCTGTATATCGTGTCGGAGCGATTACCGCCAGGTCAGCGAGACCAGGGCAGCCATGCCTTGCGCGTGATCAACGCGGTAATGGACGAGACCATGGACACGGCTAACCGATGGGGCAATGTCGGCGAGTTTGCCGATCAGGCGCTGGAAATGGGCGGCCAGATGCTGGGGCTTGAGCAGGACACCGCCTATCCCCTGATGTGAGCGTCTTAGCGCGATAACGGTTCTACCGGGCCGGTAGCTCACTGGCTATCCACTGTGCCACGCGCTGTTCCAGATAGTACTCGGCCAACCCCGGCCAACGGCCCCCTACGAAACCGACGTGGCCACCGCGTTGTGGTATCTCGAGCCAGACGTTCTCCGGCAGTTCGTCGGCCTCCGGCGGCGTGTCCGGAAACACGAACGGATCGTTGCGTGCGTGCACGATCAGGGTCGGCACGCGGATTCTCGGGATGAACTGGCGGCTGCTGCATTGTCGATAGTAGTCGTCCGCACCGGCAAAGCCGTGCAATGGCGCGGTAACCTGGTCGTCAAATCGATAGAAATCGGTCAGCGAGGCAGGGTCGATATCCAGCGGCGAAACGATGCGCGAAAACTTGGCGCGATAGTCGGCGACCAGGCTGTCGATGAGGTGTTTCTGGTAGAGACGCGAAAGACCTGAGTCGAGGCGCTTGGCGGCGCGGTCCAAGCGAAACGGGATCGACGCGGCGACCGCGCGTTCGAGCGGTGAGTCGTCGCCCTGTTCACCCAGCCACTTGAGCAGCATGTTGCCGCCGAGTGAGACGCCGACCGCAGCAAACGGTGGGCGACCACTCGCCTCGATGATGTGTTCGAGTACGCGTTGGGCATCGTCGGTCTTGCCGCTGTGGTAACTGATCGGCAGTCGATTCGGCTCGCGGCCGCGACCACGAAACAACATCAGGCAGGTGCGGTAGCCGCGTTGCTGCAGCGCCAGCTTGAGGGCAGGGATGTAGTGCGAACCCAGCCCACCTTGCAGGCCATGAAACAGCAGCACGGTCGGTGCGTCGTGCGGCCCCGACCATGCGAGGTCGAGAAAGTCGCCATCGTCGAGTTCAAGACGCTCCCAATCGATGTTCAATCGGATGCGGCGGCGAAACAGCGCCGGCCACAGCGTCTGGGCGTGCGCCCCCAGCAGCCACCATGCTGGACGAAAGGCACTGTCGATGATCGGCATCAGAGGGTTTCTTTGACCTCGGAGTGGCGGTACAGGCTGGCGTACAGACCATCGTTGCGTAGCAGGTCGTCGTGGCTGCCGTCCTCGACAATCCTGCCGTTTTCGAAGACCAACGCGCGATCCGCCTGGCGGACCGCGCTCAAGCGGTGCGCGATGATCAGCGTCGTGCGACCGCGAAGAAACGATTGCAGCGCCTCGTGCAGGTGCTTTTCGGTGGTCGTATCGAGCGCCGAGGTGGCTTCGTCGAGGATGACGATCTTCGGATCGCTGAGCACCATGCGTGCAACCGCCAGACGTTGGCGTTGCCCGCCGGACAGCCGGATGCCATCGCGCCCGATCAGTGTCTCCAGCCCGTTCGGCAGATCGCGTACAACCTGGGAGAGTTGGGCGATGTCGAGCGCGTTCCACAGGCGTTCGTCGCTGGTGGGTCGGCCCAAGGTCAGGTTGTTGCGCACCGTGTCGTTGAACAGCGCAGGATGCTGCAACACGGTGGCGACATTGTCGCGCACCACGTCGAGCCCGATCTCGCTGACCGGCACGCCGTCGAAACAGACGTCGCCGCGGTGCGGCAGGTAGAGTCCAAGGAGTATCTGTACCAGGGTCGTCTTGCCGCCGCCGCTGGCGCCGACCAGTGCGACCTTTTCACCGGCGTCGATATGCAGGTTGAGCGAGTCGAGCACATCGGGGCCGTCACCGTAGCGAAAGCTCACGTTGCGCACATCGATGCTGGTGGTGCGCTTGTTGTCGAACGGGTTCTGTTTGGCCGGGTAGTGCGGCTCGAGGCCGACGTCCATCAGTTGGTTGATGCGGCTGAGTGCGGCCTTGGCGGCAAGGTAGGCGTACTGGATGTTCAAGATCTCCTGCACAGGCGTCATCATGAACCACAGATAGGCATACACCGCGAGCATCTCGCCGATCGACAGGTCGGAGAACAGCACCATGAACATGGACAGGGCGCGGAACAGGTCGAAGCCGAACAGGAAGACCATGAACGACAGCCGGTTGGCCGCATCGCTCTTCCAGGTGAACGCAGTCGAGCGGTCACGGATCGTTGCCGCCGCATCGATGACACGCTGTACGTAGTGACGCTCGCGGTTGCTCGCACGAATCTGCTGGATGGCATCGAGGGTCTCTGCCAGCGACTCCTGAAAGGTCTGGTAGGCGCTGTTTTCGCGCGACTTCAGCCGCTTCACCCGGCGACCGAAGATGGTGGTCAGGTAGATCACCACCGGGTTGAGCAGCAGGATGAACAGGGCGAGTTGCCAATGCATCCACAACAGCACGAAGGCCGTGCCGACCACGCTGAACACCGCGACAATGAACTTGCTGGTGGTCTGGCTGACAAACTGGTCGATGGCGTCGAGGTCGGTCACCAGATGCGAGGCGACGGTACTGCTGCCCAGCGTTTCGTACTCGGCCATCGAAAACCGTTCGAGGCGGTTGAGCAGGGTGCGACGGATACTGTAGATGACGTCTTTCGAGATGATTGTGAATTCGCGGGTCTGCCAGACGTTGAACACCAGCGTGAACAGACGCAGGATCAGGGTGAGCACCAACACCGCGGTGATATACAGCACAGGGCCGTGCCAGGACTCGGGAAACATGGCGTTCATCGAAGCGACCGCCGGTCCCGGCTGGTCGAGCAGTACTTCGTCGACCAGCAGTGGGATCAGCAGCGGAACCGGTACTGCAGTCAGCGCGCCGAGCACGGCGATAATATTGGCGATGACCAGTTCACGCCGGTGGCGCGCAATCATTTGGATTACTTCGGGCCACGTGTAGACTTGCGAGCGCAAGACGGGATGTTGATCGCGGGGTTCAGCCATGGCGAAAGTCTATCAAAGGCCCGCTTGCTTGCTGTTGCGACATCGCGACGACGCCGGCCAAAAGGAGTGTTTCTTGAAACGGTTGACAATCATTTTCTGCATTTTGCTGCAATGGACGGTCGCGTCGGCGGCTGACGAACCGTCGGCCGGGTATTCCCTGGATGGAAAACTCGTTCAGGGCGGCATGGTCGTTGGGCGTGCCCAGCCGGGCAGCAAGGTGACCCAGGACGGCCAAGCAGTGCGGATCAGCAAGGACGGCGTGTTTCTGCTGGGGTTCACGCGCGACGCACCGGAGACTTCCGCCTTGGAGATACGCAGCGCCGACGGCACTGTGATCAAAGAGACGCTGCAAGTGGCGCGGCGTGACTACAAGATTCAACGCATCGACGGTCTGCCCAAGCGCAAGGTGACACCGCGCAGCGAGGCAGACCTCAAGCGCATCCGCGACGACGTTGTGGCGGTCAAGCGCGCCCGGACGCGTGACGACGACCGCCAGGATTTCCTGGGTGGTTTTCAATGGCCGCTGGAAGGCCCGATTACGGGTGTCTACGGCAGCCAACGTGTGCTCAATGGTGAGCCCCGGCGCCCACACTTTGGCGTCGATGTCGCAGCGCCTGTCGGCACCCCGGTGCGAGCGCCGGCACCCGGGATTGTTACGTTGGCCGTGCCCGATATGTTTTTCTCCGGAGGGACCATGATCATCGACCATGGTCACAAGCTGACATCGAGTTTCCTGCATCTGCATAAACTGCACGCGAAGGTTGGTGACCGGGTGGAGCAAGGGCAGGTTGTCGCCGAGGTCGGCGCCACCGGTCGCGTAACCGGGGCCCACTTGGATTGGCGGATGAATCTGCGCGACCGGCGCATCGATCCGGAATTGCTTGTGCCGCCGATGCCGAATCTGAGTGCCAAGTGAGGATTGCGGTTACCCAGACCACTTATATGAGGTATTTTGTCTGCCTTACATGACCAGTGCCGGCGTGCGCGCCAGCCGCAGGCTTTGATTTGCCACAATCGGCGGCGATTTCCACCGTTACCCGCGGTGTAAACAGGTCATAAAAACCTGTTATATTTGGATTATCTAATATTTTGGGGAAACGAATAAGATGAAGCGGATCGCATGGGCGATTGGCCTGGTGCTCGGCACTTCTGTGGTTTCAGCGGCAGATCTCGCCGAGGTCTACCGGATGGCAACCGAGAACGATCCGGGGCTGCGCGCAGCGCGGGCCACGCGAGACGCGAATCTTGAGGCCAAACCGCTGGCCGAGGCCCAGTTGCGGCCGAACGTGGCCTTGACCGGTGATGCCAACTACCTGAACCAGGACATCAAGGACTCGGTTCGCGGTGCCTACGACGAAGACTACGGTACCGCCGACGCGGCCCTCCAGGTGGTCCAGCCGCTGTATCGCAAGGACCGCTTGATTCAGCTCGAGCAGGCTGAAGACCAGGTGGCCAAAGCCGGCATCGACTACAACGCCGCAGAACAAGACCTGATTCTACGTGCCGCCAACGCCTATTTCGGGGTGCTGTCGGCCAAAGACACGCTGACCTTCGCCGAAACCGAAAAGAAGGCGATCGCCCGCCAGCTCGACCAGGCCAAGCAGCGATTTGAGGTTGGCCTGATCGCTATCACCGGCGTGCACGAAGCGCAGGCGCGCTACGACCAGTCCCGCGCCGATGAAATCCTGGCGCAGAACAATCTCGATAACGCCGTCGAGGCGCTGTTGGAGATCACCGAGCAGAACGCGCTACCTCTGGCCGACCTGCGGCGCAATGTGCCGATGTTGTCGCCTGAGCCGGCCAGTCTCGAAGAATGGAGCAAGACGGCGACCAGCACCAACCCGGGCATCGTCTCGGCCCGGTACGATGCCGACATCGCCCGCAAACAGATCCGTTTGCAGGGCGCGGGCGACTCGCCGGCGGTTGACCTGGTGGGTTCTTATGCCATGGGGCGCTCGGGTTCCGACTTCGGTACCGATCAGAACACGGCGACGATCGGCGTCCAGCTCAATTGGCCCTTGTATACCGGCGGCGGTGTTTCGGCGGCGACCCGCCAGGCACGCTACCAGTACGAAGCGGCGCAAGAGGTGCTGGAGCAGCGGCGCCGTTCGGTGCAGACCCAGGTGCGCAACGCCTACCGAGGCGTCGAATCGAGCATCAGCCGTGTCAAGGCACTCGAGGCCGCCCAGGTGTCGGCACAGAGCGCCCTGGAGGCCACCGAGGCGGGTTTCGAAGTCGGTACCCGGACCCTGGTCGACGTGCTCGACAGCCAGCGCGACCTGTACCGTGCCAAGCGCGACCTTGCCCAGTCACGCTACGACTACATCATCAATACGCTGTCACTGCTGCAGGCGGCCGGCACTCTGAACATGGAAGATGTCACGACGGTGAACGGCTGGCTGGAACAACAGCCCTAGTCGACGCTTTCTATTGGCGCTCGCGCCGCGCGAACATCAGGCTGGTGATCTGCTCGGAGACGATGCCGATCAGGAACGTCAGCAGCGATGTCATGTAGAGCAGGGCGCTCATGTTGGTGAAGCGCGCCTCGGTGATGTAGGTGTAGACGTAGAGCGCCGAGGCCAGGCCGAACAAGACCCCGCTGATTGGCAGGAATAATTTCATCGGTGAATATAGCGCGCCGATCTTGAAGATGATGATCATGAAGCGCGCGCCTTCGCGCCAGATCTTCAAGTGGCTTCGGCCTTCACGTTGCAGCACGTCAATCGGTTCATAAGCCACCGTGTAGCCCGAACGGAAGAATGCCATCGTGCTGGTCGTCGGATAGGAAAATCCGTTGGGCAGCAGGTGGATGAACTCGCGAAAACGCCGCGCTTTGCAGATGCGGATACCGCTGGTCAGGTCCATGATCTGCTGGCCTGTCATCCAGGTCGCCACCCGGTTGAACACGAAGTTGCCAAACCGCCTGAACAGGCTGGCGTGATCACCCTGTTTTCGAGCGCCGATGATCATGTCGAGATCTTCGCGCTCGAACCGATTCCAAAGCGACATCAGGTGTTCCGGGGTATGTTGGCCGTCGGCGTCCATCATCGCGAGGTTGGTGCCGTGCGCGGCGCGTACACCGCGCTTGATCGCGGCGCCGTTGCCCATGCGGTAGGGGTTTGACACAACCCGGCATCCGTGGCGTTCGACGGTTGCCGCCGTATCGTCATCCGATCCATCGTTAACCACAATGATCTCGGCTTCGGGAAGAGCCGACCTGAGTTTCGGCAGCAGGTTGTCAAGACTCTTGGCTTCGTTCAGCGCAGGCAGCACGATGCTGAGTAAAGGCGGGTTGGTCTTTGCGTCCATAGATCCTTATTTGCCGAGCGCACTTTCGATGTGCTGGCGTACTTGTTCGGTCTCGTCTGTCTGTTCGCGATTACGAGCCACTGAAGCCGCTACGTCAAGGTGCTGCAGCGCTTCCTGCCGGCGACCGAGCTTTAGCAACAAGCGCGCGACGCGCATGCGGGGCTTCCATTGGGAGCGCCAAGCATCGGCGGCGGCAATCCCATGTTGCAGGGCTGCGTTCAGGTTTTTGGTGACGAACTCGTGATATTCGCGGTATGCGCTTTCGATGCCCGAGCGGCCGGTGTATCCCCATTTCGGATTGGCGAGCGCAGCATCCAGTATCGACTCGAGTTGCTCGTTGCCCATGGAACTGCCCCCGGCCTTCTGCCAATCGACGAGAAAACTGAACTGGCTCACGGATACCCGGGTTGGGCCAACGTCTCCATCTTTGAGGGCGTCGCTCAGCATGTTCACGGTGGCATCCGAGGGCCGCTGATTGAGGTGGAGGTCGAGTACGACCAAACCAAACAAGCAGTTGAGGCAGCGCGAGTCTGCCTCCAACCCTTTTAGCAGATAATCGGCGGCAGCTTGAGCAATCTGCGGTCTGGACTCGTCGGCATGTTCGACGGCAGAGATAAGAAACTGAGCCGCTGCGAAATTGGCCCGTGCCGACGCCGGGTGGTTGTTGGCACTGCTCATGACGAAAGTCTGGAAACTGGACCAGTTGTTCACGCGGACGAAGGTGGTGGCCGCGTAGGCAGCCAACAGCGCGACACCGACGGCGACCACGAGTTTGTGCTGTTTCAGACGGCGTGAACCGACGACAACCGCATAGCTCAGTGCCATGAGAGGCCCGAGCCCCGGCAGATAATTGCGGTGTTCGAACACCATTTCGAGCGCCAGCACCGTTGATTCCAACGCGTGACCGGCGAAGTAGAAGAGCACCGCGAAGGCGAAAACCGGGTGCTTGCGGCGCGTTATCCACGCGGTAAGCAACAAGGCTGAGATGCCCATAACCGCCAGTATCGTGATCGGTGGTGAGAACAAGCTGGTCGACAATGCGATATCGTCATGAAACAGGCCGAACTGCGAGATGTCGGGGATAAATAACAAGCGTAGGTAGAACCACAGTATCCGCGGCTGCGTCAGCACTCGCTCTTCGAGTGTGAACGGCCGTTCGTCGTAGTAGACGAGCCCGGGGTGGGTCATGAAATACGCTGCGCCCAAAATGAGCGGAACCACGATGTAGGTGACCTGCAGCGCTCTGAGCGCCCCTGGTCTGCGGCCAAGTGATACCTTGTTCAGGAGGGTGAGCTCACAGGCGAGCAGCAACAATGGAAGTAGGGCGGCGTTTTCCTTGCCGAGGAAGCCGATTGCAGCAAGAACCGGAACCAGCAACAGCCAGCCGAAGCCCGAGCGATTCTCCGCCAGTTGCAGCCGCCCCCACAGATAGGCGCTCAGCGACAGCAAGGTGAACAAGGCTGAGATCTGGGTCATACGTTGCACGGCGTACAGGACGGTGCTGACATTGATGGGATGCAGCAACCAGACGGCCATCGTGGCCAGCGCCCAGCCGAGTTCGTATTTCGCGTCGTACGTATTTCGCGCGATGGCTCGGTAGGCAAGGCGGGTGAACAGGAAGACGGCCACGCCCGTCAGGATATGGATCGCAAGATTGGTCGCCTTGAAGGCCCAGGGGTCTAATCCGGCGATAGCATGGTTGATGCCGAATGACAGCTGGGCAAGGGGGCGACTGGCAGGGAAATCGTTGAACGACGAATTCCAGGCGCGAAGCAATTCGCTTGCGGCTAGGGAGTTGATCTTGACCCACTGGTTCTGGACGATGTGGATGTTGTCGTCAAACAAAAACGGGCCGTTCAAGCCCGGCGTGTAGATTGCCAGGCTGGCGGCAACTATCGCTGATAGTGCAAGAAGTAATTTGTATTGCATTCTGTTTTGCGCGTCACAGTTTCAGATGGTCGCCGAATCCAATTGAAATGCAGCTTGTGCCCGATGTGGCTCAAAGTCGACTGCTAGTCAGCACAGGGCCGTGGCGGGCCACACGTGCTGCTGTACGCAGACTAGCGGCCGATCTGCCGGAAATTTGCGTAATTGGACAACAGCTAGCGGCTATAGAGTGGACCGACGAACACGAATACCGGATGTCGTGAGCGCTGTTTGGCAGCGAGTAGCCGTAGGATTTTGTCGACGAACATGTGGGACTCTGTCCTGAGGTGAGTAGGGCGGTGTCTGGTTCGGATTGGGGTTGCCCTGAGCGGTCAAGCAAGGTCTTAGGATGCCGGTGCTCAGGATCTGGAACATTGACAGGAAGGGACTGAGCGCTCACGCCAGGTAACCTCGAACTCTTGGTATCAAGTGACATTAAATGTCGCCGATAATCATGTAATTGGCTATTAAAACGAAAATGCTCTCGGCTTCACACCCAAAAAAGTTGCTCGGTTCACGATGATGGACAACAACGCGAACACCGTTGAGGTGGCCGCCGAAGGTCGACGTCGTGGCTATTGGCGCGAGGTCTGGCAGTACCACGAACTCTTGCTGTTTCTTGCTTGGCGGGATCTCAAGGTTCGCTACAAACAGACGGCTATCGGGGTTGCTTGGGTCATCCTGCGTCCATTGATCACGATGGTCATCCTCACATTCGTGTTTCAGCGCGTCGCGGGGTTGGGCAAGAATCTCGATGTGCCGTACCAGATGTTGGTCATCGCCGGTCTGCTTCCGTGGCATTTCTTTTCGACCGTGTTTGCCGAGTCTGCAAACAGTCTGGTCGCTAATTCTCAAATGATTTCAAAGGTTTACTTTCCGCGCGTATTGATTCCACTGAGCTCCTCGCTGGCCGGCGCGGTCGACTTTATGGTCACTGTGCTGATCCTTGTACCGTTCATGATCTGGTTCGGCGTGTTTCCGGGGCTTGAGATCTTGCTGTTTCCGCTGTTCCTTTTGCTGTTGATCTTGTTCACCCTGAGCATCGGGATCGGCTTTGCGGCACTCAACGTCCGGTTCAGGGATGTCAGGTTTATCGTGCCGTTCATCGTACAGATTGGCCTCTACGTGTCCCCGGTGGGCTTCAGCGTTTACGAGATCCCCGAGCAGTGGCGCGTGCTGTACAGCCTCAATCCGATGGTCGGCATTGTTGAAGGGTTTCGTTGGTCGTTATTTGGCGACTCGTACCCGGTTCCAACGTTCGCAGTTGCCGTCAGCGTTGCATGTACGGTATTGATCATGTTCGCTTCTTTGCACTTCTTTCGGAAGGTAGAACGTACCTTCGCAGACGAGATCTGAGCGATGGGTGCGGCGATAGAAACACAAAGGCTCGGCAAGTGCTATCAGTTGAGTCATAACCAATCGCCCCCATACGACACGCTGCGCGATTGGCTCGCGGCTCGATTCCGGAGGGGTTTCCGACCGATTCGACAGATTGTCCGCGAAGATTATTGGGCGTTGAGAGAGATAGATCTCCAGGTAGATCGGGGAGAAAAACTGGGGCTTGTCGGCGCGAACGGTGCGGGCAAATCCACGTTGTTGAAGCTCTTGAGCCGAATAACGGCCCCGTCCGAAGGCCGTTTGGCACTCAATGGCCGAGTGGCCAGTCTGCTGGAGGTGGGCACCGGCTTTCATCCCGAGTTGACGGGCAGAGAGAACATCTTTCTGAACGGGTCGATACTCGGGATGCGCAAAAAGGAAGTCGTGCAACGATTCGACGAAATCGTAGCCTTCTCGGGAGTCGAGCAATTTCTCGATACACCGGTTAAACGCTATTCGTCGGGAATGTACACGCGATTGGCTTTCGCAGTGGCTGCGCACCTGGAATCTGAGATTCTGCTGGTTGATGAGGTGCTGGCAGTGGGGGATGCGTGGTTTCAGAAGAAATGCATGTCCAAGATGGAAGACATGCATAGCAGCGGACGAACGGTGGTACTGGTTAGTCACAATATGTCGGCGATTCGCGCGTTTTGTGATCGGGCAATCTGGCTCGATCACGGACGCATCGTCGGTGACGGCGATGTGGGCGATGTCGTCCATGCCTATGGCACGTCAATCAGGGAAAGCGGTGATGCGTGCTCAGTAGTCAGATATGACCCTCAGTTAACGGATAGCGAACGGACTGTGGTCTTCCATTCTCTAAAGGTCAGTGACGCCGACGGCAATTCACGTGTCACCTTTGACAGCACGGAAGCGATCACCGTATCGATAGAGATAGAGCTGACGCGACCGGTGACAGGCTTGCTGGTTGGATTTGAACTCTACGCGGGCGACGGTAGCCTGGTGTTTCAATCATTCGTTGGCGAGAGCGGAAAGGCCGACGTTTCCGAAGCTGCAGGCCGCGATGGCGTAGTCATCTCGACACAGATTCCTCCGGGCCTTCTGGCCAATGGCAGCTATCACCTGACGATAGCGGCGGCTATACATGGCGTTCGTTGGCTGGTTCGCAAAGAGAAAGGCGTGCATTTCGGGGTTACGTTCAGTTGTCCTTCGGGCGAGTTCTTCTTTGCCCACCGCGACGGAGCTGTTGCGCCAATGCTCACCTGGTCGGTTCAATAAGCGGGAAACCAAATGTACAAGAAGATATTACGGCACATCGCAGAGCGCATCGCTGAGACAAGCGTGTTCGTTCAATCGAGAAGTTGTTACCTCGGTGACCATCGCGTGCTGACCAACACGGTACAAGGGTACAAAATGTATCTCGACAGCCGCGACATCAGTCTCACCCCTCATCTCATTCAGGATGGCATATGGGAAGACTGGGTGACCACAGCGATACAGCGGCTCGTCAGGCCGGGCGACAGAGCCGTGGATGTGGGTGCCAACGTCGGTTATTTTTCTCTTCTCCTGGCCGGATTGGTCGGTAAACAAGGCTATGTTTGGTCGGTTGAAGCGAATGCCGAGATTTATGAACTGGCATATCGCAATCTGGAAGTGAACGGTTTTCGCGATCGCAGTTCCGTCTCGATGTGTGCAGCGTATAAAGAGCAGACCACCCTCGAGTTCAAGGTTTATGAAAAGCACAAAGGTTCATCGTCGATTCATGTGCCCGACGGAGATCCGGAAAAATACAATGATTCGGTTACCACGGTGAACGTCGAGGCGAGAAAGCTTGACGACATCGTTGGCGAAGGTACCGTCAATTTTATGAAGATTGACGCAGAAGGCAGCGAGCCGGAAGTGTTGTTGGGTGCAGATCGGTTGTTGACCGAGAGCACGGATCTTGGGATTGTGCTCGAATTCGCGCCGAGTTTTTATGCAGGTACGTCGCGTGGAGCCGATCTGCTGGATCTGTTGTCGAGCCGGGGATTCTCGTTTTCGATGATCATGAAAGACAGCTCGATAAAGCCGGTGACGCGTGAACAGTTGTTGGCGCGAACAGAATACTGTGACGTCTATGCGTACAAAGGCGCACAACGCTTCTAGAGAAACTATGTGTCCTACCTGGTGACTCGGTAGTTACGCATGCGATGTGCGAGATATCAGGTTTCTGCGGGCGAAGCCTGATCGGCGAGCTTTGAGCAAGTATCCAAGAGGCGTCGCGTGGCCTGATCCCAGTCATGCCATTCGAGCGCATCATGCTGTTCCGGTTTGTTTTCAACGAATTCGACAATTGTGCGTTCTAGATCGTCGAGATCCTGGGTGACGAAGTATCGTGCCGAATCGCCCCCTATCTCTTTGAAAACCGGTATGTCGCTCGCGATAACATCCAATCCCTTTTGCATCGCCTCTACCAGTGGCAGGCCGAATCCTTCCGCCCGCGATGCGAAGATCAGTGCTGTGGAGTGCTCGTAGAAAAAATCAAGTTCGTTGTCATTCGCATTGGTATAGATGAAGAGATGTCGATTGACGTAGGGACTGTTGGTCATCGCTTCGACCAAGTCCTCGCACATCCATCCTACGCGACCGACGATGACGAGGCGTTCTGTTCGACCGGCGTCCCACATCCGGGTGAAAACCGCGAAAGCATCGTCGTAACCTTTACGTGGCTCGATTGTGCCGACCATCAGGAAGGTATCGGTCGCAAAATCCATGGTCTGGACGTCGCTGCGAATCGGCAATTCCTCGATGCCGGAATCCGGCTCGTTGGCGATGTCGGCGCCGGAATACCAGATTGCCGTTGGCAGGGCTGCTTCCCGTTGCATGTCATGGTCTTTGAAAAAAGCGAGTAGGCTGTTGAGGGTTGAATGCGAGATGCAGACAAATGCTGAGGAATGAGCGCATATCTGTGGTAGCAGACGTTTAAATGTCTTTACAAAATGCTTGTCGCAATATTGTGGATGGGTCACGGGAATAAGGTCGTGGATCATCGGCGCCACGATCAGTTTCTGGTTACGTCTCTTGTTCAAGGGCGTTACGACGTCATAGGCCCAGAAAGCGTCGGGCATCAACAGGAAATCGCCTGATTTCGGCTTTATTCGACGTATGCTTCCAGTCAACAGTCCGACAACGAAGGGCGTTTGCAACAAGGCATAACCGCCGTATCGAATCAGTCGCCGGATAGCGGAGATGAAATAGGCATAAGCCAGCCAGGGCGAGAATTTTTTGCTCTTTTGAATAGCCTTTTTCTCATGTGCCGACAGCCACACCGAGGCCTTGGTGCCACCGTGCATCACCGTGCTCATGTTCTGCGAGGCGAGCTGCAAGGCGTTGAAGCGGGGAGAGCGCCAAAAATGTCCAAAGTTCGACACGACCGGGACGAATTTCTGCCCTTCAGTATCCGACAATGCAACCGCGCGTTTTACGATATTGCGCACGACGCGTTGAATCCCCGTATTGATGCCCAGGTAGTAGGTCGCGGTGCAATCGATATAAATCGTTCTGGATGTTTTGGTCATTGTTCGGGGCTTGAGGGACTGTTCTTATCGCTGTGGTTCGATCGTAGTTTGAAAGAAAGCGCAGATCTTTTGTGAAATCGAAGCCCAAGAGAATCGCTGTGCGAGAAATTCCGAATGAGAACACAGTGTCGCGTAGAGGTCTGCGTTCGAAAGTATCTCGCGGAGACGCTCGGCCAGCCGCAACGCATTGTCGCGTGGGACGACGGATTCATCGTCGATCACCAGATCCTGCAGTCCACCACAGTCAGACACAACGACGGGCAGTCCGTAGGTCAGCGCTGAAGTGCCGACACCGCTTTGGGCATCGAAGTGCTTGTAGGGCATGAGCAGAACGTCTGCTGCCGAAAGGTAGTGGTGAATATCGGTTTCTTGTACGAACGCGAGGTCTAGACGCACGTTGGGTTCCAGTTTCAACGTTCGCACCGTGTTGTTGATTGCGTCTGCGCTATCCCATGCCTGACCGGCGATGATCAGCAACGTGTTTGGCTCGTTGTTGCGTAGCGTATCGACTGCCTTCAATGCAGTATCCCACCCCTTGTATTCGCGAACTGCGCCGAACAGAAGCAGCACTCGCTTGTGCTGAGCGATTCCCAGATGTTGTCTGGAGGCCCGTTTGTCCACGACTCGATCGTGTTTGAAGTCTGCGGCACCCATCGGGAATACCGCCGTGCGATCTTCGAATGCTGGGAAAACCTGGTGAAATACTTCTTCGTTGCGCCGCGAGTGCAGCAGAATCGCATTTGCCAGGGCGTAGAGAATGCTACTGGCAATCCGGTGCAACACGCGGTTGCCATTGTGTGGCGTTACGTTGTGGACGGTAACGACAACGGGTACGCCGCGGGCCTTCGCCGTGAGCGCGATGACGATAAGGATCGGCGCCAGGGGTAACGACCACCATTGCAGGTTGAGTACGTCGCCCTTCGCCCGCAAGCCGGCAGAAACCCAGCTCAAGGGGTTGTACCAAGCCAGTCGGCGATGGATCAACAGGTTCGGATGACGCGGAGGCTCGCTCTGGTCATCGACTTGGATCGCGCCGGGATAGAGTGCCTTTGGATAGAGCGCCGAAAAGCTGAAGAACTCGACTTCGGTATGTTCTGCCAGCGCCAGCGCGACCCCTTCACAGTAACTGCTTATGGCGCGCAGCGGCGGGAGTGTGCCGACCATGGTTATCCGTTCAGGGCACGAAACAGATGAAGCAGCGGAACGTTGGGTCATTTTCGACCAGTCATGGCGCAATTTGCGTTGAATGGCACGGCGGGCGACACGAGGGTGCCTAAGCCATTATCATTGGCCGAATAATTCAACTGCTTATCCAACATCCGTTTCCAAAAAATGTCCGGCAATACTATCGGAAAACTCTTTACGTTGACGTCTTTCGGCGAAAGCCACGGTATCGCAATCGGTTGCATCGTCGACGGTTGTCCGCCGGGTATGGCGCTCAGCGAAGCGGACATCCAGCCCGACCTCGACCGCCGTCGCCCCGGTACGTCACGCCATACCACGCAGCGGCGCGAGCCGGATCAGGTCCAGATTCTCTCCGGGGTGTTCGAGGGCAAAACCACCGGCACACCGATCGGACTCGTGATCTTCAATCAGGACCAACGTTCTAAGGATTACGGCGACATCGCACAGAAATTTAGGCCGGGACACGCCGATTACACCTATATCCAGAAGTACGGCATCCGCGACCATCGCGGCGGTGGTCGCTCGTCCGCCCGCGAGACTGCGATGCGGGTGGCGGCCGGCGCGATCGCCAAAAAGTACCTGCGCGAACGCTATGGCATCGAGGTGCGTGGCTACCTTTCAGCGCTCGGACCGATTCGGCCGAACGGCTTTGCGTGGGACCCGGTTGAGTCTAATCCGTTCTTCTGGCCGGACGCGGCGCAGGTCAGCGAGCTCGAAGACTACATGGACGAGTTGCGCAAATCCGGCGATTCGGTCGGCGCTGAAGTCTCTGTTGTCGCTACCGGCGTTCCTCCCGGTTGGGGAGAACCCATCTTTGACCGGCTGGACGCGGATATCGCGCATGCGCTGATGAGCATCAATGCCGCCAAGGGCGTAGAGATCGGCGCCGGTTTCGCGTGCGTCGCGCAGAAAGGCACCGAACACCGCGATCAGATGACGCCCGAAGGCTTTCTGTCGAACAACGCCGGCGGCGTGCTCGGCGGGATCTCCAGCGGGCAGGACGTCGTGGCTCGCGTGGCGTTCAAACCGACCTCGAGCATCCGCCTCGGCGGGCAAACGGTCGATGTTGCCGGCCACTCCACCGAGGTGATTACCAAGGGGCGTCACGATCCGTGTGTGGGCATCCGCGCGACCCCGATCGCCGAGGCCATGCTGGCGATCGTGTTGCTCGATCATGCCCTGCGCCAGCGTGGCCAGAATGCAGATGTGGCGCCGGATACCCCGGTGATCCCGGCCGGCAGCAGCAAGCCTTGAGGCGGCGCCGGCGAGGGATGCGCGCGCGATATCACGCCGAAGTCTGATGCCTTACTGGCGACTGTCGTCCTTTTACCTGTTCTATTTCTCGGTATTGGGCGCCCTGGTGCCTTACTGGGGACTGTTCCTGCGTGAGCGCGGATTCGATGCGGTAGCCATCGGTGAGCTGATGGCAATCTTGATGGCCACCAAGATCGTCGCGCCAAACCTGTGGGGTTGGTTGGGCGACCACCTGGGCCATCGCATGCGGATCGTGCGGCTGGCGTCGATGGTTTCGATCCTGGTGTTCGCCGGCATGTTCTGGGCGCAGGGGTTCTGGCCGATCGCGCTGGTCATGACACTGTACAGCTTCTTCTGGAACGCCTCGTTGCCACAGTTCGAGGTGATCACCTTTATCTACCTGAAAGAGCGCGTGGCACGCTATGCACAGATCAGGGTTTGGGGGTCGATCGGTTTCATCGTCACGGTGATTGTGCTTGGTTGGCTGGTCGACCTGCACAGTGCCGAGGTCGTGCTGCCAACGTTGCTGTTGCTGTTCGTCGCAATATGGCTGAGTTCGTTGACGGTCAAGGATCCGGACCCTGAGCCCCATCCGAAGGCCCAGCCGCCGCTTGCTGATGTACTTAAAAAACCGGCGATCATCGGCTTTTTTCTCGCTGTCTTTCTGATGCAGGCCAGCCACGGGCCTTACTACGCCTTCTACTCGATCTTCATGAAAGACCACGGCTACAGCGAGTCGCTGATCGGGCAGCTGTGGGCGCTGGGCGTGCTGGCCGAGGTCGGCCTGTTCCTGATCATGCATCACCTGCTCGGGCGGTTCGGTGCGCGTCGCGTGCTGATCGCCAGCCTGGTCATCGCCGCGCTTCGCTGGGTGTTGATCGGCAATCTCGCCGACTCGCTGTGGGTACTGCTGCTCGCGCAATTGATGCATGCCGCTACGTTCGGCACCTTTCATGCCGCCAGCATCCACCTAGTGCACCACTATTTTCAGGGGCGTCATCAAGGCCGGGGCCAGGCGCTGTACAGTAGCGTCAGTTTCGGCGCGGGAGGTGCCGTCGGCAGCCTGCTCAGCGGATATGCCTGGGACGGGATTGGGCCGGCGATGACCTTCGCGGGTGCCGGCGTCCTGGCGGTGCTGGGCGCACTGGCCGCCTGGTACTGGATCGATGCCCAGCATGATTACTAAACACAAGCTTGATCAGTAGGTAACGGCCGATGACCGACTACACACTTGG
Source organism: Thiosocius teredinicola (assembly GCF_002009425.1). NCBI lineage: Bacteria > Pseudomonadati > Pseudomonadota > Gammaproteobacteria > Chromatiales > Sedimenticolaceae > Thiosocius > Thiosocius teredinicola. The sequence continues at coordinate 1,964,925 of NZ_CP019936.1, forward strand.
TGAACTTGCGCAAAAACTCGGTGCGACGCTCGAAGGCGATGCCGCTACGGTTATCGTCGGAGTCGCGGCGCTCGAAGCGGCCGGCGAGGGGATGCTGACCTATGCCGAATCCGACAAGTACCGCGAGCAGGTCGAATCGAGCGGCGCGGCGGCGATCATTGTCGGTGCCGACTTTCCCGCCACGGCAGGCAAGAGCCTGCTGCGCGTCGAGCGCCCCAAGCCGGCTTTTGTCGCCGCCATGGAGCTGTTCAGGCCGGCACGTGCCGTGATCGGCATCCACCCCACCGCGGTCATCGCCGACGATGCGCAGATCGGCGAGGGTGTCGGTATCGGCCCGTTGGTGGTGGTCGACAGCGGTGCCGCGATCGGTGCGGGTAGCCGAATTCGTGCCGGGGCCTATATCGGGCCGAACGTGTCGGTCGGCGAGGCGTGCGACATCGGGCCGAACGTGTCGCTGATGGACGACACACGGGTCGGCGATCGCTGTATCCTGCACCCGGGCGTGGTCATCGGTGCCGATGGCTACGGCTATTACTGGGATAGCGACCACCACCACAAGATTCCCCAGCTGGGGAACGTTGTGGTCGAAGACGATGTCGAAATCGGCGCCAACACCTGCATCGACCGGGCTACGCTGGGCGAAACGCGCATCGGTCGGGGCAGTAAATTCGACAATCTCGTCCAGGTCGGGCACAACAACCAGATCGGCGAACACGTGATCCTGGTGTCGCAGGTCGGCATCGCGGGCAGCAGCAAGCTGGGCAAGGGCGTGGTGGCGGCCGGGCAGGTCGGCATCGCCGATCACGTAACGATCGGCGATGGCGTGCAGATCGGCGGCCAGGGCGGCGTCAACACGGATATCGAGCCTGGAGAAAAGGTCTGGGGATCACCCGCCAAGCCGATGGCGCGCGAGATGCGTGAGATCGCTGCCGTCGGCAAGCTACCGGAACTGCTGCGCAGTTTTCGCCAGCAACAGCGTGATCTGGATGCATTGCGTGATCGCATCGCAGCCCTAGAAGACAAACCGGCAAAATAGCCCCTTTTACGTAACGACAAGAACACCGCCAGCCAACAATGACGTCCGACACCAACACAGGGAAGAGTACGCCCAGAAAACGCTGGTTACCGCTGGTCATTCTATTGGTGGCCGCCGGCGCGGCAGCCGCCCTGATCGCCACCAAGCCAAAGCCCACCCCCGTGCAGGTTAGCGAGCGCGCCTGGCTGGTCAGTGTCGAGCAGGTCGAGCGGGCGCGCCACAGCCCCACCGTCACGTTGTACGGCAAGGTCGAATCGCTGTGGTCGAGCCAGTTGACGGCCGGCATCACCGCCGACGTCAACGAGGTGCTGGTCGTCGAGGGCGACCGGGTCGAAAAGGGTCAGGTGCTGATCAGGCTCGACGACCGCGACGCGCGTCTGCAACTGGCGCAGCGTGAGGCCGAGCTCAAGCAGGCGGATGCGCGGATCGTCTCGGAGAAGCGTCGCCAGGAGGCCAATCTCGAATCGTTGCCGCGTGAACGCCGGCTGCTCGGCCTGGCGCGCAGTGAGGTTAAACGCCTGCAGGACCTGGTCGCGAAGAAGGTCGGTGCGCAGTCGCAACTGGACACCGCGCGCCAGGCGTCTGAGAAACAGGCAATCACGTTGGCGGCGCGTGAGCAGGCCGTGGACGAACACGAGGCGCGCCTGGCGGAAGTCGAAGCGGCGCGAGCGCGCGCCGAGGCGTTGCGCGATCAGGCGCAGCTCGAATTGGAACGCAGCGCGATTGCATCGCCGTTCAACGGCCGGATCGCCCGGGTACAGGTGTCGCCCGGGCGACGCGCCAGGGTTGGCGACCCGTTGATTCAGCTGTACGACACCGATGAGTTGGTTATCCGTGCGCAGATTCCCAGCCGACACCTGCCGCAGGTGCGCGCGGCGATCGATGCCGGTCGGCCACTGACGGTGCATGGCACGATCGACGGCATTGCCGTTGAAGGTAAGCTGCGCAGCCTGGCCGGTGAGGCGTCGAGCAGTACTGGTGGTGTTGACGGCCTGTTTACGGTAACGCGCGGCGCGACGCAGATAAGCCAGGGGCGTTTTTTGCGCGTCGAGCTGAACCTGCCGGCACGCAATGACCTGATCGCGCTGCCGCCCGAGGCCGTGTACGGTACCGACCGCATCTACGTTATCGATAGCGAAAGTCGCATGCGGCCGAAACGAGTCGAGCGCATCGGCGAGGCCCGCCGGCAAGGCAAGGTGGCGCGCGTCCTGATCCATGCCCCGCAGCTCGAACCGGGAACCACTGTCGTGACCACGCAACTTCCCAACGCCCTCGATGGCCTGTTGGTGCGCGTCGCCGAAGAGCGCTGACATGCCGTTTCAGCACCGCAGCGACATCGTCGGCATCTTTGCCCAACACAAGGTGGCGGCCAATCTCCTGATGGTCGTGATGCTGATGATCGGCGTCTGGGGCGTCGCCAATCTCAATGTGCAGTTCTTTCCGAACTTCGAGGTCGAGGTGGTCTCGGTACGCACCGTGTGGACCGGGGCATCGGCCGAGGACATCGAAACCTCGATCACCATCCCATTGGAACAGGCGCTGCGTTCTACCGACGGTCTCGACAAGATGACCTCGACCTCGAGCCAGGGCGTCAGTTCGATCCTGCTCGAGTTTCCGGAAGGCACCGATATGGGCGCGGCGACCGATCGGGTCGAAGAACTGGTCAATGGGGTGCGCAACATACCCACGGATGCCGAAGAGACCGAGGTCAGCCACGTGGTGCGTTACGAACCTATCGCGCGCCTGCTGATCCACGGCCCGGCCGATATCCGCGAGCTGCGTCCGTTGGCGCGACGCATCGAACGCGAGCTGCTCGATCGCGGCATTGCCAAGGTCAACATCACCGGCCTGCCCGAAGACGAACTAGCCATCCAGATTCCGCAGGCGACGCTCGAAGACCTCAAGCTGTCGCTGCGGCAGGTGGCCGACCGGGTGGCGGCGGAGTCACGCGATCTGCCGGCCGGTACGGTGGGGCGCGACGATGTCGGGCGCGAGATCCGCACCCTCAATCAACGGCGCAGCGAGGCCGGTTTCGAGGAACTGGCCCTGGTCGCCGACCGCGAAGGTCGGTTGATTCGCATCGGAGATGTCGCCGAGGTCGAGCGGCGCGCACGCCCCAACCAGGTCGAGATGACCTACCAGGGCGAGCCGGCGGTCGAACTGCAGCTGATGCGCTCGGCCAACGCCGATTCGCTTGAGTCCGCGCGCATCATGCAGGAGTGGCTCGCCGAGGCGCCCAAGCGGTTTCCGCCGGGGGTCGAGATCACCGCCTACGACGAGAGCTGGACGCTGATCAAGGACCGCATCAACCTGCTGCTGAAAAACGGCGCCAGCGGGCTGGTGCTGGTCGTTATCATCCTGTTCCTGTTTCTCAACGGGCGGGTCGCTTTCTGGGTCACGGTCGGTATCCCGGTGTCGTTCATGGCGACGCTGGCGATCGTCTACGTCGCCGGCGGCAGCATCAACATGATCTCGATGTTCGCCCTGATCATGGCGCTCGGGATCATCGTCGACGATGCCATCGTGGTCGGCGAGGATGCGCTGACCCACTATCAGACCGGCGAGAGTTCGCTCGAAGCCGCCGAAGGCGGCGCGCGCCGGATGCTCGCGCCGGTCATGTCATCGTCGCTAACGACGATCGCGGCCTTCATCCCACTATTTGCGATCACCGGTATCATCGGCAAGTTTCTCGGCGACATCCCGTTCGTGATCGTGTGCGTGATCATCGCCTCGCTGGTCGAGAGTTTCCTGATCCTGCCTGGCCACCTGCGCCACAGTTTCAAGGGCATCAAGCCGGCGCAGCCGGGCTCATTCCGCGAACGCTGGGACAAGCGCTTCAATCACATCCGCGATACGCATTTCCGCGCGATGGTCACCTGGGCGGTCAACAACCGCTTCGCGATCGTGGCGATCGCACTGGCCTTTGTCATCGTGTTGGTTGGTGTGCTGCGCGGTGGGCGCATGGGTTTCAGCTTCTTCCCCAATGTCGAAGGCAACGTGGTCGTTGCCAGCGCGACGTTTGTTGCCGGCACGCCGCCAGAGCGGGTCGTGGGTTTCATCAAGGACGTCGAAACCGCGGTATACCAGACGGACAAAGAACTCGGCGGCGGGCTGGTCAGGCTGGCCAATGTCGCCGAAGGCCTGGGTTTCTTCTCCAACGGGCGCCAACAACAGCAGGGCGAACAGTTCGCCACGGTCACGGTCGAGTTGATCCCGTCCGACCACCGCGAGGTGCGTAACGAAGAGTTCATCAAGGCCTGGGAAAACCGCCTGGTCAAGCCGCCCGGGCTCGAGTACCTGACCATCACCTCCCGCCAGGGCGGCCACCCGGGGCGCGACCTGGAGATTCGCCTGACCGGGCCGGATGCCGATCGCACCAAGGCCGCGGCGCTCGAGCTGTCGGATGCGATCGCCGCGATCCCGGGCGTGCAGGGCGTCGAGGACGACATGCCCTACGGACAGCAGCAGCTGGTTTACAAGCTCAATCCCTTCGGCGAGTCGCTGGGCCTGAGCGTCGAGGATGTCGGGCGGCAGTTGCGCGCCGCGTTCGATGGCCAGCTGGCGCAGATCTATAACGAGGGCGACGAAGAGGTCGAGGTGCGGGTGATGCTGCCCGATGCCGAGCGCTACCGCCTGACCGCGCTCGACGACTTCAGCGTGTTCCTGTCCAACGGCCAGACGGTGCCGCTGTTATCGGTGATCGACCTGGAGGAACGGCGTGGCTTCAAGGCGCTGCGGCATGCCGAGGGCCAGCTGGCGGCGACCGTGTATGCCGACGTCGACAAGAAGATCGCCAATGCGAACGAGGTCCGCAGCCAGCTGCGCGAGGAGCTGTTGCCGCAGCTGTCGCTTCGTTACGATCTGCACTGGGCGTTCACCGGCCGCGCCGAAGACCAGCAGGAAACCGCCGGCGATATGCAGCGCGGCGCCTTGTTCGCGCTGGCGATGATCTACATCGTGTTGGCCTGGGTGTTCGGCTCATACGGCTGGCCGCTGGTGGTGATGGCGATCATCCCGTTCGGCATCGTGGGTGCCCTGTACGGTCACTACGTGATGGATATCACGCCGACGATCCTGTCGATGTTCGGCCTGTTCGCCCTGTCGGGCATCGTGGTCAACGACTCGATCATCTTGGTCGTGTTCTACAAACACCTGCGCGAAAAGGGCATGGAGATCAAGGAGGCCATCATCGAGGCGGCCTGCCAGCGCCTGCGGGCGGTGCTGCTGACCTCGCTGACCACGATCGCCGGCCTGCTGCCGCTGTTGTTCGAGACCTCGTTGCAGGCGCAGTTCCTGATCCCGATGGCGGTGTCGATCTCGTTCGGTCTGGCCTTCGCGACGTTCCTGGTGCTGCTGCTGGTGCCGACGCTATTGGCTGGGCTGGAAACTACCCGGCAACGCATCGTCGCGTGGACCGCCGGCCGCGCCGCGTCGCCGGTGGCCGAGGAAACCGCCGACAAATGACGAGCCTCTGCCGGTCGTGACCGGCGGGTTTTCGTTGTCAGTCAGGTGCCTATTCAACGGGCAGCGTTACACACCTCGATCATCGCGCTGGCGGCGTTCGACAGGCTGCGTTTCTGGTGGGTGACCGCGCCGAGCTGGCGGGTGAGTCGCATACCGTCGATTTCCAGTGGAACCACCTTGTCGTCGAGCACGGTCGCCGGTAGAAGGCTCCAGCCCAGGCCGGTGGCGACCAGCATATGCAGCGTTTCCAGGTAGTTGGTCGCCATACCCACCTTCAGTTCGACACCGGCCTTGCGCACGGCTTGCTCCAGCACGCCGCGCGTATAGGTCGTCGTACCCGGCAGCACCGCCGGGTATTCGAGCAACTCCGTCAACGAGACCTTCGTTCTGCCGGCCAGCGGGTGATCCGGGGCCACCATGAAGGCCAGGGGATCGTCCCAGATCGTCGCCAAGTTCAGGTTGGGCGGGCGTTCCGGCGGCAGGGTGACGATTGCCAGCTCGAGGTCGCCGGTCTCGACGGCGCGGCAGGCGGCCTCGGAATCCATGAAGCGGATGTCCAGTTCAACCGCGGGGAACGCCTCGGTGAAACGCTTGAGCGGCGTCGGCAGGCGATGCAGCCCGATGTGGTGACTGGTGCCCATGGTCAACCGACCGCGCACCTCACCGGACAGGTCGCTGACCAGGCGCTTGAGTTCACGCGCGTCGTTGATCAGGCGGCGCGCCCGTGGCAGCAGGGCGCTACCGGTCGCGGTCAGCGACACGCGTCGCCCGATACGGTCGAACAGCTTGGTGTTCAGTTCACTCTCGAGCTGGGCCACGCGCTTGCTGACCGCGGGCTGAGTCAGGAACAGGGCCTCGGCAGCCTCGGAGAACGACTGGTGATCGGCGACCTCGACGAAGGCCTGCAGTGCGGCGATTTCCATTATTCCTCAAAAGAATTCAAACAATGAAAAACATGAATTTGTGTTATTCATATTAGCCGCTATCGTTATTCCCGTCAGTTAATGGAATGTCGCCATGAAACCGAAAACGCTCTACGACAAGTTGTGGGAATCGCATGTGGTCCGCGAAGAGGCCGACGGTACGGCGTTGCTGTACATCGACCGGCACCTGGTGCACGAGGTGACCTCGCCGCAAGCGTTTGAGGGGCTGCGTCTGGCCGGTCGTCCGCTGTGGCGCACCTCGGCCAACCTGGCGACCGCCGACCATAACGTCCCGACCACCGATCGCAGCAAGGGTATCGAAGACCCGGTATCGCGGCTGCAGGTCGAGACACTCGACCAGAACTGTGCCGACTTCAACATCGTCGAGTTCGGTATGAACGACCAGCGTCAGGGCATCGTGCACGTGATCGGCCCGGAGCAGGGTGCGACCCTGCCGGGTATGACGGTGGTGTGCGGCGATTCGCATACCTCGACCCACGGCGCGTTCGGCGCGCTGGCGCACGGCATCGGCACGTCCGAGGTCGAACACGTGCTCGCTACCCAATGTCTGATCCAGAAAAAGTCGAAGTCGATGCTGGTCGTCGTCGAGGGCGAGGCGCCCGCCGGCGTCACCGCCAAGGACATCGTGCTGGCGATCATCGGCCGCATCGGCACGGCCGGTGGCACCGGCTACGCGATCGAGTTCAGCGGGCAGGCGATCCGCGATCTGTCGATGGAAGGCCGCATGACGGTGTGCAATATGGCGATCGAGGCCGGCGCGCGCGCAGGTTTCGTCGCGGTCGACGACAAGACCATCGAGTATGTCCGCAACCGGCCGTTCGCCCCGTCGGCCGAGCATTGGGACCAGGCTGCTGCCTACTGGCACACGCTGCACAGCGATGACGGCGCCGAGTTCGACCACGTGGTCGTGATCCCGGCCGCCGAGATCCGTCCGCAGGTCACCTGGGGCACCTCGCCCGAGATGGTGGTGAGCGTCGACGGCAAGGTGCCGAACCCGGCCAACGAGAGCGATCCGGTCAGGGCCGAGGGCATGCGGCGCGCCCTCAAGTACATGGGGCTGGAGGCGGATACGCCGATCAGCGCGATCGCGGTCGACAAGGTTTTTATCGGTTCGTGCACCAATTCTCGAATTGAAGACCTGCGCGCCGCGGCCGGCGTAGCCAAAGGACGCAAGGTTGCTGATAACGTGAAGCAGGCGCTGGTGGTGCCCGGTTCCGGTCTGGTGAAGTCGCAGGCGGAGCGCGAAGGCCTGGACAAGATCTTCATCGAGGCAGGCTTTGAATGGCGCGAGCCGGGGTGCTCGATGTGTCTGGCGATGAACGCCGACCGTCTGCAGCCGGGGGAGCGCTGTGCGTCCACGTCCAACCGCAATTTCGAAGGCCGGCAAGGCCAGGGCGGGCGGACACATCTGGTCAGTCCGGCCATGGCGGCAGCCGCCGCGGTTGCCGGGCATTTCGTTGATATCAGAGACCTTTGACGCCGCTGCGGCCGAAGGTCTGGAGGGGCAAGAATGAAACGGGTTCTGTGGGTATGTATCGTGTTCGCCGTGCTGTCGATGGCGACCGGGTGTGAAACAGTCAAAGGTGTCGGTCGCGATATCACCAATGCGGGTGAAGCGATGGACGACGCCACGAGGTAGCCATGCAAAAGTTTGAGACCTTTACCGGTGTGGTCTGTCCGTTGGACCGATCCAATGTCGATACGGACGCGATCATCCCGAAGCAGTTCCTGAAGTCGATCAAGCGCACCGGTTTTGGTCCGAACTTGTTCGACGACTGGCGCTATCTCGACCACGGCGAGCCGGGCATGGACAACAGCACGCGTCCGGTCAATCCGGACTTCGTGCTCAACGATCCGCGCTACGCCGGCGCCAGCATCCTGTTGGCGCGCGAGAACTTCGGTTGCGGTTCGTCACGCGAGCACGCGCCCTGGGCGCTGGCCGATTACGGCTTCAAGGTGATTATCGCGCCGAGCTTCGCGGACATCTTCTTCAACAACAGCTTCAAGAACGGCCTGTTGCCGATCCATCTGCATCCGGACACGGTCGACCGGCTGTTCGATCAGGCGATGGGCGACACGGCATTGCAGCTGACCGTCGATCTCGAACACCAGCAGCTGCATGGCATCGGCGACGAGGCGATCGGATTCGATGTCGATCCGTTCCGCAAGCATTGTTTGATCAACGGGCTGGACGATATCGGCCTGACCTTGCAGCACGTCGACGACATCAAAGCCTACGAGGCACGTCGGCGCGACGAGGCGCCCTGGCTGTTCGCCTGATTGTCGGCGGTGCGATAAAAAATTGATGAGTCTGGCGCTGCGCAGCGACGTTTCGACGCGGGGCGCAGCACCTCGAGTGAGTGGGGAGTTATGAGCAAAAGAATTCTGGTATTGCCGGGTGACGGTATCGGTCCCGAGATTACGGCCGAGGCGGTCAAGGTACTCGATGCGCTGGTCGGCGAGGGGCTGGACGTCGAACTCGACGAGGGCCTGATCGGCGGCGCGGCCTACGATGCCGCCGAGACCCCCTTGCCCAGCGCCACACTGGACATGGCCAGGGAGGCGGACGCCATTCTGCTCGGCGCGGTCGGTGGTCCGAAGTGGGAGCCGCTGGACATCTCGGTGCGCCCGGAAAAGGGCCTGCTGGGCCTGCGTGCCGAACTCGGGCTGTTCTCGAACCTGCGTCCGGCGATCCTGTATCCGCAGCTCGCCGATGCCTCGAGCCTGCGCGCCGAGATTGTCGCCGGCCTGGACATCATGATCGTGCGCGAGCTGACCGGCGGCATCTATTTCGGCCAGCCGCGCGGCATCCGCACGCTGGAGAACGGCGAACGCCAGGGTTTCAACACGCTGGTGTATGCCGAGCACGAGATCGAACGCATCGTGCGCTCGGCGTGCGACATTGCCATGAAGCGCGGCAAACGGCTGTGCTCGGTCGACAAGGCCAACGTACTCGAATGCACCGAGCTGTGGCGCGAAGTGGCCGAGCGGGTCGTCAAGAACGAATACCCCGAGATCGAGCTGTCGCACATGTATGTCGACAATGCCGCCATGCAGCTGGTGAAATGGCCGAAGCAGTTCGACGTCATGGTCACCACCAATATGTTCGGCGACATCCTGTCGGACGCGGCGGCCATGCTGACCGGTTCAATCGGCATGCTGCCGTCCGCCTCGCTCAACGAAAAGGGGCAGGGCATGTATGAGCCGATCCACGGCTCGGCGCCGGATATCGCCGGCAAGGGCGTTGCCAACCCCTTGGCGACCATCCTGTCGGTGGCGATGATGCTGCGCTACAGCCTCGGCGAGTCGGCGATGGCCGAGCGTATCGAGAAGGCCGTCGAGCAGGTGCTCGATCAGGGCCTGCGCACGCCGGACATCATGTCCGAGGGCATGACCGAGGTGAACTGTGAAGGAATGGGCGACGCGGTTGTCGCCGCATTGTGAATTAAAACGAGCAAGCCGGTCGGCCAGGTCGATCGGTATGAGTTCTGTCGAGTCGGGTGTGTGACATGAAAAGAGTGGGTTTTGTAGGTTGGCGCGGCATGGTCGGTTCGGTCCTGATGGACCGTATGCGCGAAGAGAACGACTTCGCCGAGATCGATGAGCCGGTATTCTTCACCACCTCGCAGGCCGGTCAGCCGGGCCCGGATATCGGTAAACCGGTGCCGGCGCTCAAAGATGCCACCAACATCGACGAACTCAAGCAGATGGACGCGATCGTCACCTGCCAGGGTGGCGACTACACCAAGCAGGTATTCGCCGAGCTGCGCAAGTCCGGCTGGGATGGCTATTGGATCGATGCGGCGTCGGCGTTGCGCATGAACGACGACACCGTGATCGTGCTCGATCCGGTCAACCTGAAGGTGGTCGAGCAGGCATTGGCCGACGGCAAGAAGGATTTCATCGGCGGCAATTGCACGGTCAGCCTGATGCTGATGGGCCTGGGCGGCCTGTTCAATGCCGACTTAGTCGAGTGGGCCACGTCGATGACCTACCAGGCCGCGTCCGGCGCCGGCGCCAAGAACATGCGTGAGCTGTTGAGCCAGATGGGGGTGTTGCGCGACAGCGTGGCCGATCTGCTGGCCAACCCTGCGTCGGCGATCCTGGATATCGATCGCGCGGTCACCGAAACCCTGCGCAGCGAGGCCTATCCGACCGACAACTTCGGCGTGCCCCTGGCTGGCAGCCTGATCCCGTGGATCGACGTGCCGCTCGACAACGGGCAGAGCAAGGAAGAATGGAAGGCGATCTCCGAAACCAACAAGATCCTCGGCCGGATGGACAACCCGATCCCGATTGACGGCACCTGCGTGCGGATCGGTGCTATGCGCTGCCATAGCCAGGGCTTGACGATCAAACTCAAGCGCGATGTGCCGATCGACGAGATCGAGCAGATCCTGGATGAGGCCAACCCCTGGTCGAAGGTCATCCCCAACGATCGCGAGCAGACGATCCGCGAACTGACGCCTGCCAAGGTCACCGGCACGCTGACCATCCCGGTCGGCCGGCTGCGCAAGATGAATCTCGGCAGCGAATACCTCAACGCGTTCACTGTCGGCGACCAGCTGTTGTGGGGCGCGGCCGAGCCGCTGCGTCGTATGCTGCGTATCCTTTTGGCGCGATGACTCCAAGCACGGCCGCAATCGCGGTCGTGCAAAAAAATCCTCATTAGTCGTTTCAGTCTTGAGGTCTGCTGCCGTTACTATCGTTGGTAGAACATATTGACTCGGCTATAGTTAGGCCAAAATCATTACATCGGTTCTGAATTGCACCTACATAATCTGTGGGTTACGCAACGATGAAATCGGGGCGGAGAAGCACCTGAGGGAGGATTCATGGTCCGCAAGTTGGCATTAGCGGTTTCACTGGCATTAGGGACTCTGAGTGTTCCGGTACATGCTCTTGGATTGGGAGAGCTGAGCTCCAAGTCCACGCTGAACCAGAATTTCAATGGCGACATCAGCCTGCTTTCGGTCAACCCCGAAGAGTTGGACGGTGTCCGTGTTCGATTAGCGGACGAAGATGCCTTCGCCCGCGCCGGCATCGAACGTCCGTTTTATCTGACGCTGCTCCGATTCGAGCCGACGATGACCAAACGCGGCAAGGCCGTGGTCAAGGTCACCTCGGATTTCCCGATTCGTGAGCCGTTTCTGAACTTCCTCGTCGAGGTCAACTGGCCGAAGGGCCGTTTGATGCGCGAGTACACGGTACTGCTCGATCCGCCGACCACGACCAAGCGTCGTCCGCCGGCGATTGCCCAGACCACCAAGTCCAAGGCCGCTGCACCGGCGCCGAAACCGGCAGCCAAGCCGGCGAAGCCAAGTGCAGCAGCAACTACCAGTCAGGCTCCAACCCCGTCCCCGGCGAGCACCGAAGGCTTTGAATACGGCCCGGTGCAGGAGAATGACACCGTGTGGGGCATTGCTCGCAAGACTTTGCCCGCCGGTGTCAGCATGGAGCAGATGATGATGGCCTTGTACAAGGCCAACCCGCAGGCCTTCGTGCGCAACGACATCAACCTGTTGCGCAAAGGTCGCATACTGCGGGTACCGTCGGTCGCCGAAATCAAGGAAATGAGCCGCCAGGAGGCGCGCGACGCCTATCGCGAGCAGCAGGATCAATGGCTGGCGCGACGCAACGAAAAACTGCAGGAAGCCGCGGCTGAAGAGCAGGCCGAAGCCGATGCGAAAGAGGCAGCGACCGAAGAGGGTGCTGATGCCAAAGCGGCAGCAGCCGAATCCGAGAGCGATGCCAGCGACCAACTGCGCATCGCCACCGCCCGCCCGCAAGGCGAAGGTGAAGCCGGTGCCGGCGATGACGACGCTACGGCGACCACCTCCGACGAGCTGAGCGCACGTCTGTTGGCGGCACGTGAAAACGCCGAGACCTCGCGCCAAGAGGCCGAGTCCCTGCGTGGTCAGGTCGACGATCTCAAAGACCGTCTGTCCGACATGCAGAAGCTGCTCAGCCTGAAGGACGAGCAACTGGCGCAGCTGCAGGATCAGATCACCACCGGCGATGGTGCTGCGCCGGCAACCGAAGAGACGCCGGCTACCGAGGCCATGGCCGAAGGCGAGGCGGCACCGGGTGAAGAAACCGCTGCTGAGGCCGGTGATGCACTCGATGCTGTCATGGCCGACGCCAAGGATGCCGTCGAAGGCGTGGCCGACACCGTCGCCGATGGCATGCCGAGCGAGGTCAAGATTGAAGACATCGCACCGCAGGTCGATCCGGACACGATCGTCGAATCCACCAGTGACGAGGCGCCTGCAGAGGCACCGGTAGCATCGGAAGTCGACCTGTCTGCGCCGATCCAGGATGTACCGCCTCAGGTTGATCCGGATGCGGTTGTTGCAGCTGCCGGCGAAGGCGAGGCTGCACCTGCCGAAACCGAGATGGGCCAGGAGATCGTGATCGGCGACGAACCGCCGGCCACGGCATCCGAAGAACTGGTCATCGACACCGGCAGTGAGCCGGCGCCGGCCGAAGAGACGGCTGCCGCCAGCGAGACCCCGGGTGAAGTCGTGGTAGCGGACGTGCCGGTTGAACCGACCCCCGCGCCGGATGCCGCCGCTGGCGACTCCGATTCGATCATGGCGATGGTGCAGGACAACATGATCCCGATCGCCGGTGGCGGTGTCGTACTGCTCGGCCTGCTGGGATGGATGGTCGCTCGTGGTCGCAAGAAAGACGACGGCAAGGAACTGCTGGCAGCGGGCGCTGCGGCAGGTGCCGCCACCGCGGCAGCACCGGTTGCCGACGCCGATATCACCGGTCTCGAAGAAGAGGATGCCGAGGACGAACTGCCCGACAGCTCCTTCCTCGACGAGTTCTCTCCGAGCGAAATGAACGCCTTGCAGGACGAAACCGGTGAAGTGGACCCGGTCTCCGAGGCAGACGTGTACATCGCCTATGGTCGCTATCAGCAAGCCGAAGAGCTGCTCAAGCAGGCCATGAACCGCGAACCGGAGCGTCTCGCGCTGAAGCACAAACTGCTTGAAGTGCACTATGCGACGCGTAATACCGCAGCCTTCGGCGCCCTCGCCGAAGAGATGGTTGCGGCCGGTCAGGATGCCGTCGACGAGCACGCCTGGATGCGCGCACAGGACATGGGGCGTGAACTCGACCCGAACAACCCCTTGTTCGCGAACAAGGGTGGCGACTCCGCCGCTCCGGCCGCCGCTGCGGCGGGTGCCGCTGCGAGCGCATCGATCGCCGCTGTCCACCGTTCGGAGAGTGTCGACGACGATACCCTGTCGCTGGGTGATCTCGATCTGAACATGTCGTCCGACGCCGATCAGGATCCGGATATCACCGATACCTTCGAGCCGCCGTCCGAAGTCTCGATCATGCTCGACCTCGACGACGAGGACGACACTACGGCGGTCATGGAGGCACCGACGTCCGAGATTCCCGAGAGCATCTCGCTGGATGAGTTGGACGACGACCTCAAGTTCTCTCCGGACAAGGGTGTCGAGTCGGTCGCTGCGCTGGAAAGCGGCGAAGACAACATCACCGATTCGCTCGACCTCGACAGCATGATGGCTGACGCGGAAGCGGCGATCGACAGCGAAGAAAGCATGATGAACGCCGACAGTGACTTCAGTGCAGACGAACTGCAGGCACAACTCGACGAGCTCAGCGATCTGTCGGTGCTGGATTCCGGCCTGGACGAGCCGCCGCCGGCGGGCCTCGGTCTGGTCGAGGAAGACAAGGGTGAGAAACCGCAGGGTCTGGACGAGCCGATCAGCCTGGATACCGCATTCGATGCCGATGAAAGTTCGGCCGATCAGGAGACCGACACGCTCGAACTCGACGAGATCAGCGGCCCGGGCGAACTGGAAGGTGAAGACGAAGTCACCACCAAGCTCGATCTGGCACGCGCCTATGTCGACATGGGCGACCAGGACGGCGCGCGCAGCATCCTCGAAGAGGTCGTTGCCGAGGGCAACGATAACCAACGCGACGATGCGGAGAAGCTGTTGGCTGAACTCGGCTGATCTGATCGCCTAAATGTGATGAAGTATGCGGGCGCCTGATGGCGCCCGTATTTTTTTATGCGAATTGCACTGGGTATCGAATACGACGGCTCGCGCTTCAAAGGCTGGCAACTACAGCGCCATGCCGTGCGCACCGTGCAGGGTGAGCTCGAGGCCGCATTGTCGACCGTGGCGGCGCACCCGGTGCGCGTGGTGTGTGCCGGACGGACCGACACCGGCGTGCATGCGGTGGGCCAGGTGGTGCACTTCGACACCCAGGCCGAGCGCGCGCCGCGCAACTGGGTATTGGGTGGCAACGTCAACCTGCCGGACGATGTCGCCATCACCTGGGCCCAGCCGGTCGACGACAACTTTCATGCGAGATTCTCGGCACAGGCACGCAGCTACCGCTACCTGATCCTGAACCGGCCCACGCGCAGCGCGCTGCTGGGCGGCCGTACCACCTGGGTACACGGGGAACTGGACGCCGATCTGATGCACCGCGCCGGTCAGGCCCTGGTGGGTACGCATGATTTCTCCAGCTACCGCGCGATCGGCTGTCAGGCCAAGAGCCCGGTGCGCACACTGCATTCGCTGAGCGTGCGCCGCGCCGGTGAGCTGATCGAGCTGCGCGTGCATGCCAATGCCTTTCTGCACCACATGATCCGCAACATCGCCGGGGTGCTGATCGCGATCGGCAGCGGCAAACAGGCCGAGAGCTGGGCGGACGAGGTCCTCGAACTGCGTGATCGCACCCTGGGCGGGGTCACCGCGCCGCCCGATGGACTGTACTTCGAGCGTGTCTGGTACCCGCCGGAGTTCGACCTTCCGTTGCCGCCACCGGTGCCGTTTGTCGGCATGACGGGCGATGTTTGACGCAGACAATCAATGACTGAAGCAACGGCAAATGGACGCCTTTTTGCGTCATAATGTGCCGTTATGCGAACCCGAGTTAAGATATGCGGCATAACGCGATTCGATGATGCCGCGGCGGTGGTCGAGCACGGCGCCGATGCGATCGGCTTCGTGTTCTACGAGCGCAGCCCGCGCAACGTTGCCATCGAGCGGGCTGCCGAGATCGTACGCCGGCTGCCACCGTACCTGACTACCGTCGGTTTGTTCGTCAATGCCGAAGACGATCTGGTCCGCCGGGTCGTCGAGACCGTTGGGATCGACCTGTTGCAGTTTCACGGTGATGAACCGCCCGAGGTCTGCCAGCGCTACGCCCGCCCGTGGATGCGGGCCATCCGAATGAAACCGGGCACCGACCTGGTGGCCCAGCGGCAGGCTTACGGTGAAGGCCGCGGCCTGCTGCTCGATGCCTATATGCCGGGTGTGCCGGGAGGCACCGGCGAGACGTTCAACTGGGATCTGATTCCCCCCGAGCTGGCCGGCGAAATCGTACTGGCCGGCGGTCTTGATGCGAACAACGTGGGTGATGCCATCCGTCGCGTGCGGCCCTATGCGGTCGATGTCAGCGGCGGCGTAGAGGCGGAAAAGGGCATCAAAGACCCGCAAAAGATTAAAGCCTTTATCGAAGAGGTAAGACGTGCACAAATCTGAAACCCGTTGGGCCGACCTGCCGGATGCCGGCGGCCATTTCGGCCCCTACGGCGGCATCTTCGTCGCGGAAACCCTGATGGAACCGCTCAACGAGTTGCGCGTCGCCTATGAGAAATACCTGAAAGATCCCGAGTTCCTCGCCGAACTCGATGCAGACCTGCAGCACTATGTCGGCCGACCTTCGCCGATCTACCATGCCGAGCGGCTCAGCCGCGAGCTCGGCGGTGCCCAAGTCTATCTCAAGCGTGAAGACCTCAATCACACCGGCGCGCACAAGATCAACAACACCATCGGCCAGGCGCTGCTGGCCAAACGCATGGGCAAGACGCGGATCATCGCCGAGACCGGTGCAGGCCAGCACGGCGTGGCTTCGGCTACCGTGGCTGCGCGCCTCGGGCTGGAGTGCGTGGTGTACATGGGTGAGGTCGATGTCGCCCGCCAGGAAGCGAACGTCTACCGCATGCGCCTGCTCGGCGCCGAGGTGCGCTCGGTGTCGTCCGGCTCGAAGACGCTCAAAGATGCACTTAACGAGGCGATGCGCGACTGGGTCACCAATGTCGATGACACCTTCTACATCATCGGTACTGTGGCCGGCCCACATCCGTACCCGGCGATGGTGCGCGACTTCCAGGCGGTGATCGGGCGCGAGGCGCGCGAGCAGATGATGACGATGACCGGACGTCTGCCCGATGCCCTGGTCGCCTGCGTCGGCGGCGGCTCCAACGCCATCGGACTGTTCTACCCGTTCCTCGACGATAGCGATGTCGCCATCTACGGTGTCGAGGCGGCCGGCGACGGCCTGGATACCGGTCACCACGCCGCGCCGCTGTGTGCCGGCACCCCGGGGGTATTGCACGGCAACCGCACCTACCTGATGGAGGATCGCGACGGGCAGATCATTGAAACGCATTCGATCTCGGCCGGCCTGGATTATCCGGGTGTCGGGCCGGAGCACGCCTGGCTGAAAGACACCCAGCGCGCCAACTATGTCGCCGTGACCGACGACGAGGCACTCGAAGCGTTCCATCGCCTGACGCGCACTGAAGGCATCATCCCGGCCCTCGAATCCAGTCACGCCATCGCACAGGCGATGAAGCTCGCACCGATGATGAGCAAGGATCAGACCCTGTTGGTGAATCTGTCCGGCCGGGGCGACAAGGACATGCACACCGTGGCAGCCCGGGAGGGTTTGAAGATATGAGTCGTATTGCCGGTGTTTTTGCCGCGCTGAAGGAACAGGGTCGGCAGGCATTGATTCCGTTCGTCACCGCGGGCGATCCCACGCCCGATTTCACCCTGCCGATGATGCATGCCCTGGTCGAGGCCGGCGCCGACATCATCGAACTCGGTGTGCCGTTCTCCGACCCGATGGCCGATGGTCCGGTGATTCAACGCGCCAGCGAGCGCGCCCTTGAGCACCATATGTCGTTGCACGGCGTACTCGATATCGTGCGCGAGTTCCGCAAGACTAATGAGGCGACCCCGGTCGTGTTGATGGGCTACCTCAATCCGCTCGAAGTCATGGGCTATGAGGCCTTCGCCGAGGAGGCCTCGGCTGCAGGGGTAGATGGCGTGCTGACGGTCGATATTCCGCCGGAAGAGGGCGAGCGCTTTGTGCCGACGATGAAGGCCAAGGGCATCGACCCGATCTTTCTGCTCGCACCGACCAGCCATCGCGCGCGCATCGAGCGCATCACCTCGGCGGCCAGTGGGTTCGTGTACTACGTCTCCCTCAAGGGTGTGACCGGCGCAGCCAATCTGTCGCTCGACAGTGTGCGCGAAAAGCTCGCCGAGATCCGTTCATGTACCGATCTGCCGGTCGGTGTCGGCTTCGGCATCAAGGACGCCGAGATGGCGGCCGCCATGTCGCAGTTCGCCGATGCCGTCGTGGTCGGCAGCGCGCTGGTGTCGCGCATCGAAGCCAACCTGCAGAATCCGTCCCAGGCTATTGAAGAGATCAAGGCTCTGTTGGCTGGTATGCGATCGGCAATGGATGCGGGTTGAGCCGCGTACTCTGGTAGAATTGCGCGATCGTTCAAACGGGGATTTGCATGAGCTGGTTTGAAAAACTGATGCCCAGCCGCATCCGGACGGAAGGCGGCACCAAAAAGGTCGTGCCGGAGGGTCTTTGGGCTAAGTGTCCCAGCTGCAACGCGGTGCTGTACCGCGCCGAGATGGAGCGCAACATGGAGGTGTGCCCGAAGTGTGATCACCACAATCGCATCGGCGCGCGCCGTCGCCTCGATCTGTTTCTGGACGCCGAACCGCGCGAAGAGATCGCCGGCGATCTCGAATCCGGCGATCCGCTCAAATTCAAAGACAGCAAGAAATACAAAGAACGCCTGACCGCGGCGCAGAAGAAGACCGGCGAGAAAGACGCGCTGGTCGTGATGCGCGGTCAGCTCAAGTCGCGCGACATCATCGCCGCGGCGTTCGAATTCGATTTCATGGGCGGCTCGATGGGCTCGGTGGTCGGTGAGCGCTTCGTGCAGGGCGTGAATGCGGCGATCGAGCGGCGTTGTCCGATGGTGTGTTTTTCCGCCAGTGGCGGTGCACGTATGCAGGAGTCGCTGTTTTCATTGATGCAGATGGCGAAGACCTCGGCGGCATTGCAGCGCATGTCGCGTCGCGGCCTGCCGTTCATCTCGGTGATGACCGATCCGACCATGGGCGGTGTATCGGCGAGTTTCGCCATGCTCGGCGACATCAACATCGGTGAGCCGGGTGCGTTGATCGGTTTTGCCGGACCACGCGTTATCGAACAGACCGTGCGCGAGACGCTTCCCGAAGGCTTTCAGCGCAGCGAGTTTCTGCTCGATCATGGCGCGATCGACATGATCGTCGACCGGCGCGAGATGCGCGACCGCATCGCCAATGTCGTCAGTATGCTCAGCGGTGAAACGCGTACCTGACCGATGAGATTCTCATCGCTGGCCGAATGGCTGGATTGGCAGACCGGTCTCAGCCCGAAGGCCATTGATCTGGGCCTGGACCGGGTGCGCAAGGTATGGAGCGCGCTCGGTGCTCCATCACTCAACGCCACGGTCATCTCGGTTGCCGGCACCAACGGCAAGGGTTCCAGCGTGGCGTTTGCCGAGGCCATCCTGGTCGCCGGCGGCTACCGCACCGGCGTGTATACCTCGCCCCATCTCATTCACTACAACGAACGAGTTTGCATCGATCAGACAGCGGTCGACGATGTCGGCCTGTGTCGCGCGTTCGCGGCGATCGATGAGGCGCGCGGTGACACGCCGTTGACCTATTTCGAGTTCGGTACCCTGGCCGCGCTGTGGCTGTTTGCCGAGGCCGGCCTGGACGCCGTCATTCTCGAGGTCGGGCTTGGCGGGCGCCTGGACGCGGTTAACATGATCGACGCCGACGTCGCCGTGATCACCAGCATCAGTCTCGACCACCAGGATTGGTTGGGTAACGATCTCGACGCGATCGGTCGCGAAAAGGCGGGAATCATGCGCCAAGGCAGGCCGTGCGTGTTCTCGTCCAACGCGATGCCGGCGAGTATCAGGCGCGAGGCCGACAGGATCGGTGCGAAACTTATCGTTGCCGGGGAAGACTACCGGGTAGTCAGGCGCGGCGAGAGCTGGGACATCGAAGCACCGGACCTCGGGCGACGCGCGTTGCCGATACCCGGTATGCGCGGTCGGATTCAGATCGACAATGCCGCCGGCGTGCTGGTCGCGCTCAACTGCGTCGCCGATCGTCTGCCGCTGGATCAGCGCGCGGCGCGCGCCGGGGTGTTGGCGGCACGCATTCCCGGTCGTTTCGAAGTGCGGCCTGGTCGACCGACCTGGGTGCTGGATGTGGCCCACAATCCGGAAGCGGCCGGCGTATTGAGCGACATGCTGGGAGATCACTTTACGCAGGGCAAGGTGATCGCGGTCTGCGGCATGCTGGCCGACAAGGATGCCGCCGGGGTGGCTCGGGTATTGGCCAAGCGTTTCGATGCCTGGTATCTGCTCGATTTGTCGTCCCAGCCGCGAGGCCTGTCGGCGCAGGCACTGGCCACGCTGATGCAGCCGGAACTGGGCGATACCCCGGTGACCGCAATGGCGGATATCGACGCGACCTTGTCCGCTATCGTTGCTGACAGCGGCGAACACGATATGGTGGTGGTGTTCGGCTCGTTTCTCACGGTCGGTGCCGCCATGGCATGGTTGGATACGCGTGCCGACGGGGAGGTTGGCGCGTGATTCGCCCGGTATAATTCACTATTTCACGACGGCAGAGATGCAATGGAAGAAGGGCTAAAGAAGCGATTGATCGGCGCTGCCGTATTGGCGTCGCTGGCGGTGATATTTGTCCCGATGTTGTTCGAGGAGCCACCCTCGGAACCGCCGGCCCTGCCGCCGCTGCCATCGAAACCTCCGGCCAATGATTTTGCCTCCGACATGCTGCGCGACGAGATCCCGGCCGTGACACCACTACAGCCGGCGCCGGAGCCGCAAGTGCCCGACGATGTCGTCGATGCCGATAGCGGCAACCTGGCATTGCCCGATCCCGAACCGGCTGAACCGACGCCGACCGCCACCGCGCAGACGCCGCCGGAGCCTGTCGCCAGACCTGTGGCGCCGCCGGCACCGAAGATCCGTGCCGGCCTGACCGCCTGGGTGGTCCAGGTCGGCAGCTTCTCCAGCCAGGAGAATGCCGAGCGACTGGTCTCCAAGCTGCGTGAAGCCGGCATGCCGACTCCGGATCCGGAGTTCGTCGATATCCGTGGCAAGCGCTACTACCGGGTGCGGGTCGGTCCGGTCATCGAGAAGAGCGAAGCCGAGGGGATGCTGGACAAAGTGAAGGCGTTGTCCGGAACCAATCCGAAGGTTCAGCAGTATCCGTGATGTGCTTGGTTAGGTTGTACCGGCCGGTGACGCTTTGGGTCGCCGTGCCATTGCTTGGGGTGCTTGGCTGATGGCATGGCTCGATATCGCCATCATTGTGATCATCGTGGTCTCGGCGATGATCAGTCTGCTGCGCGGCTTTGTCCGCGAGGCTTTTTCGCTGGCGGTCTGGGTGCTCGCTTTCTGGGTGAGCTGGAGTTTTTTCCGCGATCTGGAAGTGCCGCTGCGCGCATGGATCGAATCGCCGACGGCCCGATTGGGCATCGCGTTCGCGATCCTGATGATCGTCACCCTGATGGTCGGCGGGCTGGTAAACTTCCTCATCGTTCAACTGATCGAAAAGACCGGATTGAGTGGCACCGATCGGCTGGTCGGCATGGTGTTCGGCGCGGCGCGCGGGGTGCTGCTGGTCAGCGTGCTGGTGTTTCTCGCCGGCCTGACACCGATGCCCGGTGAAAGCTGGTGGGTACAGTCGAGTCTGGTCGGCTATTTCCAAGAGCTGGCATTCTGGCTACTCGATCTGTTGCCGCCGGAACTGGCGGATCGTTTTCGTTACACTGCTTAGCCCGTTGGTCGGCTAGAGGGCAAATTCAAGATGTGCGGAGTTGTCGGAATGGTGGGGTCGGGGCCGGTCAACCAGTCCCTGTACGATGCCTTGCTCGTACTGCAGCATCGCGGCCAGGATGCGGCCGGGATCATGACCTGCGATCATGGACGACTGCACTTGCGCAAAGACAACGGCCTGGCGCGCGATGTCTTTGATAACCAGCACATGATCAACCTGCCGGGCCGAATGGGTGTGGCGCATGTGCGCTATCCGACGGCCGGGTGCTCGTCGTCAGCCGAAGCACAACCGTTCTATGTCAACTCGCCGTACGGCATCTGCCTGGCACACAACGGCAATCTGACCAACGCCGATGATCTCAAGCGCGACCTGTTCCGCGAGGATCGTCGTCACATCAATACCGATTCCGATTCCGAGATTCTGTTGAACGTCTTCGCCCACGAGCTGACCGCGCAGACGCAGAACTTGTCGTTCGATGAAAATGATGTGTTTCGCGCGGTGTCGGGCGTACATCAGCGCTGTCGCGGTGGCTATGCCGCCGTGGCGATGATTCCCGGTTTCGGTGTCATTGCGTTTCGCGATCCCAACGGCATTCGCCCCTTGGTGTTCGGTGTGCGCGATACCGAGAATGGCCCTGAGATGATGGTCGCTTCGGAAAGCGTGGCACTCGACACGCTCGACTTCGATCGTGTGCGTGATGTCGACCCCGGTGAGGCGATTATCTTCACCGAAGACGGCCAATTGCATACCCGCCAATGCGCTGAGACCTGGCAACGCAGTCCGTGCATCTTCGAGTTCGTATACTTTGCACGACCCGACTCGATCATCGACGAGATCTTCGTCCACAAGGCGCGCTTGCGCATGGGGCGCAAGCTGGCCAAGAAGATTCAGCGCGTGATGAGCAAGGGCAAGATCGATGTCGTGATTCCGATTCCCGACACCAGTCGCACCTCGGCGATGAGTCTGGCGCATGAACTCGACGTGCGTTACACGGAGGGGTTCATCAAGAACCGCTACATCGGCCGCACCTTCATCATGCCCGGCCAGACGGTCCGCAAGAAATCGGTGCGCCAAAAGCTCAACCCGATCGATGTCGAGTTCAAGGGCAAGAACGTATTGTTGGTCGACGACTCGATCGTGCGTGGCACCACCTCGCGTCAGATCGTGCAGATGGCGCGCGATGCCGGCGCCAACAAGGTGTATTTCGCCTCGGCGGCGCCACCGGTGCGTTATCCGAATGTCTACGGTATCGATATGCCTGCCGCCAGCGAATTGGTGGCGCATGGGCGCACCGAACAGGAAGTGTGCGACTGGATCGGCGCCGACGGCCTGATCTACCAGGATCTCGAAGACCTGATCGATGCCGTCGGCAAGAAAGGCAAGACGCAGGTTCAGCGTTTCGATACGTCGGTTTTCGACGGCCAGTACGTCACCGGCGACATTACCGACGCCTACCTCGAGCACCTCGAAGCCTGCCGCAACGACGACGCCAAGACCACGCGCGACGAAACCAAGCCGGTCACCGTCATCGGTCTGCACAACGATCGTTGAGTGTCTGCCACCGCTCGTCCCCCCCAGTGACGGGGGGCGTAGCGGGTCATAAGCTGCCCGACGACGTTGACCCTGCGGCCGTCGCCGACTAGTCTCTATTCCCAAGCGCCGATTTGGCTCAGATTGCGGGCGCTCTAAAAATACCGCTAAAGCGAGGTGACACCTGCTTTCGGCTGAGCCCGGGCGGGTTTTTTTGTGCCCCTTTCCCGGAGGGGTGGAGGATCAGGATTTGAACAACGACGAATTCGATTGGGGATTCGATACCCTGGGTATCCGTGTCGGTCACGCGCGAACCGCAGAAGGTGAACATAGCGAACCGATCTTCGCCACGTCGAGCTTCGTGTTCGGTAGTGCGGCGGAAGCCGCAGCACGTTTCTCCGGTGACAGCGAAGGCAACATCTATTCGCGGTTCACCAACCCGACCGTGCGCGCGTTCGAACAGCGCCTGGCGGCGCTCGAAGGCGGTGAGGCCTGCGTGGCGACTGCATCGGGCATGTCGGCGATTCTGGCGACCTGCATGGCGATGCTGCAGCACGGCGACCATATCGTCAGCTCGCGCAGCATCTTCGGCAGCACCACGGTGCTGTTCGACAAGTACCTGGCGCGCTTCGGTATCTCGACCGACTACGCAGCGCTCAGCGACATTGCCGACTGGGAGCGCCTGATCAAACCGAACACGCGCCTGTTGTTCGTTGAAACGCCGTCGAATCCCCTGACCGAACTCGGCGACATCCGGGCGCTGGCCGACCTGGCCCACGCCAACGATTGCGTGTTGGTCGTCGACAACTGTTTTTGTACGCCGGCGCTGCAACAACCGCTGGCGCTGGGTGCGGACATTGTCATCCACTCGGCTACCAAATACCTCGACGGCCAGGGCAGGGCGATCGGCGGTGCAGTTGTCGGCGATGCCAAACGGGTCGGCGAAGAGGTGTTCGGCGTGTTGCGCACGGCCGGACCTACGTTGAGCCCGTTTGCCGCCTGGATCTTTCTCAAGGGATTGGAGACCCTGTCGTTGCGCATGCAGGCACACTCGGCGAATGCGCAGCAACTGGCCGATTGGCTGGTGCAGCAGCCGCGCGTCAGCAAGGTGCATTACCCGGGTTTAAGCGAGCATCCGCAGCATGCGTTGGCGAAGTTGCAGCAGAAGGCGCCGGGCGGCATTGTGGCGTTCGAGGTCGACGGCGGTCGCGAAGCCGCATGGCAGGTGATCGACGCGACGCGTATGCTATCGATCACCGCCAATCTCGGCGATGTGAAAACCACGATCACCCATCCGGCAACCACGACGCACGGGCGCTTGTCGGTAGATCAGCGGGCGGCGGCCGGCATCAGTGACGGCCTGATTCGCGTGGCCGTCGGGCTCGAAGACGTCGGCGATATTCGCGATGATTTGCAGCGCGGCTTGATCTGACGCAGGTTGCGAGCGCAAAGTCCGTCTTGTGTCTTTAAGTACATTAGCATAGACTAATACAACTTAAACGGAGCTCTAAGGGTGAGACCGGGCGGGTCTCATACAGCACGCTGGATGCCGCGAATTTCCTCTGAGCCAAACGCGTTCTCTATACTTCGGTGCAGGCGTGCGAAGCGTCGCATCGCGAGATGCATATAAACTTAGGAGAGTTTGATGGCAAGTTTCCGAATTTTCGCAGCGTCGCTGATGCTGTTCGCCGGTCAGGCCGCAACAGCCGACGAGGCCGCGCCGCAGGCTGGTGCAGCGCCTTTCGTGCCCCAGGGTTACGGCTATTCTCCAGCGCCTGCGCAGGCGCCCTACGGCGGCCCGGTGGCGGCGCCTTACGCGGCCGGACCTTATGGCGCCGCGCCATATGCCGGCGTGCCTTACGGCGGCGGTCCGTACCGTGGCGGCCCTTATGCTGGTGGCCCCTATGGTGGCGCACCGTATGGCGGTGGTCCTTTCAACGGCGGCAGCCCGTTCCGTGGCATGCCTTTCATGCAGAGTTTCGACATGTCGCGTCCGGATAGCTTCAATCCGATGCGCCAGGGCGTATGGGGTGGTGGTCCTCCCTCCTGGGTCGATCCGGGTGATCCGAAAGAAGGCATGTCGCGCGCATGGGACGACATGATGAATGCACCGCATCGTATGGGTCGGGTACCGCCGGGCTGGAAGGCCCCGTCGATCTCAATACCGAACCCGATCGATGTCGGTGATGAGTTCGAGAAGAACGCCCGTCGCGCACCCTATATCATGCGCGACAACTTCAGCTTCAACTGATTGAAGTCAGCAGTCGTAAGAACCCCGCCTCGGCGGGGTTTTTTTGTTGCTGCGTGCATGGCCTTTTTGGCCAACGAGCAAGGCTTGACCGGGCGCAACCGTCGCTGAGTTGGGCAGGCGCAGAATGGAACGACGAAAATCCATTGATGGAGGGATCGGCAGATGAAGATCTTCAAATTACTTGCGGTAGTGATGGCAGTGATCGCGGGCGTCGTGTTGGCCGAGGGGCGTGTGCAGCACAACTTCGGCGCGATGATGGCGCATGCCAACCCGATGCCGAACCTGATGCAGGTGGTCGTCAAGCATGGCGGCCAACTCGACCTGAGCGAAGAGCAGGCCAGCGCACTGGCCGAGTGGCGCAATGCTCATCAGAAGCCGATGCACGATCAGGTGGCGCACATCCACGAGCTGGAACAGGCGCTCTTCGACGCAGCAGTTGCCGGCAAGCCCAAGGCAGAACTCATGGTCATGGCATCAAGAATCATGAATGAGCGTACCGATCTGGTCTCGACCAAGGCCGACTGCCGCGACAATATGATTCGCATCCTGAGCCCGGAGCAGTTCAAAAAGGTGGTTTCGCTGTACCAAAACTGATCGAGGTTAAATTGCAAGCGTCGGTGGGGAGCGTTGCGGCCTGCGATACTTGCATTGTCCGCTGTCAGCGATGAATATCGTCTGCGAGTGTTTGGTGCGTTAGTGCGTGCGCCAATCAATCCGATCTGCATCGGTGGTAATGGAAACGAGTTTGGAGCGCAGCAGACACACAAGGGTATTGCGAAACGGCCGGTTTCCCCGGTCGCTCAGCCGTGCGTTCGCCTGGGTTCTGATCGCCGGGTTTTTGCTGCAGCCGGTGTTGACCTATCTTGTCACCCCGGTCGTCAGCCATGATCTTGGCGGACAGCAGGTGGTTGTCTGCACGTTGAACGGCAGCAAGATCGTCACTATCGATCTGGCGTCCGATGCTGTTCCGGCATTCGACAACCACGATCATTGCCCGGCACTGAAACTGTTCCAAATGGCGGGTGCCGTACAGCTTGCGCAGCCCGTTGTGCCGCCTTCCCGGGTTCTATTTGCAGCGCATGCGATCGACCATACCAGCGACCGACTACACCGCTCGGTGCGCTTCTCTGCCTACGCCACGCGCGCCCCGCCAATCGCCTGAAACCTATATCCAACCGTTCTAAATAGTTCCTCGATCAAGAGGGTGGTTATGAGTTTCTGTTTGTCTGGCGCGGCGTATGCAACGCCTGGCCGGTGGCGCAAAGGCGGCGTGTTTACAAGCGTGATGTCTTTCGTGCGATCGATCTGCCGCAGCGATATCGTGAATGACGAACCCGGTGCCGCATGCTTCAGGCTATCGGCAGCAGGTCGAGGTTCAGCATGCATGCCGGACCTTGCGAGTCGAAAGAGCAGGGCGTAGGCGTCGTGTCGATCCGTCTGGCGTTCATCGTTTCCGGCATATTTCACACGGCATTGTTCGCCGCTTGGTGGCCTGAAAAGCTAATCGAAGAAAAAGCAGTGCCGGCGCCGGTCGAGCGCGTGACCGTGGCCGTTACCATGTTGAAGCCTGCGCCGCCGGTCCCTCCCGTGTCTGCACCTGAAACCATGCCGGTCTCAGATACGATGCCGGAACCGCCTGCCGTCGTGAATCCGCCGCCGCCCAAGGCAGAGCCACCGGAACCGGTCGTCCAAGCCCAGCCGAAAACGCAGGCTAAGACCGAGAACCGTGTGTCGCAAAAGCCGGTACGCAGACCACGACCGGTGAACAAACCACCGCGACCACCGAAGGTGGCCAAACCACCCGTCAACCAGCTCGCCCGTGTCTCGCCTGTTTCCGTCGATCCGGCACCGGTCAGACTCGCCGATGCAGCCGAGTCACGCCCGCCTGCCCCGACGGTATCGACAACCGAACGGCAGCACTATCTTGCCGCATTGGTCGCCGCGATCAACCGCAACAAGTTTTACCCGCGTGCGTCGCGCCGTCGAGCAGAACAGGGGCAGGTCGTCGTCAGCTTCGTGATCCAACGCAACGGCGAACTGAGCGATCTCGCGATCGTTGAATCATCCGGGTACGAACGACTCGATGAGGCCGCGTTGAAAACGCTACGGCGTACGACACCGTTCAAGCCGTTTCCGCCGAATGTCCAACGCGACAGCTGGCCGATCAAGGTGCCGATCGCTTTCTTGTTGAAACGCTAGCAGGTCACCGATTGCTGTACGCAATACCACGGCGTTACCAAGTGCGCGATCGCCCACAGCTGCGTCGACCTGGCTGGCGCGTTATAGTGCGTCGGCGAGTCGGAAACGGAGAGCCAGCGCGTGCACAAACTGCAGATGTTCAGAAGAACCGTCGCCGTGCTTCTCAACGTGGCGCTCTTGGCATTTTTCATTTGGCTGGTATTTAATCCTCTGCCGCTGTTTCGCGAGGTGCCTGAGAGGGAGTTTGCGTATCTCGTGCCGGCGATCTATCCGGCGTTTAATCTTGTGGCATTGATCCTGTGTTATTCGGCTGCAGGGCCTGCCAGGTATTTCAGACGATTCGTTCTCAGTATCAATTTCGTGTTGCTCGTGATCGGAGTGGCCTTCGGTATTGCGGACGCTGCGCATAACGGTTTCACCGATGAAGAACAGTTTGAGACCTTTTGGTTACTGTTCCCGCCGGTCGTCACGCTGTTTGGCTTCAAGTTAGCGCTGCCTGTCAGCAGACGAATTGTGCGTCACGATCCGTCGCTCGACTACGCACCCGGCTTTGGCTGGGCAAAACGGCATGACGACAATGTGGCGCGGTCTGATTAACGCTGCGAGAGTTGCTGAGTTGCGCGGGGCGTGGATGTAGCATCTGAGGTTCAGCTCTTTATGGAATCGGCTCGTCGGCCAATCTTTTTATGACACTTGCTCAGCAGTATCGATTGCTTTTGTTCGGCAGCCTGTATTTCGCGCAGGGTGGAGCGCTGAGTTACTTCCTTTCGTACAACATCGTGTTTCTGAAAGGAATGGGATACGACGCGGAGGACATCGGCGCCTTTCAAGCGGTGCTGATTCTACCGTTCGTGCTCAAAATTGTTCTCGGGGCGATCAGCGATCGCTTCAGCCTGTTCGGACTTGGCCATCGGCATCCCTATATCTTGCTGGGGCTATTGATCCAGGCCGGTGCGTTCCTGCTCATGCCGTCCATTGCCGATGCCAGGGATTGGCAGCTGTTCTTCATCGCTGCTCTGGTCGGCGCAGTCGGTATGGCTTTGTACGACACCTGCACTGATGGGCTCGCGGTAGAAATCACGCCCGAAGATGATCGCTCACAGGTACAGGGCATGATGGTTGGTGCCCGCGCAGCTGGCATATTGTACGCGATGCTGATGGGACCCTTGCTGGTCGAACAGTGGGGATGGTCTGCGTTGTTCGTAATGGTGGCCGTATTCTGCCTGCCTGGCATGCTGTTGATTATAAGCTTGCGCAAGCTTACGACCGCTTCGCATTCGACGACCTTTAGTTGGCATGCGTTCTCGTCATTCGACAATAGCCAGATTTGGCTGCTTGCGCTGATTGGGGTGCTGTTTGCGTTGGCGCTCGATGGCATCTTGACCTTTCTGAGCTTGAATCTCGCGTCCGCCAAGGGATTTGAGTTGTACAAGCTGAGTTGGGTGCTGATCGCCGCCATGCTGGGTAGATTGGTTGGTGCGACCTTGTTCGGCGTCTTTGCAAACAAACTCGGCTATCGCAATGGCCTTGTCGTGGTTAGCTTCATCGCAGCGAGTGGGTGCCTCGGTCTGGCGGTGGTCGATGCCGAGGCCTGGGTTTACGTCATGGCTGCCTTAATTGGCGTTGCGTACGGCTTCTTTATGGCTTTGTACGCGGCGATGGCAATGACGCTGAGCAATCCCGGGATTGCTGCTTCGATGTTTGCCATCTTTATGATCTTTCTGAATGTCGGTGCCGGGCTCGGCCAGCTCGTGGCCGGCCAGATGACCTCTTCGTACGGTTTTCAAATAATGTCGATCTCCATGGTGGGTCTGCTCGCGCTCAACGTCGTACTCTCGCGCTACGTTCGCACTAGGCAATCGCCATAGCGGAAGGTGGCGGCAGCAGGTGCCGTTAATCTCCGCCGCCGCAGCCACCACCGCCGCAACCCGACCCACCATCTCCGCCACAAGAAGATCCGCCGGAATCGCCGGCACATCCCCCGGTGCACCCGATGTGGCCGGCGCAATAGCCGGTGCCATAGGCGGGCGAGTTTCGATCTTGGCAATCGAGCACATAGGTGAATCCGTTGGGGATGTTCAGCAGAGCGTCGATGCCGAAGATCAGTGGCAGACGGTCGGGTGTGCGTGGATTGATATTGGCTTTTGCGCAGGCCAGCCGCCATGCGCGTCTTATGCCTTCCTGTGCAACGGTCGGCGAACTCATCGCCTCGGTTGGCGTGTGATGTAGAAACCGGCCGAGCGCCTTGCTGCAAAACAATTTGTAACTGCGCGTAAACAGGATGAACTCGTGCCACGCATCGTCGACTACCTGCGAGGGCATCGCGACCATCCGTCGCTTGCCTTTGTTACACATCCAGAAATAGTCCCTGAGCGCGCGAAATACCAGATCGATCTGTTCGTCATCGAGGGTGGGGTGCTTTTCGGTGAGCTTGTCACGCAGCGAGCGGTGAAACTTGTAGTCTTCGATGTAAGCAAGCTGCTTGTCGCGGTGCAGTTTAGCGAGGAACAGCATGATGCCTGTAAGGGAAGCTAGCAAAAGGAATAGATGAAAGCCGTTCACGAGCAGTTCCGTTCTTTAGTTATCAGTGTTGCGGGCATTGTAAACCTGCCAGGGGGGTGGTGATTAATCAGGGTCTTTGACTCTTGGCAGCTCGGTTGTATGGGTGATCTTCAACGACGCCAGATCCACGAGTGTAGAGTGAGCAATCCCGTCGATTTGGTACACCACGATGGCTTGATTGTCTCCGGTTAGATTCTTGCCGATGACATGGTCGAACTGTGGTGCAATCACCGACAATCCCGTTCCGTCCGGATGAGAGATCGCCAACGACACCTTGTCTGCTTCATTCATCACGCCATCGGTGTTGGAATCCACTGTGATGAACTCGTAGAAAATGGCTTTGGTTGCCCTTTCCTTTTGTTCCCCATAGCGGACGGGGGGGAACGGGGCCGAGGAATAAATTATTTGCTGATTGTCAGGGAATAACCAATACGAACGATTGGATACCTTGTCGAGGAACAGGATGTTTTTTGCTGGTCCCGACCTCGGGTCCCAATATCGGCCGCCAGATCCCAGGTAGCCCGATCTCTTCATGGCTACTTGGTCGTTCTCCGATACCAGCGAAATCATTGCCAACTCGGTGCCGGGCAGATCCTGCATGCCTCCTAGTACCCATTTTTCTGTGCCGGAAGGGTCGTCTGCCACATTGGTGACAACGGCAGATTCCTGCGGGTTTTGTGTGAAAGCGCGAATTGCCTCATAACCGATCGATGCGGTGACGACCAATACCGCAATCAGCAGCAATATGCCATTTAGTCGCCAGACCCATTTGAAGAACGGGTTACTATCCATGGACTTCGTCTCCGTGACGTGAAAGATGTCTAGACAAACATATGTGGCCAGATTGAAAGGTTTCGACATTTACTCATTGAATCGTTATATGAACAAACAATTGACCGTTCTTCATTATCGATTCTCTTCAGGAGAAAGGCGCTGACCGATTTCCGCCAGCCTCTGCTGAGGAGCCAATTGAAAACAACTTGGCAGCGAATTACTCGATGCGGACGAAATACTCACGAATATTCAGGTACCAAAACTGCGGATGAGATCCGACGTATATCCAAAACGTGTCATCGTCCTCAAAATGCAGCATCTCCAATCGCCAGTTTCCGTCTTCGTCTTGAGACCTCAAGACAACTTTCGAGTCGTCGGCGGCGACGAACTCGTACTGATACTCCGTTATAGAATGCTCGATTTTCTCTGGTTTTCCGTTGACGGTTGCGAAGTGTTCCTCGAGTTCCAGCGAGTAACTTTTTTCGCGGTATTCAATGATTAAATGCCCGAAGAACTCCCGGAGAAATGCCTTTTCCTGCTCGTTCATTCCTTTCTCATTGGGATCGTTAAATTCGCTGCTGAGCGCCGACGACGACTTCCATTTGCCGAGATAAGATGGTGATGCAGTTGTTGTAGTTGATGCCATAGTCAATATGAGAATCAGAAGAGCTCTCATGGGCGCTGCCCAGAAAGTTTTCGGGTGTTCAGAATCAGCGGGTGGTACGTGCGCAGTAGCGCGAATGGTGCAGCAACGCTGGTGCTTGCGTGATGGACCTGTCATGTCACTATCGTGCATGCAGCGAATCGGCAACGATGAGTCTAGGCTGGTGATGAAGGAAGAGAACCAGTTCTTTCACGGTTGAAACTCGATCGAAGTAGGGATTCTCTTCAGGCCGGTCAGTGCTAATGCCAAGTTCATCTGCGATTTCAAAATAGATATCCTCAAGGTCGCCCGGATCCATGCTGTAGAGTGTGTCGAAACCGTCGTTCGATTCGACTGGAAATGGCCTGTTATCCACCGGTCCTATCCATGCCTGCATCTTGCGATACACCGCTCGCATAACCCTAGTGTCGACGTTTCGATAGTCAAACGACCGTGCGTAAGAACAAATGTTCGATGTCTGCCGATTTGATGCAATCCGTTTCAGCCGGAAGTGCGCTCGGATTTCTGAGACGGCAACAAGAACCAGCAACGCAGCGATGGTGCAGAAGAAATTCATATGGGTTCGTCCAACTTGAGGCTCATGCAATACAGAATTGTCGGGAAAAGCTCAACTTCGAGCAGTGTATCGCTTCCCATTGTTTCGCCGTTGGATGCAGTGCGGGTTCGTCGATTGAAATGCAATAGAGCTAGATTGTGTCATGGATACGAAGATTTGCGGAAAGGGAGTATTTCTCAGTTGTATTGACGCACATAGATGGCTGTTCGTCTTATCGGCAATGCGCTGTGGTTCATCAGGAAGTTAAATCGCTTGCTCCGAAGGCGGTGTCGGTGAAATTCTGTTGGAATAATGAGTATTCAATATGTTTCAATATGCGCCAATGTTTTCTGTGTGGACCCTAGAAAAAGATGAAACTCTTTACTCGACAACGGATCAGTTGGGTGATCTCCCTTCCTTTAATGATTTTGGCAATGACGTCCGCTCCGTTAGCGGCGCCAATCACCGGAGACTTACTGGTTCAAAGCCAGACACCCGGAGCAATTAGCTACGAAGTCACAGAATATCTCGCTGACGGTAGCGCACTTCAAACGTTTGTTCCCGTAGCGGCGCCCGCGTCGTCGGATCTGTGGCATCCAAGAGACCTGGTGATCGCGGACAACGGTAACGTCCATGTGTTCAACGGAACATTCGATCCGTACCTGTCTACTTACGATTCTGCGGCGGACACCTGGACACATGTAACTCATACCGGTTGGAGTACGATCAACAACATCAGCTACGGCGGCATCGCGACGTTAGGTGACAGGGTTTTCGTGACCAATATGTCAACTGCCGGCAAATCTGCTTCTGGCG
Source organism: Thiosocius teredinicola (assembly GCF_002009425.1). Lineage (NCBI taxonomy): Bacteria > Pseudomonadati > Pseudomonadota > Gammaproteobacteria > Chromatiales > Sedimenticolaceae > Thiosocius > Thiosocius teredinicola. Next base: position 1,997,660 of record NZ_CP019936.1, read on the forward strand.
GCGTTGTTTTCGATACCGCTCTCGGGACCAGTGTTGGATTCGCTTCCGGTATTCAGGCAATTGACCTGAACTTGGGGCTCGATGGAAACCTGTGGCTGCTGGAAGGTGGTATCGCTTATGCGTATGACCCGACGGGTCTGAACCTGTTGGGTTCGGTGTCGTTGGCAGCGGCAGGTGGGGACGTCCGTGCACTCGCAGTAGACGGCCTCGGCGATTTTTTCGTCGCGACCTGGGACGGTTTGGTGGCTCATTTGGCGTCTGACGGTACATTGATCGATAGCTTGCAGCTGAACGACAGCCTTACGGATATCGACCTGTCGGCGAACGGGGTGCTGGCGATTGGCTCGCGGTCGGAAGGCGCTTGGTTGAGTACAACCGACTTGAACGCTGCTACTCAGGTTGCGTCGGGCCGCTGGAACTATTTCGTAGCTTTGGCGCCGTCCGAAGTTCCATTGCCGGGAACCCTCGTGCTATTGAGCTTGGGTATAGGAATGTTGGTGACACCTGCAAGAAGTGCCCGCAGGCATCGCTACTGATTCCTTCGGTTGCGGTGCTACGCGAGCCGGCACGGTGCCGCAACCGACTAGTCAACGACTACTTTCAACAAGCGGTGCCACCGCGTCGTTGAGAATTTCCACCAGCTCGGGATCCATAAATCGGTAGTCGTCTGGAATATCCAAAACGACGATCCGTGCAAAACGGCAGCGATCAGGGAACGCACTTACCAGCCGCTGGCGGTGCTTCTCTTCCATTACGCAGATCAGATCCGCCCATGCAATGTCGGCAGACGTGATTCGACGATGCGCAGACGGGCTGGTGCCGGCCGACCTGACAGAAATGCCAGGTCGGTTTCTCCAAATCTTTTCTGCCGTCGGACTACGCCATTGATTCCGGCTGCATACAAACAGAATATTGATATTCTTCCATGTATTTTTTCGGATAGGCCGTGCCCAGATGCGACGCACGTCTAACCTTGCTTGAGCGGCCGGCAAGGTGCTTCCATTTTTTCGGTAGATGCTGCGCCCACATCGGTCGGTAGACCGGAAACGGCCGGGTTTTTACGTACTTGCCCTTGGGGCCGTCGCCGCAACCAACCGCTTTTGATCTCTTCTGGGCGAATCGCGCATTCTGGTGCCTACGCCATGCCCGCGTACGATTATTGAACATTTCATTCTCCATACTTGTACCAGCGTGCAGCCGCGGTAATACGGAGAATGGACGGGAGTCTCTACTCGGTTCGCCCGAGTGTCAAGTTGCCGAGTCGTTGGGTATCGGTCGGCGAAGGTGCTACAACCTTGCGTTTTCGCCTAAGTCTCGAGCACTGGCTAATTGTCGGCAGAGAACGGTTTGAGCCGGGAGGGCGGGGGTAGTAGTGAAGCCTGGAGCGCAGTGCACGAGTGCCCGACCGCGAAGCCATTTGGTCTTTGGCGATGAAGACCCTACTACCATACTGGAACCCGATTGTGGGTCACGTCCCCCCAATCAGCTTCGCACCCAGTGCAAAAGATCCTGCGATCAGCCCACCAAGTATTACCAGGATGCTCCACAACTGGGCCGGTTTCAGGCCGCTGATGAGTTGGCCTATCGTGAGCTGTGTGGGGTCGATCTCAGCTGACGGGCTTTTGCGTTCTTGTTTCTGCTTGTGCGACTCGGAGATCTTTGACTTCCAACTTGCCAGCACGCCGTTGAACTCGACCGAGTTCAGCGATGCGGTATCGAGCTGAACCCACTGGACGTACCAGTCGTAACCACGCTCGAGCAGGCCCTCGCTTTTAAGCCCCTCTTCGACGACCATCAGCAGCGGATGATCATGCGAATAGGCCATGGCGGCCTCGATCTGATTCCAAGGGGTTGCCAGTTTTACGTCGGAGAGCGCTTTTTGTTTTTCGCCACCGCGTTTGTCGAATCCTTCGGCGAAGTACATGCGTTCGAGCGCGATGACTACTGTGCCGGAGCACTTATCCATCAGCTCGGTGACGGTCTTCAGTGGGGCATCGGAGCTGAAGGTATTGCGTCCGACGGTGTGCGGTACCAGCCCTTCGCTGCGAAGCCGGTCTTCGACGGCGCGAACGAAGGCCTCCTGTTTATCGGTTGCTGTCCCACCGACACTGACGAAAACGTCCAACTCGTTCATTGTTCTTATCCTCCCAAACGCACATCCCGTGATGTGTCACAGCCTACCGCAACTGGCCGCGAACTCCCCTGGGCACGCCGCTCGGTGTTACCAGCGGCTGACCGCAATCTTGACTCAAGGCAGGAACTGCTTCCAGTGGTTTCTCAAAGCCCGTTCGACGATCTTGCTGTCCTGCCAGTTTAGCGGCAAGAGGGTGGGCAGCGCGTGAAGGTAGCGGGCAATGACCTGCTTCTGTTGCTCGCTCAGCAGGTCGTAGCGGAGTAGGTCGTATGAGTCCGGTTCATGTTTGGGATACAGAGAGCTGAGTGTGCCGATCACCCGCATGGATGCCGGCTCATACTGTTGCAGCACCGACAG